>NZ_JBIBBM010000004.1:14197-52382 GCF_042900645.1 Streptomyces sp. NPDC012888 | reverse complement strand
GCCCGCCCCCCCCCACTAACCCCCCGGGGGGGGCCGGGGGGGGGCCCCCGGCCGGGGGGCGGGGGGGGCGGGCCCGCGGGGGGGGGGGGGGGGCCCCGGGCGCCCCCCCCCCCCCCCGCGCCGCGGAGGGCCCGCGTCAGCACTCGATGACGTTGACGGCCAGGCCGCCGCGCGCCGTCTCCTTGTACTTGATCTTCATGTCGGCGCCGGTCTCCTTCATGGTCTTGATGACCTTGTCGAGGGACACCTTGTGGCTGCCGTCGCCGCGCATCGCCATCTTCGCCGCGGTGACCGCCTTCACGGCCGCCATGCCGTTCCGCTCGATGCACGGGATCTGCACCAGGCCGCCGACCGGGTCGCAGGTCAGGCCCAGGTTGTGCTCCATGCCGATCTCGGCGGCGTTCTCGACCTGCTCGGGGCTGCCGCCCAGCACCTCGGCCAGCGCGCCCGCGGCCATCGAGCAGGCGGAGCCGACCTCGCCCTGGCAGCCGACCTCGGCGCCGGAGATGGAGGCGTTCTCCTTGAAGAGCATGCCGATCGCGCCGGCCGCGAGGAGGAAGCGGACCACGCCGTCCTCGTCCGCGCCGGGCACGAAGTTCACGTAGTAGTGCAGGACGGCCGGGATGATGCCGGCGGCGCCGTTGGTGGGGGCCGTGACGACCCGCCCGCCCGCCGCGTTCTCCTCGTTCACCGCCATCGCGTAGAGGGTGATCCACTCCATCGCGAGCGCCTGCGGGTCGCCCTCGGAGCGCAGCTTGCGGGCGGTGGTGGCGGCGCGGCGGCGGACCTTCAGGCCGCCCGGGAGGATGCCCTCGCGCGACATGCCGCGCGCCACGCAGGCCTGCATGACCCGCCAGATCTCCAGCAGTCCCTCGCGGATCTCCTCCTCGGTCCGCCAGGCCTTCTCGTTCTCCAGCATCAGGGAGGAGATCGACAGGCCGGTCTCGCGGGTCAGGCGGAGCATCTCGTCGCCGGAGCGGAAGGGGTGCTTGAGGACGGTGTCGTCGAGCTTGATCCGGTCCTCGCCCACCGCGTCCTCGTCCACGACGAAGCCGCCGCCGACCGAGTAGTACGTCTTCTCCAGCAGCGGGGCGCCGGAGGAGTCGTACGCGAAGAGGGTCATGCCGTTCGCGTGGTACGGCAGGGCGCGGCGCCGGTGCAGGATCAGCTGGCTCGGCTCGTGGAAGTCGATCTCGTGGGCGGACCCTATCTCCGCGCCGAGGAGGCGGAGCCGGCCGGACTGCCGGATGCGCTCGACCTCGTCGTCGGCGGTCTCCACGTCCACGGACCGGGGGGAGTGGCCCTCCAGGCCGAGCAGGACGGCCTTGGGGGTGCCGTGGCCGTGCCCGGTCGCGCCCAGCGAGCCGTACAGCTCGGCGCGGACGGACGTGGTCTGGGCGAGGACTCCGTCCTTCTTCAGCCGCTGCACGAACATGCGGGCGGCGCGCATCGGTCCGACGGTGTGGGAGGAAGAGGGACCGATGCCGATCGAGAAGAGATCGAAGACGGAGATGGCCACGTCGGACTCCTTTGTCTGCTCGTGGAGGGGCAGGAGATCATGATGTGTGCGGATTTTGTCCGACAGACGAGCCTAACCCGCGGAGGTGAACGGCTCGGCTGCGGGAGGCGTCGGGACGGGGTCGGCCGGGCGTGAGTCGGCTCACGCCCCGCGCGGGGACGCCGGCGGTGCGGTCCCGCGCGCGACGCGGGTCATGAGAAGGGCCCGGCCCCCCGGATCACGCGGGGGAGCCGGGCCCGACTCGGCGCCGTCAGAGCGACGGGTACAGCGGGTGCTTCTCGGCCAGCGCGGTGACGCGGGCGCGGAGGGCCTGGGCGTCGTACGACGGCTTCAGCGCCTCGGCGATGATGTCGGCGACCTCGGTGAAGTCCTCGGCCCCGAAGCCGCGGGTGGCCAGCGCAGGGGTGCCGATCCGCAGGCCCGAGGTGACCATCGGCGGCCGCGGGTCGTTCGGGATGGCGTTCCGGTTGACCGTGATGCCGACCTCGTGGAGGCGGTCCTCGGCCTGCTGGCCGTCCAGCTCGGAGTTGCGCAGGTCGACCAGGACGAGGTGCACGTCGGTGCCGCCGGACAGCACGTCCACGCCCACGGCCTTGACGTCGTCCTGCACCAGGCGGGCGGCGAGGATCTTCGCGCCCTCCAGGGTGCGCTCCTGGCGCTCCTTGAACTCCGGCGAGGCCGCCACCTTGAAGGAGACCGCCTTGGCCGCGATCACGTGCTCCAGCGGACCGCCCTGCTGACCGGGGAAGACCGCGGAGTTGATCTTCTTGGCGAGCTCCTGGGTGGACAGGATCACGCCACCGCGCGGACCGCCGAGGGTCTTGTGCGTGGTGGTGGTGACCACGTGGGCGTGCGGCACCGGGTTCGGGTGGAGGCCCGCGGCGACCAGGCCCGCGAAGTGGGCCATGTCGACCATCAGGTACGCGCCGACCTCGTCCGCGATCCGGCGGAAGGCGGCGAAGTCGAGCTGGCGCGGGTAGGCGGACCAGCCGGCGACGATCAGCTGCGGCTTGCTCTCCTTGGCCAGGCGCTCGACCTCGGCCATGTCGACCTGGCCGTCCTCGCCGACGTGGTACGGGACCACGTTGTAGAGCTTGCCGGAGAAGTTGATCTTCATGCCGTGGGTCAGGTGACCGCCGTGGGCCAGGTTCAGGCCCATGATGGTGTCGCCCGGCTTCAGCAGCGCGAACATGGCGGCGGCGTTGGCCTGCGCACCCGAGTGCGGCTGGACGTTCGCGGCCTCGGCGCCGAACAGGGCCTTGATCCGGTCGATGGCGATCTGCTCGACGACGTCGACGTGCTCGCAGCCGCCGTAGTAGCGGCGGCCCGGGTAGCCCTCGGCGTACTTGTTGGTCAGGACCGAGCCCTGGGCCTCCATGACGGCGACCGGGGCGAAGTTCTCCGACGCGATCATTTCCAGGGTCGACTGCTGGCGCGCGAGCTCCGCGTCGACGGCGGCGGCGACGTCCGGGTCGAGCTCGTGCAGAGGGGTGTTCAGAACAGACATCTCTACCCTTATGTTCTCGGCTGGATCAGCCGGCGGTGAAGGAGCTGTACTCGTCGGCGGACATCAGGTCCTCGGCGCCGCCGGTGATCTTGACCTTGAACAGCCAGCCGCCCTCGAAGGGGGCGGTGTTCACGAGCGCCGGGTCGTCCACGACGTCCTGGTTAGCCTCGACGACCTCGCCGGACACCGGCGCGAACAGGTCGCTGACGGACTTGGTGGACTCCAGCTCGCCGCAGGACTCGCCGGCGGTGACGGTGTCACCGACCGCGGGCAGCTGGGCGTAGACGACGTCACCGAGCGCGTTGGCCGCGTACTCGGTGATGCCGACCGTGGCGACGCCGTCCGCGTCGGCCTCCGAGACCCACTCGTGTTCCTTGCTGAAGCGCAGCTGCTGGGGGTTGCTCATGACCTGATTCTCCTGGATGCGGGGGAGTGCTGGTGAACTGTGGTCTTGCCGGGTGAGACGGGTGCCGGTGGGGCGATCGTCACTTCTGGCGCTTGTAGAACGGCAGGGCCACGACCTCGTAGGGCTCATGGGTACCGCGAATGTCCACGCCGACGCCGGAGGTGCCGGGCGCGGCGTGGTCCGCGTCCACGTACGCCATGGCGATCGGCTTGCCCAGGGTGGGGGAGGGCGCGCCGGAGGTCACCTCGCCGACCACCTTGCCGTCCACGACCACGGAGAACCCGGCGCGCGGCACCCGGCGGCCCTCGGCGATCAGGCCGACCAGCTTGCGCGGGGCCTCGGCCCCGGCCTTCTCGGCGGCGGCCTCCAGCGCGGCGCGGCCGACGAAGTCGCCTTCCTTCTCGAACTTCACGACCCGGCCCAGGCCCGCGTCGAACGGGGTGAGGGCGGTGGTCAGCTCGTGCCCGTACAGCGGCATGCCCGCCTCCAGGCGCAGGGTGTCGCGGCAGGACAGGCCGCACGGGACCAGACCGGCGCCCGCGCCGGCCTCCGTCAGGGCCTGCCACAGGGCGACGGCGTGCTCCGGCTTCACGAACAGCTCGAAGCCGTCCTCGCCGGTGTAGCCGGTGCGGGCGATCAGCGCCGGGACGCCGGCGACCGTGCCGGGCAGGCCGGCGTAGTACTTCAGGCCGTCCAGGTCGGCGTCGGTCAGCGACTTCAGGATGCCGGGGGACTCCGGGCCCTGGACGGCGATCAGCGCGTAGGCGTCGCGGTCGTCGCGGACCTCGGTGTCGAAGCCGGCGGCGCGCTCCGTCAGCGCGTCGAGGACCACCTGCGCGTTGGAGGCGTTCGCCACGACCATGAACTCGGTCTCGCCGAGGCGGTAGACGATCAGGTCGTCGAGGATCCCGCCGTCCTCCTGGCAGATGTGGGTGTAGCGGGCGCGGCCGACGCCGACCGTGGAGATGTTGCCGACCAGCGCGTAGTCGAGCGCCTTGACGGCCTCCGGGCCGGTCAGGGTGATCTCGCCCATGTGGGAGAGGTCGAAGAGCCCGGCCTTGGTGCGGACCGCGTTGTGCTCGTCGCGCTCGCTGCCGTAGCGCAGCGGCATGTCCCAGCCCGCGAAGTCGGTCATGGTCGCACCGAGCTCGCGGTGCAGCGCATCGAGGGCGGTCAGACGGGGGGCATTGCTCATGGGTACGGCTCCCAGGTCCCAGGGCATCGACATGACATGACGAGGACGATCCTCCCCATCTGTCATGGAACCTGAGAGGTTCGCCGGGTGTCGCGCGTGGCGTCCCCGGCTTGCACCTTGGGTGGAGCCGCGCCGGACGGACGGCGGGGCTCGCTTTTCAGATCTGCCTCATCCACGCGGTACGGGGCCTGAGAGATTCAAGGGAGGGTCTTGCTCCTTCGGCGCCCGGCGTCCCCGGCACGGGCCTGGGGTCTTTCCGGAACTCTCCCGCGCGGATTCAAGCGGCCGGTATGCAGTTGGTGTCCAGTTGGCGCACATCATTGCACGGGATCCGCCCGGATGGGCGGGCGGGCCCGAAAGTGAGTGCGGACCTGTCACCTGCGCGTCCGGAGGCCCAGCGGTTCGGGGTCCGCAGGCCCGGCGGCCGGGGTCCGGCGGCCCCGTTCCGGCACTCGGCCGGAACCGCCCCGGCCGGATTACCGTCTCTTTACACTCGGGGGGAAAGGGTCCCGGTGACCCGAGGCGGGGGAGGCGGACACTGTGCGGAGATTCGGACCGGTGACATCGGAGAGAGCGCGGGCGGCGGCGGCAGTGGCGGCGGCGGCCGTCCCGGTGCCGCGCGCCGCCGTAGCCGCCCGCGCCGGAGCGGCCGGGGCCCCGGCCGCCGCCCGACCCACCGTCCGGGACCTGCGCGGCCGGGGCGCCGGCCCGGCCCGGCTCGGCTTCGCCGACGGCGACATCGTGGTGGTCTCCGGGCTGCCCGGCGGCGGCAAGAGCACCCTGATCAAGCGGACCGCCGCGGAGCGCGGCATCGACTCCCAGGACGTCCGCGAGCGCTGGGAGCGGCGGATGCCCGCCGCCCTGCCCTACGCCGTCTACCGGCCACTGGTCCGGCTCGACCACTACGCCGGGCTGGTCCGGGCCCTGCGCTCCGGCCGCTCCGTGGTCGTCCACGACTGCGGCACCCAGAGCTGGGTGCGGCTCCTGCTCGGCCGGGCCGCCCGGCGGCGCGGCCGTGCCCTGCACCTGGTCCTGCTCGACGCCTCGCCCGAGGAGGCCCTGGCCGGGCAGGCCGTGCGCGGCCGCGGCGTCTCGGCGTACGCCTTCGCCCGGCACCGCGCCGCTGCCTCCCGGCTGCTGCGCGCGGCCGAGTCCGGCCGGCTCCCCGCGGGCTGCGCCTCGGCGGTCCTGCTCGACCGGCCCGCCGCCTCCCGGCTGACCCGCGTCACCTTCGGCCCGTAGCGGAGGCCCCGCGGCCGTGCGCGCCCCCCCCGCAGGCGCGGACCCCGCGGGCGTGCGCGCGCCCGCGGGGCGGACCCCCGCGTCCGCGCCCGGCGGGAGCCGCTACGCTCGGCGCGACACTGGGCCGCACCACGGGAAGGCGCGACGATGCAGGGCAACGGCTGGCCCGCCAACGAACTGGAACAGGCGCTCGGCGCGGCCCTCGGCGACCCCGCCGCCGGCCCCCGCATCCTGGAGGTGCTGTCCCGCAGCGACCTCTGGGTGCCGCTCCCGGCCGGCGGCGCGCCGGACAGCGCCAGCCTCCGGCTGCCCACCACGGACATCGGCGGCGCCCCGTTCGTCCCCGTCTACAGCTCCGAGGCCCAGTTCCTCACCTGCGTCGGCCCCGGCATGGACTTCGGCGTGGTCCCGGCCGTGGAGTTCGCCCGCGGACTGCCCCCGCAGCTCGGCATCGCCGTGAACCCCGAGGGCGCGGTCGGAGTGCCGCTGCCCCCGCCCGCCGTCGCCGAGCTCTGCCGGGCCGGGCGCACCGAGCTCGACGGGCCCGCCACCGGCGGCCGGGTCCGGCTCTTCGAACCGGACTGGCAGCAGGACCCGGTCGACTTCCTGACCGCCGCCGCCGAGGAGTTCCGGGCCACCGGGGCCGTCACGTCCGCCCGCCGCTGCCTGGCGAGCGTCGAGGCGGGCGCCCCCCAGCTGTACGTGGGTGTCCAACTGGCGGGATGGACGCCCGAGCACCGGGACGCCGCGATGGACGCCCTGGGCCGCGCCCTGAACCGCGTACAGCCGCCCTGGCCGGTGCACCTGATCCTGCTGGACGGCACCGCGGATCCCGTGGCCGACCACATCCGTGAGCGCGTGCACCCGTTCTATCTCCCCTAGGCACCCGTAAGCTGTTTCCATTTCCGGGCTTGAACGACGGGCGGACGAAGAGGGGTACCGGGTGAGTGCGTCAGGCACGGCCGCGGCCGGGCAGGTCGAGCACATGATGCGCCAGGTGACCCCCGGGCGCTACGAGAACTACGAGGCGCTGCTGCACGCCCTCGCCGAGGGCAGGCTGTGGATGCTGCTCTGGCACGGGCAGCCGGGTTCGCCGGACGCCCAGTACGGCGGCATGGAGGTCGAGGGGCTCGGCTACGCGCCCTGCGTGACCTCCCCGCAGGAGCTCGCCGCCAGCGGCTGGAACCGCGGCTACGAGGTGATCACGGGCCGGGACGTCGCCCGCGCCCTCTACCCCGACCGCTGGGGGCTCTGGCTCAATCCGCACGACGCCGGCGGCGGCCTGGGCATCCCCTGGGCCGACCTGCGGCGCATCGCCACCGGCCTGGACCGGATGCCGGCCGGCCCGCTGCGGCTGACCGAGCCCTCGATCGAGCTGCCGCAGTTCTACGGGCTGCTGACCCAGCACGCCCACCGGACCCCGGCCGTCCGCTCGCTCCGCCGGGCCTGGGTGCAGCCCGCGCTCGGCTCCCCGTACCTCGCCGTCGGGCTCGACCTGTACGACTCCTCCCCGGCCGCCCTGGAGGCGGTGCGCGAGATGATGCGCCAGTCGGTGGGCGCCGTCCCCGAGGGCGTGCCGGTGTGCACCGTGGCCCTCGCCGACGAACACGACCCCGTCGCGATGTGGCTGCGCTCCCAGGCCCGGCCCTTCTACGACCGCGAGGGACCCGCCGCGGCGTACTGACCACCAGGCGAGACACCCGTATCAGGCCGCATGGAACCGACCGTTCCGTGCGGCCTTCCCGTTGTCCGGGTTCGGGTGGGTTGGACGCCCAAATAAGGCCTTGCTGAAGGCAGTTGAGCGCGATGTCCGATTCCGTACCGAACGGACGGTCTTGCTCCGCTCAGGCGGCAACGAAGTTCGGATAACGGGAATCCGACCCTCACATCACGGTTGCGCATCCATTCATCTGCGGGTCTGGCGGCGGCTCGAGCGCCCGATGAAGACTCCCCCACCAAGAGCCGGTCAGTCCTGCCAGTCACTGCCAATATCCGGCTCGGTACCCGCACTTCACAGCGCCACTCCGCACCAACGCCGCCACAGCGGCGGGCATGGGCCGGCTCACCCGTCGGCCGAGAGGGGTCCCCACCACGATGACGGCACCACTGCACGACACGAGCGCGGAAGAAGCACCCGCGACCGTTGCCGTAGCCGACGTCCCTGCCAAGGCCATCGAAGGCCGCTCACCGGGCCGGATCGCCTGGATGCGCCTCAAGCGCGACAAAGTGGCGCTGACCGGCGGCCTGGTCGTGATCCTCCTGATCCTGGTGGCGGTCTTCGCCCCGCAGATCGTGAGCCTGTTGGGCCACCCGCCCAACGAGTTCCACGAGGATCTCCTCGATCCCGACCTCGGCACCCCGGTCGGGGCCTTCGGCGGCATGAGCAGCGACTACCTGCTCGGCGTCGAACCCATCAACGGGCGCGACGTGTTCAGCCGGATCGTCTACGGCGCGCGGATCTCCCTGACCGTGGCCTTCCTCGCCGCCTTCGTCTCGGTGATCATCGGCAGCCTGCTGGGCGCCCTCGCGGGCTACCTCGGCGGCTGGGTCGACGCCCTGATCAGCCGCGTGATGGACCTGCTGCTGGCCTTCCCGCAGCTGCTCTTCACCATCGCCCTGGTCTCCGTGGTCCCCAACTCCGTGTGGGGCTTCGAGGGCACCGGCGTCCGCATGGGCGTCCTGGTCGTCGTCATCGGGTTCTTCGGCTGGCCGTACATCGGGCGCATCGTCCGGGGCCAGACGATCTCGATGCGCGAACGGGAGTACGTGGAGGCCGCGCGCAGCCTCGGCGCCGGCCGCGGCTACATCCTGATCAAGGAGCTGCTGCCCAACCTGGTCGCCCCGATCCTGGTCTACGCGACCCTGATCATCCCGACCAACATCCTGACGGAGGCGGCCCTCAGCTTCCTCGGTGCCGGCGTCAAGCCGCCCACCGCGTCCTGGGGCAAGATGCTGTCCGACGCCGTCCCCATCTACCAGGACGCACCGATGTTCATGGTCGTCCCCGGTCTCGCGATCTTCATCACTGTCCTGGCGTTCAACCTCTTCGGGGACGGGCTGCGCGACGCACTCGACCCCAAGGGCAGCTGAACCGCTTCAACGATTCACCCACTCATGGAGGTTGGACACACCGTGATCCGCAGAAAGCAGGCAATCGCGATCACCGCCGTGGTCGCCGCCCTGTCGCTGACCGCCGCGTGCGGTGGCGGGGGCAAGGACGAGGGCAAGGGCAGCACCGACGCCGCGGGCGCGGCCTTCGACGCGGCGACCAAGGGCTTCGTCAACGCGTCCGACAAGAAGGGCGGCGAGCTCAAGCTCTGGTCGCCGCAGGACGTGGACTACCTGGACCCGGCGCGCGCCTACTACGGCTTCGTCTGGAACATGCAGCGCCTGTACGTCCGCCAGCTGCTCGCCTACGACAGCAAGCCGGGCAAGGACGGCACCAAGCTGGTCCCGGACCTCGCCGAGGCCCTGCCGGAGATCACCAACGACGGCAAGACCTACACGCTGAAGCTCAAGGACGGCGTGAAGTTCGAGGACGGCACCCCGATCACCTCGAAGGACATCAAGTACGGCATCGAGCGCGTCTTCGCGCAGGACGTGCTGTCCGGTGGCCCGACGTACCTGATCGACGTCCTCGACCAGGGCCAGAAGTACCCCGGCCCGTACAAGGACACCGACCCCAACAAGATGGGTCTGAAGTCGGTCCAGACGCCGGACGACAAGACCATCGTCTTCAACCTGGCCTCCCCGAGCTCCGACTTCAGCTACCTGCTGGCCATGCCGTCCTCCTCGCCGGTCCCGGCCTCCAAGGACGAGGGCGCCAAGTACACCAACAAGCCGGTCTCCACCGGCCCGTACAAGGTCGAGTCCTTCACCGCCGGCAAGGGCGCCACCTTCGTCCGCAACGAGAACTGGGACCCGAAGACGGACACGATCCGCAAGGGCCTGCCGGACAAGGTCACCTTCACGGTCACCACCAACGCCGAGGACATGGACCAGCGCCTGCTCAACGGCGACATCGACCTCGCCGTCGACGGCACCGGCCTGCTGACCGCGGCCAAGAACAAGGTCCTCCGTGACCCCAACCTGAAGAAGCACGCGGACAACCCGTTCACCGGCTACATCCGCTACATGGCCTTCCCGCAGACCGTCGCGCCGTTCGACAACATCGAGTGCCGCAAGGCCGTCATCTACGCGGCCGACCCGAAGTCCCTGCAGACCGCCCGCGGCGGCCCGACCAGCGGTGACCTCGGCGCCAACATGCTGCCCCCCGGCATCCCCGGCTCCGACAAGTCCTACGACCCGTACGGTCTGACCAAGGGCGTCCCGCAGCCGGACAAGGCCAAGGAGGCCCTGAAGGCCTGCGGCAAGCCGGACGGCTTCGAGACCACCATCGCGGTCCGCAACAACCGCGCCGCCGAGGTCAAGACCGCGGAGTCGCTCCAGCAGGCGCTGGACAAGGTCGGCATCAAGGCCAAGATCGACCAGTACGACGGCAAGCTCTCCTCCTCCACGATCGGTTCGCCCGAGAACGTGAAGAAGAAGGGCTACGGAATCATCGTCATGGGCTGGGGCGCCGACTACAACTCCGGCGCGGGCTTCCTGCAGCCGCTGGTCGACGGATCGTTCATCCTGCCGAACGGCAACAACAACTACACCGAGATCAACGACCCCGAGATCAACAAGCTGTTCGACGACGCCGCTGCCGCCAAGACCCCCGAAGAGGCCGCGCCGTTCTACACGGACATCAACAAGAAGGTGATGGAGAAGGCGCTGTACCTGCCCATCAACTTCGACAAGGCCTTCGTCTACCACAACCCGCGTCTGACGAACGTCTACTTCAACGAGTCCATGGGCAAGATCGACCTCGCCACGGTGGGCGTCGTCAAGTAACAGTCAGGCACGTGCCTTCACCGCACATGCGCTAGTCCGAAGGGCAGGTGAAGGCCGCAGGCGGCGGCTGCCGTCCCCACGAGGGGCGGCGGCCGCCGGCCCTGGCGGCCGACTGCAGTGCTCGTCTACCTCATCCGGCGACTGTTCAACGTCGTCGCCACGCTGCTGGTGGTCTCCGTGGTCACCTTCGGCATCTTCTTCGCGGTGCCGAAGATCACCGGGTCCGATCCCGCGCTGATGTACGCCGGCCGCGAGACCAATGAGACCGCCCTGGCGGGCATCCGCGTGAAGATGGGCTTCGACAAGCCCATCTCCGAGCAGTACTTGCTCTTCGTGAAGGGCATCGTCGCCGGCCGCGACTACGACAACGGCGTCGACACGACCCACTGCCCGGCGCCCTGCTTCGGCTACTCGTTCAAGAGCGAGACGCCGGTGTGGGACATGATGCTCGACCGCATCCCGGTGACCGTCTCGCTCGCCCTGGGCGCGGCCGTGATCTGGGTGCTCGCGGGCGTCCTGACCGGTGTGATCTCGGCGCTCAAGAGGCGCACCGTGATCGACCGCACCGTGATGGTCGGCGCCCTCGCCGGCGTCTCGCTGCCGATCTTCTTCACCGGCATGCTCGCCCCCGCCGTCCTCGTCTACGGACTCGGCTGGCTCGACGTGTCGAACTACCGGCCCCTCACCGAGGATCCGGGAGCCTGGCTCAACAGCATGATCCTGCCCTGGGTCACGCTCGCGTTCCTCTTCGCCGCCACCTACGCCCGGATCACCCGCGCCACCATGCTGGAGGTCCTCGGCGAGGACTACATCCGCACGGCCCGCGCCAAGGGCCTCACCGAGCGGGTGGTCATCCGCAAGCACGCGCTGCGCTCCACGCTCACCCCGCTCGTCACGATGTTCGGCCTGGACTTCGGCGGCCTCCTCGGCGGCGCCGTCCTGACCGAGACCACCTTCAACTTCCAGGGCCTGGGCACCGCGGCCGTCGGCGCGATCCGGGACGGCGACCTTCCCGTGATCATGGGCGTCACCCTGCTCGCGGCGCTCTTCGTCGTGATGGCGAACCTGATCGTGGACATGCTGTACGCCGTCATCGACCCGCGCGTGAGGCTGACGTGACCGAGAACCACACCACCACCCCCGCCCCGCTGGTCCCCCGGCAGTCGGGACCCGCGGGATCCGAGGGCGCCTTCCTCTCCGTGCGCGACCTGAAGGTCCACTTCCCGACGGACGACGGCATGGTCAAGTCCGTCGACGGGCTCTCCTTCGATCTGGAACGCGGCAAGACCCTCGGCATCGTCGGCGAGTCCGGCTCCGGCAAGTCGGTGACCTCGCTGGCCATCATGGGCCTGCACCGCACCGGCAACGCCCGCAGCCGCCCCGCCATCCAGGGCGAGGTCTGGCTCGACGGCGAGGAGCTGGTGCGTGCCGACGCCGACGAGGTGCGCCGGCTGCGCGGCCGCAAGATGGCGATGGTCTTCCAGGACCCGCTGAGCGCGATGCACCCGTACTACACGGTCGGCCACCAGATCGTCGAGGCGTACCGCACGCACCACGACGTCGACAAGAAGACCGCGCGCAAGCGGGCGGTCGAGATGCTGGACCGGGTCGGCATCCCCGAGCCGTCCAAGCGGGTCGACGCCTACCCGCACGAGTTCTCCGGGGGCATGCGCCAGCGCGCCATGATCGCGATGGCCCTGGTCAACAATCCCGAGCTGCTGATCGCGGACGAGCCGACCACCGCCCTGGACGTCACCGTGCAGGCGCAGATCCTCGACCTCATCCGGGACCTGCAGAAGGAGTTCGGCTCCGCCGTCATCATGATCACGCACGACCTCGGCGTGGTCGCCGAGATGGCCGACGACATCCTCGTGATGTACGGCGGCCGCTGCGTGGAGCGCGGCTCCGCCGAGAAGGTCTTCTACGAGCCCCGGCACCCCTACACCTGGGGCCTGCTCGGTTCGATGCCGCGCATCGACCGCGACCAGACCGACCGTCTCATCCCGGTCAAGGGCTCCCCGCCCAGCCTGATCAACATCCCCGGCGGCTGTGCCTTCAACCCGCGCTGCCCGTACGCCGACGTCCCGAAGGACAACCTCACCCGGACCGTGCGTCCGGAGCTGGTGACCCCGGACGGGGAGCGGCACTGGTCCGCCTGCCACATGTCGCAGGAGGAGCGGACCCGGATCTGGACCGAAGAGATTGCGCCGAAGCTGTGACCGACATCAAGAAGGCGGGCGCGCCCACGCTGCCCGAGCAGGCCGAGTCCTCCGCGGAACCCCTCCTCAGGGTGACCGGCCTGGTCAAGCACTTCCCCATCCACAAGGGGTTGCTGCGCCGCCAGGTCGGGGCCGTCAAGGCCGTCGACGGCATCGACTTCGACGTCCGCCGAGGTGAGACCCTCGGCGTGGTCGGCGAGTCCGGCTGCGGCAAGTCCACCATGGGCCGGCTGATCACCCGGCTGCTGGAACCCACCGGCGGCACGGTCGAGTTCGAGGGCCGGGACATCACCCACCTCGGGGTCGCCGGGATGCGTCCGCTGCGCCGCGACGTCCAGATGATCTTCCAGGACCCGTACGGCTCGCTGAACCCGCGCCACACGGTCGGCGCGATCGTCTCGGCCCCGTTCAAGCTCCAGGGGGTCACCCCGGAGGGCGGGGTGAAGGCCGAGGTGCAGCGCCTGCTGTCGCTGGTGGGGCTCAACCCGGAGCACTACAACCGCTACCCGCACGAGTTCTCCGGCGGCCAGCGGCAGCGCATCGGCATCGCCCGCGCGCTCGCGCTCAAGCCGAAGCTGGTGGTGGCGGACGAGCCGGTCTCGGCCCTGGACGTCTCCATCCAGGCGCAGGTGGTCAACCTGCTGGACGACCTCCAGGAGGAGCTGGGCCTCACCTACGTGATCATCGCCCACGACCTGTCGGTCATCCGGCACGTCTCGGACCGGATCGCGGTGATGTACCTCGGCAAGATCGTCGAGCTGACCGACCGCAAGTCGCTCTACGAGACGCCCATGCACCCGTACACCAACGCGCTGCTGTCGGCGGTCCCGGTCCCGGACCCCCGGCGCCGCGGCGCGAAGAGCGGCCGCATCCTGCTCAAGGGCGACGTGCCCTCGCCGATCGCGCCGCCGAGCGGCTGCCGCTTCCACACCCGGTGCTGGAAGGCGACGCAGATCTGCAAGACGCAGGAGCCGCCGCTGGCCGCCCTGAAGACCGGCCACCAGGTCGCCTGCCACCACCCGGAGAACGGGCCGGACCAGGCCCCCGGCGACCCGGCGCTGCCGGACGCCCCGGAGGCGCCCGAGGTGCCGGCCGGCGCGTAGCCGACGTACGGCCCGGTGGGGCCGGTGTGCCGTGAGGCGCACTGGCCCTGCCGCTCCCCTCCGGGCCACTGCCTCACATCGGAGGGCGGGATTCCAGTCACGGCCGGGGCCCGGGACACAATGGGCATGTGCTCCACGATCTCTTCCCGCCCGGCATCCAGCACGTCCTGGACCTCGCGGGCATCTTCGTCTTCGCCACCGCCGGCGCCCTCCTCGCCGTACGCAAGAACTTCGACGTCTTCGGCATCGCCGTCCTGGCGCTCGTCACCGCCCTCGGCGGCGGACTCTTCCGCGACCTGGTCATCGGCGCCGTCCCGCCGGCCGCCTTCGGTGAACTCAGCTTCTTCGTCACCCCGCTGGTGGCGGCGGCGATCGTCTTCTTCCTGCACCCCGAGGTGCAGCGGATCAACCGGGCCATCAACGTCTTCGACGCGGCCGGGCTCGGCCTGTTCTCGGTCAGCGGCACGATAAAGGCCTACGAGTACGGGCTGGGCCTGACCGCCTCCGCCGCGCTGGGCGTGGCCACCGCCGTCGGGGGCGGCGTGCTCCGCGACGTACTGGCGAACGAGGTGCCCTCGCTGCTGCGCGACCGGGAGATGTACGCCGTGCCCGCCCTGGTCGGCGCCACCATGGTCGCGCTGTGCATCGCCTTCGAGGTGCTCAACCCCGTGACCAGCGGCGTGGCCGTGGTCACCACCTTCCTGCTGCGCCTCGGCGCGATGCGGCTGCACTGGAAGGCGCCGCTGGCCTGGAACCGCCGTTCCTCGGTCCAGGAAGACGCCCCCGACCGGCGCCCCTAGAAAAGCTACCGCTTAGTAATAGGACGGTGTACGGTTTTCCCATGGCTATTTCGGGACCTTCGGCATCCATCGGTGAGAGCGAGTTCGACCGCGACACCGCCGTCACCCCGCGGGCGGGCGAGCCCGGTGTCTTCGACGCGGAGCTCTCGGCCGGCTGGACCATCATCAGCGCCGTCAACGGCGGGTACCTGCTCGCCCTCGTCGGCCGCGCCCTGTCCGAGGCCCTCCCGCACCCCGACCCGTTCACCGTCTCCGCGCACTACCTGAGCGCCTCGGTGCCCGGCCCCGCCGTGATCCGCACCGAGACGGTGCGGGCCGGCCGCACGCTCTCCACCGGGCAGGCCTCGCTGCTGCAGTACGACCCCGAGACCGGCGCGGAGGTCGAACGCATCCGGGTCCTCGCCTCCTACGGCGACCTCGACGCCCTGACCGACGAGGTGCGCACCACGGCGGTGCCGCCGCTCATGCCCGCCTACGAGCAGTGCATCGGCCCCGAGGCGGGCTCCGCGCCCATTCCCGGCAGCACCGCGATCGTCGACCGGCTGCACCTGCGCCTGGACCCGGCCACCGCCGGCTGGGCCCTCGGGGTCCCTTCCGGGAAGGGCGACATGCGGGCCTGGTTCGAGCTCGCGGACGGACGCGACGCCGACCCGCTCTCCCTGCTCCTCGCGGTCGACGCGCTGCCGCCGACCGCGTTCGACCTGGGCCTGATGGGGTGGACGCCGACCGTCGAGCTCACCACCCACATCCGGCGGCGGCCGGCGCCGGGGCCGCTGCGCGTCTCGATCACGACGCGGAACCTGGCCGGGGGATTCCTGGAGGAGGACGCGGAGGTCTGGGACTCCGCCGACCAACTGGTGGCCCAGTCCCGCCAACTGGCCCGCGCCCCCCGCTGACCCCGGGCCCCGCCGGCCCGCCGCCCGCACCGGGGCGCGGGCCGGGGCCGGGCGGGGGGCCGTAGAATCGGGGGATCATGGTCTACCTCGATCACGCCGCCACCACGCCGATGCTGCCGGAGGCAGCCGCCGCCATGACGGAGCAGTTCACCGTCACCGGCAACGCCTCCGCCCTGCACGCCCCCGGCCGCCGCGCCCGGCGCACCGTCGAGGAGGCCCGCGAGGCCCTCGCCGAAGCCCTCGGCGCCCGCCCGAGCGAGGTCGTCTTCACCGCAGGCGGCACCGAGGCCGACAACCTCGCCGTCAAGGGCCTGTTCTGGGCCCGCCGGGACGCCGAGCCCGCCCGCACCCGCGTACTCGCCTCGCCCGTCGAACACCACGCCGTCCTCGACGCCGTGCACTGGCTCGCCGAGCACGAGGGCGCCCACGTCGAGTACCTCCCCGTCGACCACCACGGCCGGGTCCACCCCGACGCCCTGCGCACCGCGATCGAGCGGAACCCCGACGACGTCGCCATGGCCACCGTCATGTGGGCCAACAACGAGATCGGCACCGTCATGCCGGTCGCCGAACTCGCCGCCGTCTGCGCCGAGTACGGCATCCCCCTGCACTCCGACGCCGTCCAGGCCGTCGGCCAGCTCGACGTCCGCTTCGCGGACTCCGGCCTCGCCGCCATGACCGTCAGCGGCCACAAGATCGGCGGCCCGTACGGCATCGGCGCCCTGCTGCTCGGCCGCGACCAGACCCCCGTACCCGTGCTGCATGGCGGCGGCCAGGAGCGCCACGTACGCTCCGGCACCCTCGACGTCCCCGCCATCGCCGCCTTCGCGGTCGCCGCGCGGCTCGCCGCCGAACGCCGCGAGCACTTCGCCGCGGAGGTCGGAGCCCTGCGCGACGAACTGGTCGCCGCCGTCCGCTCCGCCGTCCCCGACGCCGTCCTCGGCGGCGACCCCGCCGACCGGCTGCCCGCGAACGCGCACTTCAGTTTCCCCGGCTGCGAGGGCGACTCCCTGCTGCTGCTCCTGGACGCCCAGGGCATCGCCTGCTCCACCGGCTCCGCCTGCACCGCGGGCATCGCCCAGCCCAGCCACGTCCTGCTCGCCACCGGCACCGACCCCGACCTGGCGCGCGGCACGCTCCGGTTCTCCCTCGGCCACACCTCCACCCGGGAGGACGTGGCCGCCCTGGCCGCCGCCATCGGCCCCGCCGTGGAACGCGCCCGCACCGCAGGCCTGACCTGACCGCTGCGCCCACCAGTCCACAACGCCGCATCCACCGCTCCCCGGAGGGAGAGGCGACACCGTAGCCGTAACGGCTGCCCGCCGGGTACACATCGCGGCCGTCGACGTCGGTGGTGTCCCGGTCATCAGCCGCACCGCCCGGGCGGGCAGCAGGCGGCTCCCGCACGGACCGTCGCAGAACGCGTCGAGGTCCGCGGGCGTGGAGACCAGCCCGCGCGACGCCCCGAACCCGTACCCGCCGGCTGACGCCGTTCGGGGGAAAGCCGCACCTCACAGCGTGCCCAGAGCCTGCCGGACAGCCGGAATCGCCATCCTGTCCACTGACGCGCAGGATTCGGCTCCAAGGACGGAAGGTCGGTCGAGTGAAGCTCACCAGACGGCTTGCCACGATCAGCGCTGCTGCAACGACGACGTTGCTCCTCACCACCGGTGGCGCCCAGGCCGACGGCGACGTGGGACTCCTGTCGCTGCTGGGCAATTCGCCGCTCGTCCAGGTGTGCTACCCGATGGGGACGGTCGGAGGAATCGGCAACACCGTCACGGGCGACCAGAACACGACCTGCGGTCAGAGCGCTCAGGCGACGACTCCGGCGAACGGTGCCGGGGGCGTAACGGGTGCTCAGAGGGCCTTCGGCGAGTACGTGGAGATCCCCCCTGGCCAGCGCCGCACCGCTGGAGTCTCCTGTCCCGAAGGAAAGATCGCCACAGGTGGAGGTCCGGAGACGACCGGACCCGGTTTTCGAACAGAGCAGTCGATCGCCCTCTCGGCGATGGTGGCGCCCATCGCCTGGACCGTCACCGGAACCAACGAAGGTCCGGAGACGATCTCCATGAGAGTCGAAGCAGTCTGCGTCAACGGTACGCAGTAGGGTCGAGATCAGACTCCTGCGGCGCGGCACCGGGCATGCGCCGCGCCCCTGCTCGCCTCCGCCCCTGGTCGCGGCGTCCGGATGCGCGTCAGGCCGCGGGGGCCGGCTTCTCCAGCTCCGCGCGGACCAGCCGCAGGTAGCGGTCCCAGTCCCAGTGCGGCCCCGGGTCGGTGTGGTCGGCTCCGGGCACCTCGGAGTGCCCCAGGATGTGCTTCCGGTCGGCGGTCATGCCGTACCTCCGGCAGATCGCCGCCGCCAACCGCGCCGAGGACTCGTACATCGCGGCCGTGAAGTCCTTCGGCCGGTCCACGAACCCGACGTGCTCGATGCCGATGCTGCGCTCGTTCATCGAGCGGTTCCCGGCGTGGTAGGCCACGTCCAGCTCGCGCACCATCTGCTCGATGTGCCCGTCCTGCCGGACTATGTAGTGGGCGGACGCCTTGTGCCACGGGTTGCGGAACGCGTCCACGGAGCTCTTGAACCCGCCCTGGGTGACATGCACCACGATCCGGTCCACCCGGTAGTCGTCCGGCCGGTCCGCCAGCCGCCAGTTCGCCGGCGACGCGGCCGTCCACCGGGCCCCCGGATGGTCCAGCTCACCCTCCTTGCGCGGCTTGGACACCCCCGGGAGCAGCCAGTACCCGCGCTCGATCTCCTCCCGGCCGGCCACCGCGGCCGCCGCCAGCACGCCGAGCCCGCCCAGCAGCACCACGCGTCTGGTCCTCATGGCCTCACCCCCTGCCGCCAACAACGCACGGTGACCGCGGCCGGTTCCCCGTACCCTGGAAGGCGCTATGACTGACACCCTGCCGCGCCCCACCCGCCGCCTCCGCGTCCTGGCCGCCATGTCCGGCGGCGTGGACTCCGCCGTCGCCGCCGCCCGTGCCGTCGAAGCCGGCCACGACGTGACCGGCGTCCACCTCGCGCTCTCCGCGAACCCGCAGTCCTTCCGGACCGGCGCGCGCGGCTGCTGCACGCTGGAGGACTCGCGCGACGCCCGCCGCGCGGCCGACGTCATCGGCATCCCCTTCTACTGCTGGGACCTCGCCGAGCGCTTCCGCGAGGACGTGGTCGAGGACTTCATCGCCGAGTACGAGGCCGGGCGCACGCCCAACCCGTGCCTGCGCTGCAACGAGAAGATCAAGTTCGCGGCGCTGCTCGACAAGGCGCTCGCGCTGGGCTTCGACGCGGTCTGCACCGGCCACTACGCCACGGTCGTGGAGCGCGAGGACGGCTCCCGCGAGCTGCACCGCGCCTCCGACATGGCCAAGGACCAGTCGTACGTCCTCGGCGTCCTGGACGACAGGCAGCTCGCCCACGCGCTGTTCCCGCTCGGCGACACGGTCACCACCAAGGACGAGATCCGGGCGGAGGCGGAGCGGCGCGGCCTGGCGGTCGCGAAGAAGCCCGACAGCCACGACATCTGCTTCATCGCCGACGGTGACACCCAGGGCTTCCTCGCGAAGCGGCTGGGCAAGGCGGAGGGCGACATCGTGGACGAGGCGGGCAACACGCTCGGCACCCACGACGGCGCGTACGGCTTCACGATCGGGCAGCGCAAGGGCCTGCGGATCGGGCACCCGGCGCCGGACGGCAAGCCGCGCTACGTCCTGGACATCTCCCCGGTGAACAACACCGTCACGGTCGGCCCGGCCGAGTCCCTGAACGTCACCGCGCTCACCGCGATCAAGCCGCGGTGGTGCGGGGTCGCCCCGGCGGACGGGCCGGCCGCGTACACGGCGCAGCTGCGGGCGCACGGCGGCGAGACGGAGGTCACGGCGGAGCTGGTGGACGGCGAGCTCCGCGTCACCTTCGCCGAGCCGGTCCGCGGCGTGGCCCCCGGCCAGGCCATCGTCCTCTACGACGGCACGCGCGTGGTCGGCTCGGCCACGATCGCGTCCACGATCCGCGCCACCCCCACCCCGGCCTGACCCCTGCCTCCGCCTCCACCGGGCCCGCTCAATCGCCGCGGGGGCTTGATGGTCCGGCCCGGCTCCGCCAGGTGCCGGGGGCTTCGCCGGGGCCCGCTCAATCGCCGCTCGGGCTGGAGGGTGCGGCCGGGCTCCGCCAGGTGCCCTGGGCTTCGCCGGGTCCCGCTCAATCGCCGCTCGGGCTGGATCGGCTCGGCGGGGGTTTGGTCCGGCGGGCCGGCTCGGGGGGCATATCCAGCCCCTCCGGCGTTTGAGGAGCGGGGTGCGGGGCGGAGCCCCGTGTGGTCGGGCGGAGCGTTGGCCGTGCGGCTTTGGCTTCGCCGGGGCCCGCTCAATCGCCGCTCGGGCTGGAAGGTGCGGCCCGGCTCCGCCAGGTGCCCTGGGGCTCCGCCCGAGCCCACTCAATCGCCGCTCGGGCTGGATCGGCCGGCGGAGGTGTGGCCCTGCGGGCCGGTTCCGGGCGGGGAAATCCAGCCCATCCGGCGTTTGAGGAGCGGGGGTCGGGGCGGAGCCCCGGCGCCGGGGTTACGCCACCGTGAGGACGATCTTGCCCGTGGTGCGGCCGCGCTCGCCCAGTTCGTGGGCCTTCGCCGCGTCCCCCAGCGGCAGCACCGCCTCCACCAGCGGCTTCAGCTGACCCCGCGCCACCAGGCCCGCGATCTCCCGCAGCCCCACCTGGTCCGGCTCGACCAGGACCCAGTCCGCGCGGACGCCCTCCGGGGCCGCCGGGACGTCGTCCGGGCCGGGCAGGGTGATCAGGTGGCCGCCGGGCCGCAGGACCGAGAGCGACCGCTCCGCCGTCTCGCCGCCCAGGCCGTCCAGCACCACGTCGACGTCGGAGACGGCGTCCTCGAAGCGCACCGCGCGGTAGTCGATCACCTCGTCCGCGCCCAGCGAGCGCACCAGCTCGTGCTTGGCCGCGCTCGCCGTGCCGATCACGTACGCGCCCCGCGCCTTCGCGATCTGCACCGCGAAGTGGCCGACCCCGCCGGCCGCCGCGTGGATCAGGACCCGCCGGCCCGGCCGCACGTCCGCCGTGTCCACCAGGGCCTGCCACGCGGTCAGCGCGGCCAGCGGCAGCGCCGCCGCCTCGACGTGCGTCAGCGACTCCGGCTTCGGCGCGAGGTGCCGGGCCGGGGCCACCACGTACTCGGCGTAGCCGCCCGCCTGACGCGGGAAGCTCGGCATGCCGTACACCTCGTCGCCCGGGCGGTACAGCGTCACGCCGGGGCCGACCGCCTCGACGGTGCCGGAGACGTCCCAGCCGAGGACCGGGACCTCGCCCCACGCGATCAGGGCCCCGCTGGCCCGGGTCTTCCAGTCCACCGGGTTCACCCCGGCCGCGTGGACCCGCACGAGGACCTCGCCCAGCCCCGGCTCCGGGCGCTCCAGCTCGCGCTCGACCAGGTTCTCGGCCCCGCCCCACTGCTCCACTACCACCGCGCGCATCGTCCGCCTCGCTTCTGCATCGGTCGCGCCCCGGCCGTTCCGGGGCGACGCGGTCCACGATCCGGCAGGCCGGGCCGCCGCGGTATTGGCCGTTCGGCCACTATGTGACAGGATCTGGCCATGCCCCCGCACCGGATCGCCGTGCTCGCCCTCCCCGGCGTCCCGCCCTTCGAGCTCGGCATGCCCTCCCGCGTCTTCGGCAGCGCCGTCGACGAGGACGGCAGCCCGCTGTACGAGGTCACCGTCTGCACCGCCGACGGCGGGCCCGTGCTCAGCGACGCCGGGTTCACCGTCCAGCCCGCCGCCGGGCCCGAGGCCCTCGCCGCCGCCGACACCGTGATCGTGCCGCCCACGCACGCCATGCCCGAGCTCGCCGACGGCGGCCCGCTGCCCGAGGCCGTGGCCGCGGCCGTCGCCGCCGTCCGGCCCGGCGCCCGCATGGTGTCCATCTGCACCGGCTCCTACGTGCTCGCCGCCGCCGGACTGCTCGACGGCCGCCCCGCCACCACCCACTGGAACCTCGCCGCCGAGTTCCGCCGGGCCTACCCCCGGGTCCGCCTCGACGAGGACGTGCTCTTCGTGGACGACGGCGACGTCCTCACCTCCGCGGGCGTCGCCGCCGGGGTCGACCTCTGCCTGCACCTGATCCGCCGGGACCACGGCGCCGCCACCGCCAACCGGGCCGCCCGGATGTGCGTCGTACCGCCCTGGCGCGACGGCGGCCAGGCCCAGTACATCGACCGGCCGGTACCCGAACCCACCGTCGCCACCACCACCGCCACCCGCGCCTGGGCCCTGGAACACCTCGGCGAACCGCTCTCCCTGGACCGGCTCGCCGCCCACGCCCGGATGAGCCTGCGCTCCTTCACCCGCCGCTTCCGCGACGAGGTCGGCATGACCCCCGGCCAGTGGCTCACCGCCCAACGACTGGAACTGGCCCGCCAGTTGCTGGAGAGCACCGACCTGCCCGTGGACCTCGTCGCGCACCGGGCCGGCTTCGGGTCCGCGAACTCCCTGCGTGCGCACATGCGGTCCGCCATCGGGGTCTCTCCCGTCGCCTACCGGCGCACCTTCCGCCCCAACGACCTTATTCAGACACATGGTTGATCAGGCGTCAGAACGAGGGTGATACTGCGGGATCCGCGCGGAGCGACACCCGCCCCGCGGACGCCACCTCTCGTCAGGGGGAGTTCCTTGCGCACACATCGCAACCGGGGGGCCAGGAGGGCGGCCGGCGCGGGCGCCTTAGCCGCGGTCGTCGCCGCCGCACTCGCGGCGGGACTGACCGCACCCGCCACCGCCGCCACCGCACCCGCCACCGCCGCCACCGCCACCGCCACCGCACCCGCCGCCCACACCGCCGCCGCCCCGCCCACGGCCGACCGATCACGGCAGCGGCCCGCCCCCGCCCTCACCCACATCACCCTCGTCACCGGCGACCGCGTCACCGTCGACGCCGGGGGCCGGCCCGTCGGCCTCACCCCGGCCGAGGGCCGCGAGGGCATACCCGTCTCGGTACGGACCGACCGCGGCCGCACCAGCGTCGTCCCGCTCGACGCCCGCGGGCTGATCGACGCCGGCCGCCTCGACCCCCGCCTCTTCGACCTCACCGAACTCTCCCGCCCCGAGTACCGCCGGGCCCGCGGCGACCGGCTCCAGCTGATCGTCCGCTACGAGGGCGGCTCCGCCCCCGCCGCCAGGGCCGCCCTCCGCTCCGCCGGCGGCCTCACCGTGGGCCGCACGTACGCGTTCCTCGGCGCCGAAGCCGTCAGCGCCTCCCCGGCCGGGGCCACCGCCCTCTGGGAGGCCCTCACCGACCGGGCGGCCGGCACCGCCCGCCGCGCCACCACCCCCGGCATCGGCTCCGTCTGGCTCGACGGCGTACGCACCGCCCGCCTCGACAAGAGCACCCGGCAGGTCGGCGCCGACAAGGCGTGGGCGGCCGGTTACGACGGCAAGGGCGTGAAGATCGCCGTCCTCGACACCGGCATCGACGCCACCCACCCCGACCTCGCCGGACAGGTCGCCGCGGCCCAGGACTTCACCGGCTCCGGCAGCACCGCCGACCGGTTCGGCCACGGCACCCACGTCGCCTCCATCGCCGCCGGAACCGGCGCCAAGTCCGGCGTCCACAAGGGCGTCGCCCCCGGGGCCGGGCTCCTCAACGCCAAGGTCCTCGACGACAACGGCTCCGGCGACGACTCCGGCATCCTGGCCGGCATGGAATGGGCCGTCGGCCAGGGCGCCCACGTCCTCAACCTCAGCCTCGGCGGCCCCGACGGCCCGGGCACCGACCCCCTCGAAGCCGCCGTCGACAAGCTCACCGCCGACAAGGGCGTCCTCTTCGCCATCTCGGCCGGCAACGACGGCCCCGGCCCCGGCACCCTCGGCTCCCCGGGCAGCGCCCAGGCCGCCCTCACCGTCGGCGCCGTGGACGACGCCGACGCCCTCGCCGGCTTCTCCAGCACCGGCCCCCGCACCGGCGACGGCGCGATCAAGCCCGACGTCACCGCCCCCGGCGTGGACACCACCGCGGCCGCCGCCCCCGGCAGCGTCATCGAACGCGAGGTCGGCCAGAAGCCGCCCGGCTACCTCACCATCTCCGGCACCTCGATGGCCGCGCCGCACGCCGCCGGCGCCGCCGCGCTCCTCAAGCAGCAGCACCCCGGCTGGACCGGCGCCGACCTCAAGGCCGTCCTCACCGCCTCCGCCAAGGCCGGCGCGTACTCGGTGTTCCAGCAGGGCGGCGGCCGGATCGCGGTGGACCGCGCAGCCGGCCAGAGCGTGGTCTCCGAACCGGTCTCGCTGACCTTCGCCGGACAGCCGTGGCCGCACCACGACGACACCCCGCAGACCCGCAGGCTCACCTACCGCAACCTGGGCGCCACCCCGGTCACCCTCGACCTCACCACCTCCGTGACCGGCCCCGACGGCAAGCCCGCCCCGCAGGGCTTCCTCACCCTCGGGGCGCCCCGGCTGACCGTCCCCGCGCACGGCACCGCCTCCGTCGACCTCACCGTCGACACCCGGCTCGGCGGCGCCGTGGACGGCACCTACTCGGCGTACGCGGTGGCGTCCGGCGGCGGCCAGACCGTCCGCACCCCGGTGGCCGCCGAGCGCGAGGTCGAGTCGTACGACCTGACCGTCAGGCACCTCGGCCGCGACGGCAGGCCCACCGCCCACTACGACACCACGATCATCGGCACCGCCGGCGGCGGCGCCGGCCGCCGCTTCTCCGGGCACGACGCCGACGGCACCGTCACCCTCCGCGTCCCCAAGGGCGGCTACCTCCTCAACTCCGACGTGATCGCGGACCCGGAGGACCTATCCAAGGGCTTCGACTGGATCGCCCGGCCCGTCCTCGACATCGGCGGCGACACCACGGTGACCGTGGACGCGCGCACCGCCCGGCCGGTCCGGATCACCGTGCCCTCGGGGACCGCCACCATGGAGTTCGCCATCCCCGCCTACCAGCTCACCACCGGCACCGGCGACACCCACGGGTTCGGCGTCTGGCTCCAGTCGTACGCACCACTGCGCACCGCCCACCTCGGCCCGGACGCGCCCGCCGGCACCCTGCTCCAGCAGTGGGACGCGCACTGGCTCGACGGCACCCACGACGAGTACCACGCCGTCCTCGGCGGCCCGGTCACCCGCCTCGCCACCGGTTACACCAGGAGCCTGACCGCCGCCGACCTCGCCACCGTCCTCGTCGACCAGGGCGCCTCCGCCCCCGGCAAGGAGGGCGGCACCACCGTCATCGGGCAGCTCCCCGAATCCGCCGGCGGCAGTGCCCTGACGACGCCCAGGCCGGCCCCGTCCACCGTGAGGCTGCACCTCTCCGCCCGCGACCGTGTGACGTGGTACATGTCGTTCGCCCAGATCGGAGGCCGGGACCAGGACGGCTGGCCGATCGAGGAGGCCACGTACGCCTTCGACCGGGACCGCGCCTACCAGGCCGGGAAGACCTACCGGGAACGCTTCAACACCGGTGTCCACCAGCCGCGCGTCGACGCCGCCGAAGGGCTCGGCGTCTACCGGGAGGGCGACGTGCTGTGGGGCAGCCTGCCCCTGCTCGCCGACGGCGCCGGCCACAACGGGGCCTCGTTCCAGGCCACGGGCAGGACCACCCTGTACCGCGACGGCGTGGTCCTCGGCAGCCGGGACACCGCGGTCCGCGACGGCGACCCGTTCACGCTGCCGGCCGGCGACGCCGCGTACAAGCTGGTCACCCGGACCAGCCAGCCCGCGGCCGTCAGCCGCACCTCCACCAAGGTGACCGCCACCTGGTGGTTCCGCTCGCAGAAGACCGCCGCGGTCACCCAACTCCCGCCGTCCGTCGTCCGGTTCGCCCCGGACGTCACCCCGGCCGGCAGCTCGCCCGCCGGACGCACCGTACGTGTCCCCGTCACCGTCCAGGGCCCGGCCGCCACGGCCCCGGCCAAGTCCCTGACCGTCGAGGTCTCGTACGACGACGGGTACACCTGGCGGACGGTCCCCGTGCACGGCGGGAAGGCCATGGTGAAGAACCCGGCCCGGGGCGGCCACGTCTCCCTGCGCGGCACGGTGGCCGACTCCGCCGGCAACAAGTCGGAGATCACCGTCGTCCGGGCCTACCTCACCCACTGAGACACCCCGGCACCCGGCACGGCCCCGGACGCGGCTTCCGCGCCCCGGGGCCGCGCCCCCGGGGCCGCGCCCCGCACCACCGTCACGGGGTGCCGGGCACGGGGTGCGAGCATGGGGCCATGGCTATTCACCTCATCACCGGCGCCGGATCCGGCATCGGCGCCGCCGTGGCCCGCCGCCTGCACGAGCGCGGCGACGAGCTGATCCTCCTGGCCCGGGACGCGGCCCGGGGCAAGGAGCTCACCGCCCGCTTCCCCGGCTCCCGGGCCCTGGTCGCCGACCTCTCGGACCCGGACCGGATCTCCTGGGCCTTCTCCCACCAGGCGCTGCCCGACCGGCTCGACTCGCTGCTGCACGTCGCGGGCATCGTGGACCTGGGACCCGTGGCCGAGCTGCGGCCCAGGACCTGGCACCAGCAGCTCAACCTGAACCTGGTCTCGCCCGCCGAGCTCACCCGGCTGCTGCTGCCGTCGCTGCGGGCCGCCCAGGGCCAGGTCGTCTTCGTCAACTCAGGCGCCGGACTGAACGCGCACGCCGAATGGGGCGCGTACGCCGCCTCCAAGCACGGCCTGAAGGCCCTCGCCGACTCGCTGCGGCACGAGGAGAAGGGCAACGGCGTCCGGGTCACCTCCGTCTACCCGGGCCGGACCGCCACCCCCATGCAGGCCAAGGTGCACTCCCAGGAGGGCAAGGAGTACGACCCCTCCGCCTGGATCGACCCCGAGTCGGTGGCCACGACCATCCTGCTGGCGGTGGACCTGCCGCGGGACGCCGAGGTCAACGACCTGACCGTGCGGCCGGGCCGGTGAGCGCGGCGGGCGCCACCGGAGTCGGGTCCCTGCCGGGCGGGGACGCCCGCGAGGCGGCCAGGACCGTCACCGGTACCTTCGAGGACTTCGTGTACCTGCCGGAGCTGCCCGCCCGCGGCCCCGGCGCCGACATGACCGGCCGGTCCCTGGGCCTGCTCGTCGACATGTACGCGCACGTCGAGCCCAGCGGCTGGCGGATCAGCGACCGGCCCGGCCGGGACACCCGGCGGGCCCGCTCCTGGCTCGGCGAGGACCTCGACGCCCTGGAGGAGTTCACCCAGGGGTACACCGGCAAGCTCAAGGTGCAGGCCGTCGGGCCGTGGACGCTGGCCGCCGCGCTGGAACTGCGCGGCGGCGAGGCCGTGATCCAGGACGCCGGCGCCTGCCGCGACCTCGCCGGCTCCCTGGCCGAGGGGCTCGCCGGGCACCTGGCCGAGGTACGCAAGCGCGTGCCCGGCGCCGAGGTCGTCCTGCAGTTCGACGAGCCCTCGCTGACCGCCGTGCTGCGGGGCAGGGTGCGGACCGCGAGCGGCTACCGCACCTACCGGGC
Organism: Streptomyces sp. NPDC012888; assembly: GCF_042900645.1. Classification (NCBI taxonomy): domain Bacteria; kingdom Bacillati; phylum Actinomycetota; class Actinomycetes; order Kitasatosporales; family Streptomycetaceae; genus Streptomyces; species Streptomyces sp. NPDC012888. The sequence goes on along the minus strand of NZ_JBIBBM010000004.1, from coordinate 25,121 downwards.
CGTGGACCGGCAGGTCGTGGAAGGAACCCTCCGCGACCTCTTCGCCGTCCACGACGGGGACGTGGTCGTGCACTCCTGCGCGCCCGAGGTGCCCTTCGCGCTGCTGCGCCGGGCCGGCGCCACCGGGGTGTCGTTCGATTTCTCACTGCTCACCGAGCGCGAGGACGACCACCTCGGGGAGGCCGTCGAGGGTGGCCTGAAACTCTTCACCGGTGTGGTGCCGGGTACCGACACGCCGCTGTCAGACCCTGCCGGTAGCGTCATGGGTGTCAGGAAGCTTTGGCGCAGGCTGGGGCTGGCCCCGGGGACTCTCGCCGAGTCCGTCGTGGTCACTCCGTCGTGCGGTCTGGCGGGCGCCTCGCCCGCTTACGCCCGTGCGGTTCAGGCCCACTGCGCCAGGGCGGCGAGATCCCTCGCCGACAACCCTGAGTGACGTACCCACGGGGCCACGGGAGGACACGGGCATGGCAGCCGAACAGCAGGACACGGTACCGGCGGAGGTGCGCGAGCAGCACCAGCTGCTGGCCGAGCAGGTCGAGGAGCACCGCTTCCGGTACTACGTGAAGGACCAGCCGGTCGTCAGCGACGCCGAGTTCGACCAGCTGCTGCGCTCCCTGGAGGCACTGGAGGAGCAGTACCCGGAGCTGCGCACGCCCGACTCGCCCACCCAGAAGGTGGCCGGGTCGTACGAGACGGACTTCGCCTCCGTCGAGCACCGCGAGCGCATGATGTCCCTCGACAACGCCTTCGACGACGAGGAGCTCTCGGCCTGGGCCGACCGGGTCGCCCGGGACGTGGGCTCCTCCGCCTACCACTACCTGTGCGAGCTCAAGGTCGACGGCCTCGCCGTCAACCTCACCTACGAGAACGGCCGGCTCACCCGGGCCGCCACCCGCGGCGACGGCCGCACCGGCGAGGACATCACGCCCAACGTGCGCACCATCGCGGAGATCCCGGACCGGCTCACCGGCGACCGGATCCCGGCCCTCGTGGAGATCCGCGGCGAGGTCTTCTTCCCCATGGAGAAGTTCGAGGAGCTCAACGCCCGGCTGGTCGAGGCCGGCGACAAGCCCTTCGCCAACCCGCGGAACGCCGCCGCCGGTTCGCTCCGGCAGAAGGACCCCAAGGTCACCGCCACCCGCCCGCTGCACATGGTGGTCCACGGCCTCGGGGCCCGCGAGGGCCTGGACATCGCCCGCCTGTCCGAGGCGTACGAGCTGCTCCACGAGTGGGGGCTGCCCACCGCCCGGCACAACAAGGTGGTCGGCTCGCTGGACGAAGTCCGGGCGTTCATCGACCACTTCGGCGAGAACCGGCACTCGGTGGAGCACGAGATCGACGGTGTGGTCGTCAAGCTGGACGAGATCCCGCTCCAGGGCCGGCTGGGCTCCACCGCCCGGGCCCCGCGCTGGGCGATCGCGTGGAAGTACGCCCCCGAAGAGGTCAACACCAAGCTCCTCGACATCAAGGTGGGCGTCGGCCGCACCGGCCGGGTCACCCCGTACGCGCAGGTCGAGCCGGTGACGGTGGCCGGCTCGGAGGTCGAGTTCGCCACCCTGCACAACCAGGACGTGGTCAAGGCCAAGGGCGTCCTCATCGGGGACACCGTGGTGCTGCGCAAGGCGGGCGACGTCATCCCGGAGATCCTGGGCCCCGTGGTCGACCTGCGGGACGGCGCCGAGCGGGAGTTCGTGATGCCCGCCGAGTGCCCGGAGTGCGGCACCGCGCTGCGGCCCATGAAGGAGGGGGACATCGACCTCCGCTGCCCCAACGGGCAGACCTGCCCGGCCCAGTTGCGGGAGCGGCTGTTCTACCTCGGCGGCCGGCAGTGCCTGGACATCGAGAACTTCGGTGCGGTGGCCGCCGCGGCGCTCACCCGGCCGCTGGAGCCGGCCGAGCCGCCGATGGTCGACGAGGGCGACCTGTTCTCCCTGACCGTCGAGAAGCTGCTGCCGATCAAGGCGTACGTGCTGGACCCGGACAGCGGACTGCCCAAGCGGGACCCGAAGACGGGCGAGGAGAAGGTCGTCACGGTCTTCGCCAACCAGAAGGGCGAGCCGAAGAAGAACACCCTCGCCATGCTCGCCAACATCGAGGCCGCCAAGGACCGTCCGCTCGCCCGCGTGATCAACGGCCTGTCCATCCGGCACGTCGGCCCGGTGGCGGCGGAGGCGCTGGCCCGCGAGTTCCGCTCGATCGACGCCATCGAACGGGCCACCGAGGAGGAGCTGGCGGCGACGGAGGGCGTGGGTCCCATCATCGCGGCCTCGCTCAAGGAGTGGTTCGCCGTCGACTGGCACCAGGAGATCCTGCGCAAGTGGCGCGCGGCGGGCGTCCGGATGGAGGAGGAGGGCACCGGCGAGGCGGAGGGCCCGCGCCCGCTGGAGGGCCTGACCGTGGTGGTCACGGGCACCCTGCAGAACCACACCCGGGACGGCGCCAAGGAGGCCCTGCAGAGCCGCGGCGCCAAGGTGACCGGATCCGTGTCGAAGAAGACCTCCTTCGTCGTGGTCGGCGAGAACCCCGGTTCCAAGTACGACAAGGCCGTGCAGCTGAAGCTGCCGGTGCTGGACGACGCCGGGTTCGAAGTGCTGCTGGCCGACGGCCCCGACGCGGCGCGGAAGGCCGCCCTCCCGGTGGACGGCCCGCCCGCCGCGGAGTAAAGAGGTAGGACGGGGAGCCGCCCGGAAGGGGTGAACCGGACGGATGCGCGGGGTGCGGCCGTACGGGCGGGCGCACGCCCGGCGCGGGGGGAGGTGGCGAACGGCCGGTAAGGGGCTGGTCCCGGGCCCGTGACCTGTCGGATCATCGGAAGGGTGACAGGGGGGTCCTGGTCCTGTCTCACCCGTTCGGCGGATACCGTACTGATGAGGATGGCCGGGTCGCATTCGGGCAACCGCCGCCGACCGCTGCCCCTGGGAGCCTGCTGCGCCCTACTGTTGAGGGGTGCGCCTGTCGTGCACGGCTGCGTGGTGCGATCCAGGCCGTGATGGCATGACATCGGGGCCATCGTGTGGCATCGGCATCGCCGGCTGTGAGAGGGACGGGCATGAAACCCACCGAAAGCGCCGACCCGTCACCCGAATTCGGCGGGGAGTACCCGCCCGTACGGACGGGCCGGCCCGGCGTCCTGGGGACCAGGACCGCCGACACCCGCCCGCCGGCCGCGGGCGCGGGAAGGGGAGTTCCCGGGCGGCGCGGTGTGCTGCCCCGCGTGGTCGTCGCACTGGCCGCCCTCGTACTGACCGCGGGTCTGGTGGACGCCCTGAGCCACCGTCACACCCCGTTCCCCGGCGGCAGCGCGGGCTGGGCACTCGCCCTGCTCAGCGGAATCATCGTCGGCCACCTGGTGGCGCTGGGCCGCGACCGCTGGTGGGGCGGCACCGGGTCCGGCGCGGCCCTCACCCTCGGCGTGCTCCTGCTCTACGGCTGGATCCCCGCCGCACTGGTCTCGCTGGCCGTGGTGTCCCTGGTCGGCGCGGCGCGCCGGCACCGCTGGCGGCAGGGCCTGCTGCACGGCTCCGTCGACCTGCTGGGCATCGGCGCGGGGGCCCTCGTCCTGGCCGCGTTCGGCGAGACGCCCAGCGTGGAGTCGCCGTGGGACCCCGACCGCTGGGGCCTCGGCGCGGCACCCGCGGTCGCGCTGGTCGCCGTCGCCTACCTGCTGGTCACCCGGGCCCTGCTGTGGATCGCGGTGGCCCCGCGCGGCGGCGGGCTGCCCACCGTGGCGCGCACCGCCCTGCTCCGGCAGGGCCTGGTCGCCATCGCCCTCCTCGGCATCGCCCCGCTGATCTGCGTGGTCGCCGTCAGCCGGCCGGTGCTGCTGCCGCTGTTCGCCGTACCGCTGATCGCCCTGGACTCCACCCTGTGGATCGCCCGGGCCCGCGCCGAGGAGCAGCTGCGGGACCCGCTGACCGGTCTGCCCAACCGGCAGTGGCTGCTGGAACGCGCCTGGTCCGCCCTGGACGAGGCTGAACGTTTGGGCACCCGGTCAGCTCTTGTGCTGATCGACCTGGACCGGTTCCGCGCGGTCAACGACACGCTGGGCCATCTGGCGGGCGACCGCCTGCTCCTGCAGATCGCCGAGCGGCTCCGCCACGCCCTGCCGGCCGACGCCGAGGTCGCCCGCCTCGGCGGCGACGAGTTCGCCGTCCTGCTGCCCACCACCGACTCCACCACCAGCGCCCAGCGGGTCGCCCGCGGCCTGGTCGCCGAGCTGGGATCCCCGCTCGACCTCGACGGGCTCACCCTCGTCCTGGAGGCCAGCGCCGGACTCGCCGTGTTCCCCGAGCACGCCCTGGACGCGGAGGGACTGCTGCGCCGGGCCGACGTGGCCATGTACCAGGCGAAGCGGGACCGCACCGGCGTCGAGGTCTACGAGTCCAAGCGGGACAGCAACACCCCGGACCGGCTGGGGCTCCTGGGCGACCTCCGCCGCGCCCTGGACCTCGGGGAGGTGGAACTCCACTACCAGCCCAAGGTCCGCTTCGACGGCCACGTCGCCGGGCTGGAGGCCCTGGTCCGCTGGGTGCACCCGGAGCGGGGCCGGGTCCCCCCGGACGAGTTCATCTCGATCGCCGAGACCTCGGGCCTCATGCCGCACCTCACCGAGTACGTGCTGGAGACCGCCCTCGCGCAGGTCGCGCGCTGGCGCGCGCAGGGCCTCAAGGTCCCGGTCGCGGTCAACGTCTCCCCGCGCGACGTCCACACCCCCGGCTTCGCCGGCGCCGTCGCCGCCCGCCTGGCCCGCCACGGGGTCCCGGCGGGCGCCCTCCAGCTGGAGATAACGGAACACGTCCTCCTGGAAGACCCCCAGCGGGCCGCCGACACGATGGCCGGCCTCACCGGCCACGGCGTGAAGATGTCGCTGGACGACTTCGGCACGGGCTACTCCTCCCTGGTGCACCTGCGCCGCCTCCCGGTCAGCGAGCTGAAGATCGACCGCTCGTTCGTGGCCCGGCTGGCCGTCGACGCGCAGGACGCGGAGATCGTCCGCTGCACGGTCGACCTGGCCCACTCCCTGGGCCTGCTGGTCGTCGCCGAGGGCGTCGAGGACGACGAGACCTGGGAACGCCTGCGTGACCTCGGCTGCGACGCGGTCCAGGGCTGGCTCGTCGCGGCGGCCATGCCCCCGCAGGAAGCCACCGCCTGGCTCCTCGCCCGAGGCGAACGCGGCTGGCGCCGCCCGGCCGACATCACCGCGGAACTCTCCGACACCCCCGCCCCGTAACCACCCCCACCCAGCCCCGCCAGGGCGCAAGGAACTACGCGCCCAGCCACGCACGGCCCCACAGCCGGGCCACGGCGGTCACCCTCCAGGGGCGCGGGGAACTGCGCGCCCAGCCACGCACGGCCTGCCCCCGACCGACCACCGGCGGACCCCAGGGGCGCGAGGAACTGCGCGCCCAGCCGCACCCGGGGCGCGGCCGACCGATGACCGGGGCACCCCAGGGGCGCGGGGACCTGCGCGACCGGCCACGCACGGCCCGCACTCGACCGACGGCCGGCGGACCCCAGGGGCGCGGGGAACTGCGCGACCGGGCACCCACGGCCCGCGGCCGGGGGACGGCCGGGCGGGGGTACGGCCGCTGCGCCGGGGCGTCCCGGTGTGCCCACCCGGCCCGCCCCGCGGGACGATCGCCCACACCGGCAGCCACCCGCAGGCAATCCGTTTCGTCGGGGCGGGCCCCGGCCCCATAGGATTGGGCCGAAACTACACACTCACCCCAGAGGATCGCTGCATGCCTGGCATCACGCGCGAGGAGGTCGCCCACCTCGCCCGTCTGGCACGTCTGGAACTGGCCGAAGGCGAGCTCGACCACTTCGCCGGACAGCTCGACACCATCATCGGCGCGGTCGCCCGCGTCGCAGAGGTGGCCGACCAAGACGTCCCGCCGACCTCCCACCCGCTGCCGCTGACCAACGTCATGCGCGCGGACGAGGTCCGACAGTCGCTCACCCCCGAGCAGGCGCTCTCCGGCGCCCCTGCCCAGGAGCAGCAGCGTTTCAAGGTGCCGCAGATCCTGGGGGAGGACTAAGAGACCATGACCGACACCGACATGAGCATCGTCAAGCTCACGGCCGCCCAGACCGCCGAGAAGATCGCCTCCGGCGAGCTCACGGCCGTCCAGGTCACCGAGGCCCACCTCGCCCGCATCGAGGCCGTCGACGAGAAGGTGCACGCCTTCCTCCACGTCGACCGCGAGGGCGCCCTCGCCCAGGCCCGCGCCGTCGACGCCAAGCGCGCCGCCGGCGAGCCGCTCGGCCCGCTGGCCGGCGTACCGCTCGCCCTCAAGGACATCTTCACCACCGTCGGGGTCCCGACCACCGTCGGTTCGAAGATGCTCGAAGGCTGGCTGCCGCCCTACGACGCCACCCTCACCAAGCGCCTCAAGGACGCCGACGTCGTCATCCTCGGCAAGACCAACATGGACGAGTTCGCCATGGGGTCCTCCACCGAGAACAGCGCCTACGGCCCCACCGGCAACCCCTGGGACCTCACCCGCATCCCCGGCGGCTCCGGCGGCGGCTCCTCCGCCGCCCTCGCCTCCTACCAGGCCCCCCTCGCGATCGGCACGGACACCGGCGGCTCCATCCGCCAGCCCGCAGCCGTCACCGCCACCGTCGGCGTGAAGCCCACCTACGGCGCGGTCTCCCGCTACGGCATGGTGGCGTTCTCCTCCTCCCTCGACCAGGGCGGCCCCTGCGCCCGCACGGTCCTGGACGCGGCCCTCCTCCACGAGGTCATCGCCGGCCACGACCCGCTCGACTCGACCTCCATCGACGCCCCGGTCCCGCCGGTCGTCGAGGCCGCCCGCAACGGCTCCGTCGCCGGCATGCGCGTCGGCGTGGTCAAGCAGTTCCGCGGCGAGGGCTACCAGGCCGGCGTCCTGCAGCGCTTCGACGAGTCCGTCGAGCTGCTCAAGGAGCTCGGCGCCGAGATCGTCGAGCTGGACTGCCCGTCCTTCGACCTGGCGCTCGCCGCCTACTACCTGATCGCCCCGTCCGAGTGCTCCTCCAACCTGGCGCGCTTCGACGGCCTGCGCTACGGCCTGCGCACCGGCGACGACGGCACCCGCTCCGCCGAGGACGTCACGGCCCTGACCCGCGAGGCCGGCTTCGGCGACGAGGTCAAGCGCCGCATCATCCTGGGCACCTACGCGCTGAGCTCCGGCTACTACGACGCGTACTACGGCTCGGCCCAGAAGGTCCGCACGCTCATCACCCAGGACTTCGAGAAGTCCTTCGAGCAGGTCGACGTGATCGTCTCCCCGACCACCCCGACCACCGCCTTCCCGATCGGCGAGCGCGCCGACGACCCGATGGCGATGTACCTCGCGGACCTGTGCACCATCCCGACCAACCTGGCCGGCAACGCCGCCATGTCGCTGCCCTGCGGCCTGGCGCCGGAGGACGGTCTCCCGGTCGGGCTGCAGATCATCGCCCCGGCGATGAAGGACGACCGCCTGTACAAGGTCGGTGCCGCCGTCGAGGCCGCCTTCACCGAGCGCTGGGGTCACCCGCTGCTGGAGGAGGCTCCGTCCCTGTGAGTGCACTGTCCAAGGCCAAGGGCTTCAAGAAGTCGAAGTCCGGCACCTACCTGTCGATCGGCACCACCGCGTTCGGTGCCATCAGCGTGATCAAGCAGGCCCGCCGGGCCCGCAGCGAGTCCGACACGCTCCTGCTGATCGACGCCGTTGTGTCCGCCGCCGCCATCGCCACCGGCCTCGCGATCCTGTACCGCGAGCTGAAGCGCCTCGGCGACGACGACGTCCTGCTGGGCTGAGAGGGAAAGTTCCACCGTGACCGTCACTGAACTGCTGTCGTACGAGGCGGCGCTCGCCGCGTACGACCCCGTCATGGGCCTGGAGGTCCATGTCGAGCTCGGCACGAAGACCAAGATGTTCTGCGGCTGCTCGACCGAGCTGGGCGCCGACCCGAACTCGCAGACCTGCCCGGTCTGCCTCGGGCTGCCCGGCGCGCTCCCGGTCGTCAACGCGACCGGCGTCGAGTCCGCCGTCAAGATCGGCCTCGCGCTGAACTGCGAGATCGCCGAGTGGTGCCGCTTCGCCCGGAAGAACTACTTCTATCCGGACATGCCGAAGAACTTCCAGACCTCCCAGTACGACGAGCCGATCGCCTTCAACGGCTACCTGGACGTCCAGCTGGAGGACGGCGAGGTCTTCCGCGTGGAGATCGAGCGCGCCCACATGGAGGAGGACACCGGCAAGTCGACGCACGTCGGCGGCGCCACCGGCCGCATCCACGGCGCGTCCCACTCCCTGCTCGACTACAACCGCGCCGGCATCCCGCTCATCGAGATCGTCACCAAGCCGATCGAGGGCGCGGGCGAGCGGGCCCCCGAGGTCGCCAAGGCGTACGTCGCCGAGCTGCGCGAGGTCATCCGGGCGCTCGGCGTCTCCGAGGCCCGCATGGACAAGGGCCAGATGCGCTGCGACGTGAACCTGTCGCTGCGCCCGCACGGCACCGCGACCTTCGGCACCCGCTCGGAGACCAAGAACGTCAACTCGCTGCGGTCGGTGGAGCGCGCCGTCCGCTTCGAGGTCCAGCGGCACGCGGCGGTCCTCCAGTCGGGCGGCACGATCGTCCAGGAGACCCGTCACTTCCACGAGGACGACGGCTCCACCACCTCCGGCCGGATCAAGGACAACGCCGAGGACTACCGGTACTTCCCGGAGCCCGACCTGGTCCCCGTCGCCCCGGCCCGCGAGTGGGTCGAGGAGCTGCGCGCCGGCCTGCCCGAGATGCCGCGCGTGCGCCGCAACCGGCTCCGCGAGGAGTGGGGCGTCAGCGAGTTCGAGATGCAGTCGATGCTCAACGCGGGTGCGGTGGAGTCCATCGAGGCCACCATCGCGGCGGGCGCCGACTCGGTCGCCGCGCGCAAGTGGTGGATGGGCGAGCTGGCCCGCAACGCCAACGAGCAGGGCGTCGGCGTCGACGAGCTGCCGATCACCCCGGCGGACGTCGCCCGCGTCGCCGCGCTCGTCGCGGACGGCTCGCTCAACGACAAGCTGGCCCGGCAGGTCCTCGAAGGCGTCCTCGCGGGCGAGGGCACCCCGGACGAGGTCGTCGACAAGCGCGGCCTGAAGGTCGTCTCCGACGAGGGCGCGCTGGGCACGGCCGTGGACGAGGCCATCGCCGGCAACGCCGCGATCGCGGACAAGATCCGCGGCGGCAAGGTCGCGGCGGTCGGCGCCCTGGTCGGCGCGGTCATGAAGGCCACCCGCGGCCAGGCCGACGCGGCCCGCGTGAAGGAGCTCATCCTGGAGCGCCTGGGCGTCACCGAGGGCTAGTCCCCGGCCCCCGCACAGCACCGAGCCCCCGTACCACCCACCCGGTGGGACGGGGGCTCGGTGCCGTGCTGCGCGGGGCTAGGATCCGTCCCGGCGCGGCACGGGGTGAGGGGAAGCGCATGTACTGGCTCATACGCGGCTACGACCAGGGGGCGAAGCGGTACGCGGTGCCGGAATGGCTCGCCGGCGGCTACGCGGCGGTCAGCTGGAGGGAAGCACCGGAGATCGCGCCCGGCATGACCGAACGGGAGGCCTGCGACGTGATCACGGCGGCCGTGCCCGGTCTGCCCCGGGAGACGGCGGTCCGCTGGGCCTGGGGCATCCAGCGGTTCTTGGACGTCGTGTCGGTCGGCGACGTCATGGTCGCGGCCAAGGCGCCGTACGACGTCCACGTGGGCGTGGTGACCGGTCCCGCCTACTACGACCCCCCCCCGGGGCTGTCCTTCCCGCGGCGCCGCGCGGTCAGGTGGCTCACGGCGGAGGGGGACGAGCCGTACCACGACCTTCCCTCGGACATCCGCGCCGGCCTGACCGCACGGCAGACGTTGACCGAACTCCCGCCCGTGGCGGCCGAGTACTTCGCTCGCCACGCGCGGGCGGAGGTGGCGGAGGTGAACGCGTACCGGCGGCTGTGCGAGGCGATCGAGGCGACGGAGCCGGAGAACCGGGACCGCACGGTCACCCGGCCGGCGGGCCTCGACCGCTACCGCGACCCGCGCGCGGTCAGGGCGGTCCTGGACCGCTGCGGGGGCCGGTGCGAGAACCCGGTGTGCGGCGGGATGCCGGCCGACGTCACCGCGGACGGCGAGCCGATCCTGGACGTCGACCACGTGGACGACCACGCGAAGGGCGGCCGCGACCACCCCGCCGCGATGATCGCGCTGTGCCCCAACTGCCACGCGATGAAGACACGGGGCAGCCGCGCGGAGCTGCTACGCGAACTGTTCCGGCAGACCGCGGCGACGGCCCACGCGTCACGCCTCAGCCGGTAGCGCTCAGGAACGCGGCCCAGACGGCGGGGGAGACGGTGAGGACGGGCCCGCCGTCGACCTTGGAGTCCCGGACGTGTACGGCGGCGGGGTGCGCGGCGACCTCGACGCAGTCGCCGCCCTCGTCTCCGCTGTAGCTCGACTTCTGCCAGGCGTAGGCGACTTCGATGCAGTTGCCGCCCGAGTCGCCGCTGTAGCTGGACTTGAACCAGGCCAGATCGTGCGTCATGTCTCTCCTAGCAGGTCGTCCAACAGTCCCATGCTGTCCTCCATGGACAGGGCCTGTGAACGCAGCATCCCATACTTGAGGTGGAGTCGATGGACCTCGCCGGGATCGTCCTGGAGGAAGCCCACGTCCTGTCCTTCAAGGTAGGCGAGTTGGTCGTGGTCTTCGGTATCCAGGAGCACCATGGGCCCGTTGAGGGCGGCGTGGGTGACCCGGGCAGTTGGGATGATCTGGAGCCCGACGAAAGGGAGTTGGGCCACCTCGCGGAGGTGTCGTAGCTGGCCGCGGAGTACTTCCCGGCCGCCAATCGGGCGCCGCAGGATCACCTCTTCCAGGATGAAGTGCATCATCGGCGGCGCGGGCTTCCGCGAGAAGATCGCCTGACGCTCAAGCCG
>NZ_JBIBBM010000004.1:0-14100 GCF_042900645.1 Streptomyces sp. NPDC012888 | reverse complement strand
CGGCCGCCAATCGGGCGCCGCAGGATCACCTCTTCCAGGATGAAGTGCATCATCGGCGGCGCGGGCTTCCGCGAGAAGATCGCCTGACGCTCAAGCCGCCGGGTGGTGTTCTGCTTGGTCTCCTCCTTAGTGAAGGGCGGAACGCGGCTGCCGAAGACGGCCGCCGCGTACTCCGGGGTCTGGAGCAGTCCGGCAATCAGCGCGTTTTCGTACGACTGGAGGCTCGTGGCTGTCCGCTCGTGCTCGATGTATTCGATGGCGAACGCCGGATACCTCTCCCGGACGGGGACCTTGGCCAGCGACGTGGTCAGGAGACCGCCGGTCTCCAGCAGGTCATCCAGCCGCGCGGCGAGCCTCGGCTGGAGCAGCCGGCGGCCCTGCTCGATCGACGCGACCGTCTCCAGGTCGACGTGCAGCAGCTCGGCCAGCTGTCCCTGGGTGTAGCCCGCCTTCTTGCGGAGTTGGCCGAGCAGCGCGCCGATGACCATCCAAGAGGCGTTGCGCTGGGGCCTGTTCGTCTGACGCATGCGTGACCCATGCCCCACGGGCCTCGTACTGACGCCCCGTCGGCCCGTACACCACCCGTACAAGAATCTTTCTGTAGCGCTCACTAGTTAAATGCCGTACGGTTATTTCTGTAGTGATCGTTTCGAAAAAGAACGGGGACACCCATGCCCACCGCCACCGCCACCTACGCCCGCACCGTCCGCAACGAGAGCGGCGGGCCCGGACTCCTGCTCGCGCACGGCAGCGGCGGTTCCGTCGAGGGCAACTTCGGCGCGATCCTCGACGGGCTGGCGGCCACGCACACCGTCGTCGGCGTGGACTACCCCGGCACCGGCGGTACGCCACGGGCCGCCGCCCCGCTCGTCCTGGACGAGCTCGCCGACGAACTCGTCGCCGCCGCCGACGCGGAGGGGCTCGACACCTTCGCCGTGCTCGGGTACTCGCTCGGCGGGAACGTCGCCGTGCGGATCGCCGCCCGGTATCCCGAGCGGGTCACCGCCCTGGTCCTCACGGCCAGCTTCCCGTACGCCGACAACCAGCTCGCGCTGATCGCCGGCGTGTGGTCCGAGCTCGCCGGGCGCGGTGAGAACGACCTGCTCGCCCGGACCCTCCTCCCGCTCGCCCTCAGCAAGACGGTACTGGAGGGCCTGAGCCCGGAGCAGTTGGCCGCGGTCGTACGGGACACCGCCGCCTCCTTGCCGCCCGGCGGCGGGGACCACGCGGCCCTCGTGGCCGGCGCCGACCTGAGCGCGGACCTCGCGCGGATCGGCGTACCGACCCTGGTCGTCGCCACGACCGAGGACCGGCTCGTGCCGCTGCCGCTCCAGCAGGAGCTGGCGGCGGCCGTCCCGGGCGCCCGGTACGCGGAACTGCCCACCGGGCACCTCCCGTTCGCCGAGCGCCCGGAGGAATGGCTGGGCCTGGTCCGGGAGTTCCTCGTCAACGCGTGAGGAACGCCAGCCGGGCCCGCTTCGCCGGCAGGTACACCTCGGGGAGGTCGATCTCGGGGAGCTCGACCTCCGGGCCGAGGGTGAACCCGGTGCGCTCCAGCCGGGCCAGGGCCTTGGCGTTGCGGGCGTCCGGCTCGGCGACCACCCGGCGGGTGCCCGGCAGCCCGAAGACGTAGTCGATGAAGGCGGTCAGGAGGGAGGCGGTGAAACCGCGCTCCGCGCCCTCGCCGGCCGGGCCGATCAGCAGGTGCACGCCGATGTCGCCCGGCAGCACCTCGTAGCACTCGGCGACCCGGTCGGCCGCGCAGTCGTACGTCTGGAACAGGGCGACCGGTTCGCCGTCGCGGGAGGTGAGGAAGGCGTGGTGGGTGTCGCGCCGGTCGACGTCCTCGTAGATCTCCCGGACCAGTTCCGGGCTCGCGCCGTTCATGCCCCAGAAGCGGGCCCGCTCCTCGCTGACCCAGCGGTGGATCAGCGGTGCGTCGGAGGCGGGGTCGACCGGGGTGATGGTCACCGTGCCGAAGCCCTCGACGTACTGGGTGTGGACGGGCGCGCGGCGGGTGGTGGTGTGGTTCGGGTCGGTCACTCGGGGTCCTCGGGGTCCTCGGGGGCGGGAAGGGCCGGGCCGAGCCCGGCCGGGCGGTCCAGGAAGGCGAGTACGGCGCGCTTCTCCGGGAGGTAGACCTCGGGGAGGTCGACCTCCGGCAGGAGGATCTCGCCCTGCGGGACGAAGCCGATCTTCGTCAGCAGCGCGAGCGCCTTGTCGTTGCGGGCGTCGGGCTCGCCCACCGCGCGGCGGACGGCCGGGTCGCGGAAGGTGAACCGGACGAGCGCCCCGATCAGGGTCCGGCTGAAGCCGGGCCGGGGCGCGCCCGCCGCCGGGGCGAGCATCAGGTGGACGCCGACGTCCCCCTCGCGGACCGGGTAGCACTCGCTGACCCGGTCCTCCTCCGGCTGGTACGTCTGGAACAGGGCGACCGGCTCGTCGTCCAGGCGCACCATGAACGCGTGGTGGGTGTCGCGCCGGTCGACGTCCTCGTAGATCTCCTGCACCAGTTCACGGCTCGCGCCGTTCATGCCCCAGAACACGGCGCGCTCCTCGGCGACCCAGGAGTGCAGCACGGCGGAGTCGGACGCGGGGTCGACGGGGGTGAAGCGGACGGTGCCGAACCCCTCGATCGTCTCGGCGTACACGTCCGCACGCGGGGAGCCGGTGGTGGGGGAGCTGGGTCTCATGCGTTTTCCTGTTCCTTTTCCGTGTTCTCCACGGTTTCGGCGGTTTCGGCGGTTTCGAGGCTGAGGAGGGACCAGTCGGTGACGACCGGGACGAGGTCACCCCGTGCCCAGAGCGGCAGCTGGTCGCGGTGGTGTGCGCTGCCGGTGACGCCGTCGGCGCCGAGCGGGACCGCCCACAGGCTGTCCTCCCGCCGGGCCAGGTCCCACACGTAGCGGGCCGCCGAGGCGCGCGCGGCGAGGTCGGTCACGCCGGGCACGGAGGAGGTGGCGTTGACGCAGTCGTGGTCACCGCCCAGCCCCGGCCAGTCGGCCGACGCGTCGGGCAGCGCCTGCCAGGGCGCCAGCCGGTGCACCTCGGCCCAGGGGACCTCCGGTGCCGCCGCCGCGGTCTCCTCCAGGGCGGCCCGGACGTGCCCGGCCCGGTCGAGCCCGGGCAGCAGGGTGGTGGTGAGCAGGCCTTCGAGGGCGTAGCCGGTCTTCGGGAGCAGGTACTGCCAAGGGCGCAGTACCTCGGGGCCGGTGGGCGGCGCGGTCAGGGCCTCGAAGGCCGGGTCGGCGGCGATCCGGCGGGCCGTGGCGGTGCGGAAGGCGGCGAAGACGGTGGCGTCGGTGCTGTCGGCCTCCATGTGCCGGTCCCAGGAGAGGAGCCGGTCGCGCAGTGCCGCGGCCTCGGGGGACAGGCCGTCGAGGGACGGCAGCAGGTCCAGGAGGGCCGCGGCCGAGGCGAGGTGGGTGTCCCGGTGGATGACGGCCATGCCGGGAGCCGTCCAGTCGTCGGAGCCGCTGAGCAGCTCCCGGATGCGGTTGGCGCGGTGCGGCGGCGCGAACTCCACGCCGAACGGGGACGCGATCCCGCGGGCGTTGGCCATGACGGCGAAGCCCTGCACGGGTTCGGCGGTGGTCCCGGCCCAGCCCTGCCACGCGTGGCGGGCCTCCCAGGCCGGTACCGGGCGCAGCCGGTTCTCCGGGTCGCGCAGCGGCACCGCGCCCGCGACGCGGTGCAGCAGCCCGCCCCGCGTGTCGGCGGCGTGGACCACGTTGACCGGCTCCGCCCAGGCGTCCAGCGCCGCGTCGACGTCGTCGACCGTACGGGCGCGCAGCAGGGCGGGCAGGGCCGAGAAGCCGAGCTCCGCGCGGACCCGGGGCGGGTAGCGCAGGCTCATCGTGCGGTCCGCGCCGTCGACGCCCTCGTGGACGACGACCACGCCGCGGCCGGTCTCCAGCACCTCGACCTCGACGTCCTCACCGCCGGCGACGGAGACGGTCTCGGTGTGCCGGGCCACGGGCTCCCAGCGGTCGCCCTCGGCGCGGGCCTCGACGGTGCCGCCGGGGGTGCGGCGGAGCTCCTCGACGTACAGGTCCTGGTAGTCGGCCATGGCGTTGGTGATGGCCCAGGCGACGCCGCCGGTGTGCCCGAAGTGGGCGAGGCCGGGGACGCCGGGGACGGCCAGGCCCAGCACGTCGTACTCGGGGCAGGCGAGCCGGATCTGCTGGTAGACGCCCGGGTCCTCGATGAACCGGTGCGGGTCGCCGGCGATGACGGCGGAGCCGGTGGCGGTGCGGTCGCCCGGCACCAGCCAGCCGTTGCTGCCGGCGGTGCCGGGGCCGTCGGTGGCGAACAGGGTGGCGGCCTCCGAGCCGAGGGCGCGGGCGACCCGGTCGCGCCACAGCTTGTTGGGGAAGCCGGCGAACAGGATGTGCGTGGACAGCCAGATCGACAGCGGGACCCACGGCTCCCACCGGGTGGGCACCAGGCCGGTGGCGGCGAAGCGGGGGTCGCGGGCGGCGCCCGCGGCGAGGCCGTCGCCGACCCCGTCCGCGTACGCGCGCACCCAGGCTGCGGTGTCCGCGTCGAGGGCCTCGTAGCAGCGGCGCGCGGTGTCGTCGAGGCGGACCTGGCGGGCGAACACGTCCCAGCCGACGGCCTCCTGGCCGAGGAAGGCGGCGGTGGAGCCCTGGGCCCGGTGCCGCTCGACCTCCAGCTGCCATGCCCGGTCCAGGGCGGTGGTCCGGCCCTGCGCGTGGGCGAGTTCCAGATGGCCGGACGCGCGAAGGTGGGGGATGCCGTAGGCGTCCCGGAAGACCTCGTAGCTCACACTGCTCCCCAAGTGCATTAGGTTAGGCTGGCCTAACTGTATCGGGGTTCAGGGGAAGGGGCGGACATGGCCGTCGGCAAGGGTTGGGAGGGTGTGGTCCTCAAGCTCCTGCGGGGCAAGGACTTCACGTTCACGGTGACGGGCGCGGAGTCGGTCACCGACCACTACCGGCGGGTCCACTTCACCGACGGCGGGCTCCTCGCGGCCGCGGGCGACTCGCTGCACCCCACGATGTGGGTGCGGCTGTGGTTCGCGGCGGACGGCAAGCCGCACCAGCGGGCCTACACGCTGGTCGACCCCGACCGGGAGGCGGGCACCTTCTCCCTGGAGTTCGCCCTGCACGACGGCGTGGCCAGCGACTGGGCGCGGGGGGCTGTGCCCGGCGACGCCATCGAGGCCACGGTCCAGGGCACGGGCTTCACCGCGCCCGACCCCGAGCCCGGGCGGCTCCTGCTGATCGGCGACCCGGCGTCGCTGCCGGCCATCAACTCCCTGCTGGGCCGGTACCCGGGCACCCCGGCGACGATCTGGTTCGAGACCCAGCACGAGGCCGACGAGGACCTTCCGGTACGGCTGGACCCGGAGCGGCACGAGATCCGGCGCGTGGCCCGCACGGGCGGCGGCGCGGGGCTGGTCGACCGGGTCCGCGCCGAACTGCCGGGGCTGGCGCCGGACGCGGAGACGGCGTACGTGTGGCTGGCGTGCGACACGGTGACGACGCGGACGCTGACCGGCTACCTCCGCAAGGACCTCGGCCTCCCGAAGCACCGCGTGAACAGCCTCGGCTACTGGCGCCCCTCCGCGTAGCCCCCGCCGCCGGCCGGTGCCCGGCCGCCCCGCCCGGGGGGGCCGGAGCCCGTTGTCCCGTCCGGCCCGCGCCCCGCCTCCGCCCGGCCCCTCGCCCTCGCAGGCAGCCCGGCTCTCCGGACCGGCTCCGAGCGGGGAAATCCAGCCCCTCCGGCGTTCGAGGAGTGGGGGTCCCCCCGGACGGAGTCTGGGGGAGGGTGCGGGGCGGAGCCCCCTGTGGTCGGGCGGAGCGGTGGCCGCGGGGGAGCCGGTAGCGTGCCGGGGTATGAGTGACATCCACGTCGGTCGGGCGGCAGCGGACGCCGCGCTGGACCACGGCTGGCTCCTGGGCCACTTCAAGCCCCCCGGCGACCCCCGGCACAGCACCGGCGTGGAGATCAAGTGGGGCGTCCACCCCAAGGGCGACGCCCGCGCCCAGTGGGTGCACGGCGAGGAACGCACCGCCCTCCAGGTCCTCATCAGCGGCCGCTTCCGCCTCGAATTCCCCGACCGCACCGTCATCCTCGCCGAGCAGGGCGACTACGCGGTCTGGGGCCGCGGCGTGGACCACTCCTGGTACGCCGAGGAGGACACCGTCGTCCTCACCGTCCGCTGGCCCTCCGTCCCCGGGTACAAGGTCCCGGTCCCGGTCCCGGAGACGGACCCGCCCCGAACCCTGTGACGATGCACACGAAACGGACCAACGATCACGAAACGCTGCGATGGTGGCGTCCGTGGACCATCCCGGGGCGACCCCCCGGGCGTCGCCCACCCGAACCACCAGGGAGCACGTTCCGTTGGCAGCACTCGCACGGTGGTGCCTCCGGCACCGCCTCGTCGCCGTACTGATCTGGCTCCTCGCCCTCGGCGGCACCGCCGCGTCCGCCGCCACCGCCGGAACCGCGTTCTCCACCGACTACCAGGTCCCCGGCACCGAGTCCGGCAAG
Source organism: Streptomyces sp. NPDC012888 (assembly GCF_042900645.1). Lineage (NCBI taxonomy): Bacteria > Bacillati > Actinomycetota > Actinomycetes > Kitasatosporales > Streptomycetaceae > Streptomyces > Streptomyces sp. NPDC012888. The sequence goes on along the minus strand of NZ_JBIBBM010000004.1, from coordinate 7,578 downwards.
GCGGGCGACCTGCTGCGCGCCGGCTTCCCCGGCCAGGGCGGCGACACCGACACCGTCGTGTGGCGCACACCCCCCGGCCAGACCGCCCGTACGCCCGACGTCGAGCAGCGGATGAGCCGGGCCCTGGACCACATCGCCGGGCTCGACGGCGTCGGCGCCGTCACCAGCCCCTACCGGCCCGGGGGCGCCGCGCAGATCAGCGCCGACGGCCGTACCGCCTACGCCGTCGTCACCTTCGACCGGCAGGCCGACGCCGTGCCCAGGGCGCAGGCGAAGGCGGTGGTCGACGCCGCGAAGAACCCGCGGACCGAGGCCGGCGGCCTCCAGGTCGAGCTCGGCGGCCGGGCCGTCCAGCTCACCGAGGCCCCCACCTCCCACCTCGCCGAGGCCATCGGCGTGGCCGTCGCCGCCGTGGTCCTCTTCCTCGCCTTCGGCTCGCTCGCCGCCAGCCTCCTCCCGATCGCCACCGCCCTGGTCAGCGTCGGCACCGCCTACTCCGGCACCACCCTGCTCGGACACGCCATGCCCGTCGCCGACTTCGCACCCATGCTGGGCACCCTGGTCGGCCTGGGCGTCGGCATCGACTACGCGCTGTTCATCGTCACCCGGCACCGCAAGGGCCTCAAGCGGGGCCTGCCCGTGGAGGAGGCCGCCGAGGCCGCGGTGGCCACCACCGGCCGGGCCGTGGTCTTCGCCGGCGCCACCGTCTGCATCGCCCTGCTCGGCATGCTCGTGCTGCGCCTGGACTTCCTCGACGGCGTGGCCGTCGCCGCCTCCCTCACCGTGCTGCTGACGGTCGCCGCCTCGGTGACGCTGCTGCCCGCCCTGCTCTCCTGGATCGGCCCCCGCGCGCTCTCCCGCCGCGAGCGCCGCCGCCTCGCGGAGGAAGGCCCGCGGCCCGAGACGCCGACCGGGTTCGCCGCCCGCTGGTCCGCGTTCGTGGAGCGCCGCCCCAAGCTGCTCGGTCTGGTCGCCACCGCCGTGATGGCCGTCCTCGCCCTGCCCACCCTCTCCCTCCACCTCGGCACCTCGGACCAGGGCAACAACCCGGCGACCAGCACCACCAGGCAGGCCTACGACCTGCTGGCGGACGGCTTCGGCCCGGGAGTGAACGGCCCGCTGGCCCTGGTCGCGCAGCTCGGCGGAAACACCGCCGGCCAGGCCTCCGCCGACGGGACCGCCGACGGGACCGCCGCCGGCCAGGCCGCCGCCCTCGACCGGCTCGCCGCCGCCCTGCGCGACACCGACGGCGTCGCCGCGGTACTGCCTCCCCTGGTCAACGAGGCCCGGGACACCGCCGTGGTCACCGTCCTGCCGGACTCCTCCCCGCAGTCCCGGGCCACCAGCGACCTCGTCGACCGGCTCCGCCAGGACGTCGTGCCCCGCGCCGAGGACGGCACCGGGATGGACGTGTACGTCGGCGGGGTCACCGCCGCCTACGACGACTTCGCCCAGGTGATCATCGGCAAGCTGCCGCTGTTCGTCGGCGTGGTCGTCACCCTCGGCTGCGTGCTCCTGCTGCTGGCCTTCCGTTCCGTCGCCGTCCCGCTCAAGGCCGCCGTCATGAACGTCGCCGCCGTGGCCGCCTCCTTCGGCGTGGTCGTCGCCGTCTTCCAGTGGGGCTGGGGGAGCGAACCCATGGGCCTGGGCAGTGCCGGGCCCATCGAACCCTTCCTCCCCGTGATCATGGTGTCGGTCCTCTTCGGCCTCTCCATGGACTACCAGGTCTTCCTCGTCAGCCGCATGTACGAGGAGTGGCTGGAGACCGGCGACAACCGCCGCGCCGTACGGGTCGGCCTGGCCGAGACCAGCCGGGTCATCAACTCGGCCGCGGTCATCATGATCTCCGTCTTCCTCGCCTTCGTCCTCAGCGGCGACCGCCTCATCGCCATGTTCGGCATCGCCCTGGCCGCCGCCGTCGCCCTCGACGCCTTCGTCCTGCGCACCCTCCTCGTCCCGGCGCTGATGCACCTCCTCGGCGGCGCCAACTGGTGGCTGCCCCGCCGGCTCGACCGCAGGCTCCCCAGGATCAGCATCGAACCCCCCGAACACCCGCCGTCACGTGCGACACTTCCCGCGCAGCGGCCGAGCGAGGACGACCGTCCGGCGGCCGTTACCCGTTGACCGGTGACCAGCCGCAAGGAGACCGCGTGTTCTCGATAGACCTGGACGACGACGCCCAGCTGTTCCCGCTGGAGGTGTGGCACGCCGAGGAGTTCCTGGCCCACATGGACCGCGGCCGCGAGTTCATCGGCCAGTTCGTGCCCTTCCCGGACCGGGCCACCGACCTGGAGTCCACCCGCGGGATGCTCGGCGCGAACGCCGCCAAGGCCGCCGACGACGGCGTACGCCTCTACGGCATCCGGGTCGGAGGCACCCTCGTCGGCGGCGTGCTCTTCCCCGCCTTCGACGCGGCGGCCGGCAACTGCGAGGTCGGCTGCTGGCTGGAGCCGGCCGCCGTCGGCCGCGGCCTGGTCACCAAGGCGTGCCGGGTGCTCATCGACTGGGCGGTCCACGTCCGGGGCATCCACCGGGTGGAGTGGCACGTCGCCTCCGGCAACAAGAAGAGCATCGCCGTCGCCGAACGGCTCGGCTTCACCCGCGAGGGCGTCCTGCGCGAGAACCACCTGCACCGCGGGGTCCGCCAGGACACCGAGATCTGGGCGCTCCTCGCCCCCGAATGGCGCCCCGCCGACACCGCGCCCGACACCGCGCCCGACACCGCGCCCGGCACCGCCTAGGCACGTCCGGCAGGCCCGGGCACGTCCGCGCACCGCTGCCCCGCCCAGGCGGTGCCCGGGCCCGTCTAAGCACCCCCCGCGCCGCCTTAGGGTCCGCGCCCCGTGACCGCCGCCCCGCCCTAAGGCCCCCGGCGCCGGCAGATGCGGCATGCTCCCGATGTGCCGGCACCCCCTGGGACGCGAATCTTGGACCACACCGGACCAGGTGCCCGAGAAGACCCACCAGGGGGAAACGACATGTTCGAGTACGAGATCGCCGCCGCCCGCCAGGCCGACCTCATCCGCGAGGCCGAGGCCTACCGCCGGGCCCGGCTCGCCGCCGAGGCGTCCCGCTCCTCTCGCGGCCAGGAAACCGAAGGGCGGGTGAACCGCCACCGGAGCCGCTTCGTCCGCGCCGCGTAGCCGGCGCGCCGTCACCCGCGGGAACGGACGCGTGATGAGGAGCGTCCCGATATCGAGTGCCGCCGGCACGGACACCTGTGCGATGCTCGGCGCCGTGGAGACCAGATCCGTCAGCCCGGTGTTCGTCGGCCGCGCCGACGAACTGGCCGTACTCACCGACGCACTGCGCCGCGCCGCCGGCCAGGAGCCCCAGGCCCTGCTCATAGCCGGCGAGGCCGGCGTCGGCAAGACCCGGCTCACCGAGGAGTTCGTCGCCGAGGCGACCCGCCGCGGCGCCGTCGTCGCCGTCGGCGGCTGCGTCGAGATAGGGGCGGAGGGACTTCCCTTCGCCCCCTTCTCCACGGCCCTGCGCACCCTCCGCCGCCGCCTCCCCGACGAACTCGCCGCCGCGGCCGCCGGCCAGGAGGACGAGCTGGCCCGGATCCTCCCGGAACTCGGCGAGACCCGCCGCGGCCCGCACGACGAGGAGAGCACCCACCGTCTCTTCGAACTGACGGCCCGCCTGCTCGAACGGCTCGCCGCCGACCGCACCGTCGTCCTCGTCCTCGAGGACCTCCACTGGGCCGACACCTCCACCCGGCACCTGCTGGCCTACCTCTTCCGCAGCCTCACCGGCGGCCGCCTGGTCATCGTCGCCACCTACCGCGCCGACGACGTCCACCGCCGCCACCCGCTGCGCCCGCTGCTCGCCGAACTCGACCGCCTGCGCACCGTCCAACGCGTCGAACTGCCCCGCTTCAACCGCGCCGAGGTGCGCCGCCAGGTCGTCGGCATCCTCTCCTCCCAGCCCGACGAGGGATACGTCGACACCGTCTTCGAACGCTCCGACGGCAACGCCTTCTTCGTCGAGGAACTCGTCGCCTCCATGACGAACGGCTGCCGCAGCGGCCTCACCGAATCCCTGCGGGACCTGCTGCTGGTCCGCGTCGAGGTGCTCCCGGACGCCGCCCAGCGGGTGGTGCGCCTCGTCGCCGAAGGCGGCTCCACCGTCGAGTACCCCCTGCTGCTCGCCGTCGCCCGGCTGTCCGAGGACGAACTGATCGAAGCGCTCCGCGCCGCCGTCGGAGCCAACATCCTCATCGCCACCCCCGACGGCGACGGCTACCGCTTCCGCCACTCCCTGGTCCGCGAGGCCGTCAGCGACGACCTGCTGCCCGGCGAACGCGCCCGCGTCAACCGCCGCTACGCCGAGGCCCTGGAGGCGGACGGCACCCTCGTCCGCGCCGAGGAGCGGACCATCCGGCTGGCCAGCTACTGGTACTGCGCGAACGACCCCGCCAAGGCGCTGCCCGCAGCCCTCGACGCCTCCGTCGCCGCCCGCCACCGCCACGCCTACTCCGAGCAGCTCAGGCTGCTCGAACGCGCCCTGGACCTGTGGGACAGCGCCCCCGACGACGTGCGCGAGGCGCTGCGCCCCGCCGACTACACCGAGGCCTACCCGCCGTGCGGCCACGACGCCTCGACCCCGCTCCAGCGCCTCGACCTGCTGGCGGAGGCCACCGTCGCCGCCCGCCTCGGCGGCGACCGCGAACGCGCCCTGAAACACAGCAAGATCGCCCTGCGCTCCCTGGACGGCGCCACCGCCGACCTCGACGTGCTGCGCGCCGCCTGGTTCTGGACCGAACGCTCCCGGCTCGTCGCCAGCCTCGCCCGCGGCGACGGCTGGGAGGAGCTGGGCACCGCCCAGGAGCTCGTCAAGGGCCTGCCCCCGTCCCAGGTCCACGCGGAGGTGCTGGTCCGCGCGGCCGGCTGGGGCATGCTCCACGACCCCGGCCCCGACAACCTGGCCGCCGCCGAACGGGCCGCCGAGTACGCGCGCACGGTCGGCGCCGAGGAGACCGAGCTCAACGCCCGCATCACCGTCGGCTCCCTGCTCGTCGACGCGGGCTCCCTCGAAGCCGGCCTCGCCGAGCTGTACGCGGTCGGGGAACGGACCACCGCCCTCGGACTCAACGGTCTCGCCGGCCGCGCCCACATCAACCTCAGCCACCAGCTGGAAGGCGCAGGACGCTCCCGCGAGGCCATCGACGTGGCCACCCGCGGACTGGAACTGGCCGGCCGGGCCCGGCTCGCGGACACCCAGGCCTGGATCCGCTGCAACATGGTCGAGAGCCTGTACGGGATCGGCCGCTGGGACGAGGCCGCGGAAGGCGCCCGCCGCGCCCTGGAGACCGGCCAGAGCGCCGCCCCCCGGGGCATGGCCGGCAGCCGCCTGGCCTACCTGGCCCTGGCCCGCGGCGAACTGGCCGAGGCCGCCGCCCAGCTCGCCGCCGCCCACCGGCACTTCGGCAGCCACGACCTCCAGCCCCAGTACCGCATCCCGCTGCACCGACTCGCGGTGGGCGTGGCCGCGGGCGAGGGGCGGCTCGCCGACGCCCGCGCCGAACTGGCCGACGCGGTCGGCCAGGGCTTCCCGCTGGGCCACCACCGCTTCGCCTGGCCGCTGCTGCTCGCCGCCGCCACCGCCGAGGCGGACGCCCGCGGCCTGCCCGCCGCGGAGGCCGGCCGCGCCGACGCCGTCGCACTGATCCGGACCGCCGCGCGGAACCTGGCCACCCCCGTCCCGCTGTGGGCGGCCCACGCCGACTACGTCCGGGCCGAACTCCTGCGCGCCGAGGGCCGGGACGCGGCGGCCGACTGGACCGCGGTCGAGGCCGCGATCCGGCCGCTGGAGCGGCCGTACCTGCTGGCCCGGGCCCGCCACCGGCTCGGCGAGGCGCTGCTGGCCACCGGCGGCGACCGGGACCACGCCTCGTGCCTGCTCCGCGAGGCGCACGCCGAGGCCGAGCGGCTCGGCGCCCGGCTGCTCCGCGAGGACCTGGCGCTGCTCGCCCAGCGCGCGAGGATCCCGCTCACGGAACCCCCCGGGGCGGGAGAGCGGGGGGAAGCGGACCGTGACCCGGTGGAGTCGCTGGGCCTGACCAGCCGCGAGCGGGACGTACTGCGGCTGGTGGCGGCCGGCCGGACCAACCGGCAGATCGCGGAGGAACTCTTCATCTCCCCGAAGACGGCCAGCGTCCACGTCTCGAACATCCTGGCCAAGCTCGGCGTAGCGGGCCGCGGCGAAGCCGCCGCCCTCGCCCACCGCCTCCGCCTCTTCGCCCGGGCCTGATGCCCGCGGCTCAGCGGACCGTCAGGGTCAGCACGCGGTCGTCGCCGGCCCCCGGCGACCCGCGCCCGTCCGTCTCGCTGGTCACCAGCAGCAGCCGGTCGCCACCCAGCGCCACCACGGTCCGCAGCCGGCCGTGCGCGCCGGTGAGGAAGGCCTCCGGCTCCGCCACAGGCTTCGTGCCGTCCAGCGGGATCCGCCACAGCCGTTCGCCGCGCAGCCCGGCCATCCACACCGAACCCTCCGCCCAGGCGATCCCGCTCGGCGAGGCGTCGTCGGTGCGCCACTGCGCCACCGGATCCCTGAAGCCCGCCTTCCCGGCCTTCCCCTCGGCCGCGGGCCAGCCGTAGTTGCCGCCGGGCTCGATCAGGTTGAGCTCGTCCCAGGCGTTCTGGCCGAACTCCGCGGCCCACAGCCGCTTCTCCCCGTCCCAGGCCAGTCCCTGCACGTTGCGGTGGCCCCACGAGTACACGACGGAGTCCGCCTCGGGGTTGCCGTGCACCGGGTCGCCGTCCGGGGTCATCCGCAGGATCTTGCCGCCGAGGGACTTCCGGTCCTGCGCGAGGCCGGTGTCGCCGGTCTCGCCCGTGCCCGCGTACAGCATGCGGTCCGGCCCGAAGGCGATGCGGCCGCCGTTGTGGACGAGCCCCTTGGGGATCCCCCGGAACACCGTGTCCGGCGCGCCGAGTTGCTGGCCGGGCGTCCGCCGCTCGTCGTACCGCATGCGGGCGATCCGGTTGTCGGACTCCGTGGTGAAGTACGCGTACACCAGCCGGTCGGAGGCGTACGAGGGGGAGAGCGCCAGCCCCATCAGACCGCCCTCGCCGCCGGGGGCCACGCCGGGGACCTCGCCGATCACGGTCAGCGCGCCGGTGCGGGCGTCGACCCGGGTGATCGTGCCCCTGTCGCGCGAGGCGACCAGCAGGTCGCCGTCGGGCAGCGGGGCGACGCCCCAGGGGGACTCCAGCCCCTTCGCGACCTCGCCGGTCACGGTGACGGACCCCCTGGCGGGGGGCGCGGTGGGAGCGGCGGTCGCCGTGGCGGTGGGCTTCGCCGGAGGCGTCGTCCGCGCCCCGGGAGCCCCTGCCGGCTGCCCGGAACACCCCACGAGCAGCACGCCCGCGAGCCCGACCGCCCACACCGTCCGCTTACGCATCCCAGCTCCCTTGCTCCCCGCCATCGTCCCACCCCGCTGTCGTCCTGCCGCCCGGATGTCGGGGGCACGCTCGGGCGGGGGCGTTGGTTGCGTCGGGGTGGTTGCCCGTCCGTCCCATCGTCCTTCCGGGGCCGTCCGCCCTGTCAAGGGCGCTCCTTCGTCGCGTCGCT
>NZ_JBIBBM010000003.1:370942-567119 GCF_042900645.1 Streptomyces sp. NPDC012888 | reverse complement strand
TGGGGCCTGAACTACATGAACGAGCGCTACGGCTCCCCGGTCGAGGCCTGGAACTTCTGGCAGGCCAACCACTGGTACTAAACCAGCGGACCCAGCGCAGCACGCGGACAGCACCACGCGCACGCGCACGCGGACACACGAAGGCCCCGGCGGCCGGCCTCCCCAGGTCCGGCCACCGGGGCCTCTCGCATCCCATCCCACAGGGCTTGCGACCAGCGGCGCGACGGCTACAGCCGCTGGATGATCGTGGCTGTCGCCAGCGCCCCGCCCGCGCACATGGTGATCAGCGCGAACTCCCGGTCCCGGCGTTCCAGCTCGTGCAGCGCGGTGGTGATCAGCCGGGCGCCGGTGGCGCCGACCGGGTGGCCCAGCGCGATGGCGCCACCGTTGACGTTGACCTTCTCCAGGTCCTGGTCGAACACCTTGGCCCAGCTCAGCACCACCGAGGCGAAGGCCTCGTTGATCTCCACCAGGTCGATGTCCTTGAGCGACATCCCGGACTTCCCCAGCACCGCCCGCGTCGCGTCGATCGGCCCGTCCAGGTGGTAGTGCGGATCGGCGCCGACCAGGGCCTGGGCGACGATGCGGGCCCGCGGCCTGAGCTTCAGCGCGCGGGCCATCTTGCGCGAGGCCCACATCACCGCCGCCGCGCCGTCGGATATCTGGGAGGAGTTCCCGGCGGTGTGCACGGCGGTCGGCATGACCGGCTTGATCCGGGCCAGGCCCTCCATGGTGGTGTCGCGCAGGCCCTCGTCCCGGTCGACCAGCCGCCACATGCCCTGCCCGGCACGCTGCTCCTCCTCGGTGGTGGGCACCTGCACGGCGAAGGTCTCGCGCTTGAAGCGCTCCTCCGACCAGGCCGCGGCGGCCCGCTGCTGTGAGAGGAGCCCCAGCCGGTCGACGTCCTCGCGGGTCAGGCCCCGGTTCCGGGCGATCCGCTCGGCGGCCTCGAACTGGTTGGGCAGGTCGACGTTCCACTCGTCCGGGAACGGCTTGCCCGGACCGTGCTTGGAACCGGAACCGAGCGGGACGCGGCTCATGGCCTCCACCCCGCAGGCGATCCCGATGTCGATGACCCCGCCAGAGACCATGTTGGCGACCATGTGGTTGGCCTGCTGGCTGGAGCCGCACTGGCAGTCCACCGTGGTCGCGGCCGTCTCGTAGGGCAGCCCCATGGCGAGCCAGGCGTTCCGGGCGGGGTTCATGGACTGCTCGCCGGCGTGGGTGACGGTGCCGCCGACGATCTGCTCCACGCAGTCGGGCTGGATTCCCGTACGGGCGAGCAGCTCGCGGTAGGTCTCGCCCAGCAGGTAGGCGGGGTGGAGGTTGGCGAGCGCGCCGCCGCGCTTGCCGATGGGCGTGCGTACGGCTTCGACGATGACGGGTTCCGCGGCCATGAGCTCGTCCTCTCCAGCACATCTGCGTAAGCCACAGCGGCGGGCCGTCCCGGCGCCCCGCCCCGAACCGAACCAGCACGCATTACTAGTACGCGTTCTAGTTCTTACCGAAGTCTTAGTCGCCCGCGGGCCCGGCACGCAAGGGGCGTGCACGCGACTTGCACGGATTCCACACGCCCCGTCACGGAACAGGTCCCGCACCGACCCTTGTCACCTGTAGAACTCGTTACTACCTTTCAGGTCAACTTCTGATGGACCGTCAGACCTGGAGTCGCCCGATGACCTGTCCCGCGCTGCCCGACGGTTTCGACGCCACGGATCCCGATCTGCTCCAGGACCGCGTCCCCTTCCCCGAGTTCGCCGCGCTGCGGCAGACCGCCCCGGTGTGGTGGTGCGCGCAGCCCCGCGGGATCACCGGTTTCGACGACGAGGGCTACTGGGCCGTCACCCGGCACGCGGACGTCAAGTACGTGTCCACGCATCCGGAGTTGTTCTCCTCCACCCTCAACACCGCCATCATCCGCTTCAACCAGCACATCCAGCGCGAGCAGATAGATGCCCAGCGCCTGATCATGCTGAACATGGATCCGCCGGAACACACCCGCGTCCGCCAGATCGTGCAGCGCGGCTTCACGCCGCGGGCCATCCGGGGCCTGGAGGGCGCGCTGCGCGACCGGGCCCGCAGGATCGTCGAGGAGGCCAGGGAGGCGGCCGCGGGCGACGGCTCGTTCGACTTCGTCACGCAGATCGCCTGCGAATTGCCCCTCCAGGCCATCGCCGAACTGATCGGCGTACCGCAGAAGGACCGCGCGAAGATCTTCGACTGGTCGAACAAGATGATCGCGTACGACGACCCGGAGTACGCGATCACCGAGGAGGTCGGCTCCGAGGCCGCCATGGAGCTCATCGGCTATGCCATGAACATGTCGGCGGACCGCAAGCAGTGCCCCGCCAAGGACATCGTCACCCAGTTGGTGGCCGCCGAGGGCCAGGGCAACCTCAGCTCCGACGAGTTCGGCTTCTTCGTGCTGCTGCTCGCGGTGGCGGGCAACGAGACCACCCGCAACGCGATCAGCCACGGCATGCACGCCTTCCTCACCCACCCCGAGCAGTGGGAGCTCTACAAGGCGACCCGGCCGGCCACGGCCGCCGACGAGATCGTGCGCTGGGCCACCCCCGTGGTGTCCTTCCAGCGGACCGCCACCCAGGACACCGAACTCGGCGGCCAGAAGATCAAGAAGGGTGACCGGGTGGGGATGTTCTACTCCTCCGCCAACCACGACCCGGAGGTCTTCACCGACCCCGGCGCCTTCGACGTCACCCGCGACCCCAACCCGCACCTGGGCTTCGGCGGCGGCGGGCCGCACTTCTGCCTCGGCAAGTCCCTGGCCGTCCTGGAGATCGACCTGATCTTCAACGCCCTGGCGGACACGCTCCCGGACCTCCGCCTGACCGGGGACGCGCCGCGGCGGCTGCGCGCGGCCTGGCTCAACGGCATCAAGGAACTCCGGGTCAGCCACGGCAGCCCGGCCGGGCCGGCCTGACCACCGAGGGCCGGGTGGTCGCCGAGGGCCGGTTGGTCGCGCCGGGCGCCCGCATGGTGCTCACGGCCGTGCTGGTCGCCGGGACGCCGGAGGAGGAGCGGCTCGCCGAGACCGAGGTGATCGCGACGGAGTGAGCCGGGCCGCTCACCCGAGTGGCGGAGCGGCCGCGCCCGGCGGATCATGCAAGCAGCGGCGATCCAGCCGAAGGGGCGCCGGGGCCATCGTGCCCCGGCGCCCCTTCGGCCCCTCCCCCCCTCCCCCTCCCGCCCGGCGGCGAGCCGAAAGCGTTACGCACCCTCGTCGTCCCCGTGTCCTGGGCCGGTTAGGTTTCCCCGAGCAACCAAGCCCACCCTGACCAAGGGGACACCACATGCGCCGCACCCGCGCGCTCGCCCTCGGGGCGCTGGCCGCCGCCGTCACCGCGCTGGCCGCCTGCGCACCCCAGTCCGCCACGCCCGGCGCGGCCCCGGCCGCAGGGACCACCCCGGCCGGTTCCGGCGGGCCGGCCGCGTCCGCGCCGCCGGCGCCCTCGCAGTCCGCCGCGTCCGGCCCGTCCGGCACCGCCGCGGCCGGCGCGACCGCCGCCACGCCCGCCGCGAGTCCCGCCGCTGCCCGTACCGGCGGAGCCCCGGCGGCACCGTCGAAGGCCGCGAGCAGGCCGCCCGTACCGACCCGGCTGTCGATGTCCGTCAGCACCCGGGACGGTCGGCTCGCCCTGCGACCCGGCGGTCCGGCCCAGGAGTTCTCCGTCACCGTGCGCAACGGCAACAGCCGCGACTACCGGCACCTGTTGCTCGCCTTCCAGATGGAGGCCATGCCCGGCGGCTCCCTCCCCGGCTACGTGCTGGAGCGCCGCGACCAGGCGACCGGCTCGTGGCGGCCCGCCGCCCTGCGCATCGCCAACGACGTGATGCCGCACGCGGTCCTCACCGGCGGCAGCCCCCTGGCCCGCGACACGACCGTCACCCACCGCTACCGCCTGCGCGCCCTCGCCGACGCCCCGGCCGGCTACAACCCGCTGATGGTGGCGCTGGTCGACACGGACGCCGACACCGGTCCCGCCGCCACCTCACTGCCGCAGACCACGCTCGCCCGGTAGCCCGCGGCCACGGCTGCCGGACGGGGCCCGACCCCCGGTGGCAGACTGGAACCATGCCCATGCCGATGGCCAGGGCCGTGACCGGCCCCTCGCCGTTCCGGGGGCCACTGGTCCGCCCCGGGGACGATGCTTACGAGGCGTCCCGGCGGGTGTGGAACGGGTCGGTCGACCGCTCCCCCGAGCTGATCGCCTACTGCACCGGCACCGCCGACGTCATGGCGGCGGTACGCTACGCCACGACCGGGCCGGGCGCCGGCCGGCCGCTCGCAGTCCGTTCCGGCGGCCACAGCTTCCCCGGGCTGTCCGTCTGCGACGGCGGCACCGTCATCGACCTGTCCCTGATGAAGGGCGTACGCGTCGACCCGCTGGCCCGGACGGTGCGCGCCCAGGCGGGCGTCCTGCTCGGCGCGCTGGACCACGAGACGCAGGCCTTCGGACTGGCCGTGCCCGCCGGGATCGTCACGCACACCGGGCTGGCCGGTCTGACACTGGGCGGCGGCATCGGGTGGCTGATGCGCAAGTACGGGCTCACCGTGGACCAACTGCTGTCGGCGGACGTGGTGACCGCCGACGGGAGCCTGGTCACCGCGAGCGCGGACGGGAACCCGGACCTGTTCTGGGCGCTGCGGGGCGGCGGCGGGAACTTCGGCGTGGTCACCGGGTTCGAGTTCCGGCTCAACCCGGTCGGGCCGGTCGTCCTCGCCGGTCCGGTGGTGTGGCGGACGGCCGACTCGGCGCGGCTGCTGCGCTTCTACCGGGAGTGGATCACCGACGTCCCGGACGGGCTGACCACCGCCGTGGTGCACCGGCGGGCGCCGGCCCTGCCGTACGTGCCGGAGGAGTTGCGGGGCGAGCACGTGGTGATGGTGGTGTGCTGCTACGCCGGGCCGGTGGAGGAGGGCGAGCGGGTGGTACGGCCGCTGCGGGAGTGGGGGCCGCCGCCGGTGCTGGACCTGTGCGCGCCGAAGCCGTTCACCGAGCACCAGTCGATGTTCGACCCGTCCTTCCCGCACGGCCGCTGGTACTACTTCAGGTCCCTGGACGTGGAGCGGCTCACGGACGAGGTCATCGACACCACGGCGGAGCACGCGGCGCGGATCGTCTCGCCGTACACCGCGTTCCCGGTCTTCCAGCTGGGCGGGGCGGTGAGCCGGGTCGGCGCGGAGGAGACGGCGTTCGGCGGGCGTTCCGCCGGCCACACCTTCAACATCAACGCCACCTGCGCGGACGCGGCCGGCTTCGCGGAGGAGCGGGCCTGGGCGCGCGGCCTGTGGTCGGCGCTGACCCCGCACCAGACCGGGGTGTACGCCAACTTCCTGATGGAGGAGGGGCAGGAGCGGGTCCGGCAGGCGTACGGGCCCCGGACGTACGCGCGGCTTCGTGAGGTCAAGCGGCACTACGACCCGGCCAACGTCTTCCGCCTCAACCAGAACGTCCCGCCGGGGTAGGGGCCGGGCGGGTGAGACGGGGCCGGGCGGGGTCAGGCAGGGCCGGGCGGGTCAGGCAGGGCCGGGCGGGTCAGGCAGGGTCGGGCGGGGGTCAGGCGGGTCCGAGGTGCTCGACGACGAGGTCGGCGAGGACCCGGCCGGGGGCGACCAGCCGGGCGTTGGCCTCGTCCGACCGGGCCACCCAGGCGGTGGCGTGCGCGGGCTCCTTGCCGTGGGCGATGTGCCGGTCGACCAGGCGGCGGACGCGGAGGGCGTCGTCGGGCGCCAGGAACCAGACCTCGTCCAGCAGCGGGCGGACGGCCGCCCACTCCCCCGCCCCGTGCAGCAGGTAGTTGCCCTCGGTGATCACCAGCGGAACGCCGGGTTCCACCGGGATGCTGCCCGCCACCGGCTCCTCCAGCGTCCGGTCGAACGCCGGCGCGTAGACGGGGCCGGCGGGGCCGTCGGGGGCGGGATCGCGCAGCCGCCGCAACAGCGCGGCGTACCCGGCGGCGTCGAAGGTGTCGGGGGCGCCCTTGCGGTCGGCCCGGCCGAGCCGCCGGAGTTCGGCCTGGGCGAGGTGGAAGCCGTCCATGGGCACCACGGCGGCCGTTTCCGGCCCCAGCGCGGAGGCGAGGCGGGCGGCCAGGGTGGACTTGCCGGCCCCCGGCGGGCCGGCGATGCCGAGCACACGGCGGCGGGCCGGCCCGGCGGCGCCCCGGCCCCGGGCGGCGGCCGCGAGGGCGCGGGCCCGCCGCTCCAGTTCGGTGAACTCCATGCCCGTATGGTGCCGGACAGGGCGGATGCCGGCCTAGGACCGGACCCGCGCCGACGCAGGAGCGGGTACGCCGGGCGTTTCACCGGGGCCGGCGGCCGCTTCACCGGGGCCGGCGGTGCGCTGGCCGGGGACCTGCGCGTGCAGCCGGCGCGGCCCGGACAGCACGTGGACCAGGGCGAACCCCGCCCCGACGACGACCGCGCCGCCCGCCGCGTCCAGCACCCAGTGGTTGGCGGTGGCCACGATCGCGCAGACCGTGATCAGCGGGTGGAGCGCGCCGAGCAGCTTCTGCCAGCCCTTCGGCGCCAGCAGCACGACCACCACCCCGCACCACAGCGACCAGCCGAAGTGCAGCGAGGGCATCGCCGCGTACTGGTTGGAGATCGCGGTCATCGCCCCGTACTGCGGGTTGGCGAGGTCCTGCGGGCCGTGGACGGTGTCGATGAAACCGAGGCCGGGCATCAGCCGCGGCGGCGCCAGCGGGTACAGCCAGAACCCTGTGAGGGCGAGGACCGTGGCCAGGCCGAGCGAGGCCCTGGCCCAGCGGTAGTCGGCGGGCCGGCGCCAGTACAGGACCCCGAGGATGCCCAGCGGGACGACGAAGTGGAAGGAGGTGTAGTAGAAGTCGAAGAATCCCTCCACCCAAGGGGTGCCGGCCACCGCCTGGTTGACGGCGTGTTCGATGTCGATGCCGAGGACCCGCTCGATGGCGAGGATCTGGCTGCCGTGCTCCTCGGCGAGGGAGCGGGTGCCCGTCGCGGCGGCCCGGATGTGCGAGTAGAGCGAGTAGCCGACGCGGATCAGCAGCAGTTCCAGCAGCAGGTTGGGGCGGCTGAGGACGCGCCGCCAGAACGGCAGCAGCGGGATCCACTGCCGGCGGGACGCGGCGGGCCGGCCGTACGAGGTCGGCACCGGCTCGCGCCAGTACGGGGAACTGCGCGGCAGGAACGGGACGGCGCAGGCCGCGGCGAGGGCGGCCAGCAGCAGCACGTTGTCCCGGACGGGCTCCAGCAGGGCCAGGTTGGGCAGCAGCACGGTGCTCGGCAGGGTCGTCACCAGCACCACGGCCACCGGCCAGACGGGCCGGTCGGCGGCCCGGCGGCCGACCCGGCCGGCGACGGCGAGCACCACCCACAGCAGCTGGTGCCGCCAGCCGGACGGTGACACGGCGACGGCGACGCAGCCCGTGACGGCCACGGCGAGGAGCAACTGCCCGTCCCGGGCGTAGCGGACGGCGCGCCGCATGCCCAGGCAGCCGAGGACGGCGGCCAGCAGGAGGTACGGCACGACCTCGGCGGGGCCGGACAGGCCGAGGCGCAACAGGGCCCCGTGCACGGACTGGTTGGCGGGGGCGGCAGGGTCGCCGCCGAGGCCGGTGCCGGCCGGCTGCTCGACCCAGTACGTCCACGAGTCGCGCGGCAGCGCGGCGAAGGCGAGGACGGTGGCGGCGCCGAAGGTGACGGCGGCCGAACGGGCGGCGGTGCGGCGGCCGGTGGACCACAGCAGCGGGGCGAACAGCAGGAGCGCGGGCTGCAGCGCGGCGGCGAGACCGGCCAGGAACCCGGCGGGTCTGTCCCCGGGCACGCGGAACACGGCGAGCAGCACCAGCAGGACGGGCAGTACGGCGGTCTGGCCGGGGAAGGCGGCTTCCCCGACCGGCAGCGACACCGTCATCAGGGCGACCAGGCCGGGCGCGGCCAGCAGGGCGGCGCGGCGCGGGACGGGGTCCGGCAGGCCGCGCGCGGCGACGAGCCCGACGGCCGCCACCAGCAGCAGCGTCACCAGGGTCCAGGCGACCTCCAGCGACTGGTCGGCGAGGCCGGCCAGCGGACGCAGGACCGTGCCGGCGAAGGGCGTGCCGGTGAACTGGCCGGAGTCGTACAGCGATCCGGCCGGGGCGGGCACGACGACGTCGCCGAGCCACTCACCTGCGGGGAACCGCAGCGCGGTGGCCGCCTGGCGGGCGGCGAGGACGGCGGCGAGCCCCCAGAGCAGCAGCCGGGCCGCGCCGAGCTTCCCACCTATGACTCCGGCATGTCCGGTCGCGCTCGCGCCCCTGTGCTCCGCCGCATCCGCCACGCCCCGCCGGCCTCCCGCCCGTTGTCCGCAACCCCGACTTCGCCTGGCTGCCGCGCTGAATTACCGGGGACGACGATATCCCCCGTGGGATCCCGGCCCCTCCCTCCCTAGGATGACGACATGAGCATCGTGAAGATCAACGCACTGACCGTCCCCGCGGAGCAGCGTGAGGTGCTGGAGCAGCGCTTCGCCTCGCGGGCGGGCGCGGTGGAGAACTCGGACGGGTTCGAGTGGTTCGAGCTGCTGCGGCCGCTGGAGGGCACGGACCAGTACCTCGTGTACACGCGGTGGCGGGACGAGGCGGCGTTCCAGGCGTGGATGGAGGGCCCGATGAAGGCGGCCCACCAGGGCGGCACCGAGTCCGACCGCCCCAAGCCGGCCGCCTCCGGCTCCACCCTCTGGTCCTTCGAGGTGATCCAGCAGGCCAAGCCGAAAACCCCCTGACCGCCTCCCCCGCCCGCAACCCCAGCCGCCGGCGCTGACACACGGGAGCGAGGCCACCCCCCACAAGCCCACCCCCACCCGCCCTCACGCGCCCCCACCTCCCCGCCGACGCCAAAGGCACGGGGGCGGGGGCGGGGCGCTGGGCGCGGGCGTGGGCGCTAGTGCGGGGCACGGGCACGGGCGCGGGGCGCCGGCACGGGCGTGGGTGCTAAGCGCGGGGCACGGGCATTGACGCGGGCACGGGGCGCTGGTGTGGCGCTAAGCCCGGGGCCCCGCCCGCGCTGGCCGCGGGCTTCCTCGCCGGGAGCCGGCCGGGCCGCGCCCGCGGGGCACGGGGCCTGGGGGCGGGGCGGGCGCGGGCGCTAAGCGCGGGGGGCGCTGGCGTGGGCGCTAAGCGCGGGGCCCGGGCGCGGGCGTGTGGGGCGCCGGCACGGGGAGCTGGCGCTGGGCACGGGGCGGGCGCTGGCGCTGGCATAGAGCGCGGGCGCTGGGCACGGGGTGCTGACGCTGGGCCCGCGACGCGGACGTGGCGCGGGGCATGGGCGCGGGCGCTGGGCACGGGGCACGGGGCGGTGACGCTGGGCCCGGGCACGGAGCGGGCGCTGAGCGCGGGGCGGAGCACACCCGCACATCCCAGTTCCGACCGCCCAATCCAGCCTCGCCGGCGATTGAGGCGCGGGGTGTGGGGCAGCGCCCCACGAGCCCAGCGGAAGCCGCCAAGCACAACCCAGCCCCGCCCGCCCCTCAAACCCCGCCGCCGACCGAGGCGCAGGGCGGGGCACAGGGGCGGGGCACGCCCGCCCGCACAAGTTCTCTCCCGCCCGACTTTTACAGCCTCGCTGGCGATTGGCGCGGGGCAGCGCCCCACAAGCCCGGCGGAAGCCGCCCCGCACCCCCCCCCGTTACCTTCTTCGTGGCTCCGCAATGGGGCCTCCGGCCTTCGGGTCCGGCATGACTTCCCCCCCTTGTTGTTCATGATCCGGGGGGTGGTGTCACCGGGCCCGGAGGCATCGACGGACCGCTGATGAGGGGCTTGAGCACCGGCTTCACCCAAGGCCGGAAGAGCTCTCCGTAACGTGGATGTGGCAGCTCGGTGCCGAGGCAAGGCCGGACGAAAGCGTGATGGAGGGGCCTGCACGTGATCGACACCGGCGACATCGACGTCTTCCTCGGCCTGGACGTCGGCAAGGGCGAACACCACGCCACCGCCGTCACTCCGGCCGGCAAGAAGGCGTTCGACAAACGCTTGCCCAACACCGAACCCAAGCTCCGTGAGCTGTTCGCGAAACTCCAGGCCAAGCACGGAACGGTGCTGGTCGTGGTCGACCAGCCGGCCTCGATCGGCGCCCTGCCACTGGCCGTTGCGCAAGACATGGGCTGCCCGGTCGCCTACCTTCCCGGGCTGACGATGCGGAGGATCGCCGACCTCTACCCGGGCGAGGCCAAGACGGACGCGAAGGACGCGTTCATCATCGCGGACGCGGCCCGCGCGATGCCGCACACGCTGCGCGCGATCGACGGCGAGGACGAGACCATCGCCGAGCTGGAGATGATCGTCGGCTTCGACGACGACCTGGCCAGCGAGGCCACCAGGGTCGCCAACCGGATCCACGGCCTGCTGACCCAGATCCATCCGTCGCTGGAGCGAGTGCTGGGGCCACGGTTACAGCACCCGGCCGTCCTCACGCTGCTGGAACGGTTCGGATCCCCGGCCCAGATACGCAAGGCCGGACGGCGGCGGCTGGTCACCTTGTTACGGCCGAAGGCACCGCGGATGGCCGAGCGACTGGTCGAGGAAATCTTTACCGCCCTGGACGAGCAGACCGTCATCGTCCCTGGCACGGATGCGGCCACGCTGATCGTCCCGAGCCTGGCCGGATCTCTGGCCGCCGTCCTTGACCAGCGGAAACTGCTGGCCACAAGGATCGAGGAACTCCTGGAGGCCCACCCTCTTTCGAAAGTCCTGACGTCCATGCCGGGAATCGGCGTCAGGACCGGAGCCAGGATCCTGATCGAGGTCGGCGACGGCAGCACGTTCCCGACCGCCGGCCACCTCGCCGCCTACGCAGGACTCGCCCCCGCGACCCGCAGCTCAGGGTCCTCGATCCGCGGCGAACAGCCCTCCAGGAGAGGAAACAAGCAGCTCAAACGGGCCTTCTTCCTCTCCGCGTTCGTAGCCCTGGGCGACCCAGCATCCCGCACCTACTACGACAAGAAGATCGCCCAGGGCAAACACCACACCCAGGCCCTGCTCTGCCTCGCCAGACGACGAGCCGACGTCCTCTTCGCGATGCTCCGCGACGGCACCTTCTACGAACCGCAGCCCGCCAAGTCAGGCTGAATCGCCGAGAGCCCGCCGTGCTTCAGCCCACAGCCGCTCGAACTCCTCCGCGGAGATCTCGGCCGCCTGCCGCTGGTCCTTCCAGCCGTCCATGGGACCTTCGGCGAGAACGCCGTACTGCCGTTCATAGCGGAACATCGCCGCGGGATCTGCATGATCACGCAAGTGCAGCACCTCTTCCAAGGAGGCCGCCGTCACCGGACGCGAGTCCTGCCCCCGGACCTCAACCTGTCGCGCTGCCCAGCCCTCGTCATCGGCCTCGAAATACAGCCACAGATCTTCGTCCTCGTAGTAGGTGCGGAACCAGGTCGTCATGCCGCCATCCTGACCCACGACCTTGACCAAAGAGATAGGGGCACCCCCCCGCCCGGCCATGCCGCCCGGGGGTCGAAGCGTGGGGCGTGGGGCGTGGTGCACGGACGGGGGCAGGCGGCAGGGCCCGGGCCCTAGGCACAGCCCACCCACCCGCGCATGCCCGTCGCGCCCGCCCTATCAGCCTCGCCGGCGATTGAGGCGCGGGGCGTGGGGCAACGCCCTACGAGCCCAGCGGGAGCCCCCCGCACAGCCCGCCCCCGCCCGCCCCTCAAACCCCGCCGGCGATTGAGGCGCGGGCCGGGCAGAGCCCGCAAAGCCCCCGCTCACCCCCAGAACGCGTCCTCCTCCTCGATGTCCTCCGTGCACTCGTCGATGTCCGTGATCTTCCCGCCCACGATCGTGAAGAACAGCCCCTGCCGGATCTCGATCCCCCTGTCCCCCCGATCCGCCCGCAGCGTGTGGAACGACATCACGTGCCCGCGCCCGTCCGCGAGCACCGCGTGCAGGTCCAGCTGCATCGTGCCGCCGGTCTCCGTCCCGAGCCTGCGGTACAGGTCGAGCACGGCCTCCCGCCCCTTGTGGTGCCCGGAGAGCGGGCTCGTGCCGGGCACATGGTGGATGACGTCGGCCGTCATCAGCGCCCCCAGCCCGTCCATGTCGCCCTTGGTGAAGGCCTCGTACCCACGACGGACAAGCGCACAGTCCGGATGCTTCGACATGTCGGTTCAGACCCTTCCCGCTCGCAGATTGTCTGCCTTTCCCATCATCCGACCGCCCCTGTGGATATTCCACGCGGCGAATTCCACCGCACCCCAAAATGACGACATGACCAGCAACAACCCCACGACGACAACCCAGCCCACCACCCCCACCCCCACCTGGACGGTCACCCCGGAGCCCTTCACCACCCCGGAGGCCACCATCCTCCTCCGCGCGTACTACGCCGAGGTGGCAGGCCGCTACTGGAAACGCCAGGTCACCGAAGCGGAGATCGACCAGGGCATGCTCGACTTCCCAGCCGACGACCTGGCCCCGCCGACCGGCGAGTTCGTCGTCGGCCGCCTCGACGGCCACCCCTGCGCCTGTGGAGGCATACGGCTGATCGACCCCGAGACCGCGGAGCTCACCCGTATATACGTGGACCCGTCCGCCCGCGGCACCGGCGGCGGCGCTGCCCTGCTCTCCGCTCTGGAGGACGCCGGCCGGGCGCTGGGCGCGCTCCGCGTCCGGCTGGACACGCGCTCCGACCTGGTGGAGGCACGCAACCTCTACGCCCGACACGGCTACGCCGAGATACCCGCGTACAACTCGGGCCCGTACGCCGAGCACTGGTTCGAAAAGCCGCTCACCTAAACCGCACCGGCCCGCCGCCAGATCAAACCAGGCCGCCGCACCCGAACCAGACCACACAAGCCAGCCCATGCGGGGCCGGCCCAAGGCCGGGGCCGGACCAAGGCCGGGACCGGATCAGGCCGGGGCCAGGACCGGACCAGGCCGGGACCCACCGGGACCGGACCAAGGCCGGGGCCGGGCCGGGCCGGACCAGCCCGGGCCTCGCCGAGCCGGGGCCAGCCTGGCCGGGCCCGGCCAGGCCAAGCGGCCCGGCCAGGGCCGAGCCCACCACCCCAGCCGCCCCACTCACCGCGCGGCATGATCCCGCCGCGCCACCGTGTCGTACGGCTCCTCCGCATCCGACCCGCACAACTCCGCGTTGATCTCCTCGACAAGCCGGCTCAGGTCCGTCGGCCGGTCGGGGCTCCACCAGTCCCCCAGCAGCTCGGCGAGCGACTCCCGGCGGGCGGCGGCCAGCCGCTCCGCGGCCTGGCGTCCCTTGTCGGTCAGGACCAGCGGCAGCCCGTCCCTGGTCGCCAGCCCCCGTTCCTCCACCTGCCGGGCGGCCTCCGTGATGACCCGCAGCGGCACCACGGTGCGCTCGGCGAGCAGGGCCGGCTCCGCGGAGCCGTACTTGTTGATCCGCAGCAGCAGCCAGCTGGCCGCGGGCAGCAGGTCGTACCCCGCCTTCTGCGTGATCTTCTCGTACACGTGCTTCTTGCCCTGGAGCGTGCCCAGCACCGACAGCGCCCGCGCCACCTCCTCCCGCGAGGTGCGCTCCACGGGGTTGGAGGCGAGCGTCTCGCTCACGTCCGGGGCCGTCACCGAACCCCGGAGCTTGTCCTCCCTGAGGAACCACGCGACCACGAACGCGAGGAGCACCACGGGCACCGCGTACAGGAAGACGTCCGTGATCGAGCTGGCGTAGGCGTCCAGAACGGTGGGCCGCAGCGCGGCGGGGAGTTCGGCGACGGCCCGCGGGTCCGCTTCCAGCCGGGCGACGTCCACGCCGGGCGGAAGCGGTGTCCTGGCCAGCGAGGCGGCGAGCAGGTCGTCCAGGCGGTTGGTGAAGACGGTGCCGAAGACGGCCACGCCGAACGACGCCCCGATGGAACGGAAGAACGTGGCGCCGGAGGTCGCCACCCCCAGGTCGGCGTAGCTGACCGCGTTCTGCACCACCAGCACCAGCACCTGCATGACCAGGCCCAGCCCCGTGCCGAAGACGAAGAAGTAGAAGCTCATCTCCCAGGTGCCGCTCGTCCGGTGGAGCTGGTGCAGGAGCAGCAGTCCGAGCGCGGTGATGGCCGTCCCGGCGATGGGGAAGACCTTCCACCGGCCGGTACGGCTCACGATCTGCCCGGACGCGGTGGAGGCGATCAGCATGCCGAGGACCATCGGCAGCATGTGGACACCGGACATGGTCGGCGAGACGCCCTGCACCACCTGGAGGAAGGTCGGCAGGTAGACCATCGCGCCGAACATGGCGAAGCCGATGATGAAGCTGATCAGCGAGGAGAGGGTGAAGGTGCGGATCCGGAACAGCTTGAGCGGCAGCACCGGTTCCGCGGCCTTCCGCTCCACGAACAGGAAGGCGACCAGCAGCACGGCGCCGAGGACGGCGAGACCGACGATGCGTGCCGAGCCCCAGCCCCAGGTGCCGCCGAGGGAGGCGACCAGCACCAGGCAGGTGGCGACCGAGGCGATCAGGAAGGTGCCGAGGTAGTCGATGGTGTGCTTCTCGGACCGCACCGGGATGTGCAGGGCGGCAGCGATGACCGCCAGGGCGACGACGCCGATGGGGAGGTTGATGTAGAAGACCCAGCGCCACGACAGGTGGTCGACGAACAGGCCTCCCAGCAGCGGCCCGAGGACGCTGGTCGCGCCGAAGACCGCGCCGAAGAGGCCCTGGTACTTGCCCCGCTCGCGCGGCGGGACGATGTCGCCGACGATCGCCATCGACAGCACCATGAGCCCGCCGCCGCCCAGGCCCTGGAGGGCGCGGAAGCCGATGAGCTGCGGCATGTTCTGGGCGAGGCCGCACAGGGCCGAGCCGATGAGGAAGATGACGATCGCGGCCTGGAACAGCTTCTTGCGGCCGTACTGGTCACCGAGCTTGCCCCACAGGGGAGTGGCGGCCGTGGAGGCGAGCATGTAGGCGGTGACCACCCATGAGAGGTGGTCCATGCCGCCGAGGTCACTGACGATCGTGGGCAGCGCGGTCGAGACGATGGTCTGGTCGAGAGCGGCGATGAGCAAGCCCAGCAACAGGGCCCCGATCGACGCCAGGACCCCGCGCGAGGCGTGCTCGGCAGCGGGGCCGGACTTCGGGCCGGGGCCGGGGCCGACGCCCGGCGTGGTCGTTTCCTGAGCCATGGACGTTCCTCCTGACCGGGTCCATGCCTCCATCCTGAGCGGTGTGTCCTGTTATGGCCTGTCGGATGGCCGGAACAGAGGACCGGGCCGTGCCGGCGGGATGCGCGGGGTCTGCATAATCGCTGGCATCTTCCTGGGAGGGGTTCACGTGAGCGCAGAGCGCTGTCCTGATTGCGGTGCCGCCCGCGCGGCGAACGGCACCGCGGGCACGGCCTGCGCGTGCGCGCGGGGCACCGGCTACGACCCGCTGCGCATACGCCCGTACGTCACCCGCCCGGCGGCCGCTCCGCCGCCCCCGGCGGGCATGCCGTGGCAGGACCCCGCCACCGAGCCCCTGCCCCCGACCCCACCCGGCCAGGTTCCACCCGCGCCCTTCCCGGCCGACCCCTTCCCGGCCGACCCCTTCGCACCCGGCCCCTTCGCCCCCGGCCCGGTCGCGGACGGACAGGTCACGCCCGCCCCCTACTCCCGCCCCTCCGGCCCGGGTCCCGACGCGCCGGGCGCGCACGGCGGGGCGGACACCCCCGCGTACGGCATGCCGATGGCGGTTCGGCTGGGCGCGGCGCCGGACGGCGGGAACCGGAAGTCACGGCGGGCCCGCCCGGCCGGCGGCAACCGGCTGCCGCTGCTCGCCGGTGCGGCCGCCGTGGTCGTCATCGGCGCCACGGCGGCCCTCGTCATCGGCCTGCCGGACGGCGACGGGCGCTCGGACACCGCCCTTCCCGACCCCACCCTCTCCGCCCCCGCGGTGAGCGTCGCACCCGTCGGACCCACCGCGTCCTCGGACGGGACGGACGGCGGGCGGCCTTCGCCCGCGGTCTCCCCGAAAGCTGCCGCTTCCGGGTCCGGGTCCGTTTCCGCCTCCGCTTCCGCGGCGGCGACCCGCGGCGTGTCCGGTCCGGCGGATCCTTCGCCGAGCCGGCCCGGGCGGGACGGCTCGCCCCCGGCGGGCTCCGGCCCGTCGGGCCGGCCCCCGTCCAGCTCCCAGACAGGGGTACTGCGGCGCGGTGACACCGGCCCGGACGTCGAGCAGCTCCAGCGCGACCTCCAGTACCTCGGCCTGCTCTGGAACGGGCGGGTCGACGGGCGGTACGGCAAGCACACCGAGGACGCGGTGGCCAGGTTCCAGGCCGAGGAGGGGATCACCTCCGACGCCCGCGGCGTCTTCGGCCCGGAGACCCGTCGCGCCCTGACGGAGGCCGTTGCGGACGGCGGCTGAGACCGCTCCGGGGACGGCTGGAGACGGCCGCGGGCAGGCGCCGGTGGCGCAGACCGCCCATGTTTTGTATCGTGGAGAAACAAAGTGGTTCCGTCCACACCCCCTGACCGGTGGACGGAACCGCTCTTGTTCTTTCCCCGCCCGTCTGGAGTCCCGCCGATGCCGGCCAGCACCACCCCCGAGCCCGTCGTCCTCACCGCCAGGGCCCTGCTCCTGGACATGGACGGGACGATCGTCAACTCGGACGCCGTGGTGGAGCGCTGCTGGCGGGACTGGGCCGTGGCGCACGGGCTGGATCCGCACGAGGCCATGAAGGTGGTCCACGGCCGCCAGGGCTACGCGACGATGGCGATCCTGCTGCCGGAGCGTCCGATGGAGCTCAACCACGCCGACAACGCCGAGATGCTCGCCCGCGAGACCGCGGACACCGAGGGCGTGGTCCCCGTGGAGGGCGCGCCCGAGTTCATGGCGGCGCTCGACGGCCTGCCGCACGCACTGGTCACCTCGGCCGACGCGGCCCTGGCCGCGGCCCGGATGGCGGCCTCCGCGCTGCCGATGCCCGAGGTGCGGGTGACGGCCGAATGCGTCGGCGCGAGCAAGCCGCACCCCGAGGGCTTCCTGAAGGGCGCCGCCGAGCTGGGCGTGGACCCCGCCGAGTGCATCGTGTTCGAGGACTCGGGCGCGGGCATAGCCGCGGGCCGCGCCGCCGGCATGCGGGTGGTCGGGGTCGGGCCCCGCGCCGGGGCGTACGGACCGACCGTTCACGTGCCGGACCTGCGCTCGGTCCGGGTCGAGCCCGCCGCGGACGGCTCGATCCGACTCACGGTGCACGCGACCCCCGCGACCCCCGCGACCCCCGTGGCCTCCGCGACCGCCTGACCGGCAGGGGCAACGACGGGACTTGTCGGCGGGCCCGTCCGGGTGCTGTGCGAACCCGGACGGGCCCCGCGCCGTTGCCGGACCGGGCCGGGAGCCGCGGCCGCGCCGCTGCCGGACCACGGCCGGGGGGGGCAGGCCGCCGCCCCACCGCGGCGGGGGCTAGCCGGCGATCGCCTCGTACAGCGAGAACACCGCGAGCGCGGCCATGACCGCGGCGGCGATGCGGGTGATCAGCCGCAGCGGCACGTACTTCATCAGGGTCCGGCCGCCCAGGATGCCGATGCCGGCGACCGCCCAGAGGGCGAGCACCGCGCCGAGACCCACCGAGACGGGGTCGTCGTAGCGGGCGGCGAGGTTGGCGGTCATGATCTGCGTGAGGTCACCGAACTCGGCGACCAGGATGAGCATGAAGCCGGCCCCCGAGACCTTCCAGAAGGACTGGTCGGCGGGCGCCTTGATCTCCTCCTCCCCGTCGTCCTTCTTCAGCAGCAGCATCGCGGCTCCGGCGAGGAAGAGGACGCCCACGACCGCCTGGACGAGACGGTGCGGGAGCAGGGTGAGCACGCTGCCCGCGGCGATGGCGAGGGCGACGTGCACGGCGAAGGCTGCGGCGACCCCTGCGAAGACGTAGGAGGCGCGGTAGCGGGTGCCGAGCATCAGTCCGGCGAGTGCCGTCTTGTCGGGGAGCTCGGCGAGGAAGACGACGCCGAACGCGATCGCCATGATGCTGACGCTGATCACGGAATGGAACCTCTATCGGTCGGGCAGGATGCCGCCGCACCGAGAGACCTGGCGTTTCAGGGGTCGCTTCGGCTCGACAGCGCCCTGTGCGTACAAGGACTCT
This sequence comes from Streptomyces sp. NPDC012888, assembly GCF_042900645.1. Classification (NCBI taxonomy): domain Bacteria; kingdom Bacillati; phylum Actinomycetota; class Actinomycetes; order Kitasatosporales; family Streptomycetaceae; genus Streptomyces; species Streptomyces sp. NPDC012888. The sequence goes on along the minus strand of NZ_JBIBBM010000003.1, from coordinate 549,048 downwards.
GCGGCCGAAGGTCTCGCTGGCGTCCCGCCGGTCACGGCGGTCCGCCTCCGGGCGCCGGCTGGGATGACCCAGCAGTATGTCGACGGTCCGGCGAAGAGCTACTCCCCTTCTGCTCCGTACAGGGTACGCGACCTCCGGGGCAGCCCGAAATGCGATGCTCGTCACGGTACGTCCGCGCACATCCCGCCGGAATCTCAATTTCCGCTTGAGCAGAGGTCGTTGGGCGCCTTGATTGTGACGTGCGCATGTCGCCAGGCTGTCATCCGGCGCCCATCCTTGTGACACCCAGCGCCGCCAGCATGGCCGGGCCCCTCCGGGGCCGGAAGCCGCACACCCCCCGCACACAGGGAGCTTTCTCATGTCGTTCTCCGCCAGGCTCTACGCGCGTCGCATTGGCATGCTCGCCTCAGTCGGCGCCCTCGTCGTCACCGGGCTCGTCACCGCCCCCGCCGCCCACGCCGCCCCTCCCACCCCGATCAGCGCCGCCTCGGCCCGCGCCTACCTGGCCACCGTCACGCCCCGGGCGGAAGGTTCCTCCAGCGGTTACAGCCGCGACCTGTTCCCCCACTGGAGCACCGTCTCCGGCACCTGCAACACCCGCGAGACCGTCCTCAAGCGGGACGGCGTGAACGTGGTCACCGACTCCTCCTGCGCCTCCGTCAGCGGCAGCTGGTACTCCGAGTACGACGGCGCCACCTGGACCCAGGCCTCAGACCTCGACATCGACCACGTGGTCGCGCTGTCCGAGGCCTGGCGCTCCGGGGCCAACTCGTGGACCACCACCCAGCGCCAGCAGTTCGCCAACGACCTCACCCGCCCCCAGCTGATAGCCGTCACCGACAACGTCAACCAGGCGAAGGGCGACCTCGACCCCTCCGACTGGATGCCCTCCCGCACCGCCTACCGCTGCACGTACGCTCGGATGTGGGTGCACGTCAAGCAGCACTGGGGCCTGAGCATGGACACCGACGAGAAGAACGCACTGGTGAGCACGCTCAACGGCTGCTGACCCGGACTTCCGCGGCCACCCCGCACGGATTCCCCCGTGCGGGGGAGCCGTCTCCCCCGCACGGGGGGAACCGGGCCTCCCCCGCACCACGTACCTTGATTCGAGGATCCGGGGATCCAAGGGGTCGTGAAAGAGGGGGAGTTACATGGCCGGCCTGCGTCTGGGACCGCTGCTGAGGTACGTCGACTGGGACACGGGAGAGACCGCGACCATCTGGGTCGAGGCCGACCGCCCGTGCACCGCGGAAGTGCGCTGCGCGGACGGCGCCGGCGGGACCGCGCGCACCTTCCAGATAGCCGGTCACCACTACGCCCTGGTGCCGGTGACCGGCCTCACCCCGGGCGGCACCACCGCCTACGAGGTGCTGCTCGACGGGACCCGGGTCTGGCCGCTGCCCGACAGCCGGTTCCCCGCGAGCACCATCAGCACGCCCGCGGTCCTCGGACCGGGTCGCGCCGCGCCCGCCCTGCGGGTCGGCTTCGGTTCCTGCCGGCATGCCGCCCCGCCGGCCGGCGAACACGGACCGCACGGCCCGGACGCCCTGGACACCCTCGCCGCGCGGCTGGCCGCCGAACCAGCGGCGGAGCGCCCCGACCTCCTGCTGCTGCTCGGCGACCAGGTGTACGCGGACAAACCGACGGAGCAGACCCGGCAGTGGCTCGCCGCCCGGCGGGACCTGAGCGAGCCGCCGGGCGCCCAGGTCGCGGACTACGAGGAGTACACCCGGCTGTACTACGAGTCCTGGCTCGACCCGGAGATCCGCTGGCTGCTGTCCACCGTGCCCAGCCTCCACATCTTCGACGACCACGACGTCATCGACGACTGGAACACCAGCGCCGCCTGGCTGGCGGAGATGCGGGCCACGCCCTGGTGGCGGGAGCGGGTGCTCAGCGGGCTGATGTCGTACTGGGTGCACCAGCACCTGGGCAACCTGTCCCCCGCCGAACTGGCGGCGGACGCGCTCTACTCGGCGGTCCGCGACACCCCGGACGGCACCGACGCCCTGCGGGCCTTCGCGGCCGCGGCCGACGCCGACCCCGGCTCGGCGCGCTGGAGCTACCGCCGGGACTTCGGCCGGACCCGGCTGCTGATGGTCGACACCCGGGCGGCCCGGGTGCTCGACGAACAGGCGCGGGCCATGCTCGACCCGGCCGAGCAGCAGTGGCTGCGCGACAACGCGCTCGACGGGCACGGGGACTACGACCACCTGCTCATAGGCTCCTCGCTGCCCTGGCTGATGCCGCCCCTGATACACGACGCGGAGGCCTGGAACGCCGCGCTGTGCCGGGGCGAGCGGGGAGAGCGCTGGGCCCGGATCGGTGAGGACCTCCGGCGCCGCAGTGACCTGGAGCACTGGGCGGCCTTCCCGGCCTCGTTCACCGCGCTGACCGATCTGATCGAGGAGGTGGCGACCGGGCCGCGGGCACCGGCCACGGTGTGCGTGCTCTCCGGCGACGTGCACCACGCCTACGTGGCGGAGCCGCTCATACCCACCACGGCCCGGGTGTTCCAGCTGACCTGCTCGCCGGTGCACAACTCGATCCACACGGCGGTCCGGATCGGGTTCCGGTTCGGCTGGTCGGGGGCCGGCCGGCGGCTGGGCCGCCTGCTGGCGCGGCACGGGCGCACGGGCCGGCCGCCCGTCAGCTGGCGGCGCACCGGAGGGCCCTGGTTCGCCAACCAGCTGATGACCCTCGCGCTGTCCGGGCGGAACGCCCGGCTGCGGCTCGACCAGGCGCGGGGGAAGGGGAAGGACACACGCCTGGTGACGGTGCTGGACCGGGACCTGACCGAAGGGGGATGAGCACGGGCCGGCGATCTGACACGCGAGCGCCCCCGAGGGTACGCGTTGCGCACGCCACGCGTACGCTGTGTGGCTGTCAGCCGCCCATGCCGCTCCCCGCGACGTCGCGGCGCTTCACTGCCGAGGCATCGTCAACCGGACTGGGGAGTCCCGCTTTGTTTGAGACTGTGGGGTCGCTGACCACGAGCCCGTGGATCTACGGCCTGGTGGCCCTGTCCGTGGTGCTCGACGTCTTCCTCCCGGTGCTGCCCAGCGGAGTGCTGGTCATCACCGCGGCGGCCGCCGCCGCCGCGGCGGGGGCCGCCGGTTCGCACACCCCCGTACCCGAGCAGGTGCCGGACATCCTGCTGCTGATGGTGATCGCCACCACGGCGTCCGTACTGGGCGACCTGGCGGCCTACCGGCTTGCCCGCCGGGGCGGGGAACGGCTGGACCGGGCCATCGCCCGGTCGCGGCGGCTGACCCGGGCACAGGAACGCCTGGGCACGGCGCTGGCCCGGGGCGGCGGTGCGCTCGTGGTGATCGCCCGGTTCGCACCGGCCGGCCGGTCGGTGGTGTCCCTGGGCGCGGGCAAGACGCACCGCGAGGTCAAGGAGTTCCTGCCCTGGTCGGCCCTGGCAGGCCTGACCTGGGCCGGCTACAGCGTGGCGCTGGGCTACTTCGGCACCCAGTGGCTCGGCGCGACCTGGCTGGGCACCGCCGTGTCGGTGGTCGCGCTGTTCGCCGCCGGCGCCCTGGCCGCGTTCCTGGTGCGCCGCCCGCAGGCCACCCCGGCGACCCCCTAGCTCGGAGCCCGGTCTCCCCCGGCCGGCCCAGCATCCTCACCCGTTCACCCGGCTCCGATCGCCGCCCGGGCTCCCTGCTCCTAGCGTCCACAGCACGCCCCCGGGAGTCAGAGGAGTGCCGCCATGCCCGCCACGCACCGCCGTCACCGCCGCCGCCTGATCGTGGTCACGGCCGCGGCCTTCGCCGTCACCGCGTCCCCCGCCGTCTCCGCCGCACCCACGGCGAGCGTCTCCCCCGGCAGCGTGGCCCCCGGCGGCCGGGTGGCCCTCAACGTCCAGGGCTGCGGCACCAAGACCGGCAGGGCCTTCTCCACCGCCTTCCCGGAGGTCGCGCTCACCCCCGGCAACCTGGAGGCGACCAGCCTGTTCGGCGCGGCCACGGTGCACCGGGACGCACGGACCGGCGTCCATCCGGTCACCTTCGAGTGCGGCGGCCCCGGCGGCCAGCGCGTGACGGTGTCGCTGGAAGTCACCCCCGGCGCGGCCCGCGGCGGCACCGGCGGCAGCATCGGCGGCGTCAGCCCGGGCCAGATCGCCCTGGGCGGCGCACTGGCCGCCGGGGCCCTCGGCGCCGGCATCTGGGTCCTGCGCCGCCGCACGGCGGGCGGCCACTGAGGGTCACACCGCGACGCTGTTGCTCCCCCGTACCTTCAGCCCGTCGAGCAGCACCCGGGTGGCCTCGGCGACCGCGTCCACCGCGGCGTCGAACACCTCCTGGTTGTGCGCGGCGGGCCGGTGGAACCCGGACACCTTCCGCACGTACTGCAACGCGGCGGCGCGGATGTCCTCCTCCGTGGCCTTCTCGGGGAGGGCGGGCGGACGCAGGGTCTTGATGCTCCGGCACATACCCCCACTATGCCTCGGGCAGCGCCGCCCCGGACAGCTTCATGATCAGCCCCGCCTGGAGCCGCGCCCGCAGCACGGGATCGGCGACGTCGTCCAGCAGCTGCACGGCCTGCTGGGTGGTCTCGGCCGCCCGCCGGTCGTCCCGCAGCGCGGCGGTCTGCTCGGTCATGTGCCGCAGCGCGAGATCCGCCCGCCGGTGGAACAGCTGCCCGATCAGCGTCACCACCACCCCCACCGAACTGGTGACGATCCCCAGGTACATGTCCCCGCTGGTCTCGGCCCGCCACACGGCAAGCCCGATCCCCAGCAGCAGGATCCCCGCCCCGAACGCGGCGAAGAGCTGACTCACCACGAAACTGCTCCGCGCCTGCGTCAGCCCGTACGCGTAGTACTCCACCAGCACGGGCGTGAAGTCGTCCCGCCGGTCCCCCAGCCGCCCCACCGCGCCCCGCCGCCCGCCCGCGCTCGTGTCGGCGTACTTCCCCCCGTCCCCGGTCTGCCCGTCCACGGCCCGCACCTGAGCGAGGAGCCTCTCCCGCTCGGCCGCCCGCCTCCGGTCGAACCCCCGCCCGAACCACCCCGCGATCCCCTCACCCATCCCCCGACCATCCCACCCCCACCCCACCCGCACAACGCCCCACCCCAAACCGGCAGATGAGCCCGGGAACGGCCGCTACTCCCGCTCCACCCGCCCACGGCGACCGGCGTGCCGGGCAGTCACCAGATAACCCGTGAACCGAACCGCCGGCCGTGCCTCCGCCCACCCGTCCGCCTCCACGACCGGAACCAACACGGCCGTACCCGGCACCGGGTGGTACACGTTGCCGGCACTGCCCGCCGGCACCTCGTACCGGCAGTGCACTTCAGAGATCTCCAGCACCTGCAACGCGGTGGTCACCCCGTCCTCCGCCTCCAGGTGATGGTCCTCGCGGAAGTCGATCTCCGAGGCCCGCGCCCCACCCACGACATCCGCGTAATCCGCCGGATCGACCGGCATCAGGTTCCACGACACGACCTCGCCCACCGCGAAATTCCCTCCGCAGCACTGCATCTGCCAGTCATCGACCCAAACCGTCACCGCCACGAAGCCCATTGTGCGCCGAGCGCCCCCGCGCCCTCTCGCGCCGCGCAGTCCCGGCAGACGGCGAAGGTGCGCTCCAGTGCCTCGGACACCAGCCGGCCCGTCCGGTCCGCGCCCGCCCTGCACGGTCGCCCAACGGCCAGGCGCCGGTGCGGCGGGAGGTCCCCTTGCGGCCATGGCCTCGGCGCATGGTCAGCCGCGGGTCAGCATCAGGGGCAGGTCTCCTCCGCCTTGGCAACCGTGAAGGCCACAGGCTGGCCGGCGAGCGCCGTCCCGGGCTTGGGGTCCTGGCTGCACACCTTCCAGTTGGATTCCTGGAGCACCATGCGGCTCTGCACCGCGTCCTTCACGGTGATGCTCGCGTTGGCGGGAAGGGCCCCGCGGACGGCCTTCATGCCCTGCCCGACGAAGTTCGGCATGGTGTCGCCTGCGGGCTTCGGGGCGGGAGCGTCGGCGGCGGGACAGGTCTCTTCGAGCTTGACCGCGCCCAAGTCGATAGTGGTACTCGTGGCAACGCTCGCGCCGGCGGCAGGGGTCTGGCTGCACACCTTCCAGTTCCGGTCGAGGGCTTGGAGCCGGTCGCGGCCGAGCCCGTCATGCGACTTGAGAGCATGGAAGCCAGCGGCCTGCGCTTCGTCTTGGGCGACCTGAAGCCCCTTGCCGACGAAGTTGGGGACCGTCGCGGATTCCGCGGCGGGCACGGCACCGGACTTCGAGGACGAGGCGGCCGGGACCGACGCGCTGGGGGCTGCGGGCTTCCCCGTGTCGGCGGTCTGCGGGTTGCAGGCGGTGAGGGCGAGGGCGGCGGCCGCAGTGACGATGGTCGCGGTGTGGTGTGTACGCATCGCGCCATGATTGCTGCCGTATACGCGGCGTGTAGGCGTTGTGACTGGTCTGTGACGTGAGGGATCCCCGCACGACGGCGGGGCCGTGCGTCCAGGCCTGCCGGAGGGCCGAGTGTGCCTCGCACAGAGCGGAGAGCACGACGACGGCGGCTCTCCACTCCCGTCGGCGCTGTGGCAGGACCGCCGGATGCGCGTCACCGAAGGTCGATCCGCTGGCCGGCCTGACCGTCCCCGATGAGGTCGGATGCAGACGACGAAGGCCCCCAACCGTGATCGGTTGGGGGCCTTCGTGCTGGTGGGCGCGGACGGTTTCGAACCGCCGACATCTGCTTTGAAGCTCGATCCAGGCCCGACCGAGGAGCCGCGGCCCACGGGCGCCGCGCCTGATGCGGTTCGCCGGACGCCGCTCCTGTGCGAGGCCGTTGATGTCACCCTTGTATGTCGTCCAAGCAGCCCGGGGTACGAAACTTGACGACTACGCCACCACTACCGCCGCCGTGTGGCTACACCCAATGCCCGGGTAGGGGAACACACTACGAGGCGACCGACCCGTGAACGATCCTGGACGCTATTCGCCATGACCGTGGCACGGATTGCCAGTTGGTAAGAAGCCTATGCTCAGCCCGCACGGGGGAATACCCTAGGCCTCCCGCCGCCCTGTGGAGGCCCCGTGATTCTGCGCGAGTTTCTATACGTTGATACCGACAAGGTCCGCGCCATGCTTGCACAACTAGACGGCGGCGTAGCAGAGGAGGAGCGCGAGACCAGTCGCGAAGAAAGAAAGAATACAGTAGGGCCGAGGAGCGTCGCGCAGCACCTCCAAGTGACGGGGATGGAGCGATATACCCAGAAATCAATGGGGGATGCATTGTTTCCCATGCTTGAAGACGCACTGGAATCAGAGTCCCTGATTCGAGACATCTCCACCGAGGTGTCAGATGCGCCGCAGTGGAACTCTGGGAAAATTCGAGAGATCGCGCCTCCGGGGTCGCTGGTTCGGATCACTGCAATGGGATCCTTGTTTGACACCAGGTATGCCGCCAGCGCCTTCGCTGCCTTCGCCTCTGTTGCCGGAGGCCTGCAAGGAATGGGCGCCCTGCCAGCTTCAAGCGCTGGCAGGCCAGGACCCAAGGGCAAGGCAGGGCAACAGCGACAACAGCGCTCCCAGACTTCCGCACACGCCGCCCCTCAACTAGAGGATGCGATCACGGACTTTCATTCGATGGGCGGGGTCGACAGCGACATACTTCGGTCGATGATCCGCATGGCAAGAGGTCTATTCGCGCCGGGCCTCCACCTCAATCTTTCTCCTGTCGACTCCAGAGACGTACTGATCGGGTCCCGCCTACAGGAGGGGCGGCAATACCTCGACAGTGAGGCAGACGTCCTGTTCGCGCGTTATGGAACAGAGAAGCAGGAGTGGACGCTAGTCGGCAGCGTAGGAAGCTATGGCCCTAAGGACACGGGCTTCCCGGAATTCGACTTCAACAACCCTGACGGAACTGTGAATAGGGCGCGTTTCGCTGATGCACTCAACGGGTTCATGAAGAGCTTGGGCGGGATGGGATTCATTGACCTCCCTCAATACCCTGGCTTCTCCGTGATTCCGTTCGCGGTGTACCGAGCGATCCCACGTGGCAGAGCTCTGACGCGATCCTGACTGGTGCGTATGCAGCAGCGTTCGATGCCGACCGGCATTGCGCGGGCCGAGGGTGTCGCGGGCCAGCCGCTGTCATCCCGTCTGCCGTCGACCCACACGAAGTGATAGCAGGGCAGGCTCCTGGGGCCCAGGTGAGCGCCCTGCTGGACGAACGACCTGGGCCCCAGGAGCCTGGTCTGCTATGGCTTGCCTGGGTCGACGGCAGACGGGATGACAGCTCACCCCACCTTCACCACCCACCGGCCCGCACCCGCACTGCCGGCCCCCGTCATCCCGGAGCCTGAGCGCCCCCGCCGGAGGCATCGTTCTGACCGTTGCCGGGGTGAGTCTGCGGTCCCGTCAAGCTGGTGCAGCCCCGCGTGCGGTCGGGCAGGCCTGGCTGGATGGGGCTCAGACTGGATGGCGGCGGGCGGTGGGCTGGGTTTGCTCGGCTTGGCGGCTCGGGGCCGGGCCGGGGTGCAACCGCGGGGTTGGGCGGATTCAGGCTCCGTGGGGAGTTCCACCATCAGACCCGAGCTGTCAGGCGTGCGGCCGGCGGCCGGGCTGGAGCGGGGCGGAGACAGGAGCGCAGGCCCGGGCGACGGGCCGCGCGCGCCGCGCCGTGCGCGGCGGGTGCCTTGATGAAGTAGGGAAACTCTTACCGCATCGCTTCGGAATCAGAGAGCGATCGGGCGGTAGGACATGGCTCGTTCGACGACCTGCTCGGCGGAAGGATCCTGCCCGGGACCTGGGTAGAAGACGTAGTCACTGATGTGCGGGCATCACAGGCCCAGTTCCAGGGCTTGGACGATCTTGTTCCCTCGGCCTCGCCCGCGGTGCAGCCGTCCATGAGTAGCTGGACCAGGCGGATTGCGTCCTCGCGGGTCATGACGTGATGAGGTGACGGCCGTCGTGGCTGCGGACGTGGGGGCCTGTGTCGCCAGGGCGTCCAGGAGGCGGACCGCGTAGACCTCGGACATCTGCTCGGACACACGATGAACGTCTACGCCCACGTCGTCCAAGACACCCAGCGCGAAGCGATCAAGCACATGGACCGGCTGCTCAGGCGGCGAGCTCCGCTCCCGATCCGCTCCCGTTGATGTCAAAAACGGATGTCAAAGGCCCCCAGCCAAGATCGGCTGGGGGCCTTCGTGCTGGTGGGCGCGGACGGTTTCGAACCGCCGACATCTGCTTTGTAAGAGCAGCGCTCTACCCCTGAGCTACGCACCCGTGGATGAGTGGACAGCCTACATGCAGGGCGCACCCCCGGCGCAAACGCGTGCGGCTGGGGGAGAATGGTGCGAGGCAGGGCGGGCAGGGCGCGGTACGGGAGAGGGATTGTGACGACGGCTTCCCGGCGGTGGTTCGGTGGGCGGGACGAGAGCCGGCGGGCTGAGGCGCAGGCCGCGAAGGACGCCGCGGCCGCCGCGTTCTACGAGCTGGACACTGCGCAGCGGGATCTGCGGATCTCGGTGGAGACGATCGCGGCGGTGGACGGCAGCCCGGCCGGGCGGCAGGCCGTGGACGGGTTCGCGCAGCTGGGGCGGCGGATCGACGAGGTGAGCCACCGGTACATCGAGGCCGTGGACGCGCACGACCTGGACCGCGACGGCCTGGACGGCGGGGTCGCCGCGCGCGCCAAGCAGGAGCTGGAGCGGGCGCGCGAGGAGCTGGTGCGGGTCAAGGGGGAGCTGGAGGCGTTCGCGAGGGGGCTCCAGCCGCTGCTGGACCAGGCGGAGAGCCGGCTCGCGCAGGTGGCTCCGGCGCGGGAACGGGCCAGGGCGGCGCTGCTCGCCGCCAGTGACGCGCTGGACGGGGTGCGCGCGCAGGGCATGCGGGCGGACGACCTGGCGGCGCGGCTGGCGGCGCTGGGCCCGGAGCTGACCAGGCTGACGCAGGGCCCGGGGGTGCACGGCGTCCCGGAGACGCTGAAGCGGGCGGACCGGATCCTGCGGGACGCGGAGGGGATCCGGGCCGAGGCGGAGCGGCTGCCCGAGCGGGCCGCGGAGATGGACCGGCGCCTGGTGAGCCTGCGGACCCGGGCGCAGGCGCTGCGGAACCGGTCGGAGCGGGTCGAACCGGTGCTGAGCGAGTTGCGGCGCAGGTTCTCGGCGGCGTGCTGGCAGGACCTGCAGCCGGTGCCGGAGGAGGCGGCCCGGGACGTGGCGCGGGCGGAGGAGCGGCTCCGGGAGGCGGCCAAGGCCCGCGAGGAGCAGCGCTGGGCGGATGCCACGGCCCTGTTCGGGACGGTACGGGCGTTGCTGGACTCGGTCGACGGGGCGGTGTCCGCGGCGCGGGACCGGCTGGAACGGCTGGAGGCGGTGGAGCGGGACCCGGAGGCGGAGGTCTCGCGGACCCGGTTCGCGATCCGGGACGCGCAGCGGCTGGCGATGGAAGGCCGGAGCGTGCCCGATCCGCGGCACGCGCGGCCGCTGGACGAAGCGGTGGCCCGGGTGGAGCGGGCGGTGGCGGGGCTGGACGGGCGGCACCCCGACTACTGGCGGTTCCTGCGGGAGATGGAGGACGTCCGGGGGGCGGTACAGCGCGTGGTCGGCGAGATGCGGGCGCAGCGCGGCCTGGGCTGATCCGGGAGGTGAGGCGGCCGGGCGGGCAGGCGGGCAGGCGGAGGCGGCGGGGCGACTGACCCGGCCGGGCGACTGACCCAGCCCGGCGACGGAGACGGCCAAGCGACTGACCCGGCCGGGCGACGGAGACGGCCCAGCGACTGAGACGGCCCGGCGGCGGAGGCGGCCGCGGGAGTGCCCGCTTGTCGCCTCCGGTGGGGCGGCGCAGGCTTGAGTCATGGACCTGGACCATCATGTGGAACCGCACCTCCGGGTACCGGTCACCGCCCGGCTGGACGAGCACCTGCCCGTCGACCACAAGCTGAGCAAGGTCTACCGCGTGGGTGCGGGCCTGACCGGGCTGCTGCTGGTCGCCTTCGGGATCCTGGGCCTGACGGACAACGTCGGTTTCTTCGACACCGGCGGCGACCGCGTCCTCGGTCTCAACACCAACGGCGCGCTGAGCGTGCTGTCCATCTGTGTCGGCCTGCTGCTGTTCACCGGCATGGTGATCGGCGGGAACTTCGCGTCGACCCTCAACATCGTCCTGGGCGTGGCGTTCATCGCCAGCGGTTTCGTGAACCTGGCGCTGCTGGAGACGGGGCTGAACTTCCTGGCGTTCCAGATCCAGAACGTGCTGTTCAGCTTCGTGGTCGGCGTGATGCTGATGTGGTTCGGGATGTACGGGCGGGTGGGCAGCGCCCTGCCGCACGACAACCCGTACTGGCGGGCCCGGCACCCCGAGGAGGCCGCCGCCGAGGACCGCCGCCGCGCCCGCGCCGCGGCCCCGCCGACCGGCCGCGAGCTCTACCTCCGCCGGCAGCTCCACTGAGCGCGCTCCCCTTGCTTACAGTGGGGGCATGCCTCGTTACGAGTACCGCTGCCGGACCTGCGACGAATCCTTCGAGCTGAGCCGGCCCATGGCCGAGTCCGGTGCGCCCGCCGACTGCCCCGCCGGGCACTCCGACACCGTCAAGCTGCTGTCCGCCGTCGCCGTCGGCGGGACGAGCAGCGCCCCCGCCCCGTCCGGCGGGGGCTGCTGCGGTGGCGGGGGCTGCTGCTAGATCCGGCGGGACAGGGTCAGGCCGTCCGAGATGGCCAGCAGGACGCTGTCCATCCGCTTGTCCGCGCGGACGTGGTCGTTGAAGGCGCGGACGGCGGCTCCGGAGCCGGTCGCCCCCTCGTCCAGCACGGTGCCGTGGAAGAGGGTGTTGTCGGTGACGATCAGGCCGCCCGGCCGCATCCTGGGGACCAGCTCCTCCCAGTAGAGGATCTGGTTCTCCTTGTCCGCGTCCAGGTAGGCCAGGTCCACGTGCGGTTCCGCCGGGAGGGAGCGCAGCGTGTCCAGGGCCGGGGCGATGCGCAGGTCGATGCGGTCCTCGACGCCCGCCCGCGCCCAGGCCCGGCGGCCGTACGCGGTCCACTCCTCCGAGACGTCGCAGGCGATGATCCGGCCGCCGTCCGGCAGCGCCTGGGCCATGGAGAGGGTGGAGAAGCCGGTGAAGGTGCCGACCTCCACCACCTGGCGGGCGCCGGTGAGGCGGACCAGGAAGGCCAGCAGCGGCCCCTGCTCCTCCGCCGACTGCATGCCGGCGGAGTCGGGGAACTCCTCCCAGGTGGTCGCGATCAGCCCCCGCTGGACCTCGTCCAGCGGGGGGTTCTGCGCGAGCATGTAGGCGTACAACTCGTCGGTGATTTTCGTGCTGTTGCCCTTGGTCATGGGACCAGTGTGGCAACCTCCGCCCCGAACGCGCGGAGGATCTCCTCGCCGGCCAGCACGCCGGCCGTGTCCAGGGCCCTGACCCCGGGCGGGCACCACCCGGCCTCGGCCAGTTCGCCGTGCCCGGGCCGCCAGGCCGTGTCCGCCGCCAGCAGCAGGTCCGCGTCGAGCAGCGAGTCGCCCGCCGCCAGGGCGTGCGTGGCGCCGGTCCGCCGGGCCACCTCGTGCATCGCCGCGCTCTTGGTCAGCGGACGGGGCACCGCGTAGACCTTGCGGCCCTGGACGGAAACCGTCCAGCCGCGGGCCTCCGCCCACTCGGTCAGCGCCTTCACCCACTCGTCGGGCAGCAGGGACCGTTCCACCACCAGGTAGGCGAACAGGTCCTCGGCCACCCGCGCCTTGCGCAGCCACACGGGGTCGGCCACGGCCAGCAGGTGGTCGCGCACCTCCTCCAGCGGGGCGCACTCGGCCGCCAGCCGGCCGGCCACGGTGCGCCGCCAGTCGCGGTCCGCCACCCCGTCGACGAGCAGCTGGCCGCCGTTGGCGCAGATCGCGTACGGCGCCGGGGGGCCGGGGAAGCGGATCCGCTGGTACTGCTTGCGGGTGCGGGTGGTGGTGGGGACGAAGACCACCGCCGGGTCGGCGGCCAGCTCCGACAGCAGCCGGGCCGCCGTCTCCGTCATGTAGGAGAGAGGCCGGCTCTCGTGGACCTCCACGCACAGCAGGCGCGGTGCCTCGGGGTCGGGCATGGTCAGCCCGAGGGCCGCCGCGGAGTAGATGAGGGTGCGGTCGAGATCGCTGGCGAGCAGGACGGTCACTTGGGGGCCACGGCCTTTCCGTCGGCGCCGGTGGCGCCGCGCGTGAAGCGGGGGTGGATGAGTCCGACACAGGTGTAGGGCAGGTCGTCGACCTCCTCGACCGGCACCCCGCGCTGCCCGGCGAGCAGGCGTACGTGGTCCAGGTCGGGGCCGGCGCCGCGGCGGGCGAGGATCTTCCAGGGCACGCGGCGCAGCAGCACCCGGGTGGTCTCGCCGACGCCGGGCTTGACCAGGTTCACGTCGTGGATGCCGTACTCCTCGCTGATCCGCTCCACCGCGGCCCAGCCCTCCCAGGTCGGGGTGCGGTCGGCGGCGAGGAGTTCCTTGACGTCCTCGGCCACGGCTTCGGCGACGTCGCCGAAGCGGGCGGCGACGGTGTCGACGAAGGCGGTGGAGACGTCTGCGCCGGCCAGTTCGCGGTAGAACTTGGCGCCGTGGAAGTCGTCCGGGCCGACTAGGTCGGCGCGCAGCACGGTCCTCGATATCAGCCCGGAGACGGTCGAGTTGAGGCAGGCGGAGGGGATGAGGAAGTCCTCGCGGGTGCCGTAGGTGGCGACGCAGCCGCCGGGATCGGCGAGGACCACGATGTCCGGGTCGAAGCCGGGGAAGTCCGCGAGCGCCTCGCGGAGTTCGCGGGTGATGGCGCCCTTGCCGGTCCATCCGTCGACGAACACCACGTCGCCGGGGTCGTGGTGGGCGGCGAGCCAGCGCAGCGCGTTGGCGTCGATGCCGCGGCCGCGCACGATGGAGACGGCGTAGTGCGGTACGTCGAGGCCGTGCCGGTAGCGCGCCCAGCGTCGCATCAGCACGCCCACCGGGGTGCCGGCCCGGGCCAGCGAGACCAGCACCGGGGACGGGGAGCGTTCGGCGAGGACGGTCTCGGTGACGGTGCCGACCGCCCGGGCGATCCGCGCGGCCGAGGCGTCGAGCGCCGTCCGGTACAGCTCCTGGTACTGCGGGCTGGGCTGGTACTCCACCGGGAGCGACTCGGCGTAGTGCGCGCCGCCCGCCTGGATGGCCTCCTCGCGTTCCTCCGTCGGGGCCTCCAGGGTGACGCCGGAGAGGTCCTGGAGCAGCCAGCCGACGTCTTCGGGGGCGTAGGAGGAGAAGGCGGGGCCGCGGAGCGGCTCGGGCAGCATGGTGTTCGGCTCCTGCCGGTCGGTGGCGTACGGAGGTACGTACGAGGGGATCACGGCGAGCAGCACCCGGCCGGTGTGCGGGGCGAGCCGGGCCAGCAGCCCGTCGGGGCCGTGCAGCGCGGGGGTGTCGCCGGCCGAGTCCACGACGGCGACGACGGCGTCGAAGCCGGCCCCGGCGACGTTGTAGGCGTACCGGTCGCCCGGTCCGTCGGCGGGGTCGTCGTGGGCGGGGAACACCAGGCGGGTGCGGATGGCGTAGCCGGGGTCGTCGACGGCGAGCACCGGGGAGCGGGTGGTGGTGGAGAACCGCACCTCCTCGGCGGCGCCGCTGCTCTCCAGGGCGGCGGCGAGCCGCAGCGGGGCGTACATCAGCTCCTCGTTGCCGAGTACGAGCACCCTGCCCGGCCGGGGCCCGAGAGCGGCGGCGAGCTGCGCGCCGAGCCGGGGCAGGGCGGCGTCGAGCCGGGCCCGGTGCCCGGCGGTGAAGCCGTGGCGGCCGCCGTCGGGTACGCCGGCGGGCCAGTCGAGGGCCACGCGCCGGACGGGACGGGGGCCGGCGGAGGGGCCGGCGGCCGGGGCGGGGTCGGAGGCGGCCGGGCCCGGGGTGTGCCCGGCGGCCCGGGCCTCGTGCTCGGCGACGAGGGCGCGGCCGCGTTCCAGGACGCCGTCGGGCAGGGTGACCGTGCCGGAGGCCAGGGCGATCAGGTCGACGCGGGCGCCTAGCTCCGCCGTGAAGGCGGTGAGCCGGTCGCGGTCCGCCGGGGAGCGCATGTCGACCAGGGCGACGACCACGTAGTGGTCGCGGGGGTGGCGGGCGTGCAGGTCGCGGATGGTGTTGAGGACGGTGTTGCCGGTGGAGAACTCGTCGTCGACCAGGACCAGCGGGCCGGTGCCGGCCAGCAGCTCCGGGTCCTCGGGCAGCAGCAGGTGCGAGGTGGCGTGCGAGTGGGACTCCTCGAAGCCGCCGGCCGTGGCGACCCCGGGCACCGGGCGCCGGGTGGAGTGCAGGTAGGGGGCGACGGCGAGGCCGTCGGCGACGCTGTGCCCGAGGCCGGTGGCGGTCTCCGCGTAGCCGAGGACCACGGCGGACGCGGCGGCTTCGGCGCCGAGCAGGGCGCGCACCCGCACGCCGAGTCCGTGACCGGCCGCGTGGACGACCGACGGGGACTGGGGGACGTGTTTGCCCAGGACGTTGGAGACCAGCAGGTGGGCCCGCTTGGGGTTGCGCCGCAGCGCCAGCCCGAGCAGCCCGCGCAGCCCGGACGGGCCGGACAGGCCGGACAGGCCGGACAGGCCGGACGGGCCGGACGGGCCGACGGCTCCGTCACCGCGGCCCGCACCGCCGTCCCGCCCGTGACCGCCGTCCAGCCCGTCGTCCGGACCGCCGTCCTCCCGCCCGCCGTCCCGCCCGTCGGCCGGTGCCGGCCCGGACAGGGCTATGCCCAGCCGGTCCGCCACCCACGTGCCCGACCACACCTCGTCGATCGTCTCGTCCTTCCTCGTCGTCGCGGCCGTCACCGGATCTGGAGTCCCGCCGTCAGGAGGTCGACGAAGCCGACCTCCTCCCTGGCCACCCCGAAGACCTCGGCGCGGAGCATGGTGCGCTCGGCCCAGGCCCGGTGTGGCTTCACCTCGTTCATCTTGTTCGTGTAGGCGGAGCGCAGCACCCCGCCGCCGTCCCGGTCGGGTCGCAGGATGTCCTCGGCGTCGCTGAACTCCTCGTGGGAGACCACCGAGAGGGCGTGCACCGGGGTGGTGTGCGCGGGGTGGATGCAGGTCTTGCCCAGCAGTCCGTTGGCCCGGTCGAGTTCGATCTCGCGGAGCAGGCCGTCCAGGTCGTGTTCGATGAGCGCGGTGCGCAGCTCCTCGGCCTGGCCGTCCAGGAAGGGGCTGCGGCGCAGCTGGGGCTTGAACTTGCGTTCCTGGTGGCGGAAGTACTCCCAGACCGGGCCGGTGACGGTGAACCCGGTGCCGTCGGCGCGGCTGAGGACGTTGACCACGTCGGCGATCACACCGGCGACGATCTGGACGTCGTACGCCGTCATGTCGGGGGTGCGGCGCAGTCCGTACGCGGAGCAGAAGTCGGTGACGCCCAGGCGCAGGGCGAGGACCCGGTCGCGGTACTTGTCGACCGTGCGGGAGATGCCCGCGAGGGCCTCGGCCCGGGTCTCCAGGTGCAGCAGTTCGGGGGATTCGAGGACCGGCATGGCGTAGAGCTTCCGGCCGGCCGTCCCGTCGGCTTCGCCGAACGCTTCGAGGAAGGCGTTACCACGCGCCTCGGTGAACTTGGGAAGCACGAATCCGGCCAGTCTGCGGGCGGAGGCTCCGAGCCGGGCCGTGAGGTCGGGAATCTGTTCCGGAGTACGGACGCGGACGAACAGCAGCGGGAGTTCCGCGCCGTCCGCCGCGGCTTCGGCGTCGAGCTCGGCGAACTGGCGGACGAGGTTCTCCTCACCGCCCGCGACCTCGGCGTCCCCGATGGAATCCTCCAGGCAGAGCACCATGGACACGACTCCTCGGGCGGCCTGCTTGCGGATGTCGGCGGCGAGCCGGGGCCGCGTGGCGGGGCTGTAGAGGGTGGCGCCGAGGGCGGCCGCGAGGATGCGCGCCGGCGAGTCGACGGTGAATTCGACCGGCTCCCGGTGGAAGAGACCCTCGCGGGCGGCGGGCGATATGTGCCCGAAATGACGCATGTGCTTCCCCCGTACTGCCTCGGCGGCCCAACTGGCGTGGCCGGTAATAGTACGTACGAATGAGATTCCAGAGTTCCGCGAGCACATGAAATCCAGGTAACCCTTTGCACCATGCCGAGGTCGCGCTCCGCGGACAAGCCTTCCGGCACGTCGAGGGGCGTACTACGGGGGGCCGCATTGTCCCGGTCAGCCCCGGGAGGGCAGGATGACCGGCATGACGCACGCGATGCAGAAGGGCTCGAACATCCCGGTGACCGCCTCGGCGGTCCGGGCGGTGCTGCGCTGGACCAACGGGCCCGGTGTTCCGGACGTGGACGCCTCGGCGCTGCTGGTCGGCCCGGACGGGCGGGTGCGTTCCGACGAGGACTTCGTCTTCTACAACCAGCCCCGGCACCCGTCGGGCGCGGTCTGGCGCCTGGGCAAGAAGCAGCTCGGCGAGGCGGTCACGGACGCGGTCCAGGCCGACCTGGGGTCGGTCACCCCGGCGGTGGACCGGATCCTGGTCGTGGCCTCGGCCGAGGACGTGCCCTTCGAGAAGGTCCGGGACCTGCGGATCCTGCTGTACGACGCCACGGGCGCGGGCGGCGGCGAACCGCTCGCGTACTTCGACGTACGGCCCGAGACCGGCGCGGAGACGGCCCTGATCTGCGGTGAGCTCTACCGCCGCGGCGAGGGGTGGAAGTTCCGGGCGCTCGGCGAGGGGTATTCGAACGGCCTGGTGGGGCTGGCCACCGACCACGGGATCTCGGTGGACGAGAGCGCCGAGGAGCCGGCCGGGGCGCCGGGGGCGGCGACGCCCGCGTCGGACGAGGCGACCGCCGCCATGGGGCCGGCCCGCCCGGCGTTCCCGGCCCACCCGCCGGTGCCGCAGGACCCGCCCGCGCCGCAGACCCAGGCCCCGCCGGCCGCGCAGCCCGCGTACGGCTACCCGCAGCCGGTGTCGCCCGGTGCGGCCTCGGACCCGGGTTTCCGGCTGCCGCTGCAGGGGCCGCAGTTCCTGCGCCGCTGAACCCGCCGCCGTACGGAGCGGCCCGCCACGGCCGGGGCACGTCCCCGGCCGTGGCAGGCCCCCGGGCGCGGCTCAGCCCTTGGCGGTCTTGTAGCCGCGGCCCCACTGCATGCCCCAGCCGTACAGCCGGTCCAGCTCGGCCTGGAACCCGTACACGAACCGGACCTCGCGGCGGACGACCAGCTCCCCCTTGACGTTCTCCAGCGAGAGCACGGCACAGCTGCGGGCCTCCGGGGCCCGTTCGTCGAGGGCGATCTCGATCCGTGGGCCGGTGGTCGGGTAGAGGGTGACCACGGCGTGGGTGCGGTCGAAGGCCGGGGTCTGGTCGTAGATGTAGACGAAGACCAGCAGCCGCTTGATCTCGTCGGCGTGGTCGAGGTTGACGTAGAGGGTCTCCCCGGAGGGCGAGCCGAACCGGTCGTCGCCGCTGAGCTTGACGTACGGCGGGTCGTTGAGGTCGCCGAGCAGGTTGCCCAGGGGCTGGACGACGCCGCGGCTGCCGTCGGCGAGCTCGTAGAGGCAGCCCATGTCGAGGTCGACGTTGACCACGCCCTGGGTGTGGGCCTGGACGATCTCCGGCTTGAAGAGCTTGGAGGGGTGCCGGAGCAGCCTGCCGCTCTGGCGGGAGCGTCCGCCGAAGTCGGAGGTGCGCATCCGCCAGGACAGGTTGACCCGCAGGTTGCCGTTGACGGCGCCCTGTTTGCTCAGCGACACCGTCGGATGCCGCTTGGTCAGCTCGATCGCGTTGGACGAGGCACTGCCCGACTGGAACTGTGCCGCGCGCCCGCCCATGAGCCCGTCGAAGAACCCCATTTCCCTCTCCCCCACCACCGGGGCACTCGGGGTGCCCCGCACGAAACACCGACAGGGGCGGCCGGACGGCCACCCCTGTCAATGGTTCCGCATGTGCGCGGGGGTCATGCCTTGGCGCCGGACCCCGCTGTCTCCTCCAGCTCCATCCGCTTGTTGCGGCGGACCGAGGACAGGAAGGAGGCGGCGATCAGGATCACGCCGATGGTGCCGGTGATGAGCTCGCTGATCTCGTGCTCGATGGTGACGAGCAGGATGAGGGCGAGGGCTCCGATGGCGTAGTGGGCGCCGTGCTCCAGGTAGACGTAGTCGTCCAGGGTGCCCTGGCGGACCAGGTAGACCGTGAGCGACCGGACGTACATGGCGCCGATGCCGAGGCCGAGGGCCATCCAGAAGATGTGGTTGGTGATGGCGAAGGCGCCGATCACGCCGTCGAAGGAGAAGGAGGCGTCGAGGACCTCCAGGTAGAGGAAGAGGAAGAACGCGGCCTTGCCGGCCAGGCCCACGGCGGAGACCGGCTTGCCGGCCGCCTTGGCCTTCTCCTCCTCCTCGTGCTCGCGCTCCTCTTCCTCTTCGAGCTTGTTCTCGAAGTAGGAGGAGAGGCCGCCGACGATCAGGTAGGTGATCAGACCCGCGACGCCGGCCAGCAGCACGGTGGCGGACTTGTCCGCGTGGCCGGTGCTGGTGTGGGCGTTGGTCGCGAAGGTCATCGCGGAGACCAGCAGCGCGATCAGCGCGACGCAGACCGAGAGCATGTCGACCTTGCCGAGCTTGGCCAGCGGCCGCTCCAGCCACGCCAGCCACTTGTGCTCGCGCTCCTCGAAGACGAAGTCGAGGAAGATCATCAACAGGAACATGCCACCGAAGGCGGCGATCGCCGGGTGGGCGTCCGTGACCAGCGCCTCGTACCGCTCGGGCTCGTCCAGAGCGAGCTGGACCGCCTCGATCGGGCCGACGCTCGCGCTGATCGCGACGATGGCCACGGGGAACACCAGCCGCATGCCGAAGACCGCGACCAGGATGCCGATGGTGAGGAAGATCTTCTGCCAGAAGGCATTCATCTTCTTCAGGATTCCGGCGTTGACGACCGCGTTGTCGAAGGACAGCGAAATTTCGAGGATCGACAGGATCAGTACGACCCCGAACGCCTCCCACCCCCACTGCCAGGCGGCGAAGGCGAGGCCGAGCGCCGTGATGGCGAACGACCAGCCGAAGGTTTTCAGAACCACTGGCACCCCATGCTCTTGTACGGCTTTACGAAACGTTGACCCCGAAGTCTAGAGCGATGCCCCGAAGCCCCGACGCGTACCCCTGTCCGACCGCGCGGAACTTCCATTCGCCGCCGTACCGGTAGACCTCGCCGAAGATCATCGCCGTTTCGGTGGAGGCGTCCTCCGACAGGTCGTAGCGGGCGAGTTCCTGACCGTCGGCCTGGTTGACCACGCGGATGAACGCATTGGTGACCTGGCCGAAGGTCTGCCGGCGGGCGTCCGCGTCGTGGATGGAGACCGGGAAGACGATCCGGTCGACCTCGGCGGGGACCTGCGTCAGGTCGACGATGATCGACTCGTCGTCGCCGTCGCCCTCACCGGTCAGGTTGTCGCCGGTGTGCTCCACGGAGCCCTCGGGGCTCTTGAGGTTGTTGTAGAAGACGAAGTACTGGTCTCCGAGCACCCGGCCGGCGTTGCACAGCAGCGCGCTGGCGTCGAGGTCGAAGTCCGCCCCCGTGGTGGAGCGCGCGTCCCAGCCGAGACCGACCAGGATCCGGGTCAGGTTCGGTGCGGCCTTGGAGAGGGAGACGTTGCCCCCCTTGGCGAGTGTGACGCCCATGTGTCGTGGTCCTCCCCGGACGACGTGAGGTGGTGGCGAAGCGCGTCCGGCGCCGTACACGGTCAGTGCACGGCGCCGGACGAGGGGACTGCTGGCGGACTCAGACGTTGACGCCGAAGTCCTGGGCGATCCCGCGCAGGCCGGAGGCGTACCCCTGGCCGATGGCGCGGAACTTCCACTCCGCGCCGTTGCGGTACAGCTCGCCGAAGACCATGGCGGTCTCGGTCGAGGCGTCCTCGGACAGGTCGTACCGGGCGAGCTCGGTGTTGTCCGCCTGGTTGACGACGCGGATGAACGCGTTGCGGACCTGGCCGAAGCTCTGCTGGCGGGACTCGGCGTCGTAGATCGACACCGGGAAGACGATGCGGTGCACCTCGGCCGGGACGCCGGCCAGGTTCACCTTGATCTGCTCGTCGTCACCCTCGCCCTCACCGGTGAGGTTGTCGCCGGTGTGCTCGACGGAGCCGTCCGGGCTCTTGAGGTTGTTGAAGAACACGAAGTTGCCGTCGATGGCGACCTTGCCCTGGTCGTTGGTGAGCAGGGCACTGGCGTCGAGGTCGAACTCGGTGCCGGTGGTGGTGCGAGCGTCCCAGCCCAGACCGACGATGACCGCCGTCAGGTTGGGGGCGGCCTTGGTCAGCGAGACGTTGCCGCCCTTGCTGAGGCTGACTCCCACGGGTCCTCCATAGGGTTCTGTGTGGGGCGGTGCCCCGTCGTGCGGTTGCTACCGGATCAACGGTTGGATCCTAGTGACGGGTTCCCGTCCCGTACGGGACATTTGAACGGTCCGGCTCAGAGGCTGTCGAGGGCCTTGACGTACTCGTTCAGGTCACGGGCGTCGGCCAGGCCGTTGACGACGGTCCAGCGGACGACGCCGTCCTTGTCGATGACGAACGTGCCGCGCACCGCGCAGCCCTTCTCCTCGTCGAACACGCCGTAGGCGCGGGAGGTCTCGCCGTGCGGCCAGAAGTCCGACAGCAGGGGGTAGTCCAGGCCCTCCTGGTCGGCGAAGACGCGCAGGGTGGGCACCGAGTCGTTGGACACGGCCAGCAGCTGGACGTCGTCGTTCTGGAAGCGCGGCAGCTGGTCGCGGAGCGCGCAGAGCTCGCCGGTGCACACGCCGGTGAAGGCGAACGGGTAGAAGAGCAGGACGACGGCCTTCTCGCCGCGGAAGTCGGACAGCCGCACGGTCGCGCCGTGGTTGTCCTTGAGTTCGAAGTCCGGGGCCTTGTCGCCGACCTCGATCGCCATCTCTCGCATCCCTTCATCGGTCCGTTCGGGCGGGCAGCAGACCCAACCCTATCCGGGCCGGAACGCGGACGGGCCCCCGCCGACGGTGGTCGGCGGGGGCCCGTCCGCTCGGCTGCGGGACGGCTCAGCGCTTGGACTTCGCGGCCTTCGGCGTCATCAGGCGGCTGGCGAGCCATTCCTTGCCGACGCTGACGCTCTTGGTCTGCGACAGGCCGGCGGTCTGGGCGGCCTCGCTGATGTCGCTGGCCTCGACGTAGCCGGGGCGACCGGTCTTCGGCGTCAGCAGCAGGATCAGGGCGTTGTCCTCGACCAGCTCGGTGGCGTCGACCAGCGCATCCGTCAGATCGCCGTCGTCCTCGCGGAACCACAGCACCACGGCGTCGGCCACATCGTCGAACTCCTCGTCCTCGAGGTCGTTGCCGGTGTGGTTCTCAATGGCCTCGCGGAATTCCTGATCGACGTCGTCGTCGTAGCCGATCTCCTGGACCACCTGGTCGGACTGGAAACCCAGCCGGGCGGCCAGGCTGGTCTCCGCGTGGTCCGCGGTCGCGCTCACGGGTTGCCTCCTGCTCATGTTCGGGAAAAGTACTTCGGGCCGCGCGCGTACGCGCAGCATTGGGCGTAGTCCACACGGGCTCGGCGGATCGCGCAAGTACCCGGCCGCCGAGACCGTCGAAACGGTGACGATTGCGGCCGTCTCGCCGCAGTCTCGACGTACTGTCGTGACCCATCCCACACCATTGGACCGCATTCGGCACTGCATGGGGATTTTCGCACCTGTTCGAGGGACGAACGTCCTTGCGGACGCACTGATCGACATGGGCGTAAGGTGGCGATTTGGTCCACCGCGCCCCCGGTACCCGACACAATCCCCGGAACTTCCGGTGGTTACCTAGCGGTAAAGGTGACGATCTGGGCCTGGCGGTACACGATGGGAGCGGTGTGCCTGACGGGCACGACTCCCCCGACAGCGAAGGAACAGCGTGGCTTCCGCATCCGATCGCAACCCGATCATCATTGGCGGCCTGCCGAGCCAGGTCCCGGACTTCGATCCGGAGGAGACCCGGGAGTGGCTCGACTCCCTGGACGCCGCCGTCGACGAGCGGGGACGCGAGCGTGCCCGCTACCTGATGCTGCGGCTGATCGAGCGGGCCCGCGAGAAGCGCGTGGCCGTGCCGGAGATGCGCAGCACGGACTACGTCAACACCATCGCCACCAAGGACGAGCCCTTCTTCCCCGGCAACGAGGAGATCGAGCGGAAGGTCCTCAACGCCACCCGATGGAACGCGGCCGTGATGGTCTCCCGGGCCCAGCGCCCGGGCATCGGCGTGGGCGGCCACATCGCCACCTTCGCCTCCTCCGCCTCCCTCTACGACGTGGGCTTCAACCACTTCTTCCGGGGCAAGGACGAGGGCGACGGCGGCGACCAGATCTTCTTCCAGGGCCACGCCTCCCCCGGCGTGTACGCCCGCGCCTACCTGCTCGACCGGCTCTCCGAGCAGCAGCTCGACGCCTTCCGCCAGGAGAAGTCGAAGGCCCCCTACGGCCTGTCCAGCTACCCCCACCCGCGGCTGATGCCGGACTTCTGGGAGTTCCCGACCGTCTCCATGGGCCTGGGCCCGATCGGCGCGATCTACCAGGCGCGGATGAACCGCTACATGGAGGCGCGCGGGATCGCGGACACCTCCAAGTCACACGTCTGGGCGTACCTCGGCGACGGCGAGATGGACGAACCCGAGTCCCTCGGGCAGCTCACCCTGGCCGCCCGCGAGGGCCTGGACAACCTGACCTTCGTGGTCAACTGCAACCTGCAGCGGCTCGACGGCCCGGTGCGCGGCAACGGCAAGATCATCCAGGAGCTGGAGTCGGTCTTCCGGGGTGCCGGCTGGAACGTCATCAAGCTGATCTGGGACCGGTCCTGGGACCCGCTGCTGGCGCAGGACCGCGACGGCATCCTCGTCAACAAGATGAACTCCACGCCCGACGGCCAGTTCCAGACGTACGCGACGGAGACCGGCGGCTACATCCGGCAGCACTTCTTCGGCGACGACCACCGGTTGCGCGCGATGGTCGAGAACATGTCCGACCAGCAGCTGCTCCACCTGGGCCGCGGCGGCCACGACCACAAGAAGATCTACGCGGCCTACGCCGCGGCCAAGGCCCACAAGGGCCAGCCGACGGTGATCCTGGCGCACACCATCAAGGGCTGGACCCTGGGCCCGAACTTCGAGGGCCGCAACGCGACCCACCAGATGAAGAAGCTGACGGTCGACGACCTCAAGGGCTTCCGCGACCGGCTGCACATCCCGATCACCGACGCGCAGCTGGAGAGCGGCCTCCCGCCGTACTACCACCCCGGCCGGGACTCCGAGGAGATCCAGTACATGCACGACCGGCGCAGCGCGCTGGGCGGGTACGTGCCGACCCGGGTGGTGCGCGCCAAGCCGCTGCAGCTGCCGGACGACAAGACCTACGCGGCCGCCAGGAAGGGGTCCGGGCACCAGTCGATCGCCACGACGATGGCCTTCGTCCGCATCCTGAAGGACCTCATGCGGGACAAGGAGATCGGCAAGCGGTTCGTGCTGATCGCGCCGGACGAGTACCGCACCTTCGGCATGGACGCGTTCTTCCCGAGCGCCAAGATCTACAACCCGCTGGGCCAGCAGTACGAGGCGGTCGACCGGGAGCTGCTGCTCGCCTACAAGGAGTCGCCGAGCGGCCAGATGCTGCACGACGGCATCTCCGAGGCGGGCTGCACGGCCTCGCTGATCGCGGCGGGTTCGGCGTACGCGACGCACGGCGAGCCGCTGATCCCGGTCTACGTCTTCTACTCGATGTTCGGTTTCCAGCGCACGGGTGACCAGTTCTGGCAGATGGCCGACCAGCTGGCCCGCGGCTTCGTGCTCGGCGCGACGGCCGGCCGGACCACCCTGACGGGTGAGGGCCTCCAGCACGCGGACGGCCACTCCCAGCTGCTGGCCTCGACCAACCCGGGCTGCGTCGCGTACGACCCGGCCTACGGCTACGAGATCGCGCACATCGTCAAGGACGGTCTGCGCCGGATGTACGGGCCGGAGGCGGAGGACGTCTTCTACTACCTGACCGTCTACAACGAGCCGATCCAGCACCCGGCCGAGCCGGCCGACGTGGACGTGGACGGCATCCTCAAGGGCATCCACCGGATCGCCCCGGGGTCGGACGGCTCCGTCCCGGCGCAGATCCTGGCCTCGGGCGTGGCGGTGCCGTGGGCGCTGGAGGCCCAGCGGATCCTGGCGGCCGAGTGGAACGTCAGGGCGGACGTGTGGTCGGCGACCTCCTGGAACGAGCTGCGCCGTGAGGCCGTGGAGGTCGAGGAGTTCAACCTGCTGCACCCGGAGGAGGAGCAGCGCGTCCCGTACCTGACGCGGAAGCTGTCCGGTGCCGAGGGCCCGTTCGTGGCGGTCTCCGACTGGATGCGGAGCGTCCCGGACCAGATCTCGCGCTGGGTGCCGGGTGCCTACACCTCGCTGGGCGCGGACGGCTTCGGCTTCGCGGACACCCGGGGCGCGGCCCGCCGGTTCTTCCACATCGACGCGCAGTCGGTGGTGCTGGCGGTGCTGACGGAGCTGGCGAAGGCCGGGAAGGTGGACCGGTCGGTGCTGAAGCAGGCCGTCGACCGCTACCAGCTGCTGGACGTGGCCGCGGCCGACCCGGGTCCGGCGGGCGGCGACGCGTAGCCGGTACCCCGTCGGGGTGCGGGGGCGCCGGGACCTCGGTCCGGGCGCCCCTTACGCGTTCCTTACGATGCTCGGCATGAAGGAACAGTCCGCGCAGGTCCGCTGGGAGCGGCGCACGCAGAACCCGTTGCTGGCCCTGGCGGTGCTCTTCGCCGTGGCGTACGCGGTGCCGATCGTGGCCCCGGACGCGGCGGCCTGGGTGCACGGCGCCTGTCTGTGGACCGAGTGGCTGGTGTGGGGCGCCTTCGCCGTGGACTACCTGGTGCGGCTGGCGCTGACGCGGGACCGGCGGCTGTTCGTCCGGACGCACTGGCTGGACCTGGCGGCGGTGCTGCTGCCGCTGGTGCAGCCGCTGCGGCTGCTGCGGCTGGTGGCCACGCTGCTGCTGGTGGGCCGGCGGGCCCGGATGGCGCCGCAGATCAGGCTGACCACCTATGTGGCGGGGGCGGTGGTCGGGCTGCTGATGTTCGGCTCGCTGGCCGTGCTGAGCGTGGAACGGGATGCTCCGGACGGCAACATCAAGACCCTGGGCGACGCGGTGTGGTGGTCGTTCACCACCATGACCACGGTGGGGTACGGCGACCACTCGCCGACCACCGGCCTCGGCCGGGCCCTGGCGGTGGGGCTGATGCTGTCCGGAATCGCCCTTCTGGGTGTGGTCACGGCCAACATCGCGGCGTGGTTCATCTCCCGCTTCGAGCGGGACGACCGGGTGGAGCGGGAGCAGCTGGCGGCGATCCGGGAGCTCCGGGACGAGGTGCGGGTGCTCCGCGCGGAGGTGGCCCGCCTGGGCGGCGGCCCGGAGGCGGTGGACCGGATACCCGGGCCGCCGGCCCCCGCCGCCCCGCTGGTCCCCGCCCCGGCCCCCGCCGCCCCGGCCGCCTGTCCCGGCTCTACGTCTCCCACACCTTGAACGCCCGCACCTGGTACGGCGACTGGGGCAGCCAGACGCCGTCGCCGGGGTAGGTCTGGAACTCTCCGGTCTCGGCGCACTCCGCCGACTGGTAGGTGGTCACCGGCCGGCCGGTGCGGTTGGCGAGGGCCTGCGCGGTCCGGCCCGCCGGGAGCGGGACGCAGCTGTCGACGTCGAGTCCGCTGAGCTCGTGCAACTGCCGGCCGCCCGTGAAGCCGGGCTTGGCCCACAGGCACAGCTGGCCGGCCGCGCAGTTCCCGAGCGAGGCGGGCGCCGCGTGCGCGGCCGGGCCGGCCGACGGGATGAGGGCGGTGGCGGCCAGTACCGCGGCTGCGAGGACCGTGGAATTCGTGCGCATTGCGATCAACTCCCCTGGCGGCGAACCGCCCGTACGGGTGGCCTGGGCGGCCGACGGGCCCGTACGGATCGCCGCACCCCCACGCTGACCTGCGGCGACGGCCGGGCGGAAGACCGCGCGGGCAGGACCGCCCGGATAGGTGACAGCCCCGCCGGAGTTCGCCGGCGGGGCTGTCGCGCGTACGGAGTTGACCGCCGGAGCGGTCGTCCCGGCGCGGGGGCGACGGGGACGGTCAGACGTGTGCGGCGCCCGCCCCGGCCGCCGCGTTCTCGCCGCGCTTGGTGAAGCAGGCGACCACCGCGGCGAGCACGGCGACGGCTCCGGCCACGGTGAACGCGGTGCTCATGCCCGAGACGAAGGTGTCGTGGGCGACGGCGGAGATGGTCTGCGCGACCTGCGGCGGCGCCTCCGGCGGCACCGGCGCGATCCCGACCTGGACGCCGCGCTCCGCCGTCTCCAGCTGCTCGGGGGTGAGCGGCGGCAGTCCGGCCCCGGCCCAGTTGTCCCCGAACGAGTGAGTGACCTTGCTCGCCATGACCGCGCCGAGCACCGCGGTGCCGAGGCTGCCGCCGACCTGCATGGCGGCCTGCTGGAGGCCGCCGGCCACGCCGGACAGTTCCAGCGGGGCGTTGCCGACGATGACCTCGGTGGCGCCGACCATGACGGGGGCGAGGCCGAGGCCGAGGAGGGCGAACCACAGCGACATGGTCAGGGTGCCGGTGTCCGGGGTGAGCCGGGCCATGCCGAAGCAGGCGGTGGCGGTGGCGACCATGCCGAGGACGAGCGGGATCCGCGGGCCCGCCTTGGTGATCGCGGCGCCGGCGAGCGGGGAGCCGACGATCATCATTCCGGTGAGCGGCAGCAGGTGCAGGCCGCTGTCGACCGGGCTCATGCCGTGCACGTTCTGCAGGTAGAAGGTGACGAAGAACAGGCCGCCCATGAAGGCGAAGGCCATCAGCACCATCAGCACCGTGCCGGCGGACAGCGGCAGGGAGCGGAACATGCCCAGCGGGATCAGCGGTTCACGGACCCGCGTCTCCCAGAACGCGAACAGCGCGAAGCAGAACAGGGCGGCGCCGAGGAACAGCAGCGTCCGGTTGTCTCCCCAGCCCCATTCGGCGGCCTTGATGAGGGCCCAGACCAGGGAGAACATGCCGCCGGAGAGCAGCAGGACACCGAGCAGGTCGAAGGAGCGGGGGGCGTTCTCGGCACGGTGGTCGAGCAGGATGACCAGCCCGAAGGCCAGGGCGACCACGCCGACCGGGATGTTGATGAAGAACACCGACTGCCAGCTGACGTGCTCGACCAGCAGGCCGCCGACGATCGGGCCGGCGGCGGTGGACGCGCCGATGACCATGCCCCAGATGCCGATGGCCATGTTGAGCTTCTCCGCCGGGAAGGTGGCCCGGAGCAGGCCGAGCGCGGCCGGCATCAGCAGGGCGCCGAACAGGCCCTGGGCGACGCGGAAGCCGATGACCAGCTCGACGCTGCCCGCCAGGCCGATGGCGGCCGAGGAGGCCGCGAAGCCGGCGATGCCGATGAGGAAGGTCTGCCGGTGGCCGAACCGGTCGCCGAGTTTGCCGGCGGTGATCAGGGAGACGGCCAGGGCGAGCAGGTAGCCGTTGGTGATCCACTGGACCTCGGCGAGGGTGGCGCCCAGGTCCTTCTGGATGGCGGGGTTGGCGACGGCGACGATGGTGCCGTCGAGGGTGACCATCATGACGCCGATGGCCACGGCGAACAGGGTGAGCCAGGGATGGCCGCGCAGACCGGTCGCGGCCGGCCCCCGGTCCGGCCCCGGCCCCGGAACCTTCTCGGGCACCCGGTCGCCGACGCTGATCTGACTAGTCATGCGAACAGGCTAGTGACAGCGGCTGACAGTTCTCAAACGGCTTAACGGGCCGGGTCTGTCGTGTGCGTCACAGGTACCCTGACCGACCTGCCCCACCCGACCTGCCCTGCCCCACCCCCATCCGTCCAGGCCCAGAGAGGACCCCGTCCGGTTGATCACCGACCAGCGGCCCGCGCCGGCACCCGCGGCCGGTCTGCGCGAACGGAAGAAGCGGCGCACCCGGGACGCGCTGCTGCGCGCCGCCCTCCTGCTGTTCACCTCGCAGGGCTACGAAGAGACGACCGTCGACGAGATCACGGAGGCCGTGAAGGTCTCCCAGCGCACCTTCTTCCGCTACTTCGCCAACAAGGAGGAGGCCGCGTTCGCCGTACAGGACCTCGTGGAGTCGCACTTCATGGCGGCACTGCGGGCCCGGCCCGCCGGCGAGGGCCCCCTGGAGGCCCTGCGGAACGCGGTGCTGAGCTCCTGGGACACCGTCGGCGAGGCCATCGCCGAGGTGGTTCCGGTCGACCTCTACATGCGGACGTACCGGGTGATCGAGTCCACCCCGGCACTGCTGGCGGTCCATCTGCGCCGCTCCACGGAGCTGGAGGACCTGATCGCCGGGCTGGTCGCGGAGCGCGAGGGCCTCGACGTGGACGCCGACCCGCGGCCGCGGGTGGCGGTGGCCGCGTTCTCCGGGGTGATGCGGCTCACCGGACGGCTGTGGTGCCAGGGCGAGGACTCCAGCGTCGCCGCCATCCGCCGGATGACCGAGGACTACCTCGACCAGATCGGCCCGGCCCTGGCCGACGACTGGCCCTCGCACCGGAACCGGCCGGGCCCCGGCGCGGCCTGACGGGGGCTCGGCTCCGGGCCCCGCACGGGCGGGCGCCGGGCGCGTTCGGGCCGGGTCCGGACCGCCTGGCCGGCCGCCGGTCGCCCGATCGGGTGCCCCTGCCTGCGGCGAACGGCCGTGAACCCGGTCACCCCTGCGGTTCTGGCCGGATCCCGTCTCCTACCCTGTTTCGCAGTGAACACGCCCGGCCGCCCCGCCCTCCCCGCTCTCCCCGCCCTCCCCGGTCAGTCCGCCTCCCCCGCCGCCCTCCGCGCCCTCCTGGCGCTCGCGGTGGTGTTCGTCATGCTGGCGACCACCGGGTGGACCACCGTGCACCGCCCCGACACCGGGGTCAGCCCGCGCGCCGCCGCCCTGGCCGCCTGGGCCGACGCCCGCGTCGACGGCCTCCCGGTGCCGCCCGCGGGCTCCCCCGTGCACACCGTCGCCCGGTTCTTCGCCAACCTGGACGCGGGGCAGCGGGCCCGGCTGGCCGAGGAGTACCCGCTGGTCGTGGGCAACCTCGACGGGGTGCCCGCCCGCGTCCGCTACCGGGCCAACCGGCATTCCCTCGCCGAGGCGCGCGAGGTCGAACGGGCGCGTTCTGCCGACGTCCGCCTCAGCCCCGCCGGCCGCACCGAAGCGGGACGCCGGGCCCACCGGTTCGCCTCGATGCTCGAACCGGGACGGCAGATCCTCGCCTTCGACCCCACGGCCGGCGGCCGGGCCGCGGAGGTCTTCGGGGACCTCGACGAGGCCCGCCGGATCTCCGTGATCGTGCCGGGCGTCGACACCGACCTGCTCACGTTCGAGCGGACCGCCCGCCAGTGGTCCGCCCCCGTGGGCATGGCCGGATCCCTCTACGCCGCCCAGCGCGCCGCCGCACCCGGGCTGCCCAGCGCGGTGATCGCCTGGGCCGACTACACGGCCCCCACCGGGGTCGGCATGGACGCGGCCACCGGCAGGCTCGCCGTCGAGGGCGCCGCCCGGCTGGAATCCCTGGCCTCGGCCCTGCCCGCCGACGCGACCACCGCCCTGTTCTGCCACAGCTACGGCTCCGTGGTCTGCGGGGTGGCCTCGGCCGCACTGCCGCAGCGGGTGACCGACATCGTGGTGGCCGGCAGCCCCGGAATGCGCGCCGCCAACGCCGCCGAACTCGGCACCGCCGCCCGCGTCTGGGCCGTACGGGACCCCGGCGACTGGATCGCCGACGTACCGCACCTGGAGTTCGGCGGACTGGGACACGGCGCGGATCCCATGTCCGACGGGTTCGGCGCGCGGCGGCTGTCGTCGGCCGGCGCCGGCGGCCACACCGGCTATTTCGAGCCAGGGACCGCCTCGCTGGACAACTTCGGGAAAATCGGAACCGGGTCGTTCGGTTCCGTGGCGTGCGCACCGGAAGATCCGGCATGCCTCGACGGGATTACCGGGACATAACCGGTCCGAGGCCGCCTCAGACCACACAAACCCCAGGAATCCGGTCCCCGCAGCAAGGGGGACGTCAGGGCCGACGCCCCTTACGATGAGCCGCATGGGTGACGTACTGGCCGGAAACCACGCCGTCTGGGAGTTCGAATCGGACTCGGTGCTCATCCGCTTCGAACGGGGGATCAGGGCACCACGGCTGTGGAACGCGCTGGGGCAGCGCCGCGTGCCGTACGAGGCACTGGGCGGGCTGACCCTGACCCCTGGCAAGCGGGACACCGTCGTCCTGCGGGCCGCGCCGCGACCGGGCGCCGACCCGCTGATGGAGACTGCCGCGGGACAGCTCAAGGACGCCTGCGATCCGTACCGCCTGGTGCTGCCCGGGGACCGCGGGCCGCTCGCCGCCTCGGTGGCCGAGGCGGTGCGCCCCGCGCTCGGCCCGGCGGACGAGCCCGCCGGCTCCTTCCTCGTGCAGGTGCCGGAACCGCCGCTCCAGCTCAAGGCGTACGACGCCCGGGCCTGCTTCGACGGCTCGGCCGTCTCCTTCCGCTGGTCCCGTACGGGCGCCAGCAGCGCCAAGTGGAAGGCGGGCGACCGGGAGTACCCGCTGACCGCGCTGAGCGGGGTCGAGTGGCGCTCCCCCGAGCACCCCGGCGGCCACCTGCGGCTCCGCCTGCGGGACGGCGCGGACGACGCCGACCCGGCCGTCGAACCGGACCAGGACCCGGCGGCGGTGGTGTTCGCCCTCGGCTACGGGGCGGTGCACGAGTCCCTGCCGTTCGCGGCGGCGGTGCTGGCCGCGCTGCGGGTCCGTACGCCGGTGGCGGCCTCGGCCCGGCCCGCACCCGGGGCGGAAGGCGACCGGATGCGGCACCTGAGCGAGCTGCACGGCGCCGGACTCCTCACGGACGAGGAGTACACGACCCTGAGGGACCGTTTCGCCGGCGACCCGGCCTGATCCCCCGGGCCGGGGCCGGTCCGTCACCGGTCGCAGCTCCTCCCCGCGTACGTACCGATCTTCCTGTCCAGCACGGCGAGCGCGTCGGTCAGCTCCGCGATCCGCGCCCGTACGTCGTCGCGGGTCCGTTCCAGCAGCGCCCGCCGCTCCCCGGAGGTGTGCTCGCCCTCGCGGACGAGTTCGGCGTACCGGACCATGTCGGCCACCGACATCCCGGTGGCCCGCAGCTTGCCCACGAAGGCCAGCCAGTGCAGGTCCCGGTCGCTGAACCGGCGCTGCCCCGAGTGCGACCGGTCGACGTGCGGCATCAGACCGATCCGCTCGTACCAGCGCAGCGTGTGCTGGCTCAGGCCGGTGCTCGCCGCCACCTCGCTGATGGTGTACCGGGTCTCCGTCAGGTTCATGGTGATCACGCTAGGACCTTGGAGTGCACTCCAAGCAAGTAGGCTCGGCCCCATGGAGAGCCTGCAGAGCCTTGAGTCCATCGAGAACTGGCCGGTGCCGACCGCCGCGGCCGCCGTCGTACGTGCGGACGGCGGCCTCGCCGGCAGCCACGGCCCGGTCGACCACCGCTTCCCGCTGGCCTCCGTGACCAAGCCGCTCGCCGCGTACGCCGCCCTGGTCGCCTACGAGGAGGGCGCGATCGAGCTCGACGAGCCGGCCGGCCCGGAGGGTTCCACGGTCCGCCACCTGCTCGCCCACACCAGTGGCCTGGCCTTCGACGAGCACCGCGCGATGGCGGCGGCGGGCGACCGGCGGCTCTACTCCAACGCGGGTTTCGAGGTGCTGGGCGACCACATCGCCAAGGCCACCGGGATCCCCTTCGCCGAGTACCTGCACCAGGCCGTGTTCGAGCCGCTCGGCATGAAGTCGACCACCCTGGAGGGCTCGCCCGCCAAGGACGGCGTGTCCACCGTCGCCGACCTGGTGCGGTTCGCCGCCGAGCTGCAGGCGCCGCGACTTCTCGACCCGCGCACGGTCGCCGAGGCCGTCTCCGTGGTGCACCCCGGGCGCAAGGGCGTCCTGCCCGGCTACGGCCACCAGTCCCCCAACGACTGGGGGCTGGGCTTCGAGATCCGCGACGGCAAGTCCCCGCACTGGACGGGTTCGGCGTCCTCGCCGCGGACCTTCGGCCACTTCGGGCAGTCGGGCACGTTCCTCTGGGTGGACCCGGACGCGCGGGTCGCGTGCGTGGCGCTGACCGACCGCGCCTTCGGCCCCTGGGCGGTCGAGGCCTGGCCGGCGTTCACGGACGGAGTGCTCGCGGAGCTGACGCGTTCCCGCTGAGCGCGCCGGACGGCTCCCCGCGCGTCCGCCTCAGGAAGCGAACTCCCACACCAGCAGCTCCCCCGGGGAGCCGGGCAGCACCGACAGCCCCTCCTCGCCGGTGATCCGCGCCGAGTCCCCGGGCTCCAGCTCCACCCCGTCCAGCCGGACGTCCCCCCGCACCACGTGCACGTACAGCCGCGGCGCGTCCGGCAGGGCGGCGCGCTGCCCCGCCCCGGGCCGCAGCACGTGCAGCAGCGCCCCCGCGGCCGGGAGCGCGTACGGCGTGCCGTCGGGCAGACCCCGGACGACCTCGTAGGAGGGCTCGCCGCCCGGGTCGTCGGGGGCCAGCCACATCTGCACGAACCGCAGCGGGACCGCGCCGTCGTTGCGCTCCACGTGCCGCACCCCGGCGGCGGAGCTCAGCCGCTGCACGTCTCCGGGGCGGACCACGCCGGTGTGCCCGGCCGTGTCGCTGTGCGTCAACTCGCCCTCCACCACCCAGGTGACGATCTCGGTGTGGCTGTGCGGGTGCTCGTCGAAGCCGGCGCCGGGGGCCAGGCGCTCCTCGTTCACGGCGAGGACCGGCCCGAAGCGCAGGTTGTCCGGGTCGTAGGAGCTCCCGAAGGAGAAGGCGTGCCGGGTGACGATGCCGGCCGCCTCGTCCCCGCCCCGGTATCGGTCGGTGCCACGGCGTACTTCGATCATGACGGCCACGGTAGCGGCCCCCCGGGACTCGGTCCGGTCGCCCGGATAGGGCAGTCTTGTCCCGTGCCCCAACCCGAACGTGAGCATTTCCCCGAGCACCCGCCCGCGCACCTGCCCGCGCAGCCGGCCCATTCGCACGCCGCGACGCTGCGCCGGCTGGAGAGGTCCGCCGGGCGGCTGGCCGCGAACGCCATCGCCCGCATGGACGAGACGCTGCCGTGGTACCGGGCGATGCCGCCGGAGAACCGGTCCTGGATCGGCCTGGTCGCCCAGGCGGGCATCGCCGCGTTCACCGAGTGGTTCCGGCACCCCGAGACCCCCCAGGCGATCTCCACCGACGTCTTCGGCACCGCCCCGCGCGAACTGACCCGGGCCATCACCCTGCGGCAGACGGTCGAGATGGTCCGCACGACCATCGAGGTGATGGAGACCGCCATCGAGGAGGTGGCGGCCCCCGGTGACGAGTCGGTGCTGCGCGAGGCCCTGCTCGTCTACGCCCGGGAGATCGCCTTCGCCACCGCGCAGGTGTACGCGCAGGCCGCCGAGGCCCGTGGCGCCTGGGACGCCCGCCTGGAGTCGCTGGTCGTCAACGCGGTGCTGTCGGGCGAGGCGGACGAGGGCGCGCTGTCCCGGGCCGCGGCGCTCGGCTGGAACTCTCCGGAGCACGTCTGCGTGGTGCTGGGCACGGCACCGGACGGCGACAGCGAGCTGACGGTGGAGGCGATCCGGCGGGCCGCCCGGCACGCCAAGCTCCAGGTGCTGACCGGGGTCCTCGGGGACCGGCTCGTGGTCGTCGCGGGCGGCAGCGACAACCCGCTGCAGGTGGCGAAGTCCCTGATCGGACCGTTCGCGGCGGGCCCGGTGGTGGCCGGCCCGGTGGTGCCGGACCTGATGGCGGCGACCCGCTCCGCGCAGGCGGCGGCCGCCGGCCTGAAGGCGTGCTCGGCCTGGCAGGACGCGCCGCGACCGGTGCTCGCGGACGATCTGCTGCCCGAACGCGCGATCGCCTCCGACCCTTCGGCGCGTGAACAGCTGGTGGAGGAGATCTACAGACCGCTGGAGGAGGCGGGCTCGGCGCTGCTGGAGACGCTGAGCGTGTACCTGGAGCAGGCCAGCAGCCTCGAGGGGGCGGCGCGGATGCTGTTCGTGCACCCGAATACCGTGCGCTACCGGCTCCGACGTGTGACGGACGTCACCGGCTGGTCACCCTCCGATGTTCGGTCGGCGTTCACCCTGCGGATCGCGCTCATCCTCGGGCGTCTGGCCGACGCCGATCAGCAGCCCTAGACTTTTGTCGAACATCAACAATTACCCTGACGGTTCTTCGTCCCAGTCCTCACGGGCGGGGCGGACCGAACACAAGAGAGAGTGTGAGGGTGCTCGTACTCGTCGCTCCCGGCCAAGGCGCTCAGACGCCCGGCTTCCTGACCCCCTGGCTCGAACTGCCCGGCGCCCGTGACCGCGTCGCCGCGTGGTCGGACGCCATCGGGCTCGACCTCGCCCACTACGGCACCCAGGCCGACGCGGACGAGATCCGCGACACCGCGGTGGCGCAGCCGCTGCTGGTGGCCGCCGGCCTGCTGTCGGCTTCCCAGCTGGGCCTCGCCCCGACCGCCTTCGGTGCCGTCGCCGGCCACAGCGTCGGTGAGATCACCGCGGCCGCCTTCGCCGGCGTGCTGGGCGAGACCGACGCGCTGTCCTTCGTCCGCACCCGCGGCAAGGCCATGGCCGAGGCCGCGGCGGTCACGCCGACCGGCATGTCGGCCGTGCTCGGCGGCGAGCCGGACGTGGTCGTCGCCCACCTGGAGAAGCTGGGGCTGACCCCGGCCAACATCAACGGTGCCGGGCAGACCGTCGCCGCCGGCACGATGGAGCAGCTGGCCGCCCTCGCCGAGGACAAGCCCGAAGGCTCCGTCAAGGTCGTCGCCCTCAAGGTCGCGGGCGCCTTCCACACCCACCACATGGCCCCGGCCGTCGACGTGCTGGAGGGGGCCGCCAAGGCCCTCACCGTCGCGGACCCGGTGGTCGCCTACGTCTCCAACAAGGACGGCCGGACCGTCTCCACGGGCGCCGAGGTCGTCGCCCGCCTGGTCGGCCAGGTGGCCAACCCGGTCCGCTGGGACCTGTGCATGGAGACCTTCGCCGAGCTCGGCGTCACCGGAATCATCGAGCTGTGCCCCGGCGGCACCCTGACGAACCTCGCCAAGCGGGCTCTCAAGGGCGTCCCCTCGGTGGCGCTCAAGACGCCGGAGGACCTCGACAAGGCCAAGGCGCTCGCGGCCGAGCACTCGGCCTGAGAGAAGGAGCCCATCAGCATGTCGAAGATCAAGCCTGCCAAGGGCTCGCCGTACGCCCGCATCCTCGGGGTGGGCGGCTACCGTCCGACCCGGGTGGTGCCCAACGAGGTGATCCTGGAGAAGATCGACTCGTCCGACGAGTGGATCCGTTCCCGGTCCGGCATCTCGACCCGCCACTGGGCCTCGCCGCAGGAGACCGTCGCCGCGATGTCCGTGGAGGCCTCGGGCAAGGCGCTGGCCGACGCCGGGGTCTCCCCGGAGCAGATCGGCGCCGTGATCGTGTCGACCGTCTCGCACTTCAAGCAGACGCCGGCCGTCGCGACCGAGATCGCCGACCGCATCGGCGCGGGCAAGCCCGCCGCGTTCGACATCTCGGCCGGCT
Source organism: Streptomyces sp. NPDC012888 (assembly GCF_042900645.1). NCBI lineage: Bacteria > Bacillati > Actinomycetota > Actinomycetes > Kitasatosporales > Streptomycetaceae > Streptomyces > Streptomyces sp. NPDC012888. The sequence goes on along the minus strand of NZ_JBIBBM010000003.1, from coordinate 512,516 downwards.
GCGCCGGCTTCGGTTACGGCCTGACCCTGGCCAAGGGCCTGGTCGTCGAGGGCTCCGCCGAGTACGTGCTGGTCATCGGCGTGGAGCGGCTGTCCGACCTGACCGACCTTGAGGACCGTGCCACGGCCTTCCTGTTCGGTGACGGCGCGGGCGCCGTGGTCGTCGGCCCGTCGTCCGAGCCGGCGATCGGCCCCACCGTGTGGGGTTCCGAGGGCGACAAGTCCGAGACCATCAAGCAGACCGTTCCGTGGGACGAGTACCGCGGCGACGCGTCCGGCGAGAAGTTCCCCGCCATCACGCAGGAGGGCCAGGCGGTGTTCCGCTGGGCCGTCTTCGAGATGGCGAAGGTGGCCCAGCAGGCGCTCGACGCGGCCGGCATCACCGCCGACGACCTGGACGTCTTCATCCCGCACCAGGCCAATATGCGGATCATCGATTCGATGGTGAAGACTTTGAAGCTCCCGGAGCACGTGACGGTCGCCCGTGACGTGGAAACCACCGGAAACACGTCGGCCGCCTCGATCCCGCTCGCCATGGAGCGGCTCCTGGCGACCGGAGCGGCGAAGAGCGGCGACACCGCACTCGTCATCGGCTTCGGGGCGGGGCTCGTCTACGCCGCGACGGTCGTTACCCTCCCCTAGGGCCGGGGATCACTCCCCACCCTGTTCCACCAGTCAGCTAGAGAAGGAGCGCCACAATGGCCGCCACGCAGGAAGAGATCGTCGAGGGCCTCGCCGAGATCGTCAACGAGATCGCGGGCATCCCGGTCGAGGACGTCCAGATCGACAAGTCCTTCACCGACGACCTGGACGTCGACTCCCTGTCCATGGTCGAGGTCGTCGTCGCCGCCGAGGAGCGCTTCGACGTGAAGATCCCCGACGAGGACGTCAAGAACCTCAAGACGGTCGGCGACGCCGCGGACTACATCGCCAAGCACCAGGCCTGAGCCTGACGAGCGTTTGTCGCCACCCGGCGGTGGCGCCGTGACAATTCAGCACCCTCTATTTGTGGAGAAAGAATTCCTGTGAGCCCGACCAATCACACCGTGGTCGTCACCGGTATCGGCGCAACCACTCCGCTGGGTGGCGACAGCGCATCGACCTGGGAAGCGATGCTTGCCGGCCGTTCCGGAGTGAAGCCCCTCGAAGGGGAACGCTTCGCGGAGCTGCCGGTCCAGATCGCCGCACCGGCCGCCGTGGACCCGAGTGAGGTCCTCCCCCGGCCGCTGGCCCGCAAGCTGGACCGCTCGGCGCAGTTCGCGCTGATCGCGGCCAGGGAGGCGTGGGCCGACGCCGGCTACACCGCCCCCGCCGGCGAGGACGCGTCCATCGCCCCGGACCGCCTGGGCACGGTGATCGCCTCCGGCATCGGCGGTGTCACCACGCTGCTCGACCAGTACGACGTACTGAAGGAAAAGGGTGTGCGCCGGGTCTCCCCGCACACCGTCCCCATGCTCATGCCGAACGGCCCCTCCGCCAACGTCGGCCTGGAGGTGAACGCCCAGGCGGGCGTGCACACCCCGGTCAGCGCCTGCGCGTCGGGTGCCGAGGCCATCGGTTACGCCGTCGAGATGATCCGTACCGGCCGTGCCGACGTGGTCGTGGCGGGCGGCACCGAGGCGGCGATCCACCCGCTGCCGATCGCCGCGTTCGCCAACATGATGGCGATGTCGAAGAACAACGAGGAGCCCACCAAGGCCTCCCGCCCGTACGACAAGGGCCGTGACGGCTTCGTGCTCGGCGAGGGCGCCGGCGTGGTGGTGCTGGAGTCCGCGGAGCACGCCGCCGCGCGTGGCGCCCGGGTGTACTGCGAGGTGCTGGGCCAGGGCCTGTCCGCCGACTCGCACCACATCGCGCAGCCCGAGCCGACCGGCCGCGGTGTCGCGACGGCGGTGCAGAACCTGCTGGACAACACCGGCCTGAAGCCGGCCGAGGTGGTCCACCTCAACGCCCACGCGACGTCCACCCCGCAGGGTGACACCGCGGAGATCAAGGCCCTGCGCAAGGTGCTGGGCGACGACCTCGACCACGTGGCGGTGTCCGCCACCAAGTCGATGACGGGTCACCTGCTGGGTGGTGCCGGCGGTATCGAGACCGTGGCGACCGTGCTGGCGCTGTACCACCGCATCGCCCCGCCGACGATCAACATCGACGAGCTGGACGAGGAGATCGACGCGGACATCGTCGTCGGCGAGCCGCGCAAGCTGCCGGCCGACGGCCCGATCGCCGCGATCAACAACTCCTTCGGTTTCGGCGGCCACAACGTCACCCTGGCGTTCCGCAGCGTCTAGGGCGCCGGAACCAGAAAGGCCCGACCCGGTTGCGAAACCGGGTCGGGCTTTTTCGTCCTTTGGGGGAGGCTGCTAGACCACTTGGTGGAGCCAGCGCACCGGGGCGCCCTCGCCCGCGTAGCGGAAGGGTTCCAGTTCGTCGTCCCAGGGCTTGCCCAGCAGCCGGGCGATCTCCGCCTCCAGGTCGGTCTCGCCGCGCTGGGAGCGGGCGAGGGCGGCGCGCAGCCGGTCCTCGGGGACGAGGATGTCGCCGTGCATCCCGGTGACGGCGTGGAAGATGCCCAGCTCGGGGGTGGAGCTGTAGCGCTCGCCCTCGGCGGTGGGGCACGGTTCGGCGGTGACCTCGAAGCGGAGCAGGTGCCAGCCGCGCAGGGCGGAGGCGAGCTTCGAGGCGGTGCCGGGTTCGGCCTGCCAGGAGAACTCGGCTCTCCAGGTGCCGGGGGAGGCGGGCTGCCTGATCCAGTCGAGGTTCACCCGCACCCCGAGAACGCCCGCGACCGCCCATTCCACATGCGGGCAGAGCGCGCGCGGTGCGGAATGGACGTACAGAACTCCACGTGTCGTCACCGGGACCTCCAGTGTGGGACGAGGTCGGGAAGAAACTCCTGAAAACGGACAGTATGTGACGTGATGTAATTTACCGGAAACGATCAGACAGCGCGTCGCGGGCCCCGCGGCCGGAACGCCACGGGAAAAAGCTACCGTGCGCCGGGGGTCCGGGTGTGGCGTACGGTCGGTCCAAGGCCGGGTGAACACAGAGCTTTCACTCGGCGGGACGTCCCCGGAGGAGCCGGGGCGACGGGAGAGGGAGGAACGCGATGCCCACCACCACCGGGCGCGGACGCGCGCGTGCCGCTCTCGCGCGGACCGCGGCGACCGCGGCCGTACTGGTCGGGGCGGTAACGGGTTGTCAGGCCGAGGGCGGCGGCCCCGGCGGGGAGCAGGGCGCGCAGGGTTCCGCGCGCCCCGCGCCGAGGCCGACGCCGAGCTGGAACACCGCGCCGGCCTCGATCGCCGCCGTGGGTGACTCCATCACCCGTGGGTTCGACGCCTGTTCGGTTCTGGCGGACTGCCCGGAGGCGTCCTGGGCCACCGGCGTCGACCCCGAGGTGCAGTCCCTGGCGAGCCGGCTGCTGGGCAGCGACGGGGCGCCGGCGCGGAGCTGGAACTACGCGGCCACCGGCTCCCGGATGGCGGACCTTCCGGCGCAGATGGCGGCGGCCGCGGAGCACCGGCCCGACCTGGTCACGGTGATGGTGGGGGCGAACGACGCCTGCCGCCGGACGGCTTCGGCGATGACGCCGGTGGAGGACTTCCGGGCCGGTTTCGAGGTGGCGCTGGCCGGGCTGCGGAGCACCTCTCCGAAGTCGCAGGTGTACGTGTCCAGCGTGCCGGACCTGCTGCGGCTGTGGGAGACGGGCAAGGACAGCCCGACGGGCCGGGAGATCTGGAAGCTGGGCATCTGCCCGTCGATGCTGGCCGACCCCGCCTCGCTGACGAAGGACGCGGTGGCCCGGCGGGAGCGGGTGCGGGCGCGGGTGGTGGCGTACAACGAGGTGCTGCGCGAGGTGTGTGCGAAGGACCGGTTGTGCCGGTACGACGGGGGCGCGGTGTTCCGGTACCCCTTCACGGCGGAGCAGTTGAGCCGGTGGGACTGGTTCCATCCGGGCAAGGGCGGTCAGGCGCGGCTGGCGGAGCTGGCACATCGTCAGGTGACGGCGGCGGAGCCGCCCGTCTGAGCGGCGGTGGGACCGGGGGCGGCCGTCAGGTGCCGCCCCCGGTCCGGTTCACGGGGTGTTTCCGGCCATCGGGGGGCGCTGCCGTCAGGCGGGCCGGACCTCCAGGGTGGCCCGCAGCCGCGTGTCGGCGTGCGAGTGGCTCGCCCTGACCTCGTAGGTGCCGGGGATCCGGGTCCAGTCGCCGGCGTGCTCGTCCCAGATCTCGAAGGCGCGGGCGGGCAGGGTGATCTCGGCCTCGGCTCCCTCGCCGGGGCCGGCCTCGACGCGGGCGAAGCCGGCCAGCCAGCTCGCCGGGCGCTCGACGGTGTCCGCGCGCGGCGCGAGGTAGATCTGGACGACCTCGCCGCCGGGCCGGGCACCGGTGTTGGCGAGCTGCACGCGGACGGTGGCGCCGCCGGTCCCGGGTGCCTCGGTGACCTCCAGGGACTCGTACGTCCAGTCGGTGTAGCCGAGGCCGTGCCCGAAGGCGTAGGCCGGGGCGATGCCGGCCTTCTCGTACGCCCGGTAGCCGACGAACAGGCCTTCCCGGTACTCCAGGCGGCCCGCCTCGGGCTGCACCTCGGTGACCGGGGCGTCGGCGAGGGTGGCCGGCCAGGTGGTGGGCAGCCGGCCGCCGGGCTCGGTGGCGCCGAGCAGTACGTCGGCCAGGGCGGCCCCGCCCTCCTGGCCGGGGAACCAGCCGAGCAGGACGGCGGCGACCTGCTCGCGCCAGGGGAGTTCCACCGGGGCGCCGGCGTTGACGACGACGACCGTGCGCGGGTTGGCGGCGGCGACGGCGCGCACCAGTTCGTCCTGACGGCCCGGCAGGCGGAGGTCCGCGCGGTCGAAGCCCTCGGATTCGACGCGTTCGGTGGTGGCGACGACCACGACGGCGGTGTCGGCGGCCCGGGCGGCCGCGACGGCCTCGGTGATCAGCTCGTCGGGGTCGCGGCGGGGGCCGAGGTGGAGCAGCGAGAACATGACGGCCTTGAGCGGCATCCCGCTCATGTCGGGGAGCCGGAGGGTGAGCGAGACGTCGACCGGTTCGCCCTCGGCGAGTCGGATGCGGCCGCGTTCGCGGGGTGCGCCGAAGAAGGCCTCGAAGGGGTCGGCCTCGTCGCCCGGTTCCTGGACACCCTCCCAGAGGAGCGTGCCGCCGACGGTGAGGGTGAAGGCGCCCAGGCCGCGGGTGCCGAAGGTGTGTTCGCCCGCCTCGCGGGGGGTGAAGGTGCCGGTGACCTCGATGGAGGCGGTGTTGTCGTAGGTGGCGCCGGCCGGGAGGTCCTCGCCGATCCACTGGACCTGGCCGGAGGGCAGGCCGCCTTCGCCGACGACGGCGCCGGTGGCGTCGCGGCAGACGGCTCGCAGGGTGAACCCCTGGCCGGCCGGGGCGGGTTCGTCGCTGGGGTCGGCGCCGACGGCGTACGTGAGGGTGCCGGCCGGGAGGGCCGCGGTGAGCCCGTCCAGCGGGGAGACGACGCGTTCGGGGAAGACGGTCGCCGAGCCGCCGCCGAGTACCCGGGCGTCCCGGGCGGCGGCGCCGATGAGGGCGACCGTACGGCCCGTGGAGGGGTCCAGGGGCAGGACGCCGCCCTCGTTGCGGACCAGGACGGTGCCGCGGGCGGCGATCTCGCGGGCCAGGGCGCGTCCGTCGACGGGGGCGGGCAGCCGCTCCTCGGGGACGGCGGGCGGTGCGCCTTCGAGGAGGCCGAGCCGGGCGGCGAGCCGGAGGACGTTGCGTGCGGCGGAGTCGACGGCGTCCTGGGGGACCTCGCCGGAGCGCACGGCCTCGGCGAGGGCGGGCCCGTACACGGTCTGCGGTCCGGGCATGGCCACGTCCAGGCCGCCGAGGATGTTCCCGGTGGTGGAGCGGGCGGCCATCCAGTCGGAGACGTTGCAGCCGTCGAAGCCCCATTCGCCGCGCAGGACCTCCTGGACCAGGTGCCGGTGCTCGGTCATGGTCGTGCCGTTGACCTGGTTGTAGGCGGTCATGACGCCCCAGGGGCGGGCGTCGTTGACGATGGCCTCGAAGGGGGCGAGGTAGAGCTCGCGCAGGGGACGGGGGGCGATGGCGTTGTCGACGGTGAAGCGTTCGGTCTCGGCGTCGTTGCCGGCGAAGTGCTTGACGGTGGTGCCGACTCCGCCTTCCTGCACGCCGATGACGTAGCCGGTGCCGGTCTCGGCGGTGAGGTGGGGGTCCTCGGAGTAGCACTCGAAGTGCCGGCCTCCGAGCGGCGAGCGGTGGAGGTTGACGGTGGGGGCGAGGAGGACGTGGACGCCCTTGCGGCGGGCTTCCTGGGCGAGCAGCCGGCCGGCCCGGCGGGCGAGGTCGGGGTCCCAGGCGGCGGCGAGCGCGGTCGGGGAGGGGAGGGCGACGGAGGGGTCGTCGGCGGTCCAGCGGACGCCGCGGACGCCGATCGGGCCGTCGGACATGACCAGGGACCGCAGGCCGATGGCGGGGACCGCGGGCAGGGTCCACATGCCGTCGCCGGCCAGCAGTCGGGTCTTGGTGTCGAGATCGAGCTTGCCGAGTGCGGTGTCCACGGCGTCGCGGCGGGTCTGGGCGGCGTCGGTCACGGCCGGGCCTCCTCGTCGAGTGCGGTGCGGTGCGGGGTCGCCGCCATCCTGGACCCCCTCGCCTGGCGATCGGTAGGCTTCGTTATGTATCCGTGACGAAAGGATGTCGTACGGTCTCGGGGGACACGGACGTACACACGTACGCACGGACGGAAGGGACGGCCGGCGGTGGCCAGGGCAAGGAGCGAGGAACGGCGCGCGGACATCGTCCGCGCCGCCCTCGAAGTGATCGCGGAACGCGGCTACCGGGGCGCGTCGCTGAGCACGGTCGCCGAACGGGTGGGACTGACCCAGCAGGGCCTGCTGCACCACTTCCCGACCAAGGAGGCGCTGCTGGTCGCCGTCCTCCATGAGCGCGACCGGTGGGACACCGGTGGCGGCTCCCGGTCCTCGGCCGACCGGTGGCGGCTGGACCTGCTCGCCTCGCTGGTGGACTACAACGCGATGCGGCCGGGCATCGTGCAGACCTTCTCGGCGCTGCTCGGCGAGAGCGTGACGGAGGACCACCCGGCCCGGGAGTTCTTCACCGGACGCTACGCGCAGGTCCGCGCGGAGATGGCGGAGGTGCTGCGCGCCGAGTTCGGCGACCGGCTGCCCTCGGGCCTGACCCCGGAGGCTGCGGCCCCGCTGCTGACCGCGGTGATGGACGGCCTGCAGTACCAGTGGCTGCTCGACCCCGCGTCGGTGGACATGCCGGCGGCCTTCCGCGCGTTCCTCACCCTCCTCCGGGGAGCCGCGTAGTCCACTCGGCGGCCGCCGCCGTGTCGGTCGCCGCACCCGCGGCGCGGCTGCGGCACGGTGATCCGCATGACCGACCACGGCACCCCCGCACCCACCCGCCGCACGGTCCTGACGGCCGCCGGATCGGCCGCGGTCGCCGCCCTGGCCGCCGCCCTGGCCACAGCCTGCGGCTCCCCGGCGGCGAGCCGCGCGGGCGCGCCGAAGCCCCCCGGGGCCGCCGCGGAGCCCGGCTGCGTCCTGGTCACCACGGCAGGGTCGGGCCCGTACTACTCGGGGCCGGGGAAGCGCCGGTCGGACATCACGGAGGGTCAGGCCGGGGTGCCGCTGCGGCTGGAGCTGACGGTCGTCGGCGTGAAGTCGGGCTGCCGGCCGCTCACCGGGGCCACCGTGGACGTCTGGCAGGCGGACGCCCAGGGCGTGTACTCGCAGAACGGCGCCACGCACCTGCGCGGCAGCCAGGTCACCGACGCGTCCGGCCGCTGCGTGTTCGAGACGATCGTCCCCGGCTGGTACGCGGGCCTCGCCCCCCACGTCCACTTCAAGGTCCGCCCGGCCTCCGGCGGGGAGACCACCTCGGTCTTCTACCTTCCGGAGGACATGCTGCGGCAGGTGTACGCGCGGCAGCCGTACGCGCGCCGCAAGGCCCCGGCGGACCCCAACGGCCGCGACGGCCGCTACCGCAGCTCGGGTGCCGCGATGACGCTGGCCCCCGTCGCCCACGGCGCCGGCTACCGGGCCGCGTACACCGTGGGCATCGCCTGACGCACACCCGGACGGGACGCCGGACGGGCCTGGCATGCTGACGGTATGAAGATCGCAGCCGCCCAGCTCTCCTGCGCCCCCGCCGACGTCCCCGCCAACGTCGGCCGCGTCGCCGCACTGGCCGGTCAGGCCCGCGAGCAGGGCGCCGAGTTGGTGGTCTTCCCCGAACTCGTCCTCACCGGCTACGAACTGGAGGCGATCCGCGCCGACCCCGGCCTGTGGCTGGACGCCGACGACGCGCGGCTCGACCCGGTCCGGGCGGCGGGCGTGGCCACCGTCGTCAACTGCGCGGTACGCACGGACGGCCCGCGCCCGGCCCTCACCACCCTCGTCCACGACGCCTCCGGCGCGCTGGTCACCTCGTACGCGAAGCAGCACCTGTACGAGCAGGAACGGGACGTGTTCGCCGCCGGAGACCGGGACGGCCGGTTCGAACTCGGCGGCGTCCGCTTCTCGCTGGCGACCTGCTTCGACAACCACTTCCCCGAGCTGTGCGCCCGGGGCGCGGCCGACGGCTGCCGGGTGCACCTGGCGAGCTCGCTGTACGGGACCGGCGACGGGATCCGGGAGCGGGCCGCCGTCTACCCGGCCCTCGCCGCCGGCCTCGGCATGTACGTGGTGCTCGCCAACCACGTGGGTCCGGCCGGGCCGTGGACGGGCTGCGGTGGCGCGGCGCTGTGGGGTCCGGACGGGCTTCCGCTGGCGGAGGCGGACGGCACCACCGCTTCGGTGGTGGTCGCGGAGGTCGCCGCCGCCTGACCGGTCAGCCGAAGCAGACCCGTCCGCTCTCGCCCGTGTCGCCGGGCGTCAGGCAGAAGCGGGCGCCGGCCGGCCCGCCGGCCGCCGGTGCCATCGGGGTCGCCACGTACTGGCCGGCGTCCTGGCCGGTCACCCGGCGCACCTGGGGCACCGGGCTGTCCGGCACGGACAGGTCGACGCGGTCGCCCGCACCGAGCCCCGACGCCCTCACCCACACGGCCCGGCAGTACTCGCCGTAGCGGAGCTCCAGTTCGCGTCCGCCCGGGGCCTTGCCGGTGAGCACGGTGGCGACCATGCCCTCGCCGCCGCAGCCCATCCGCAGCGGGTCCTCCCCGGCACAGGCGGCCGCGGCGCAGCCGGGGTTGCGTACCGGCCGCTCCGGTTCCGCGGCCGCCTGGGACCGCGGTCCGGAACCGGGCAGCAGCACCAGCGCGACCGCCGCCGCCAGCCCGCCGGCGCACAGGATCACCGCCGCCGGCGCGGCGCGGCGCCGGCGCGCGGCGGCGCGTACGGGCGGGTCCGGCGGGGCCGGGGCGGTCGCCGCCTCCCGGGCGCCGTCGGCGCCCGCGGGGGCGGGGCGGGCCCGGCCGCTCCAGGCGGCGTCGGCGAGCTCCCACAGGGCGAGCAGCCGGGCGGGGTGTTCCCCCGCCACCGCGCACAGGGCCTCGACGGCGGGCCGGGGCGGCGGCTGCTTGCCGTTGAGGTACCGCTCCCAGGAGGACTTGCTGTACGGGGTGCGGCGGCCGAGCGCGGCGAGGCTCAGCCCGGTCGCCTCCCGCAGCTGGCGCATCTCGGCGGCCAGCTGCCGGCACTCCGTCGCCGTGGCGGTCACTTCCGCAGCTCCGCCCAGGTCTTCGGCCCGACGATGCCGTCCGCGACGAGTCCGCGCGCCTTCTGGAAGCGGGTCGCGGCGTCCTTGGTGGCCGTGCCGTACAGTCCGTCGGTGGAACCGGGCTCGAAGCCGTGTTCGCGCAGCAGGCACTGCACCTCGACGACGTCGAAGCCGGTGCTGTTGGTGTCGAGCAGGATGTCCCGGCTCCTGCTGTGCCCCGCCCGGAGCTCCCCGTCGTGCCGGCGGACCTCGCAGGAGTACGCGATCCCCCGCCGGTAGCCCGACTTGCCGGTGTCCGCTTCCTTCTCCTCGCCGCCGCCCCACGCCACGCCGGTCAGCAGCCCGGCGGTGAAGGCCACGGCGACGGCGGCCGCAATCGCGGCGACGAACCGGCGCGGGGACACCGCCCGGGCGGCGGCCGGCCCGCCGGGCCGCTCTCCCGGCGGGGCGGGTTCCGGCCGGTCCTGCGCGCGCGGTTCGCGCGGCTCCTCCTCGGGCGCCTCCTGCGGTACCGGCCCGTCGGCCGTGCCCGGCGCCCGGTCCGGCCCCTCGGCCCGTTCCGTTCCGGGGGCCTGCGCGGTCCGCCCGGCCGTCCGGGACTGCGTGGCGACCTCGTGCAGCACGGTCAGCCGGGTCGGTTCCACGCCGCACACCCGTGCCAGCTCCTCCACCGCCCCGCGCGGCACGGGCTGCTTCCCGTTCAGGTACCGCTCCCACGAGGAGCGGCTGTAGCCGGTCTTGCCCGCGAGCGCGGCCAGGCTCAGTCCACTGTGGTCCTTCAGCCGCCGCAGCTCCGCGATGAGCCTTCGCTCACGGCCGTCGAGTGCGGCAGGCAGATCTTTCCAACGCGCCACTGGTCGTACCCCCCAAGTCCTCCCCCCAGCATCGGGCCCGCGCGGCCACGTTTCCAGCCTCCGCACGAGGGTTGGCCCGATCCAGGCTCGCCGTCCGCGTCCCACGGAAGCGTCCCTTCCGGGGACGTCCCAGCAGGTCAGGGCATGGGACGTCCCACAGCTGCCCGGGTTCGCCGAGCGGTCTGGACCCCGCCGAGGTTGGCGCGGGAAAGTCGTTCCCGTCAGCCGGCCACGCCACGGCTGACGCCGGGGCCGGCCGCTGCACGGGGCCCCGGTGAACGGGGGAACGCGGCGGCCCGGCCTCCCGCCAGGAGGCCGGGCCACCGCGCTGGAACGCCCGCGCGCGTCAGGGGGTGCGGGGGTCAGGGCGTGAGGTGGGCGAAGGTGCCGTGGCCGCTGCGCACACCAGCGGCGGGCAGCACGACCCGCACCGGTGCTCCGTTGGCGAGACGGCCGCCGCGCGTCCCGACCGACCAGATCTGGGGGCTGGTGTCGTGGTGGACGGGGAAGGTGAGTTCCGCGGTGCCGTCGCCGTCGAGGTCCGTGGTCTTGATGTCGTTCATCGGGAAGGAAACCGGGCCGGCGACGTCGGGGAGACCCGGGGTGTCGGCGGGGTAGTGGCCCGCGCCGGTACCCGTGACGCCGCCCTTTCCGCCCTTCAGGACGTGGATGGCGCCCTGGTCACCGGTGCAGCCACTGCCCGGGAGGCAGTCACGGGTGCCGACCACCAGGTCGGCGTACCCGTCACCGGTGATGTCTCCGGCGGTCAGGTACTTCCCGAAGGTGTCCCACTTGCCGCGCCCGCCCGCCACACCGGGGGTGTCCCTCGTGATCACCTGGACCGGGCGAGCGGGGTCGATACCGGACGCGGAGCCGTACCGGATGCTGACCTGGCCCTTCCAGCCGAGGAAGCTGGTGCGCGAGGAGTTCCACACCTCCTCGACCTCGCCGGTGGCGATGTCACCGAAGCCGTCCTTGTCGAAGTCCGCGATCGCGTGGCCGCCCCGGGCCGGCTGCGGCGACTTCCAGAAGCCCTTCGCCCCGCCGAGCAGGACGTGGCTGCGGAAGTCGGTGCCCCGGCGGGTGGACACGACCAGGTCGTCCGTCGTGCCCCTGTTGATCCGGCCGGCCAGCAGCCCGTAACCGCCGTCGCCCGGATCGATCTTCAGCTGCTCGACGGCGGCGGGTTCGCCGGTCGCGCTGAACGGCCCCTTGAACAGGTCCAGGCGCTTGCTGTGCGCGATGACGAGGTCGGCCTTGCCGTCAGCGTCGAAGTCGCCCGCGACCATGGCCGAGCCGAACTGCTGGTCGGACGGCGCGTTGTCGACCAGGTTGGTTCCGCCCCTCAGCCCCTGGCGGCTCCCCCAGAGCATGGTGACGTGGCCCTGCTGGTCGTTCTCGCCGATCCGGTCGGTCGCCACCGCCAGGTCGGCGTAGCCGTCTCCGTTGAAGTCGGCATTGGCGAGGATCCTGCCGTACTGGTCGGTGGGGCCGCCTCCTCCCCCGGGGAAGCCCGGGGTGAGGCGGGTCAGGGGTCTGGTGCGGGTCCGCTGGACACCGTCCTCGGAGCCGTAGGCCACCGCGACGTATCCCGTCGTGCGCACACCCGCGGCGTCGAGGACGACCGCCTCGGGGTCGCTGTACGCGAGGTCGCGGTAACCGTCGCCGTTGAAGTCGTCGGAATGGCGGGTCGGCGCAGGGCCGGTGCCGGCTGCGGTGGCGGGAACCGCCGGCATCCCTCCCGCGAGGGCGGCCGCCGCGGCCGCCGCGACGACTCCCCTGCGCGTGGTCGTGTTCAAGAGTCCTCCTGTGCGGTGCGCGTTCGGCACCGCCGGGACAGACCAACCGGCCGGGCGGAAGGTTGTAAGCCGGCCGGCCTCAGGCGGCGCCGTCCGGGACGAGGTGCTTCCGGCCCCACTCGCCGAGCGGGACCAGGGCGTCCGCGAGGTCACGGCCGATCGGGGTCAGGGAGTACTCGACCCGGGGCGGGACCTCGTCGTGGGCCTCGCGGAGGACGATCCCGTCTCCCTCCAGCTCGCGCAGGTGGGCGGAGAGGACCTTCTCGGTGACCCCGGGGACCATCCGGCGCAGCTCCCCGAAGCGGCACGAGGGCCGTTCGCCGAGCGCCCACAGGATGATCACCTTCCATTTGCCGGCGATCACTTCCATCGCCGCGTCGATCCCGCAGTGGCTCGCCCCCGGCCGGCTCCCCGCCATCGCCCCGCCCCCTTCCACCTGGACACTCACCCGCGGGTAAGTACCCACTTCGAAGTGCGTACTTGATCGCCCTTACGACCCGATCAAGGCTAATGGGCATGACGAACCGAAACGACGACCCGACCCCCGTCTCCCTGCTGGGCCTCGGTGCCATGGGCACCGCCCTCGCCCGCGCCTGGCTGGCCGCCGGGCACCCCTTGACCGTGTGGAACCGCACGCCCGCCAGGGCCCGGGCGCTGGCGGGCGAGGGCGCGGCCGTCGCCGCCGACCCGGCCGGGGCCGTCGCGGCGAGCGGGCTGGTCGTGCTGTGCCTGATGGACGACGCCTCCGTCGACGAGGTCCTCGCCGGGGTGGACCTGGCCGGCAAGGACCTGGTGAACCTGACCACCGGGACGCCCGCGGAGGGCAGGGCGCGGGCCGCCTGGGCCGAGGAGCGGGGGGCCCGCTTCGTGGACGGCGGGATCATGGCCGTGCCGCCCATGATCGGCGTGCCGGAGGCCGGCGGGTACGTCTTCTACAGCGGGTCCGCGGAGGCCTTCGAGGCGCACCGGGCCGTCCTGGAAGTGCCGGCCGGGGCCCGCTGGGTGGGCACCGACCCCGGGCACGCGGCGCTGTACGACGTGGCGCTGCTGAGCGCGATGAGCGGCCTGTTCGCCGGGATGACGCACGCGTACGCCCTGGTCCGCGACGAGAAGGTGGACGCGGAGCGCTTCGGGGAGCTGCTCACCTCCTGGACGGCGGCGATGGCGCACGCGTTCGTCGCCACCGGTGGGGCGGCCGGCGAGGACTCCAACCTGGAGATGCAGGCGGCCGGCAACCGCACGCTGCTGCGCACGGCGGCCGGGCAGGGGGTGAGCACGGAGCTGCTCGACGGCTACTTCCGGCTGATGGACCGGCAGGTGGCGGAGGGCGAGCCGGACGCGGTGGTGCTGCTGCGCCGCCCCTCCGGGTCCGCCTAGAAGGAGGGCGGGGGCGGGCCGAAGCCCGGGGAGGTCTCCGGGCCCTTGCCGGACGCCGGCCAGGTCTGGGCGGGCGCGGGGTCCTGCGCCGGGGCCTCGGGCCAGGCCGGGGCGGCGGTGTCCCCCGCGGCGGGGCCGGAGTCGGCGGCCGGGCCTTCGCCGGCCGGCTCGGCCGGGACCAGGTCGCGGGCGAGCAGGGTGGCGCCGGCCACCGCGCCGGGCATCAGGAAGACCGCGACCAGCGGTACCAGGAACGCGAGGACCAGCGGTACGCCGAACCCGAGGGCCAGTCCGCGGCGGGCCCGCAGCAGGGCCAGCCGCCGGTTCAGGTCGACGTCGCGGCGCTGGAGGGCGACGGCGGTGAGCTCCAGGGTGAGGAAGAAGCCGGAGACGCAGAAACCGACGACCGGGACCACGGTCTGGCCGATGACCGGGACGAAGCCGGCGGCGAAGAGGAGGACGCCGAAGAGGAGGACGCGGCCGAGGACGCGGAGGCTGTCCGTGAGGGAGATCCACAGTTCCCGGAGCAGGGAGCGGTCGGACTCGGGGACCTCGCCGCCCTCGCTGCGCTCGACCTGCTCGGACAGCGACTCGTAGAACGGCTCGCCGATCAGCAGGGTGACCGCGGTGAAGGTGATCACCGCGAGGAAGAGGCCGAGGCCGAAGAGCAGGGCGGTCAGGAACCCGCGGAACAGGCCGAGCCAGGGCGCGGACCAGTCGCCGGCGAACGGGGTGGCCCAGGCGACGGCGTCGTCGGCGCCGTAGCCGAGTCCGATCAGGGCACCGGCGTAGAGGACGAGTGCCACGAGGCCGGGCAGCAGCCCGAAGCCGAACCAGCGGCCGTGCCGGAACACCCACTTCTGGCCGGCCAGCAGATAGCCGAAACCCCCACCGAAATCGCGCATGCCCGCAGCTTACGGCGAAGGCCGCACCCTCCCGGTGGGGGGTGCGGCCTTCGTCACACGATCATGACGATCGCCGTACGGGCGGGCGTCAGGCGACGGAGAGCTCGACGGTGATGTTGCCGCGGGTGGCCTTGGAGTACGGGCACACCTGGTGGGCCTTCTCCACGAGGTCCTTGGCGCGCTCCTGGTCCACGGCCGGGATGGAGGCGGTGATCTTGACGATGATGCCGAAGCCGTCGTCGTTCTTGCCTATGCCGACCTCGGCGGTCACGGTGGCGCCGGAGATGTCGGCGTTCTCGTTGCGGGCGACGACACCGAGGGCGCCCTGGAAGCAGGCGCTGTAGCCGGCGGCGAACAGCTGCTCCGGGTTGGTGCCGGCGCCGCTGCCGCCCATCTCCTTCGGCGGGTTCACGACGACGTCGAGCTGGCCGTCGTCGGAGGCGACGCGGCCGTCGCGGCCGTTCTCGGCGGTGGCGACAGCGGTGTACAGCACGTCGGACTGCTGGATGGACATGTAAGGAATCCTCCTGGTAGTCGCCCCGACTCGCGCCCACGGTCGTGACGGTGTAGGGGAAGACTAACCGGTGAAAGAAACGATCATCTTTCCGGTGTTCTCGCCGCGGAGCATTCCGAGGAAGGCGTCGACGCCGTTCTCGATGCCCTCGACGACCGTCTCGTCGTAGTGGAGTTCGCCGGAGCGCAGCCATCCGGCCACGTCCTTCACGAACCGCTCCTGCAGTCCGTAGTGGTCCGCGACCAGGATTCCCTGGAGCCGCAGCCGCTTGCCGATCACGGCCACAAGGTTGCGCGGGCCGGGGGCCGGCTCGGTGTCGTTGTACTGGGCGATCGCGCCGCAGAGGGTGGCGCGGCCGTGCACGTTGAGGGAGGAGATGGCGGCCTCGAGGTGGTCGCCGCCGACGTTGTCGAAGTAGACGTCGATGCCGTCGGGGGCGGCGTCGCTGAGCTGCTGGGCCACCGGGCCGTTCTTGTAGTTGAAGGCGGCGTCGAAGCCGTACTTCCCGGTGAGCAGCGCGACCTTCTCGTCGGAGCCGGCCGAGCCGATGACGCGGGACGCGCCCTTGATCTTCGCGAACTGGCCGACGAGGCTGCCGACCGCACCGGCCGCGCCGGAGACGAACACGGCGTCGCCCTCCTTGAAGGAGGCCGTCTCGAAGAGGCCCGCGTAGGCGGTCAGGCCGGGCATGCCGAGCACGCCGAGGTACGCGGAGAGCGGGGCGAGCGAGCCGTCCACCTTGACGGCGTGCTTCGGGTCCAGGTCGGCGTACTCGCGCCAGCCCAGCTGGTGCAGCACGTGGTCGCCGACCTCGAAGCCCTCGGCGGCGGAGGCGACGACCTCGCCGACGGCACCGCCGTCCATGGGGTGGTCCAGCTTGAACGGCGGGATGTAGGACTTCACGTCGTTCATCCGGCCGCGCATGTACGGGTCCACGGACATGTGCAGGTTGCGCACGAGGATCCGGCCGGGGGCGGGCGCGGAGACCGGCACCTCGCGGAGGGCGAAGTCGGCAGCGGTCGGCCAGCCCTCGGGGCGGGCGACCAGGTGCCACTCGCGGCTGACGGTGGGAAGCGCGGAAAGCTCGGACATGAGGGGACTCCCGAAGAGAATTACTTCAGTGACTGAAACAACCATGCGCCTGGATATTTCATGTTGTCAAGCAAATGGGTACGCTGGTGCCATGCCCACGAGCCGGATGGACCCCGTCACCCTCGAAGTCGTCGACCTCATCGGCGCCGTCGTGTCCCGGTACCACGAGGAGTACGAGCACGCCGCCGCGCACCACCAGCTCACCGGCGCCCAGGCCAAGCTGCTGGGCCTGCTGGCCGTGGAACCGCTGCCGATGCGGCGGATCGCCGAGCGGCTCAAGTGCGAGCCCTCCAACGTCACCGGCATCGTGGACCGGCTGGAGAGCCGTGGCCTGGTCGCCCGCCGGCCCGATCCGGCCGACCGCCGGGTCAAGCTGGCCGCGGCCACCGAAGAGGGCCGGGAGACCGCCGAGCGGCTGCGCGAGTCCCTGGACTTCGCCCGGGAGCCGCTGGCCGGGCTGTCCCCGGCGGAGCGGGCCCTGCTGCGGGACCTGCTCAGACGGATGCTGGGCTGAGGGGGGCGGCTCCCGCCCCCACCGTCACCAGCAGATCCACAGGAAGCACTGCTCCGGCTCGGGCTCCGGCTCGGGCTCGGGCTCGGGTGCGGGAGGGGCCCCCACCGGCGGTACGGGCCTGGGCCTGCCCGAGCCCCCCGGCGCCGGCGAGGTCGAAGGGGAGCCCGAGGTCCGCGGCCTGACCGGCTTGCCCGAGGTCCCGCCACTGGGCAGGCGGGAGGTCGGGGCCCCGCCGAGCGGCGGCCCGGACTCCGCCGGCTCCTCGGGCCCCTCCGGCTCGGGAGACTCCTGCGGCAGCGGCGACTCCCCGGCGGAACCGCCCGGAGCGGGCGAGGCACCCCGCGCCGGGCCGGTCGTACCGGCCACCGGCTTCGCCGGGGCCGTCGGCGCCCGCCCCAGCGAGGGCGCCGCGGTCGGCACGCCCGCCGTGTCCTCGGGCGCGCTCCGGTCCGGCTGCCGCATGTCCTCCTGGAGCACCACCGTGGAGGCCCGGTCCCGCTGCTCGCCCTCCACCGTCATCCGGGCCAGCGCCAGCGAGCCGCCGGCCGCGACCAGCAGGCCCAGCCCCACGGTCAGCGCCGTACGGCGCCGCCGGCGGTGGGCCGCCCGGCGGCGCGAGGCACCCCGGCCGCGCCCGCCCTCACCCTGGTAGGGGGCGCCCAGCACGATCGAGAGCTCCTCGGGCCCGGGCGACGGGGCGGGTGGCACCGGCGGCACCGCGGGGTGCGCAGGAGCGGCGGTCAGGTACTCGGCCTGGGTCCCGCACCCGGCGCACGCCAGTGCGCCGTTGAGGTACCTGCGGCAGGCGTGGCAGTAGTCCATGGCGCCCGCAGGCTATGCGAGGTTCCACAACATCCGTATCGCGACGACGTAAGGATCCTGTGTGGAGTTCGGAACACGCGCCTTCCAGCTGGTACTGCTGCGCCGGATGGCCGACTTCCAGCCGGGGCTCGCCGAGGAGGCCCGGCACCGGCTCGGCGCCACGCTCGCCGAGCAGCGCGAGGCCAACCGGACCTGGCAGGCGATGGTCCGGTCGCCGCGCTCGCGAGGGGCCCTCGCCCGCTACCGGTCGGTCCTCGGCCCGCCCGCCGACGTGGCCGCGCGCGCCGTCGGGGACCTGGAGTGCGAGGCCCTGCTGTGGGCGCTGCCGCTCTGGCCCGACCTGCGGTTCGAGGTGCTGGCCGGGCCCGGCGGGGCGGTGTGGAACGAGTGGCTGGTCCGCGCGCCGGGCGCGCCCGGACCCGTACTGGAGGAGCTGGACGACCTGCGGCCCTGGTCGGCGACGGTGGACGAGGTGGCGCGGGCCTTCGCGCCGGTCCGCCCGATGGAGGGGACCGCCCCGACCCGGTGGCGGCTGGCCTTCGAGCGGGCGGGCCGGTCCTGCGTGGCCGAGTTCACCTACGGCCTGCTGCAGCGGGTGGACGTGGCGGGCGGCTAGGAGGCGAGGAAGGCCCGCACGCCGGCCGAGGTGGGGTCGTCGCCGAGCAGGTCGTTGTGCTCGAGGCAGCCGACGCCGGTGTTGAGGGCGCCGGTCAGCGGGACGCTGCCGTCCGGGTTGATCACCTCGTCGCAGCCGGACCAGAAGGTCGCGTACTTGACCGCGCCGGGGGTCTCGTCGCCCGCGGCGAGGTTCTTCTGCACGTAGGAGCCGGGTGTCATGTCCCGGCAGGCCTGGTCCCACAGGGCGCAGGCCCAGGCGGTGGAGGTGCCGTGGTTGGGGCCGGCCAGGGAGACCCAGTGGTCCACGGTCTGCGCGCCGCCGCCGAACTTGACGTACCAGCGGCTGACCAGCGAACCGAAGGAGTGCGCGACCACGTCGACCTTGGCGGCGCCGGTCCGCCTGCGCACCTCGTCCACGTAACCGGCGAGGCGGCCGGCGAGGACCTCGTTGACGGACTGGTGGGTGTCGTAACCCCAGGAGAACAGCTCCGAGTCGGCGTATCCGGCGGCCCTGAGGTCCTCGCGCAGCGATCCCCACACGCCCGGGTCGGCGTTGTAGCCGTGGACGAGGACCACCGGGTTGCGGGCCGCCCCCGGGGCCGGGGCCGCGGCCTGGGCCGGGACCGGCGCGAGGAGTGCCAGGCAGAGCGTCAGAAGTGCCAGGATTCTCTGGCGGGGCGTCAGCATCGGGTCCCCTTTACCTTGTTACGCGCGAGTAGCGCGGACGGTGGGGGCATGCTGCTGCCTGTCGGTGCAGAAAACCACCCCCGTGACCGCACCGGGGACCCCCCGACCGGAGCAGCCCAACGGGCCATACGTCCGGTTAGCCGGGAAAGATACGAGATGCGACCGGCAAACCGCCGGTGTTCTCGCGTCAGCGCTCTCGGGAGGATCTGCCGTGACCGTCAGTCTTGAGCAGCTGCGCCGCTGCCACGTCGCCGTCGACCTGGGGGCGGCCCGGACCCGCGTGTACGTCAAGGGCGCCGGCCTGGTCGTCGACGAGCCCAGCGTGGCAGCGGTCAACACCCGCACCGGTGCGCTCATCGCCGTGGGGACCTTCGCCGAGCGGATGACCGGCCGGACCCCCGACTACATCCGCGTGGTCCGCCCCGTCTCCGGCGGCACCGTCGTCGACATCGAGATGGCCCAGCGCATGCTGCGCCACCTCCTCGGCGAGAAGCTCCGGCGCGCCCTGCGCCGCAAGCCCCGGCTGCGGGCCGCCGCCTGCACCCCGCACGACGCCGACCCGCTGGCCCAGCGCGCCACCGTGGAGACCATGGTCGGCCTCGGTGCCCGCCGGGTCGAGCTGGTCGACACCCTGATCGCGGCCGCCGTGGGATGCGGCCTACCCGTGGAACAGCCCACCGCCACCATGATCATGGTGTGCGGTGCGGCGGCCACCCAGGTCGCCGTCCTCTCCCTCGGGTCGGTGGTCACCGCCCAGCGGGTGCCGGTGGGCGGCGAGGCCATCGACCACGCGGTGGTCCAGCACCTGCGCCACGCGCACGAGCTGATGCTGCCCAGCCAGTCCGTACGCCCCCTCCAGCTGGCCCTGCACGGCACCGGCATCACCGACGAGGGCCCCGCCTCCACCCTCATCCACGGCCTGGACGTGGCCACCGGCCTGGCACGATCGGTGCACGTGGACACCGCCGCGGTCCGCGACGCCATCCACACCCCGCTGACCGCCGTGCTCGACGGCATCGGCCGGGTCCTGCGGGACTGCCCGCCCGACCTGGTCGCCGACCTGACCGACCGCGGGATCATGATGGTGGGCGGCAGCGCCCTGCTGCCCGGCCTGGACCAGATGCTGCGCGACGCCACCGGGATGCCCGTGGCGATCGCCGAGCGGCCCGACGTGTGCGCCGTGCTCGGACTCGGGGCGATGATGGAAGGGAAGATCACCCCGCTGGTCCTCAACCCCCTTGCGGACTGAGCGGACCGAGCGGGCCGAGCGGACGACCCGCCGCACGACCGACACGACCCGGCACACGACCCGACTTGGCCGAGACATGAGCGAAGCCCCGCGCGCACAGCCCGGGCGGCCGCGTCTGCCGGTGCTGCTGGAGGCCGTCCTGAGCGTCGGTTCGGCACTCGAACTGCGCTCCACCCTCCAGCACATCGCCGACGCGGCGGCCGAGCTGTGCGACGCCCGGTACGCCGCGCTCGGCGTCGTCGACCCCGAACGCGTCCGGGTGACCGAGCTCGTCACCTCCGGCCTCACCGACGAGGAGCGGGCCCGCATCCCCCACCTGCCGGACGGCCGCTCCGGCCTGCTCGGCACCCTCATCAGGGACCCCCGCCCGCTGATGGTGGACGAGGTCTCCCGGGACCCGCGCTCGGCGGGCTTCCCGCCCGGGCACCCCGGGATGCGCTCCTTCCTCGGCGTCCCGATCCGGGTCCACACCGAGGTGTTCGGCAACCTCTACCTCGCCGACCGGCGGGACGGCGGACCCTTCACCGACGAGGACGCGGCGCTGCTGCGGGTCCTGGCCTCGCAGGCCGGCATCGCCATCGGCAACGCCCGCCTGTACGACACCGCCCGGCGCCGGGAGCGCTGGATCGAGGGAGCGGCCGCCGTCACCACCACCCTCCTGGCCGGCCGCCCGGCCCAGGACGCGCTGATGTGCGTGGCCGACCGGGCCCGGCGGCTGGCCGACGCGGCGGCGGGGGTGGTGCTCCAGCCGACCCCGGAGGGCGGCATGGAGATCGTGGCCGCCTCCACCCAGGGCGACCCCGGCGACCTCGTCGGCACCACCATCGAGCCCGGCAGTCCCGTGCTGGAGCAGCTCCTGGGCGGCGAGGCGGTGTTCGTGGAGGACTCCGCGACCGACCCCCGGATGACCACGCACGTACGGGAGCGGTTCGGCCCCAGCATGCTGCTGCCCCTGCAGAGCGGCGGCCAGCTGATCGGCACGCTCGCCCTGCCCCGGGCCCGCGGCGGCCCCCCGTACGACGCGGTGGACCGGCTGCTGGCCTCGCAGTTCGCCTCACAGGCCGCGCTGGCGCTGGTACTGGCGGACGCCCAGCACGACCGGGAACAGCTGGCGGTCTACGAGGACCGCGACCGCATCGCGCGGGACCTCCACGACCTGGTCGTCCAGCGGCTGTTCGCCACCGAGATGATGCTGGAGAGCACCCGGCGGCGTTCCTCGGCGGCCCCGGCCGGGGACACCGTGGGCGAGGAACTCGGCCGTGCGGTGGACGAGCTGGACTCCACCATCCAGGAGGTGCGCACGGCCATCTTCGCCCTCCAGCAGCCGCCCGCCGACGCCCCGACCACCGTCCGCGGCCGGGTCCTCCGGGAGACCGGCGGCGCGGGTGTGCTGCTCGGCTTCCAGCCCTCCGTGCGGTTCGCGGGGGCGGTGGACGCGCTGGTGCCGGACGCCGTCGCCGCGGAGCTCGTCGCCGCCCTGCGAGGGGCCCTGGCCGCCGCGCACCGCCGGCAGGAGGTCAGCTCCGTGGACGTGGAGGTGGACGCCGGCCCGGAGCGGGTGCGGCTGACCGTGACGGACGACGGCCGGACCGAGGCGGGCACCCGCGGCACCACACTGAGCTGGGAGTCCGCGCTCCAGCCGGGGTCCGGGCCGCGCTCCGGCGCCTGAGCCGGGTCAGAGACCCCCCGGGGCTCCCGGGCGGTCGGCGGCGCGGAGCGCGATGCGCGTGCTGGACTGGGCGACCCCGGCCTCGGTCTTCAGCCGGCGCAGCAGGCTGTCCAGCGCGGCCGGGTCCGCGGCGCGGGCCCGCACCAGGTAGTCGTAGGCGCCGGTGACGTGGACGGCCTCGGTGATGCCGGGCAGTTTCGCGACGGCCCGCTCGAACTCGTCGTTGCCGGTGTCCTGCCGCAGCGTGATGTCGATGAACACCACCAGGCCGCCCCGGGTGTCCGCGGCCGGATCGACGATGGTGGTGAACCCGCGGATCACGCCGTCCCGGAGCATCCGGCGGACCCGGTCGGCGGCGGCGTTCGCGCTGAGGCCGACCCGCACGCCGAGGTCACGGTACGAGATCCGCGCATCCCCCTGGAGGATGCCGAGGATCTCCCTGTCCAGCCGGTCCATGCCGCGATTCTCGCAGCCGGAGCCGTAATCCGCCCGCGCTTCCCCGGGGCGGCCGCGCAGGCTTCCCGCATGACGAACGAGCTGGGTGCATTCGCACTGATGGGTCCGGGACTGGCCGGCGCCGCCGCGGGACTGGGCGTGGCGGTCCCGATGGGCGCGATGAGCGTGCTGCTGCTGCAGGAGGCGCTGCGGTCCCGGCGGGCGGCGGTGGCCGGCGCCGCCGGGATCGCGCTGGTCGACTTCGCCTACGCGGGGGCGGCGGTCGCGCTGGGCCCGTGGGTGGCCGCCCGGGTGGCGCCGGTCGAGGCGTGGGTGCGGCTCGCCGCCGCGCTGATCCTCCTCGCCATCGCCGCCCGCGGCCTGTGGGGCTCCTGCTCCGCCGCCCGCCCGGAACGGGAGCCGGCGCCGGGCCCGGCACCCGGCCCGTCACCCGGCCCCGGCCCGGAGGCCGGGGGCCCGCCGGCCCGGCTGGTGTTCGCCCGGTACGTCGGGCTGACCGCCGTGAACCCCACCACCGCGCTGTACTTCGCCGCGCTGACCACCGCCCAGGGCGCCCGGCTCGCCGGCGGAGCGGCCGCCGCCGCCTTCCTCGCCGGGGTGCTGCTGGCCTCCCTCGCCTGGCAGCAGCTCCTCGCCGCGGTCGGCTCCTTCGCCGGCGCCCGGATCTCCCCCACCGTCCGGAACTGGAGCTTCCGTCTCGGCTACGGCCTGGTCGCCGCGTACGCCGTCGAAGTCGCCCTCCCGCTGCCCTGAACCTGCCTAGGGTGGCCCCGTGACGACGACCCGCCTCTCCGCCCGCGCCGCCCTGGACTCCGTCGCCGACCCCGGCACCTTCGCCGAACTGCCCGTCCCCCTGGACGAGGACGCGACCGACGGCCCGCTCGCCTGGGCGGGCTACGCCGAGTCCCGCGAACGGGCCGCGGCCCGCACCGGCGAGCGGGAGTCCGTCGTCGTCGGCACGGCCCGGATCGGCGGCCGCGCAGCCGTCCTCGTCTCCTTCGAGTTCGGCTTCCTCGGCGGGTCCCTGGGACGGCGCACCGGCGACCGCCTCGAAGCGGCGTACGCCCACGCCCGCGAGCGGCGGCTGCCCCTCGTCTCCCTCGTCGCCACCGGCGGCTCCCGCATGCAGGAAGGCATGCTCGCCCTCACCCAGCTCCAGCGGGTGGCCCGCCAGTCGGTGCTCACCCGCGCCGCCGGCCTCCCGCAGATCGCCGTACTGCGCGACCCCACCACCGGCGGCGGCTGGGCCACCCTCGGCGCCGGCGCCGACGTGGTGCTGGCCCTGCCCGGCGCCCAGGTCGGCTTCGCCGGGTCCCGCGTGCGACCCGCCGACGCCGACCCGGCCGCGTACACCGCGGAGGGCCAGTACGCCGCCGGGCACGTGGACGCCGTCGTGCCGCCGGCGGAGCTGCGCGGCGTACTCGGCCTCTGGCTGCGGCTGCTGGCCGGCCCGCACCCCGAGCCGGTCCCGGCCGAGCCGCCCGCCGCGCTGGCCGGCGTACCGCTGCCCGCCACGGGCTGGCAGGCCGTAGGGCAGGCCCGGCACCCGGACCGGCCGCGCGCCGCCGCCTACCTGGACGCGTACTTCGAGGCCCGGCTGCCGCTGTCCGGGGACCGGGCCGGGGGCACCGACCCCGGGATGCTCTGCGGCTTCGGCGTCCGCGGCGGCCGCACCCTCGCGTACGCCGCCCAGTGCGGCACCGCCACCCGCCCGGCCGGCTACCGTACGGCGGCCCGGCTGGTGCGGCTCGCGGACCGGCTCGGGATCCCCGTGCTCACCCTGGTGGACACCCCGGGCGCGGCCAACGACGCGGCCGCCGAGCACGCCGGGGCCGGCGCCGCGATCGCCGACACCTTCGCGGCCGTGGCCGGGGCGCGGGTACCCGTCACCACCCTGCTGATCGGGGAGGGCGGCTCGGGCGGGGCGCTGGCGCTGGCCGCGCCCGGCCACACCTGGGTCACCCCGGACAGCTACTTCTCCGTCATCGCGCCGGAACTGGCCGCGGCCATCCTCAAGCGGCCCGCCGAGCAGGCCCCGGCCACCGCCGACCAGCTGCGGCTGCGCCCCCAGGACCTGGTGGACCTGGGCGTGGCGCGGGGCATCGTCGGCGTCGCCGGACGGCCGGGCTGACCGGGCCCGCGCTACGGCCGGGCGGCGGAGACGGGCGTCCACCGATCGACTGGCCTCCCGGGGCGTCCGGACCCACGGGGGCATGAAGCGGGGCTGCCACGGTGATAGCTCGCAGGGTCCGAGGGGGGAGCCGTGCGTTCCCGAAGGAAAGGCCTCCGCGCGCATGTTCATCATCCAGCTCGCCCTGGTGTCCGAGACCACCCGGAACCGGATCACCGCCTCCCAGCTCACGCGCGTCGCGGCCGCCCTGCAGAAACAGGCGACCCGCGACTTCGGGCCGTTCTGGCAGGTCGACGCGACCGTGGACGCGTTCGACCGGCTGGAGGACGTGCCCGTCGGCTACTGGCCGATGATCGTGGTCGACGACGTCCCCGACGCCGCCGGCTTCCACACCGACGACAACGGACAGCCGTTCTCGGTGATCGAGTTCAGCGACAGCTGGTCGCTGACGGCGAGTCACGAGATGCTGGAGATGTGCGCCGACCCGTTCGGGAACCGCCTGGTGCCCGGCCGCTCCCCGCACCCGGAGCAGGGCCTGGTCGAGTTCCTCGTCGAGGTGGCGGACCCCTCCGAGGCCGCGGAGTTCGGGTACACGGTCAACGGCATGCTCGTCTCCGACTTCTTCACCCAGCGGTTCTACGACCCGGTCGCCGTCGACGGCGTCCGCTACAGCTTCGGCGGCCACATCAAGGCACCCCGGCAGGTGCTGCCCGGCGGCTACATCAGCTGGCGCGAACCGGTCACGGACGAGTGGTGGCAGCAGATCTGGTTCGAGGGCGACGCGCCGACGTTCCGCAACCTCGGACGGCTGACCGGCAGCGGAAGCCTGCGCGCGGCCATCGACGCCCGCACGAAGACGGTCAGCCGGCTGGCCGCCGAAGGGCCCCCGTCCGAGCGCTTCAGCAGGGCCAGGGCGCTCACGGCCAGCGCCAAGGAGTCCACGGGCGCCCGGGCGGAGGCCTGGCGCGCCCAGCTCGCCCGCCTCAGGGAGTCGAACCCGGCCGCGGATGCGTGGAACGGGCAGTGAGCGCGAGGATGGGTGGGTACCCCACCCGGCCCGCCCGCCGCGGAGGTTTCCCATGAGTGACGACGACGCACAGGGCCGCGAGGCCCGCGCGGAGGAGCTGCGCCGGAGGATCTTCCGGCGCGGGCCCGCCCCGCCGGGGCGGACCCCCGCGACCCCCGCGACTCCGGCGGCTCCGGCGGCCGGGAAGCCGCCGGAGGAACGCAGCCTGAAGGAACGGATCGCGCGCCGCATGCGCGAGCTCGACCAGGCCGAACGCCGCCGGCGGCCGCCGCGGACCGGCCCGGACGACGCGGACGACGCGGACACCGGGGCCGACACGGACCCGCCGCCCGGCGAGGACCGGGCCGGCGGCGGCTAGGGGCGGGGGTCGCGGGCGTCGTAGCGGGCGAAGCCGCGCCAGCGGGCGGCGAGCAGCGCGACCACCAGCACGCACGCGAGGCCGCCGCCCGTGACGGCCACCGCCGGGGAGGTCAGGTCGGCGACCGCCCCGGAGAGGAACTCGCCGAGCCGCGGTCCGCCCGCGACCACCACGATGAACACGCCCTGGAGCCGCCCCCGCATCTCGTCGGGGGTGGCCGCCTGGAGCATGGTGGTGCGGAACACCATCGAGACGGTGTCCATCCAGCCGGCCAGGGCGAGGAAAAACAGGCCCAGCCACAGGTTCCGGGTCAGTCCGAACACCGCGATGGCCAGACCCCACGCGCCGACGGACAGCAGGATCGCCAGCCCGTGCCGCCGGATCCGGCCCGTCCAGCCGGAGAACAGCCCGCCCAGCAGCGCGCCCACCGCGGTCGCCGCGGCGAGCAGGCCGACGACCTTGGCGTCGCCGCCGTACCAGAGCCCGGCCACGGCCGGGAACAGCGCCTTCGGCTGGGCGAGCACCATGGCGCACAGATCGGAGAAGAAGGTCATCCGGATGTTGGGCCGGGTGGCGAGGAAGCGGAGCCCGTCCAGGACCGAGGCCCGCCCGCGCCGGTCCTCCGCGCCGTCGGGCCGCATCGAGGGCAGGCGCCACATCGCGTAGAGGGCGCCGGAGAAGGCGACGGCGTCGATCAGGTAGGCGGTCTGGAACCCGAACGCGCCGACGATCACCCCGCCCAGCGCCGGCCCGACCACGAACCCGGAGGTGGTGGTCACCGACTGCAGGGCGTTCGCGGCGGGCAGCTGCTCCGGGGGCAGCAGTTTCGGGACCATCGCGGAGCGGGCGGGCGAGTTCAGGGCGCCGCAGACCGCCTGGAGCGCGACGACGGCGTACAGCAGCCAGACCCGGTGGTAGCCGGCCAGGGCGGCGGCGGCGAGCACCACGGAGAGCAGGGCGAGGCCGGTGGCGCTGTACAGGCCGAGCTTGCGGCGGTCGACGGAGTCGGCGACGGCACCGCCGTAGAGCCCGAAGAC
This sequence comes from Streptomyces sp. NPDC012888, assembly GCF_042900645.1. Classification (NCBI taxonomy): domain Bacteria; kingdom Bacillati; phylum Actinomycetota; class Actinomycetes; order Kitasatosporales; family Streptomycetaceae; genus Streptomyces; species Streptomyces sp. NPDC012888. The sequence goes on along the minus strand of NZ_JBIBBM010000003.1, from coordinate 485,728 downwards.
GACCAGTGGGACGAGCGAGAAGAGGCCGACGAGCCCGACGGAGAAGCTGGAGCCGGTGATCTCGTACACCTGGAGCGAGACCGCGAAGGCGGTCATCGCCGAGCCCATCCACGACACGGTGTTGCCGACCCACAGGCGCCGGTAGTCGGGCGACTCCCGCAGCGGGGTGAGGTCGGCGAGTATCCGGGGTCGCGGACGGGGCGTGGTCTGGGTGGAGGAGGTCGTACCGGTCACACGGGATGGTAACCGGGTGCCCCGCGCGGGCCCAGGGAGTTTCCGAACCACGGGACGCAGGGCCGCACCGGCCGCCCAGCAGCCCCACGCTCCCCGCGGCCGGCCGGGCCCGGGCCGGTAACTCGCCACCGTGTGGCGACATTTGACCGAATCGGCGTGCGCTCCCCGCCTCGGGTTCCGCTCATGATGAAAAGACTCGTATGTCCAGGGAGGCGTAGTGATCGAACCTGGCAAAGGAACAGCGAGCAACATTCTCAACCCGGTGGGGCCGGCCACCACGCGGCCGCTCACCGTCGGTGTCGAGGAGGAGTTCCTCCTCGTCGACGCCCGCACCTTCACCGTCGTCCCGGTCGCTCCGCTCGTCCTCGCCACCGTCGCCGGGGAGCCAGCGCAGCTGCACGCCGAGGGCACCCGCTACCAGGTGGAGATCTCCACCCCGGTCGCCGATTCCGCCGCCGGCCTGCGCGTGGAGCTCGGGGCGCTGCGACGTTCCCTCGCCCGGGCCGCCCGCTCGCACGGCTGCCGGCTGCTGGCCAGTCCCTCGCCGGTGGTGGCCGTGGCACAGCCGCTGCACCTGACCGACGACGAGCCGCGGCAGCGCGAGCAGCACCGCCGCTTCGGCGCGCTCACCGACACCCTGGTCGGCTGCGGCCGCCACATCCACATCGGCAGCCTCGACGTGGACACGGCCGTGGCCGTGGCCAACCGGGTCAGGCCGTGGCTGCCCACGCTGATCGCGATCGCGGCCAACTCGCCGTTCTGGCAGGGCCGGGACACCGGTCACGCCAGCTGGCGCGCCATGGCCTGGTCGGCCTGGCCCTCCGCGGGCCTGCCGCCGCACTTCACGTCGACGGCCCACTACCGCCGTTCGGTGCAGACCCTGCTCGGCTCCGGGGCCGCCCTGGACACCAAGATGGTCTACTGGGACCTCCGCCCCTCGGGGAACTGGCCCACCCTCGAGATCCGGGCCCCCGACATGTCCCCCGACCTGGAGACCGCGGTGCTCCAGGCGGAACTGGGCCGGGCGCTGGTGGCCACGGCGCTGCGCGAGATCGCCGAGCGGCTGCCGGAACCGGAGGTACGGGACGACGTCCTGCGGCTGGCCCGCTGGCGCGGCGCCCACGACGGCCTGGAGGGCTTCGGCCTCGACCCGTACACCGGCACCGAACTCCCGGCGGCGGCCCTCGCGGAGGCCCTGCTGGACCGGGTGGCCCCCGAACTGGCGGTGACCGGCGACCTCGACCACGCCGCCGACACCCTGGGCTCGCTGCTCCGCGACGGCTCGGGCGCCCACCGCCAGCGCGCGGCGTTCGCCCGCAGGGGCGACCTGACGGACGTCCTGCGCCATCTGGCCGACCAGACGGAAGCCTTCTGACCCACCGGCCCCCGCCCCGCCCCGAGGGGGCCCGACCCCGGCCCCTCCGGACACCCCGACCGGCACCACCCCGCCGGCAAAAGAAGAAGCCGCAGGTGCAATCGTTTCTGCACCTGCGGCTGCTTGCGGTGGGGCGGGTGGGACTCGAACCCACGGCCGACGGATTATGAGTCCGCTGCTCTAACCGGCTGAGCTACCGCCCCTCCACGGCGTGGCGCGTACAAGTGTGCGCGCCGTCTGCCGCAGCATAGCCGCTCATACGATCTCCTGCTCCAGGTGGCTCGCATGATCGGCCGCGCCTGCCCTGTGAGACCACGCCGGGGGCTGCCCGGTTCCACGTCCGGGGGGAAAAGACCGAAAAAAAGACGAGGACCCACTCGGGGGTCCTCGTCTCGATCGCTCCCCCGGCTGGACTCGAACCAGCAACCCTCCGGTTAACAGCCGAATGCTCTGCCAATTGAGCTACAGGGGATCGCGCTCCCCCGACTGGACTCGAACCAGTAACCTGCCGGTTAACAGCCGGCTGCTCTGCCAATTGAGCTACAGGGGATTGCTGCGTTGCATCGAACGGCACTCCTACGGCCTCGCCGGAGGGCGGTCGCTCGTTGCGAGACATACATTAGCGCAAGCAGGGGGGTGCTCCGCCAATCGGTATCGACAGCGGGCCGGGCACCGACTCGACGAAGGGTGGCAGGCATGCGGTACAAGGTCGTGTTCGCCGTCGGACTCGCCTTCGGGTACGTCCTGGGCACGCGGGCCGGGCGTGAGCGGTACGAGGAGATGCGGAAGTCGGCGCGGGAGATCGCACGGAACCCCGCGGTCCGCAACGCCGCCGAGCAAGTGGGGCAGACCGGGCGGGAGGTCGCGGGCAAGGCCTTCGCCGCGGTCGGCGACCGGATCCCCGCCTCGGTGGCCGGCCGGGTTCGCTCGCTGCGGGAGCGGGGCCAGGGCTACGACGACGACTGGGGCACCAGCAACACCTGAGGGCGGCGTGGGGCGGGTGCGGCAGAATTCTCCGCATGGGGATAGTCGCCGGGCTGGACAGCTCTTCCGCCTTCACTCGCATCGTCGTCTGCGACACCGACACGGGTGCCGTACTCCGCCAGGGGTACGCACCCCATCCGCTGCCGACCGGGGAACCCGGTGAGACGAGCCCGTACGAGATCGACCCGCAGGCCTGGCTGCTCTCCCTCGGGGAGGCGGCCGGCGGCGGGATCCTCGAAGGGGTCCAGGCCATCGGCGTCAGCGCGCAGCAGCACGGTCTGCTGGCCCTGGACGCGCAGGGCGCCCTCGTGCGGCCCGCCCTGGTCGGCAGCGACAAGCGGGCGCAGGTCGCGGCCGCGGACCTGGTGGAGCGGCTCGGCGGCCGGGCCGGCTGGGTGGAGGCCGTCGGCTCGGTCCCCCAGCACGCCCAGCCCGTGGCGAAGCTGGCGTGGCTGGCGCGCAACGAGCCGGAGGCCGCCCGCCGCACCGCGGTGCTGATGCAGCCGCACGACTGGCTGGTCTGGCAGCTGCTGGGCCGGCCGGCCCGGCGCACCACCGACCGGGGCGGGGCCTCCGGCACCGGTTACTGGTCGGCGGCCACCGGCTCCTACCGGCCCGATCTGGTCGAGCTCGCGCTCGGGCACATGGCGATGCTGCCGGAGGTGCTCGGCCCGGCCGACGCCGCCGGCACCACCCCGGAGGGCCTGCTGATCTCGGCCGGCACCGGCGAGACCATGGCCGCCGCCCTCGGGCTGGGCGTGGGACCGGGCGACGCCGTGGTCTCGCTCGGCGCATCCGGGTCGGTGATGGCCGTGCACCACGAGGCGCTGGCCGAGCCGGGCGGGCTGATCACCTCGCTCGCCGACGCCAGCGGCATGCACCTGCCGGTGGTCAACACCTCCAACGCGGTGCGGCCGCTGCGGGGCACCGCCGAGCTGCTGGGCACCGACCTGGCGGGCCTGAGCGAGCTCGCGCTGAAGTCCACGCCGGGCGCGCACGGGCTGGTGCTGCTGCCCTACCTCGAGGGCGAGCGGACCCCGAACCTGCCGCACACCGCGGGCACCCTGACCGGTCTGCGGCGGGACTCGATGAAGCCGGAGCACCTGGCCCGGGCCGCCTTCGAGGGCATGCTGTGCGGGCTGGTGGACGCCCTGGACGTGCTGCGCACCCGCGGGGTCCCGATCCGGCGGGTGTTCCTGCTGGGCGCCGCCGCCGAGCTGCCCGCCGTACAGGCCGCCGCGCCGGGGCTGTTCGGTACGCAGATCGTCGTACCGCAGCCGGCGGACTACGCGGCGCTGGGCGCGGCCCGGCAGGCGGCGTGGGCGCTGGGCGTGGCGCAGGGCACGCTCGCCGCGCACACCCCGCCGGCGTGGCCCGCGGCGGCGGCCCAGGTGTTCGAGCCGGACGGGGAGTTGCCGGCCTGGCAGGCGGTGCGCCAGCAGTACGTGGCGACCCGCGAGCAGGTGCACCCCGGGGCGTTCCTGGCCTAGGCGCGGCGTAGGGCGCGGGTCGCGGGCCGGTCGTTCTTTTGGACCGGCTTTGCGAAAAGCGGTGGGGTTCCGGCCGGTGGGTGGCCGAAGATGGGGTGACCCCCCGATCTTGCCGACCCGGAGCCTGCGCGTGCTCATACGACTTCTGCGGACCCATCTGGGCCCGTACCGCAAACCGATCGCCCTGCTGGTGCTGCTGCAGTTCCTGCAGACCAGCGCGAGCCTGTACCTGCCCACGCTGAACGCGGACATCATCGACGACGGTGTCGTGAACGGTGACACCGGCTACATCCTGGGCTTCGGCTCGCTGATGCTGCTGGTGTCGCTGGTGCAGCTGGTGTGCAACGTCGGCGCCGTCTACTACGGGGCGCGGACCTCGGCCGCGCTCGGCCGGGACGTGCGGGCGGCGGTGTTCGACCGGGTGCAGGGCTTCTCGGCGCGGGAGGTGGGGCAGTTCGGGGCGCCGTCGCTGATCACGCGTACCACCAACGACGTGCAGCAGGTCCAGATGCTGGTGCTGATGGCGTTCACCCTGATGGTGTCGGCGCCGATCATGTGCGTGGGCGGGATCGTGATGGCGCTGTCGCTGGACGTGCCGCTGTCCGGGGTGCTGGTCGCGGTGGTGCCGGTGCTGGGCGTCTCGGTCGGGCTGATCGTGATGAAGACCCGGCCGCTGTTCCGGCTGATGCAGGAGCGGCTGGACACGGTGAACCGGGTGCTGCGCGAGCAGATCACCGGCAACCGGGTGATCCGTGCCTTCGTGCGCGACGAGTACGAGAAGGGGCGCTTCGAGCGGGCCAACGCCGAGCTGACCGACGTCTCCCTGGCCTCCGGGCGCTGGCTGGCGCTGATGTTCCCGACGGTGATCGTCGTGGTGAACATCTCCAGCGTGGCGGTGGTCTGGTTCGGTGCCATGCGGATCGACGGCGGCGGCATGGAGATCGGCCAGCTGACGGCCTTCCTCGCCTACCTGATGCAGATCGTGATGGCCGTGATGATGGCCACCTTCATGTTCATGATGGTGCCGCGCGCGGAGGTGTGCGCGGAGCGCGTGCAGGAGGTCCTCGACACCGAGTCCAGCGTGGTCCCGCCGGCGGAGCCGGTCCGCACGCTGGCCCGCCGCGGGGAGCTGGAGCTGCGCGGCGCCGACTTCTGTTACCCGGGTGCCGAGGCGATGGTGCTGCGCGGGGTGGACCTGGTGGCGCGGCCCGGCGAGACCACGGCGGTGATCGGGTCCACCGGTAGCGGGAAGTCCACGCTGCTGGGGCTGGTGCCCAGGCTGTTCGACGCGACCGGCGGCGAGGTCCTGGTCGACGGTGAGGACGTACGGCGGATCGATCCGGCGCTGCTGGCGCGGACGGTGGGCATGGTCCCGCAGAAGCCGTACCTGTTCTCCGGGACGGTGGCGTCCAACCTGCGCTACGGACGGCCCGACGCGACGGACGAGGAGCTGTGGCGGGCCCTGGAGGTGGCGCAGGCCAAGGAGTTCGTCTCGGCGCTGGAGGGTGGTCTGGAGGCGCCCGTCGCCCAGGGCGGCACCAATGTCTCCGGCGGTCAGCGGCAGCGTCTGGCGATCGCCCGGACGCTGGTGCAGCGGCCGGAGATCTACCTGTTCGACGACTCGTTCTCGGCGCTGGACTACGCGACGGACGCGGCGCTGCGGGCGGCGCTGGCGCGGGAGACCGAGGACGCCACGGTGGTGATCGTCGCGCAGCGGGTGTCGACCATCCGGGACGCCGACCGGATCGTGGTCCTTGACGAGGGCCGGGTGGTGGGTGTCGGACGGCACCACGAGCTGATGGCCGGCAACGAGACCTACCGGGAGATCGTGCTCTCCCAGCTGACGGAGGCGGAGGCCGCATGAGCGGGCCCGGTGGACGGATGATGATGGGGTCGTCGGGCCAGGGTGCCCTCGACTTCAGGAACTCGGGGCGGCGGCTGCTGGGGCAGATCGCAGTGGACCGGGGGAAGTTGTGGGGCATGGTCGCGGCCGTGTTCGGCAGCGTGACGATGACGGTGGTCGGGCCGAAGATCCTCGGCGAGGCGACCGACCTGGTGTTCGCCGGGATCGTGGGCCGGGAGATGCCGGCCGGGCTCACCAAGGAGCAGGCCCTGGAGGGGCTGCGGGCCGAGGGCCGGGACGGCGCCGCGGACATGCTCTCGGGCACCGACTTCACTCCCGGCCAGGGCATCGACTTCGGTGCGGTCGGCGCGGTGGCGGTGTGGGCGCTGGTGGTGTTCACGCTGGCGGGGCTGCTGATGCTGGTGGCGACCCGGCTGTCGAACCACCTGATCAACGGCAGCGTGTACCGGATGCGCGAGGAGCTGCAGGCGAAGCTGTCGCGGTTGCCGCTGTCCTACTTCGACCGGCAGAAGCGCGGCGAGGTGCTGAGCCGGGCCACGAACGACATCGACAACATCGGCCAGACGCTGCAGCAGACGCTGGGCCAGCTGCTGAACTCGCTGCTGACGATCGTCGGCGTGCTGGCGATGATGTTCTGGATATCGCCGCTGCTGGCGTTGGTCGCGCTGGTGACCGTGCCGGTGTCGGTGGTGATCGCGGGGCGGATCGGCAAGAAGTCGCAGCCGCAGTTCGTGGCGCAGTGGAAGCACACGGGCACGCTGAACGCGCACGTGGAGGAGATGTACTCGGGGCACGCCCTGGTGAAGGTGTTCGGCCGGCAGGAGGAGTCCGCGGCGGTCTTCGCCGAGCAGAACGAGGAGTTGTTCAGGGCCTCGTTCCGGGCGCAGTTCATCAGCGGGATCATGCAGCCGGTGATGTTCTTCGTGTCGAACGTCAACTACGTGCTGGTGGCGGTGGTCGGCGGGCTGAAGGTGGCCTCGGGCACCCTGTCGATCGGTGACGTGCAGGCGTTCATCCAGTACTCGCGGCAGTTCTCGATGCCGCTGACGCAGGTCGCGTCGATGGCGAACCTGGTGCAGTCCGGGGTGGCGTCGGCGGAGCGGATCTACGAGGTGCTGGACGCGCCGGAGCAGGAGGCCGAGCCGGAGCTGCCGGAGCGGCCGGAGCGGGTCCGGGGCCGGGTCACGCTGGAGAAGGTGGCGTTCCGCTACGAGCCGGACAAGCCGCTGATCGAGGACCTGTCGCTGGCGGTGGACCCGGGGCAGACGGTGGCCATCGTGGGCCCGACCGGTGCGGGCAAGACGACCCTGGTGAACCTCCTGATGCGGTTCTACGAGGTGACCGGCGGGCGGATAGCGCTGGACGGGGTGGACGTCGCGCGGATGACCCGCGAGGAACTGCGGTCCCGGATCGGGATGGTGCTCCAGGACACCTGGCTGTTCGGCGGCACGATCGCGGAGAACATCGCGTACGGCGCCTCGCGCGAGGTGAGCCGGGAGGAGGTCGAGGCGGCGGCGCGGGCCGCGCACGCGGACCGGTTCATCCGGACCCTGCCGGACGGCTACGACACCGTGCTGGACGACGAGGGCGCCGGGGTCAGCGCGGGCGAGAAGCAGCTGATCACGATCGCGCGGGCGTTCCTGTCCGAGCCGGTGATCCTGGTGCTGGACGAGGCGACGAGTTCGGTGGACACCCGTACCGAGGTGCTGATCCAGAAGGCGATGGCCCGTCTGTCGGACGGCCGCACGTCGTTCGTGATCGCGCACCGGCTGTCCACGATCCGCGACGCGGACGTGATCCTGGTGATGGAGAACGGCTCGATCGTGGAGCAGGGCACGCACGAGGAGCTGCTGTCCTCCGGCGGCGCGTACGCCCGCCTCTACGCGGCGCAGTTCGCGCAGGCGGTGGCCGAGGTCGACTGAGCGGTGGGGGCGTCTCCTCCGGGGGCGCCCCCGCCCGTCCCGCCCGCCCGGCCCGGCTCGCGCCCGGCTCGCGCGCGGTGCTCAGTCCAGGTAGCCGCGCAGCTGGTCGGCGAAGGTGTGGTCGCGCAGCTTGTTGAGGGTCTTGGACTCGATCTGGCGGATCCGTTCGCGGGTCACGCCGAAGATCCGTCCTATCTCCTCCAGGGTGCGGGGGCGGCCGTCGTCGAGTCCGTAGCGGAGCTGGACCACCTTGCGTTCACGCTCGCCCAGGGTGGACAGCACGGCCTCCAGGTGCTCGCGCAGCAGGAAGAAGGCGGCGGACTCGACGGGCGAGGCGGCGTCGCCGTCCTCGATGAGGTCGCCGAGGGCCACGTCCTCCTCCTCGCCGACGGGGGCGTGCAGGGAGACGGGTTCCTGGGCGAGCCGGAGCACCTCGCTGACCCGCTCGGGGGTGAGTTCCAAGTGCCGGGCGACCTCTTCGGCGGTGGGTTCGTAGCCGCGTTCCTGGAGCATGCGGCGCTGCACGCGGACGACCCGGTTGATCAGTTCGACCACGTGGACGGGCACCCGGATGGTGCGGGCCTGGTCGGCGAGGGCCCGGGACATGGCCTGGCGTATCCACCAGGTGGCGTAGGTGGAGAACTTGAAGCCGCGCGCGTAGTCGAACTTCTCGACGGCGCGGATGAGTCCGAGGTTGCCCTCCTGCACCAGGTCGAGCATGGTCAGGCCGCGTCCGACGTAGCGTTTGGCCACGGACACCACGAGCCGCAGGTTGGCCTCGATCAGCCGGCGTTTGGCCATGCGGCCCATGACGACGAGGCGGTCGAGGTCGACGGCGAGCTGGGAGTCGAGGTCGGGGGTGCTGCCGAGCTTCTCCTCGGCGAACAGTCCGGCTTCGACGCGGCGGGCGAGTTCGACCTCCTCGGCGGCGGTGAGGAGCGGGATTCTGCCTATCTCGCGCAGGTACTGCCGGAACAGGTCGGCTGACGGCCCCCCGCCGGCGCCCTCCGCCCCCCGGCGCTGGTCCGGTATCCGTTCGATGACCTCCAGCGGCTCCGGTTCGTCGTCTTCGTCCACGGCGTCGACCTCGGCCTCCCCCACGGTTCCGGCCTCGGCTTCGGCTTCGGCCTCGGGCCCGGCCGCCGGTCCGGCCCCGTCGGGGCCGTGGTCGACGGGGTGCTGATGGGTCACGGCAAGGGTCTGGGTCTGCACGGGGGCGACCTCCAGGGCTGGAGAGGACTCAGGCACCGCAACTCAGTGTGGGCCACGGCGCGTTGCCGCCACGAGGGTCGTGCGGGCACTTTCTGCGTCCGGTGCGTGACCGGATGGTTACCCACCGACCGGAAGTCCGATGCGCGTCGCACACCCGTGCGCCCCGGTTCAGTCGTCGAGCGGCTCCAGCCGGACCGCGCAGGTCTTGAACTCGGGCATGCGGGAGACCGGGTCGAGGGCCGGGTTGGTGAGCGTGTTGGCGCGTCCCTCGCCGGGCCAGTGGAAGGGCATGAAGACGGTGTCCGCGCGGATGGTGTCGGTGATGCGGGCCGGGGCGACGGCCCGGCCGCGGCGCGAGACGACGGCCAGCGGGCGGCCCTCGGCCGCGCCGACGCGTTCGGCCAGGCGGGGGTGGATCTCCACGAAGGGGCCGGGTGCGGCGGCGTTGAGTTCGTCCACGCGCCGGGTCTGGGCTCCGGACTGGTACTGGGCGACGACCCGGCCGGTGGTGAGCAGGAACGGGTACTCCTCGTCGGGGACCTCGGCGGAGTCGCGGTGTCCGACGGGCACGAAGCGGGCGCGGCCGTCCTCGGTGTGGAAGCGGTCGAGGAAGAGGCGGGGGGTGCCGGGGGGCGGGGTGCCTTCGGGGCAGGGCCAGAAGACGCCCTGGTGTTCCCCGATGGCGCGGTAGGAGATCCCCGAGTAGTCGGCGGGGCCGCCGGCGGAGGCACGGCGGAGCTCTTCGAAGACCTCCTCGGGAGAGGTGGGGAAGGACTTCTCCAGGGCCGGCCGGCCGAGGCCGGGACCGAGACGGGCGGCCAGGCCGTTCAGCACGTCCAGGTCACTGCGGACGCCGGGGGGCGGGGTGAGGGCCTGGCGCCGGAGCAGGACCCTGCCCTCCAGGTTGGTGGTGGTGCCGGTCTCCTCGGCCCACTGGGTGACGGGCAGGACGACGTCGGCGAGCGCGGCGGTCTCGGAGAGGACCACGTCGGCGACGGCGAGGAAGTCCAGGGAGCGGATGCGTTCCTCTACGTGGGCGGCGCGCGGGGCGGAGACCACGGGGTTGGAGGCCATGAGGAGCAGGGCGCGGAGGTCGGTGCCGAGGGCGTCGAGGAGTTCGTAGGCGCTGCGGCCGGGGCCGGGAAGGGTGTCGGGGTCGACTCCCCAGACCTCGGCGACGTGGGCGCGGGCGGCGGGGTCGGTGAGTTTGCGGTAGCCGGGCAGCTGGTCGGCCTTCTGGCCGTGCTCGCGGCCGCCCTGGCCGTTGCCCTGACCGGTGAGGCAGCCGTATCCGGAGTGGGGGCGGCCGGCCCGGCCGGTGGCCAGGGCGAGGTTGATCCAGGCGGAGACGGTGTCGGTTCCCTTGGACTGCTGTTCCGGGCCGCGGGCGGTGAGGATCATGCCGGTGGGCGGGGCGCAGAACATCTCGACTGCGGCACGGAGTTTGGGGACCGGGACGCCCGTGACGCGTTCGACCAGTTCGGGCCAGTGGGCCATGGCGGCGGCGCGGGTCTCGGTCCAGCCGGTGGTGCGGGCGGCGATGAACTCCTCGTCGGTGCGTCCTTCGGCGACGACCAGGTGGAGCAGGCCGAGGGCGAGGGCGAGGTCGGTGCCGGGACGGGGGGCGAGGTGGAGGTCCGCCTGGGCTGCGGTGCGGGTGCGGCGCGGGTCGATCACGATGAGCCTGCCGCCGTTCTCCTTGAGTTCGGTGAGGTAGCGGAGGGCGGGCGGCATCGTCTCGGCCAGGTTGGAGCCGACCAGGATCAGGCAGCCGGTGTGCGGGACGTCGGACAGCGGGAACGGTAGGCCCCGGTCGAGCCCGAAGGCCCGCTGGTGGGCGGCGGCGGCCGAGGACATGCAGAACCGGCCGTTGTAGTCGATCTGCGAGGTGCCCAGCGCGATCCGGGCGAACTTGCCCAGGGCGTAGGCCTTCTCGTTGGTGAGGCCGCCGCCGCCGAAGACGGCGACGGAGTCCGGGCCGTGGGCGGCCCGCGTCCGGGCCAGGCCTTCGGCGGTCCGGTCGAGGGCCTCCTCCCAGGTGGCCGGTTCGAGCCGTCCCGTGGCGTGGGAGCGGACGAGCGGCCCGGTGAGCCTCACCCGGGAGGAGAGCAGGGCGGGCGCGGTGCGGCCCTTGCCGCACAGTGCGCCCCGGTTGACGGGGAACTCCTCGCGTTCCTCCACCTCCACCGAGCCGTCCCCGGTGGGCCGGAGGTTCATGCCGCACTGGAGGGCGCAGTACGGGCAGTGGGTGGCGGTGGTGGCGGTGGTGTGCATGCACCCAGGGTGTGCCGGGGCTGTTACGCGGACGGCCGCCGCCGGTTACGCCTCCCGTACCGGTTCCTCAGCACCGCCGCCGGCGCCCGGTGAGGGGGGACGCGGTGGTGGCCGGTCGAGCACCTCGACGTAGACGATGCGGCCGTGCACGACGTCCACGTTCAGCATTCCCTGCCGGGGAAGGAGGGCGACCGTGCGGTGTCCGGGTCCGTACGGCGTGCCGGGCGGGTGCGGGTGTGTGTACACGCTCTGGCAGGAGCCGTCACCGCAGCCGCACGGCGCGACGATGCGGAGGTCGTGGGCGACCACGGCCAGGTCCCGTTCGCCCTCTTCCTCCAGGAGGGCCATGAGCTCGGCCGTCAGCTCGGGCAGGACCTCGCGCAGGAGCGGCGGCTCCGGAACGCGGGGCGCGGTGTCCTCTGCCACGCGGGGGTCACCCGCCGGTGAGGTGGCGGACGGTGAGGCCGGCCGTCCAGCCGCCGTCGACGGCGAGTTCGGCGCCGGTCATGTAGCCGGCGGCGTCCGAGAGCAGGAAGGCCACGGCGGCGGCGATCTCCTCCGGGAGGCCGACGCGGCCCAGCGGGGCGCCCGGGTACCCGCCCTCGCCGGCCTGGATGCCGAGCGGGGCGGTCATCGGGGTGAGGGTCATGCCGGGGTGGACCGAGTTGACCCGGATGCGCGCCTCCGCCAGCTCCACGGCCCCGATCTTCGACAGGCCCCGCACGCCCCATTTGGAGGCGCCGTACCCGGCGGTGAGGGCGAGGCCGGTGAGTCCCGCCGCCGAGGACATGTTGACGATCGAGCCGCCCCCGCCGGCCCGCAGCAGCGGGATCGCGGTCCTGATGCCGATGAACACGCCGACCAGGTTGATCTCGACGACCCGGCGGAAGTGGTCGACGCTCTCGTGTTCCAGTGGTGTGCCGGTGGCTATCCCGGCGTTGTTGACCAGGCCGTCGAGCCGGCCGAACTCGGCCACGGCGTGGTCGAGGGCGGCCTGCCACTCGGCCTCGCTGGTGACGTCGTGCTTCAGGAACCGTGCCGCGTCCCCGAGCTCCGCGGCGGTGGCCGCGCCCTCCTCCTCCAGCACGTCGGTGATCAGGACCTTGCCGCCGCCGTCCACGACGGCACGTGCGGCGGCGGCGCTGAGGCCCCGGGCCCCGCCGGTGATGACGACGACCTTGCCGCCGAGATCGGCCATGGCCATGCCCCCCATGCTCCCCACCCCAATATGACTAATCGGAATATCGGCGGCGTCAGTCTGCCAGAGCCGTCAGGGCCCGCGACACCCCTTGCTCCCTCGGTCCCAGGAAGGTCGGTTCGGGCTTGAACGCGGCGTCCAGCGCGGCCTTGCCGGCCGCGAACACCTCGCGGGCACCGCCGTAGTACCAGGTCGCGTCGTGCACATCGGCCACCCCCACGCCGTGGGCGTCGACCCCGGCCGCCCCGCACAGGGCGACCGCCCGGCGTATGTGGAAGCCCTGGCTGATCAGCACCGCCCGGTCCACGCCGAAGATCCGCTTGGCCCGGACGCAGGAGTCCCAGCTGTCGAAGCCGGCGTAGTCGCTGACGATCCGGTCGTCGGGTATGCCGTGGGCCGTGAGGTATCTGCGCATGGCCTCCGGCTCGTCGTACTCCACCCGGCTGTTGTCGCCCGTCACCAGCACCACCTTCACCCGGCCCGCCCGGTACAGCTCGGCCGCCGCGTCCAGCCGCCGGGCCAGGTACGGCGTCGGCCGCTCCCCCAGCAGCCCGGCCCCGAAGACCATCGCCACGTCGGCCGCCGGGACGTCCGCCGTGCCGTGCAGCCGGCCCCCGGACGCCGCGTGCGTCCACGCCGACGGCAGCAGCGCCAGCACGCAGCCCGCCATCAGCGCCTGCACCACCCGCCGCTGCCGCCGCCGTGACCACGCGGACCACCGCGTCCCCGTCCCCATGCCGCTCCCCCTCACTCGTCCCTCCCGCGGCCCTCACGCCGCTCGAACAGTCCGACGAACGGCCCCGGCCCGCCAGTTCCTCCCCCACCCCCTTTCACTCGTACGAATGACCGAGTGAGCTCCCGGAAAACAGCCGTCACGCCCGCGCAACGACCCGGCAACGCGAACCCGCCACCATCGGTGCGTATGCCAGCCACCCTCGTCGCCGTCGCCCACGGCAGCCGCGACCCCCGCGCCCTCACCACCGTCACCGCCCTGCTGGAGCGGGTCCGCGCGCTCCGCCCCGGCCTCGACGTGCGCCTCGGCCACGTCGAGCTCGACACGCCGCTCCTCGGGGACACGCTGCACGCCCTCCCCGCCGGCACCGGGGCCGTCCTCGTACCCCTGCTCCTCGGCCGCGGCCACCACGTCAAACGCGACCTCCCGGACACCGCCGCCCGCGCCGCCCACCTGCGCATCCGCCAGGCCGCCCCGCTCGGCCCGCACCCCCTCCTCGCCGAAGCCCTGCACGACCGGCTGCGCGCCGCCGGCTGGCTGCCCGGCACGGCCGTGGTCCTCGCCGCCGCCGGCTCCCGCGACCCCGACTCCGCCGCCGACACCCGCCGCACCGCCGCCCTGCTCGCCGCCCGCCTCGGCGGCGTCCCCGTCGTCCCCGCGTACGCCTCCGCCGCGGCCCCGTCCGTGCCCGAGGCCGTACGGGCCCTCGCCGCCCGCAGCCACGAGGTGGCCGTCGCCTCCTACTTCACCGCCCCCGGCCGGTTCGCCACCCAGAGCGCCGCCGCCGCGCCCGGCCCGGCCGCGGCCCCCCTCGGCGACCACCCCGCGCTGGCCCGGCTCGTCCTCGCCCGCTACGACCTCGCCCTCCGGCAGCCGTACCGCGGCCCCCGGCCGGAACTCGTCCCGGCCTGATCCCGCTTTGCGGGCCCCTCCGGTTACCGTCTCCTCATGGAAGGCACCGCACCCGCCCCGGCCCTGGACCCCTACGACCCCTCCGACACCGAGCGCTGGGCGGCAGAACCCGACAAACGGCCAGGCCGGACGGCTTTCCAGCGGGACCGGGCGCGCGTGCTGCACTCCGGCGCCCTGCGCCGCCTCGCCGGCAAGACCCAGGTGGTCACCCCCGGCAGCCGCTCCCACGACTGGGACGCCAGCCCCCGCACCCGGCTCACCCACTCCCTGGAGTGCGCCCAGGTGGGACGGGAACTCGGCGCGGCCCTCGGCTGCGACCCCGACCTCGTCGAGGCGGCCTGCCTGTCCCACGACATGGGCCACCCGCCGTTCGGGCACAACGGCGAGGAGGTGCTCAACGAGTTCGCCGCGGACTGCGGCGGCTTCGAGGGCAACGCGCAGTCGCTGCGCCTGCTGACCCGGCTGGAGCCGAAACGGTTCGTGCCCGACCCGGTCACCGGCGAGCCGGTCAGCGTCGGCCTGAACCTGACCCGGGCCGCGCTCGACGCGGCCACCAAGTACCCCTGGCCGCGCGGGCTGCACCCCACCGACCCGGGCTCGGTGAAGTTCGGCGCGTACGAGGACGACCTGCCGGTCTTCACCTGGCTGCGGCAGGGCGCGCCCGGGGACCGCAAGTGCTTCGAGGCCCAGGTGATGGACTGGTCGGACGACGTGGCGTACTCCGTCCACGACTTCGAGGACGGCCTGCACGCCGCCCACCTCGACCCGAACATGCTGCTCGCCGAGCCCGAGCGGCGCGCCATCGCCGAGGTGGCGATCGGCCGCTACGTGCCCGCCGGCACCGACCCGGCGGAGATCGGCGAGGCCCTGGACCGGCTGCTGGAAGAGGACTGGTGGCCGCACGGGTACGACGGCTCGGCCGTCGCCCAGGCCCGTCTCAAGGACGCCACCAGCCAGTTGATCGGCCGGTTCTGCCTGGCCGCCGAAGGGGCCACCCGGGAGGCGTACGGGCACGGCCGGCTCACCCGGTACTCCGCCGAGCTGGTGGTCCCCCGGCAGACCCGCGTCGAGTGCGCCGTGCTCAAGGCCGTCGCCGACCTGTACGTGATGCAGCGGGCCGAGCAGGAACGGGTCCGGGCCGAGCAGCGCATCGTCCTGGCCGAACTCGCGGACGCCCTGCTGGCCCGCGCCCCCGAGGGACTGGACCCCCAGTTCCGCGCCCTGTTCGACGCGGCGCCCGACGACCGGGCGCGGAAACGCGCGGTCATCGACCAGATCGCCTCCCTCACCGACGCCTCCGCCCGCTCGCTGCACACCCGCCTCACGGCCCGCCCGGGACACCCCGCGCGGTGAGCCGATCGGGCCACGGCCCCTTCACGCGGCACGCTCGGTGCGGGACGCTCGCATGTGGTCGCATGTGACGAAGAGGTTATGAGGAGGCATCAGGTGGTCGACGCACACCGGACGTTCGTCATCGTCGGCGGGGGTCTGGCCGGGGCCAAGGCGGCGGAAACACTGAGGTCGGAGGGGTTCACCGGCCGGGTCATCCTGATCGGCGACGAGCGCGACCACCCGTACGAACGGCCGCCGCTGTCCAAGGGCTACCTGCTGGGCAAGGAGGAGCGCGACAGCGTGTTCGTCCACGAACCGGCCTGGTACGCGCGCGCCGACGTCGAGCTGCACCTCGGCCAGCCCGCCGTCCAGCTGGAGCGCGCGGAGAAGCGGGTGGTGCTCGGCGACGGCACGGCCCTCCACTACGACAAGTTGCTGCTGGCCACCGGCTCCGAGCCGCGCCGCCTGGACATCCCGGGCACCGGGCTGGCCGGGGTGCACCACCTGCGCCGGCTCGCCCACGCGGAGCGGCTGCGCGGCACCCTGGCGGCCCTCGGCCGGGACAACGGCCGGCTGGTGATCGCGGGCGCCGGCTGGATCGGCCTGGAGGTCGCCGCCGCGGCCCGCAACTACGGGGCCGAGGTCACCGTGATCGAGCCGGAGGCCACCCCCCTGTACACCGTGCTGGGCCCGGAGCTCGGACAGCTCTTCGCCGACCTGCACCGCGAGCACGGGGTGGTGTTCCACTTCGGCGCCCGGCTGACCGAGATCACCGGCCAGGACGGGATGGTGCTGGCCGTCCGCACCGACGACGGCGAGGAACACCCGGCGCACGCGGTCCTCGCCGCGATCGGCGCGGCCCCGCGCACCGCGCTCGCCGAGACCTCCGGGCTGGCCCTGGTGGACCGGGCGCACGGCGGCGGCGTCGCCGTGGACGCCTCGCTGCGCACCTCCGACCCCGACGTGTACGCGGCCGGCGACGTGGCGGCGGCCCACCATCCGCTGTTCGGGACCCGGCTGCGGGTCGAGCACTGGGCGAACGCCCTCAACGGCGGCCCGGCCGCGGCGCGGGCCATGCTGGGCCAGGAGGTGAGCTACGACCGGGTGCCGTACTTCTTCTCCGACCAGTACGACCTGGGCATGGAGTACTCCGGGTACGCCCCGCCCGGGAGCTACGACCAGGTCGTGGTCCGCGGTGATGCCGGACGCCGCGAGTTCATCGCCTTCTGGCTGTCGGGGGGCCGGGTGCTGGCGGGCATGAACGTGAACGTCTGGGACGTGACCGACCGCATCCAGGCGCTGATCAGGTCGGGGGCCGCCGTGGACCCCGACGCGCTCGCCGACCCGGCGGTTCCGCTGGAGTCGCTGGCGCCGGCCGCGGGGCGGGAGGGCGCCTGACCGGATCGTCGTACTCCGGCCGTAGACTTCACGCGTGGCAGGCAGGATCAACGACGACGACGTGAAGGCGGTACGGGACGCGGTCCCGATCGACGCCGTCGTCTCCGAGTACCTCCAGCTGCGCAACGCCGGCGGCGGCAACCTCAAGGGCCTCTGCCCCTTCCACGACGAGAAGTCCCCGTCCTTCCAGGTCAGCCCCAGCAAGGGGCTGTACCACTGCTTCGGCTGCCAGGCGGGCGGGGACACCCTCGACTTCATCATGAAGATCGACCACCTCTCCTTCTCGGAGGCGGTGGAGCGGCTGGCCGGCCAGGCCGGCATCACCCTGCGGTACGAGGAGGGCGGCTACACCGCCGGAACCAGCGGCCGCGGCGAGCGGATCCGGCTGGTCGAGGCGCACAGGGAGGCCGCCCGGTTCTACGTCGCCCAGCTGGAGTCCCCGGAGGCGGAGATCGGCCGCAGGTTCCTGGCGGAGCGCGGCTTCGACCAGGCCGCCGCGGCGCACTTCGAGGTGGGGTACAGCCCGGCCGGCTGGGACCACCTGACCCGGTTCCTGCGCGGGCGGGGCTTCAGCGACAAGGAGCTGATCCTGTCCGGGCTCGCCCAGGACAGCCGCAGCGGGAAGCCGATCGACCGGTTCCGGGGGCGGCTGATGTGGCCGATCCGGGACATCACCGGCGAGGTGGTGGGCTTCGGCGCGCGCAAGCTGCGCGACGACGACAACGGCCCCAAGTACCTGAACACCCCGGAGACGCCGATCTACCGGAAGTCGCAGGTCCTGTACGGCATCGACCTGGCGAAGAAGGAGATCGCGAAGACCTCCCGGGCGGTGGTGGTCGAGGGCTACACCGACGTGATGGCCTGCCACCTGGCCGGGGTGACCACCGCGATCGCGACCTGTGGCACGGCCTTCGGCGGGGACCACATCAAGATCCTGCGGCGGCTGCTGATGGACAACGCGACCGCCGAGGTGATCTTCACCTTCGACGGCGACGCGGCCGGCCAGAAGGCCGCGCTGCGGGCCTTCGAGGACGACCAGAAGTTCGCGGCGGAGACCTCCATCGCGATCACCCCCGGCGGGATGGACCCGTGCGAGCTGCGGCTGGCCGAGGGCGACGAGGCGGTGCAGGGGCTGGTGGAGTCCCGTACTCCGCTGTTCGAGTTCGCGATGCGACACATCGTGTCCCGGCACAACCTGGACCATCCCACGGGCCGGGCGGCCGCCCTGGACGAGGCGGCCCCGGTGGTCGCCAAGATCAAGAACGTCGCCATCCAGCACGAGTCGGCGGTGCAGCTGGCGGGGATGCTCGGCATCCTCGACGAGCAGTTCGTGGTCAAGCGGGTGGCGCAGCAGGCCCGCTGGGCGCGCGAGCGGGGCTCCGCGGGACCGGGAGGTCCGGGCGGCCGGACGCCGCAGCCGTCGCGCGGACAGGCGTACGACGGGGTCGCCGCGCCCGCTCCGGCCGCGGGCCCGGGCCCGGCGCTGAACCTGCGCAACCCGGCCCACCGGGCGGAGCGGGAGCTGCTCAAGCTGGCGCTGCAGCGGCCGGAGCTGGTGGCCCCGGCGTTCGACGCGTACGGGGTGGACGAGTTCACCGCCCCGCCGTACGCGGCGGTCCGGCAGGCCGTGCACGAGGCGGGTGGCGTGGCGGCGGCCGACGAGGGCTACCTGGCCCGGGTCCGCGACGTGGCGCCGAACGACACGGTCCGGGCGCTGGTGACCGAGCTGATGGTGGAACCGCTCCAGCGGAAGACCGTGGACGAGGTGTACGCGGGCGAGTTCCTCGTCGCGGTGCGGCTGCTGGCGGTGGACCGCCGGGTCAACGAGTTGAACAGCGCGATCGTCCGGCTGAACCCGCAGGCGCAGGCGGAGCGGCACCAGGAGATCAACCAGGAGCTGTGGGTGCTCCAGCAGTACGGGCGGCGGCTGCGGGAGCAGGGCGCGGCCGGGCTGTGACGCGCCCCGCCCGCCGTCAGCGGGCGGGAGGGTTCAGCGGCCGAGCCAGTCGCCGCCGGGGATCGGGGTGCCGGACTCGGCGAGCCGCCGGGCCACCAGCGGCGACGCCAGGTAGACCCACGCCGGGACCGTGGTGCCGTCCGGGCGGAGCGCCGCGCGGGTGACCCGGTCGTAGACGTTCCGCGGGCGGCCTGGGCCGTGGTACTCCTCCAGCCGGTCCAGCGCGCGCAGCAGTTCCCCGTACGCCCCGGGCGCGGCGGTGACCAGTTCGCCGGCTATGGAGGTGCCGGGGTGTTCGACGGCGTACGGGTAGCCGGGGCCCTCGTAGAGCCGCGCGCCGGGGAGCCGGGCGGGTTCCTCGGCGGCGGTGCGGCCGAGGAGGAAGAGGGCGTGGTTGTGTTCCCCCGGGCGGAGGGTGCCGTAGACGAAGAACGGCAGCTCGGCGGTCACGGGGCGACCTCCTCGGCGACCCAGGCGAGGTAGCCGGCGGACCCCCGTACCACCGGGGTGGCGATGACCTCGGGGGTGTCGTAGGGGTGCGCGGCGAGCAGCCGGTCCTCCAGGGCGGGGTAGCGCTCGGCGGTGGTCTTGAACAGGACCTGCCACTCCTGGGTGGTCTCCGTCAGGCCCTTCCACCGGTACACCGAGGTCACGGGGCCGGAGACCTGGGCGCAGGCCGCCAGCCGGGCCTCCACCAGCAGCCGGGCCAGCTCGGCGGCGGCCCCGGCGGAGTCCAGGGTGGTGAGCACGGTGAGGACGGCGGGCTGCGGGACGGGCGGCTGCTCGCCCGGCCGGTCGACTGGTGTCACGGGTTTCCTCCCTGCGGATACGACGGTGGTGCGGCCGCCGGTGCGCGGGGGCCTCCGCTACCGGTCGGAGGCCCCGTCCGGCCCGCCGGGCCACCCTACGCACGCCCGGGCCCGCTCAAACGCCGGTCCGGCCGCAAGGCGCCGGACCGCGCCGGCCGGCCCCGCCGGCGGTTGGGGCGGCCGGGCCGGCGTCGGGGCGGCCGGGCCGGCGTCGGGGCGGGGGTCACCCGTGCGGAGGTCGGTGGGGGCGGCGGTCGAGGGGGGCTCTGACGTGCCCCGATGCGGCCGGCGGCGGGAGCGGGGGCCGGATCTGACGGGGCATCGGCATGCGGCCGGGCCCGTGCCGGGTTTAGCTCGACGCACGACCTTCGTGTCACGAGGAGCGAGGTACTCCCCATGCGCCGACGCACCGCCCGTCTGCTGACCGCCACCGCGCTGACCGCCGCCGCCTTCTCCGGCCCGGTCGCCGGTGCGGTCGCCGGTGCGGTCGCGCCGGTGCCGCTCGCCGAGGGGGACTTCGCGCCGCTGGAGGTGTGGCCCAAGTCGGCCGCGCCGGGCGCCACCGTCACCGTCAACACCACGGCCTGCGGGCCCGGCGGGCACGCCGACGGCGACGCCACCACGGTCGGCGGCGGCCGGTTCCGGCTGGTTCCGGGCACCCACGAGGAGGTGGTCGTGGGACAGTTCCAGATCGCCCGCGGCACCCGGCCCGGCACCTACGACATCGGTGCCACCTGCGCCGACGGCGAGTACGCCACCGGCGACCTGGTCGTCGTCGAACGGCAGGGCCCCCAGGGCCGTGTCCGGACGGGGGTGGGCGGCGGTACGACCACCGCGGCCGATCCCCCCAAGATCGCGGCGGGAGCGGCAGTGCTGGCCGCGGCCGCCGCCGGCGGTACCTGGCTCCTGCGTCGCCGGGCGAGCGGCACGCAGGGCTGACGGGCGCCCACCGCGGCCCCGGCCGCGGCCCGACCGGTACCGCCCCCCGTCGCCCGCCCCGCGAGGTCCCCCCGTTCGCGGGGACGGGCGACGGCCAGTTGACCGTCACACGCGCCGAGGGGGTGCCATGCGAGGCGACATGCGGCCGGCCGGCCGCCGCGGGGCCGACCGGACCGGGCACGGGACCGGGCACCGGACCGCCCGCGGTACCGCCCGCCGTACCGGGATCGCCGTCGACCCCCGCACCCGTACCGCCGGCCGCGCCGGACTCCTCGCGCTCGCCGCCTGTGTCGGCGTCTGGCTGGTCACCAGCGGTTCCGCCGAGCAGGTACGGCCGCCCCAGCCCTCCCCCGCCGAGGCCCTGGCCGGCATCCCGCCCGGCCCGGCCGGCGGGGCACCCGCCCCGCTGCCCGGCTCCCGGCCGACCCGCATCCGTATCCCGGGCATCGGTGTGGACGCCCCGCTGACCGGCCTCGGACTGGAGCCCGACGGCAGCCTCCAGACGCCCCCGGCGCACCGCCTGGACCTCGCCGGCTGGTACCGGGAGGGGACCACGCCCGGCTCCGCCGGCACCGCGATCGTCGCCGGGCACGTGGACCACGCCACCGGGCCCGCCGTGTTCTACCGGCTGGGGGCGCTGCGGCGCGGCGCGCGGATCGAGGTGCCGCGCGAGGACGGGCGCACGGCCGTGTTCACCGTGCACGCGGTGGAGGTGTACGACGCGGACGCGTTCCCCGACGAGCGGGTGTACGGGCAGGCCGGGCGGGCCGAGCTGCGGGTGATCACCTGCGGCGGCCGCTTCTCCCCCGGCACCGGGTACCGGGGGAACGTGGTGGTCTTCGCCCACCTCACCGGGACGTACCGGGAGCCGGGACCGGCGGCGGTCAGGCCCACTGCTCCAGACCGAGCTTGACGACGAGCGCGCAGACCACCGTCAGCAGCACCATCCGGACGAAGCCGCTGCCCTTCTTCAGGGCGAGCCGGGCGCCGGCCATGCCGCCCGCCAGGTTGAAGGCGGCCATCAGGGCGGCCAGCTGCCACAGCACCGCGCCCTGGAAGGCGAACACGGCGAGCGCGCCCGCGTTGGTGCCGGCGTTCACGATCTTGGCGGTGGCGGAGGCGGTGAGCAGGTCGAGGTGGAGCAGGGCGGTGAGGGACAGCACGAGGAAGGTGCCGGTGCCGGGCCCGATCAGGCCGTCGTAGAAGCCGATGCCGAGGCCGGCCAGCAGGATCGCGGCGACCACCCGGCGGCGGGTGACCGGTCCGGAGGCGGGCGCCGCCCCGAACGCGGGCCGGAAGATCACGAAGGCGGCGACCAGCAGCAGCACCACCATGATCACCGGGGTCATGGTCTCCTTCCGGAAGGCCCCGGCGAGCAGCGCTCCGCCCGCCGCCCCCGCCGTGGCGGCCGCGCCGATCCGCAGTGCCACGCGGACGTCCACCGGCGCCTTGCGGGCGAAGGTGACGGCCGCACCGGTGGTACCGACGATCGCCACCGCCTTGTTGGTGCCGAGCGCGTGGGTGAGCGGTACGTTCGCGGGCAGGCCGAGCAGCAGGGCCGGCAGGAGCAGCAGGCCTCCGCCGCCCACCACGGCGTCGATCCAGCCTGCCGCCGCGGCGGCCACGCACAGCACGATGATCATCGTCGTCGATATGTCAGGCACGTCCCGACCTTATGGATCACCGCGGTGCGGCGGGGACCGGCTCCGGGTTTCTTGCGCAAGGTTTGAGGTTTCCCCCGCCCCCCCCGGCCGCGGAGGGGGCCTCACCGGGGCCGTTCCCCCTCTGGGAGGGCGGTGTTCCGTCCGGGTAACAAACGCGATGCGGCGGGGAAACAGCGGCCGCGCAGGCTCTTGGCATGACCTCGCAACAGCGTGTGGTGGTGATCGGCGGCGGCCTGGCGGGCCTGCGGCTCGCCCAGCGGCTCACCGCTCCGACGGCCGCTCCGGCGGTCGCGGCCCCGTCCGCGGCCGCGACCGCATCCACGGCCGCGACCGCGACGGCCGTCACCGTCCTCGGTGAGGAACCGCACGCCCCGTACAACCGGGTGCTGCTCGCCGAGGTCCTCGCCGGCCGGTACGCGCCCGAGGTCGCCGCCCTGCCCGCGCCCGGCCCGGCACTGCGCCGGGGCGTGCGCGCGGTGCGGATCGACCGGGCCGAGCGGCGGGTGCACTGCGACGACGGCTCGGTCGAGCCGTACGACGCTCTGGTGCTCGCCACCGGCTCCAACCCGGTGCTGCCGCCGCTGCGCGGCCTGTTCGAGCCGGAGGGACGGGAACTCCCGGACGGGGTCCACGCGTTCCGCACCATGGACGACTGCCTCGCCCTGTCCGGCGCCGTCCGGCCGGGCCTGCGCGCCGTGGTCATCGGCGGCGGGCTGCTCGGCGTGTCCGCCGCCCGCGCCCTGGCCTCGCGGGGCGCACAGGTGGTGCTGGCACAGCAGGGCGAACGCCTGATGGAGCGCCAGCTCGACGTGGAGGCGTCGGCCCTGCTGCACTCCCACCTGGCCGGACTGGGGGTGGAGATCCACACCCAGTGCCGCGTCCGCGGCCTGGTCACCGCCCGGCCCGCGGCCAGGCGCCCGGCGGGCGAGCGGACCGGTTCCGACCGGCCCGGTGCCGAGCGGACGGGGCCCGGCCGGCGGGTCACCGGTGTCGAGCTCGCCGACGGCTACCGCCTCGACGCCGACCTCGTCGTCCTGGCCTGCGGCGTACGGCCGCGCACCGGCCTCGCCCTGGCCGCCGGGCTCGACGTGCGCAAGGGCGTGGTCGTGGACGACGAGCTGCGCACCTCCGACCCCCGGATCCACGCGATCGGCGACTGCGCCGAGCACGCCGGCCTGGTCTACGGCCTGGCCGGCCCGGCCCTGGATCAGGCGGACGCCCTGGCCGCCCTGCTCTCGGCCGGTCCCACCGGCCCCCGCCGCTACACCGGCACCCGCGCGCTCACCCGGCTCACCCTCCCCACCGGCATCGACCTGGCCGCCTTCGGCGAGACCACCCCCCGCCCCGGCGACGACGTGGTCCGGCTCTCCGACGCCACCCGCCGGACGTACCGGAAGGTCGTCGTCCGCGACGACCGGCTGGTCGGCGGAGTCCTGCTCGGCGAGCTCTCCACCGTGGGCGCCCTCGCCCGCACCTGGGAGGGCGACGAGCTCCTGCCCACCGGCTCCGACCTGTTCCACCTGCTCACCGACGACGGAGGCTCCTGACAATGACCAAGCCCACGATCCTGCTCATCGGGCACGGCATGGTCGGCCAGCGCTATCTGGAAGCGCTCGCCGAGCGCGGGGCGACCGCCACGCACCGGGTCGTCGTGCTCTGCGAGGAGCCCCGCCCCGCCTACGACCGGGTCCACCTGACCTCGTACTTCTCCGGGAGCACCCCGGAGGACCTCTCCCTCACTCCCGCCGGGTTCATGGCCGAGCACGGCATCGAACTGCACCTCGGCGACCCGGCCGTGGCCCTCGACCGGTCCGCCCGCACGGTCACCGCCCGGTCCGGGCAGGTCTTCGCGTACGACGTGCTGGTGCTCGCCACCGGCTCGTACCCGTTCGTGCCGCCGGTCCCCGGCAAGGACGCGCCGGGCTGCTTCGTCTACCGGACCATCGAGGACCTGCTGGCCATCGAGGAGTACGCCGCGGGCCGGACCCGGGGCGCGGTCGTCGGGGGCGGTCTGCTCGGCCTGGAGGCCGCGGGCGCGCTCCAGGGACTCGGGCTGGAGACCCGGATCGTGGAGTTCGCGCCCCGCCTGATGCCCGTCCAGGTCGACGAGGGCGGCGGCGCGGCCCTGCTGCGCACCGTCGAGTCGATGGGGCTGACCGTGCACACCGGTGTGGGTACGCACGAGGTGCTGGCGGACGGACCGGACGGCGCGGTCAGCGCGATGGTTCTCTCCGACGGGCAGGTGGTGGAGACGGAGCTGGTGGTGTTCTCCGCCGGGGTCCGGCCCCGCGACCAGCTGGCCCGCGAGGCCGGCCTGGCGGTGGGCGAGCGCGGCGGCATCGCCGTCGACGAACGCTGCCGCACCTCCGATCCCCGGGTCTACGCCATCGGCGAGTGCGCGCTGGCCGCCGACGGCCGGGTGTACGGGCTGGTCGCACCCGGCTACGAGATGGCCGTGACGGCCGCCGAGGACCTGTTGGGGCGGACCGCGTCCTTCACCGGCGCCGACCTGTCGACCAAACTCAAGCTGCTCGGCGTGGACGTGGCCTCCTTCGGCGACGCGCACGGCACCGCCGAGGGCTGCCTGGACGTGGTGTACTCCGACTCCCGTTCCGGCGTGTACAAGAAGCTGGTGGTCGCCCCCGACGGGGCGCTCCTGGGCGGGGTCCTGGTCGGCGACGCCGACGCGTACGGGATGCTGCGGCCGCTGACCGGCACCGTCCCGCCGGTCTCGCCGGAGCAGCTGGTGCTGCCGGCCGGCGCGGGGGCGCCGGTCGCCCTGGGTCCGTCCGCGCTGCCCGACCACGCGGTGGTCTGCTCCTGCCACAACGTGACCAAGAAGGAGATCGCCGCCTGCTCCACCCTGGCCGAGGTGAAGAAGTGCACCAAGGCGGGTACCGGCTGCGGCAGCTGCGTGAAGGTGATCGGCCAACTGTTGCCGGCGAGCACCGACAAAGGGCTGTGCGACTGCTTCCCGTACACCCGTGCCGAGCTCTACGAGATCGTCCGCACCCGCCGCCTGAGCTCGTACGCGGAACTCCTCGACGGGCACGGACGGGAGTCGGCCCGCGGCGGGGACGGCTGCGAGGTCTGCAAGCCGGCCGTCGGCTCGATCATCGCCTCGCTCGCCCCGGCGATCGGGGCCAGCGGCTACGTCCTGGCCGGCGAGCAGGCCGCCCTGCAGGACACCAACGACCACTTCCTGGCCAACATGCAGCGCAACGGCTCGTACTCGGTGGTGCCGCGGATCCCCGGCGGTGAGATCACCCCGGAGAAGCTGATCGTGATCGGTGAGGTGGCCCGCGACTTCGGCCTGTACACGAAGATCACCGGCGGTCAGCGGATCGACCTGTTCGGCGCCCGGGTCGACGAGCTGCCGCGGATCTGGGCCCGCCTGGTGGAGGCGGGGTTCGAGTCGGGGCACGCGTACGGGAAGGCCCTGCGGACGGTGAAGTCCTGCGTGGGGCAGACCTGGTGCCGGTACGGGGTGCAGGACAGCGTGCGGATGGCCATCGACCTGGAGCTGCGCTACCGGGGCCTGCGCGCCCCGCACAAGCTGAAGTCGGCGGTGTCCGGCTGCGCCCGCGAGTGCGCGGAGGCGCAGAGCAAGGACTTCGGGGTGATCGCCACGGCGAGTGGCTGGAACCTGTACGTCGGCGGGAACGGCGGGGCCACCCCCCGGCACGCCGACCTGCTCGCGCAGGACCTGTCCGATGCCGAGCTGGTCCGGCTGATCGACCGGTTCCTGATGTTCTACATCCGCACCGCCGACCGGCTGGAGCGGACCTCGACCTGGCTGGAGCGGCTGGAGGGCGGGCTGGATCACCTGCGGGACGTGGTCGTGCACGACTCGCTGGGGTTGTGCGACGAGCTGGAGGCGCTGATGGCCGAGCACGTCGCGCACTACCGGGACGAGTGGGCCGAGACCCTCGAGGACCCGGACCGGCTGCGCCGCTTCGTGTCCTTCGTCAACGCCCCCGGCGCCCCGGACCCGACCGTGCGTTTCACCCCCGAGCGGGGACAGGTAAAGCCGGACCTGACCGTACTCACCCTTGGAGGAACCCGATGACCGTCGAACTGCGCGTCGCGGAGGGCTGGCTGACCGTGTGCGAGCTCGCGCAGCTCACTCCCGGACGCGGGGTGGCGGCGCTGCTGCCCGACGGGAGCCAGGCCGCGGTCTTCCTGGACCGGGCCGGCCGCCCGTACGCGATCGGCAACCAGGACCCCTTCACCGGCGCGCAGGTGCTCTCGCGCGGGCTGCTGGGGGCGTCGGCGGGGCGGCCGTTCGTGGCGTCGCCGCTGCTCAAGCAGCGGTTCGACCTGGAGACGGGGCGCTGCCTGGACGACGAGGAGGTGGCGGTCCACACGTATCCGGTCCGGACCGCCGCGACCTCCTGAAGCCCAGTGCGGCCGCCGGGTCAGCCCTGGCCGGCGGCCGGGTCCATCCAGACGAACTCCCACACGTGGTGGTCGAGGTCCTCGAAGGCGCGGCCGTACATGAAGCCGAGGTCCATGGCGGGCCGGGGTTCGTGGCCGCCCGCCGCGAGGGCGGCGTCGAGGACCTCGTCGACCCTGGCCCGGCTGTCGGCGCTCAGGGCGAGCATGACCTCGGTGCTGGTGGCGGCGTCGGATACCGGCTTGGTGGCGAACTCCTTGAACTTCGCCTCGGTGAGCAGCATGGCGAAGATGGTGTCGCTGATGACCAGGCAGGCGGCCGTCTCGTCGGAGAACTGCGGGTTGAAGGAGTAGCCGAGGCTCTCCCAGAAGCCCTTTGCGGCGTCCAGGTCCTTGACCGGCAGGTTGACGAAGATCATCTGGGGCTGGGACATCGCGGTCTCTTCTCTCTCGGGTTCCGCCGGGTCCGGGTGCCCTGCGGTGCGTGCCGTGCGTGCCGTGCTGCGCCGCGCCGTGCGGTGCGGTGCGGTGCTGTCGAGAGTTGGACCGCGGCCGGCCGGGAAACTCATCGCTCCCCGGTGAGGTTTTTTCGTGGATCCCCGATGCGGCCCGAAAACCACAGGTCAGCAGGGGTGCGGGGGCAGACGGCGAAGGAGCGGAGCTCCAGGGCCGCCAGCGGCACGAAGCCCGGGCGCCGCTCGTCCAGCGCGAGGGGGTCGTCGGCGCCGGCCAGGCGGCGGTGCAGGGTCAGCGCGATGCTCTCGCCCTGTGCCTTGGCCCGTTCGGCGAGCGGGCCCTGGTGGAGCCCGTCCACGGTGGCCCGCCACAGCTGCACCCAGCGCCCGAAGTCCTCGCCGGTCATCGGGCGGACCGAGTGCAGGGCGGCGTGCGGGGCGAAGGCGTTGCGCCGGTAGTCCGCGGTGCGGAAGAGCGCGCGCTCCCAGAAGTCGGCGATCCGGGGGAGGTGGGCCTCCAGGTCCGTCCCGGCGATCCGGGTGAAGAACGGGCCGATCGCCGGGTCGGCGAAGGCGGCCGAATAGAAGCGGCGGAGGAGGACCTCCAGGTCCGCCCGCCCGGCGATGTCCCTGCGCTCGTTCATGGTTCGACCATTGTCACCCGGCCGCGGGCGGCCCAGGGCCGGAAGTCACCAAGTGCCGGGCCCATCGGCAGCGTCCGGATGTCCTGAAATAACCCCTGGAAGGACTTCGCCGGGGGATTGAACCCCGACCGGTCGCCCGTGCGTAATAAGGAATTGACGTCCAGTCAACTCTGGACTCCTAGGTTCCCAGGCGCGTGTGACCCCGCGATACCGTCCGGCCGCGGGGCCTTCCTCCCCCAGGAGTGAACCGTGGAACGTCGTACCTTCCTGCGCGGTGCCGTCATCGGCACGTCGGCCGCCGCCTTCGGCGGCACGCTGATGCGCGGCGCCGCCTACGCGGCCCCCGCACAGCCCGGCCCCGGCCCGTACGGGGCCCTGGGCGCGGCGGACGCGAACGGCATCATGCTGCCGGCCGGCTTCACCAGCCGGGTGATCGCCCGGTCCGGGCAGACCGTTTCCGGCACCTCGTACACCTGGCACAACGCCCCCGACGGCGGGGCCTGCTACACGGACGGCACCGGCTGGATCTACGTCTCGAACTCGGAGATCAACCCGGGTGGCGGCGCCAGCGCCGTCAGGTTCGACTCGTCCGGCACGATCACCGGCGCCTACCGCATCCTGTCGAACACCCGGCAGAACTGCGCGGGCGGCAAGACGCCGTGGAACACCTGGCTGTCCTGCGAGGAGGTCAGCCTCGGCTACGTGTACGAGACCGACCCCTACGGGGTGAACGCGGCGGTCCGGCGTCCCGCGATGGGCCGGTTCAAGCACGAGGCGGCGGCCGCCGACCCGGTGCGCCGGGCCATCTACCTCACCGAGGACGAGTCCGACGGCTGTTTCTACCGGTTCCTGCCCACCACCTGGGGGAACCTCTCCTCGGGCACGCTCCAGGTCCTGAAGGCCGGCACGGCCACCTCGGGCAGCTTCACCTGGCAGAACGTCCCCGACCCTGACGGCTCGCCCACCACCACCCGCAACCAGGTGTCCGGCGCCAAGCGCTTCAGCGGCGGCGAGGGCTGCCACTACGCCAACGACACGGTGTGGTTCACCACCAAGGGCGACAACCGGGTCTGGCAGCTCAACCTCACCGACAACACCTACGCGCTGGCCTACGACGACTCGCTCGTGGTCGGCGGCGGCGCTCCGCTCACCGGCGTCGACAACGTCACCGGCTCCTCCTACGGCGACCTGTACGTGGCCGAGGACGGCGGAAACATGGAGATCTGCGTGATCACCCCGGATGACACGGTCTCGCCGTTCCTCCGCATCACCGGCCAGTCCTCCTCGGAGATCTGCGGCCCGGCCTTCTCCCCGGCGGGGAACCGCCTGTACTTCTCCAGCCAGCGCGGCACCACGGGCAGCAGCTCGGGCGGCATCACCTACGAGGTGACCGGACCCTTCCGCGTCTGAGCACCCGGGCCGGCTCGTCCGGCGCACGCACCCCGGCGGGCCCTGCCCGCCGGGGTGCGCCCGCTTCAGGACGTCCGCTTCAGGAGGCCACCGCGCCGCCCTTGAGGAGCGCGGCGCCCAGCGGGGTGACCGTGTGCAGCACCGCGTTGCCGCGGCGCAGGGTGGTCACCAGGCCCGCCTCCCGCATCACGCAGGCGTGCTGGCTCGCCGAGGCCAGGGACACCCCGGCCCGGCGGGCCAGCTCGCTGGTGGTGGCGCCGTCGCCTATGGCCCGCAGCACCACCGAACGGGTGTGGCCCACCAGCTTCCCCAGGGTGCGTACGCGCTGGTCGTCCGAGCCTGCGGGACGGCACGCCTCGATCCCGGCCGAGGTGTGGGACACCTCTGCCGCGGCCGGGTAGACCAGGACGGGCGGCAGCTCCGGGTCGTGCAGGGTCACGGCGGTGCGCCGGCAGAAGAACGACGGCTGGAGCAGCAGCCCGCGCCCGCGCAGGTGGACGTCCCGGTCCGCCGGGTAGTCGCACTCCAGCACCGGGGCCCGCCAGCGCAGTCCGGGCGGCAGCGAGGCCAGCAGCTCGTCCGCGCCGCCGTCGAGCAGCGCCCGGCCGCGTGCGGCCCGCTCGGCCTCGATCTGGGCCTGGATGTGGGTCCAGTACGGCTCCACGGCCGCCCGGTGGTAGCCGCGCAGCTCGCGCAGCAACCGGGGCAGCATCGCGGTGCCGCCGTCCGCGAACTCGCGCAGCCGCGGCGAGAGCGCGGAGCCGCCGCCCACGAGGGCGAGCTCCTTCCGCAGCCGCTCGGCCCGGATGCCGCGCAGCGCGTCGAGGCCGACGTCCCATCCGTACCGGCCCTCGGCCGGGGTCAGGAAATCCGGGAAATAGCCGCGACTCGGGATGAGCGCACCGAGGAGCCGTGTTTCACTATTCAACCTGCTCCGTGTTTCCGTGCGCCATTCACCGAACAACCGGACATCCCGCCGGTCCCTTAAACGGTGAAAACTAAGAATCGTTTCCCACAACGCATCGGGACGCCCTGCCATCCGTACGCGTGCCAGGTCCACTCCAGTGAAATGGATACGCAGCACCGAACCCCCACCTGTGCAACCGCAATCCCCCCGCCCCACGAGTATGCATGCCGTCACACGACGTCACCACGCCCTTTCGGCCACAGTTGAAACCCCTTTCGGCAGGGGCGTGACAACCGAAATGCTGTACTCCGCCGGACACACTCCGGTGCGACCGAAACGCTCCGCGAAGGCCGTGGGGGGCTTTGCGGGGCCTGGCGGTCGGTCGCACCGGGAAGCGCCGACGTGCCCGGCAGATTGACAGCAGGCGGTGGACGGGTGGGGATCCGTCCGCCGCCTGCTGCCGTAAATATTGGTTGAACACAAAAAATTGCGCGTCTGCCCTCGGGGGTCAGGGAACCCGGGGGCAGACGCGCGGTCCGAAGCCGCCTGAGGGTCAGCGGCTGTCGGAGCCCTTGGCCTCGGCGGCGGCCCGGCCGGCCTCCAGGCGCGCCACCGGAATCCGGAACGGCGAGCAGGAGACGTAGTCGAGGCCGACCTCGTGGAAGAAGTGGACGGACTCGGGGTCACCGCCGTGCTCGCCGCAGACGCCGAGCTTGAGGTCGGGACGGGTGGCCCGGCCGTGCTTGACGGCGTGGCGGACCAGCGAGCCGACGCCGTCCTTGTCGATCGTCTCGAACGGGGAGACCCCGAAGATGCCCTTCTCCAGGTAGGCCGTGAAGAAGCTGGCCTCGACGTCGTCGCGGGAGAAGCCCCAGACGGTCTGGGTCAGGTCGTTGGTGCCGAAGGAGAAGAACTGGGCGGCCTCGGCGATCTGACCGGCGGTCAGCGCGGCCCGGGGCAGCTCGATCATGGTGCCGATGGTCAGCTTGAGGCTGGTGCCGGTGGCGGCCTCCACCTCGGCGATGACCGCGTCGGCCTCCTCGCGGACGATCTCCAGCTCCTGGACGGTGCCCACGAGCGGGATCATGATCTCGGCGCGCGGGTCGCCCTTGGCGTTCTTGCGCTCCGCGGCGGCCTCGGCGATCGCCCGGACCTGCATGGCGAACAGGCCGGGGATGACCAGACCGAGGCGGACGCCGCGCAGACCCAGCATCGGGTTCTGCTCGTGCAGCTTGTGCACGGCCTGGAGCAGGCGCAGGTCGTTCTCGTTGGCGTCCTTGCGGGACTCGGCGAGGGCGACGCGCACCGACAGCTCGGTGATGTCGGGCAGGAACTCGTGCAGCGGCGGGTCCAGCAGGCGGACGGTGACCGGCAGGCCGTCCATCGCCTCGAACAGCTCGACGAAGTCCTTCTTCTGCAGCGGCAGGAGGGCACTGAGTGCCTCCTCGCGCTCGCTGTCGGTGTCGGCCAGGATCAGGCGCTCCACCATCTCGCGGCGCTCGCCGAGGAACATGTGCTCGGTGCGGCACAGGCCGATGCCCTGGGCGCCGAACCGGCGGGCGCGGAGCGCGTCCTCGGCGTTGTCGGCGTTGGCGCGGACCCGCAGGCGGCGGACGCGGTCGGCGTAGGCCATGATCCGGTGGACGGCCGAGACGAGCTCGTCGGCCTCGTCGGCGCCGGCGTGCATGCGGCCCTCGAAGTACTCGACGACCGGGGACGGTACGACGGGTACCTCGCCGAGGTAGACCTTGCCCGTGGAGCCGTCGATGGAGACGACGTCGCCCTCCTCGACCACGTGGCCCGAGGCCGTGGTCATCCGGCGGCGCTTGGTGTCGACCTCCAGCTCCTCGGCACCGCAGACGCAGGTCTTGCCCATGCCGCGGGCGACGACGGCGGCGTGCGAGGTCTTGCCGCCGCGCGAGGTCAGGATGCCCTCGGAGGCGATCATGCCGTCCAGGTCGTCCGGGTTGGTCTCGCGGCGGATCAGGATGACCTTCTCGCCCGACCGCGACCACTTGACGGCGGTGTACGAGTCGAAGACGGCCTTGCCGACGGCCGCGCCCGGGGAGGCGGCGATGCCGCGGCCGATCTTCTCGACCTTGGCCGACTCGTCGAAGCGCGGGAACATCAGCTGCGCGAGCTGGGCGCCGTTGACCCGCTGGAGGGCCTCGGCCTCGTCGATCAGGCCCTGGTCGACGAGCTGGGTGGCGATCCGGAAGGCGGCACCGGCGGTGCGCTTGCCGACGCGGGTCTGCAGCATCCACAGCTGGCCGCGCTCGATCGTGAACTCGATGTCGCAGAGGTCCTTGTAGTGCGTCTCAAGGGTCTCCATGATGCCCATGAGCTGGTCGTAGGACTTCTTGTCGATCGACTCCAGGTCGGCCAGCGGCACCGTGTTCCGGATGCCCGCGACGACGTCCTCGCCCTGGGCGTTCTGCAGGTAGTCGCCGTAGACGCCCTGGTGACCGCTGGCGGGGTCGCGGGTGAAGGCGACGCCGGTGCCCGAGTCGGGGCCGAGGTTGCCGAAGACCATGGAGCAGATGTTGACCGCGGTGCCGAGGTCGCCGGGGATGCGCTCCTGGCGGCGGTAGAGCTTGGCGCGGTCGCCGTTCCAGGAGTCGAAGACGGCTTGGACGGCGAGGTCCATCTGCTCGCGGGGGTCCTGCGGGAACTCCCGGCCGGCCTCCTTCGCGACGATCTTCTTGAAGACCTTGACCAGCTTCTTCAGGTCGGCGGCGTCGAGGTCGGTGTCGACGGTGACCTTCTTGGCGGCCTTGGCCTCTTCCAGGGCGTCCTCGAAGAGCTCGCCGTCGACGCCGAGGACGGTCTTGCCGAACATCTGGATGAGGCGGCGGTACGAGTCCCAGGCGAAGCGCTCGTTGTCGGCCTGCTTGGCCAGACCGGCGACGGACTCGTCGGAGAGGCCGATGTTGAGGACGGTGTCCATCATGCCCGGCATGGAGAACTTGGCCCCGGAGCGGACGGAGACCAGCAGCGGGTCGTCGGACTGGCCGAGCTTCTTGCCCATCTTCGCTTCGAGGGCGTCCAGGTGGGCGCTGACCTCGTCGCGCAGCTCGGCCGGGGCCTCACCGCTCTCCAGGTAGACCTTGCAGGCCTCGGTGGTGATGGTGAAGCCGGGAGGGACCGGCAGACCCAGGTTGGTCATCTCGGCGAGGTTGGCTCCCTTGCCGCCGAGAAGGTCCTTGAGGTCGCGGTTGCCCTCGGTGAAGTCGTAGACGAACTTCTGCGCTTTGTTTTCCGACACGGGTCTCGAACTCCTCGAGGACTCGGTGGCTGCCCTGACGGCGAGGAACATACCCAGATCGAAGGCTTCTGGGTATGTCCACTTGGGCGACATACGGATGTAACCACCTGGGTGCCACTGGATCGAAAGTAACTGACAGGTAGCCAAAACCTCCGAAGAGCTTTCACCTCCCGAACACGGAAGCGTCAGGTGAGGCCTGCACCCGCTCGGATGAGCGATCATCGATACATTTGCGTTCAAGTCTTGAACACACAAAGGGTGGCACCCAGTGCCACCCTTTGGAAGTCTTACCCGTGATCTGAGTGCTCATCTGAGCACTCACCTCCCCATGCGTGGCGTATCTCACGCTGGGCGGGGACCGATTTCTCAGCCTCCGGACGTATCCAGCTCGGCCTCTTCGCTCACTCCCGCGCAGTCGTACGGGTCCTTCAGCCAGCCGTCGGGCAGGACAACCCGGTTGTTTCCGGACGTCCGGCCCCGGGGACCGTCCGCACCCTCGGGCCACGGCTGGTCCAGATCAAGCTCGCTCAGATGAGCGGTCAGCTCGGCCAGTGACGAAGTGACGGCCAGCTTCTTGCGCATCTCGGATCCGACCGAGAAGCCCTTGAGGTACCAGGCCACGTGCTTACGGAAGTCGATCACTCCGCGGGCCTCGTCCCCGATCCACTCCCCCAGCAGGGTGGCGTGGCGGACCATGACCTCCGCGACCTCGCGCAGGGCAGGGGCGCAGTAGTCGTCCGTACGACCTTCGAAGGCCGCCACCAGGTCGTTGAACAGCCACGGACGACCCAGGCAGCCGCGGCCCACGACCACGCCGTCGCACCCGGTCTCCCGGACCATCCGGAGCGCGTCCTCGGCACACCAGATGTCGCCGTTGCCGAGCACGGGGATCTCCGGGACGTGCTCCTTGAGGCGGGCTATCGACTCCCAGTCGGCGGTGCCGCCGTAGTGCTGGGCTGTGGTGCGGCCGTGCAGGGCGATGGCGGTGACGCCCTCCTCCACCGCGATCCGCCCGGCGTCCAGATAGGTCAGGTGGTCGTCGTCGATGCCCTTGCGCATCTTCATGGTGACCGGCAGGTCGCCCGCCCCGCTCACGGCCTCCCGGAGGATGGCGCGCAGCAGGTTGCGCTTGTACGGAAGGGCGGAGCCGCCGCCCTTGCGGGTGACCTTGGGGACCGGGCAGCCGAAGTTCAGGTCGATGTGGTCGGCGAGGTCCTCCTCGACGATCATGCGGACGGCCTTGCCGACGGTGGCCGGGTCCACCCCGTACAGCTGAATCGACCGCGGCTTCTCCGATTCGTCGAAGTGGATCAGCTGCATCGTCTTCTCGTTGCGCTCGACCAGGGCCCGCGTCGTGATCATTTCGCTCACGAACAGCCCCTTGCCGCCCGAGAACTCGCGGCAGAGGGTGCGGAACGGGGCATTGGTGATGCCCGCCATGGGGGCGAGCACCACCGGCGGCTGCACGGTGTGCGGTCCGATGGCGAGGGCGGCGGGGAGCGTGGTCATCCCCCCATTGTCGCGCATGCCGCGGAGATCGATGCTCCGTAGCATCGGCGGCATGCACGAGGTGAGTCACCGGCAACGCATGGTCGTGCTGGCGGTCTGCTGCATGAGTCTGCTGATCGTCAGCCTCGACAACACCGTCCTGAACGTGGCGCTGCCGCAGATGCGGCACGACCTCGACGCCCCCGTGTCGGGCATGCAGTGGACCATCGACGCCTACACGCTGACGATGGCCTCGCTGCTGATGCTCGCCGGCTCCACGGCCGACCGGATCGGACGCCGCAAGGTGTTCACGGCCGGCCTGGTCCTGTTCACCCTGGGCTCGCTGCTGTGCTCCCTGGCGCCCGGCCTGGGCTGGCTGATCGCCTTCCGGGCGGTGCAGGCGGTGGGCGCGGCCATGCTCAACCCGGTGGCGATGTCGATCATCGCCAACACCTTCACCGATCCCGCGGAGCGGGCCCGGGCGATCGGGATCTGGGGCGGGGTGGCGGGCATCTCGATGGCCGCCGGCCCGCTGATCGGCGGTGTCCTGGTGGACTCGGTGGGCTGGCGGTCCATCTTCTGGGTGAACCTGCCGATCGGCCTGGCCGCCCTGGTACTGACCCTGCGGTACATCCCGGAGTCGCGGGCGCCGCGGCCGCGCAGGCCGGACCCGTTGGGGCAGCTGCTGGTCATGGCCCTGCTGGGTTCGCTGACGTACGGGATCATCGAGGCGCCGACGGCGGGGCTGCGGTCGGGCCTGGTGCTGGGGTGCGCGGCGGTGGCCGTGGCGTCGTTCGTCGGTCTGCTGGTCCACGAGCCGCGGTGCGCGGAACCTCTGATCGACCTGCGGTTCTTCCGGAGCGCCCCGTTCAGCGGTGCGACGGTGATCGCGATCAGTGCCTTCGCGGGGCTCGCCGGGTTCCTCTTCCTGACCACGCTGTACCTCCAGGACGTGCGGGGACTGGACGCCCTGCACGCCGGACTGTGGATGCTGCCGCTGGCCCTCATGACCTGCCTGATCGCCCCGCTG
Source organism: Streptomyces sp. NPDC012888 (assembly GCF_042900645.1). Lineage (NCBI taxonomy): Bacteria > Bacillati > Actinomycetota > Actinomycetes > Kitasatosporales > Streptomycetaceae > Streptomyces > Streptomyces sp. NPDC012888. The sequence goes on along the minus strand of NZ_JBIBBM010000003.1, from coordinate 449,837 downwards.
TCGGGGCGGCTGGTGGGCAGCCGGGGGCCGCGGCTGCCGCTGGTGGTGGCGGGCGTGGGGATGGGCGGGAGCGGGCTGCTGTTCGCCGCGTTCGGTGCCGAGCGTTCCGACTGGCTGATGCTGGCCGCGTTCCTGCTGTTCGGCGTGGGCTTCGGCATGGTCAACTCGCCGATCACCAATACGGCGGTCTCCGGCATGCCGCGGTCCCAGGCGGGGGTGGCGGCGGCGGTCGCGGCCACCAGCCGGCAGACCGGCGGCACCCTGGGCGTGGCGGTGATCGGGTCGGTCCTGGCGGCGGGCCTGGCCCGGGGCGGGGAGTTCACCGGGGCCGCCCACCCGGCCTGGTGGATCATCACGGTCTGCGGGGCGCTCGTGCTGCTGCTCGGGGCGCTCACGACAGGGCGCTGGGCCCTCGCCACGGCCGAGCGGGCCGCGCGGGCGATCGAGCCGGCGGGCGGTCCCGGCCCGGAGGGCGGTCCGGGGCCGGGCCCGGGACCGGGTGCCGGGCCGGGCGCCGAGGCGGCGGCCCCGCGCGGCTGAGCCCACCGCCCGTCACCGGGCACCCTCCGATGCCGTCCCCGGCCCTGCCGGGGACGGCATCGTGCGTTCCGGTGGCTTCGGTGCGTTCCGGGCTGCCCGGACCCGTGTGCTGAGCGCTCGCCCCCACGTTCGAGTGACAGATATTGAAATCTGTCAGCCGTCATGCCACTCTCGATTTCATGAGCGCGAACCAGACCCAGAACCAGACCCAGAACCAGAACCGGACCCAGACCCATGACCGGACTAACAACCGGACCTCGACCCGGAACCCGACCGTCCTGGACGCCCCGGCCCGCACCCTGGGCCGCTCAGGCCCCGCCGTCTTCCCGCTGGGGCTCGGCTGCATGGGCATGTCCGCCCTGTACGGCGAGGCGGACCGCGCCGAGTCCCTCGCCACCATCCACGCCGCCCTCGACGCCGGCGTGACCCTGCTCGACACCGGCGACTTCTACGGCATGGGGCACAACGAGCTGCTGATCAACGAGGCGCTGCGGACCGCCCCGGCCGGCACGCGAGAGCGGGCCCTGACCAGCGTCAAGTTCGGCGCCCTGCGGACGGTGGAGGGCGGCTTCGCCGGCTACGACGGCCGGCCGGAGGCCGTCCGGAACTTCCTGGCCTACTCGCTCCAGCGGCTGGGCACGGACCACGTCGACATCTACCGGATCGCCCGCGTCGACCCGGACGTGCCGATCGAGGAGACCGTCGGCGCGATCGCCGAGGCCGTCCAGGCCGGACACGTGCGGCACATCGGACTCTCCGAGGTGGGGGCTGCCACCATGCGGCGGGCCGCCGCGGTGGCGCCGATCTCCGACCTCCAGATCGAGTACTCGCTGATATCCCGCGGCATCGAGGACGAGATCCTGCCGGCCGCCCGCGAGCTCGGGATAGGCATCACCGCGTACGGCGTACTGTCCCGCGGCCTGATCAGCGGGCACTTCACCCGTGACCGGCTCCTGGCGCCCGGCGACTTCCGCGGGATGAGCCCGCGGTTCCAGGGCGACAACCTCGGCCGCAACCTGGAGCTGGTGGAGGCCCTGCGCCAGGTCGCCGGGGCGAAGGGCGTCAGCGTGGCCCAGGCCGCCATCGCCTGGGTGCTCTCCCGCGGTGAGGACATAGTGCCCCTGGTCGGCGCCCGCCGGCGGGACCGCCTCGCCGAGGCACTGGGTGCCCTGGAGGTCGGTCTCGACGCCGCGGACCTGGCCGCGATAGAGGAAGCCGTGCCGGCCGGAGCGGCGGCGGGCGAACGCTACCCGGAGGCCCAGATGGCCCACCTCGACAGCGAGCACTGACCCGGCTGTACGGTCGTACCCATGCCACCCGCAGCGGCCGAACCCCTGACCCCCGAGCGCATCCTGGAGACCACCGAGGAGGTGCTCCGCCGCTACGGCCCGGCCAAGGCCACCGTGGTCGACGTGGCGCGCGCGCTGGGGGTCAGCCACGGCAGCGTGTACCGGCACTTCCCGTCCAAGGCCGCGCTGCGCGAGGCGGTCACCGACCGCTGGCTGGGCCGGACGGTCGGACAGCTGGAGGAGATCGCCACGGCCGCCGGCGAGCCGGCACCGTCCCGGCTGGAGGCCTGGCTGGAGGCGCTGTTCGACGCCAAGCGCCACAAGGCGGGCGACGACCCGGAGCTCTTCGCCACGTACACCGTGCTGCTGGCCGAGAACAGCCGCGTGGTCGACGCGCACCTCGCCGAGCTGGTCTCCCAGCTCACCCGGATCATCGAGGAGGGCGTGGCCGCGGGCACCCTCGCGGCTCCGGACGCCACGGCGTCGGCCCGCGCGGTCTTCGACGCCACCGCCCGCTTCCACGACCCGCAGTACGCGGCCGAGTGGCAGAGCCCGACGATCGGCGCCGAGTTCGAGGCCGTCGCCTCCCTGGTGGTGCGCGGCCTGCGGGCCTGAGGGCGGCGGGGAAGACGACGCGAAGGCCCCGGCCCCGTCGTACGGGGCCGGGGCCTTCGCCCGAGCGGTTCCTAGCAGCCCAGCAGGCGGGCGCCCAGGTAGGCCTGGATCTGGTCCAGGGAGACGCGCTCCTGCTTCATGGTGTCGCGCTCGCGCACGGTCACCGCGTTGTCGTCGAGGGTGTCGAAGTCGACGGTCACGCAGAACGGGGTGCCGATCTCGTCCTGACGGCGGTAGCGACGGCCGATGGCGCCCGCGTCGTCGAACTCGATGTTCCAGAGCTTGCGCAGGTCGGCCGCGAGGCCCTTGGCCTTCGGCGACAGCTTCTCGTTGCGGGACAGCGGCAGGACGGCGACCTTGACCGGGGCCAGGCGCGGGTCGAGGCGCATCACGGTGCGCTTCTCCATGACGCCCTTGGCGTTCGGGGCCTCGTCCTCGTTGTAGGCGTCGAGCATGAAGGCGAGCATGGCGCGGTTGACACCGGCCGCCGGCTCGATGACGTACGGGACGTAACGCTCGCCGGCCTCCTGGTCGAAGAACGACAGGTCCTGGCCGGAGGCCTCGGAGTGGGCCTTCAGGTCGAAGTCGGTGCGGTTGGCCACGCCCTCCAGCTCGGAGAACTCGCTGCCGCCGAAGTTGAAGCGGTACTCGATGTCGGCGGTGCGCTTCGAGTAGTGGGAGAGCTTCTCCTTCGGGTGCTCGTACCAGCGGATGTTCTCCTCGCGGATGCCGAGGTCGCGGTACCAGTTCCAGCGCTCGTTCATCCAGTACTCGTGCCACTGCTCGTCCTCGCCCGGCTTGACGAAGAACTCCATCTCCATCTGCTCGAACTCGCGGGTCCGGAAGATGAAGTTGCCCGGAGTGATCTCGTTCCGGAAGGACTTGCCCATCTGGGCGATGCCGAACGGCGGCTTCTTGCGCGAGGTCTGCTGGACCTGCCCGAAGTTGGTGAAGATGCCCTGGGCGGTCTCGGGGCGCAGGTACGCCTTGGAGCCGGTGTCCTGGGTCGGGCCGAGGTGGGTCTCCAGCATGCCGGAGAACTGCTTGGGCTCGGTGAACTGGCCCTTGGTGCCGCAGTTCGGGCAGTTGATGTCGGCCAGGCCGTTCGCGGGGAGGCGGCCGTGCTTGGCCTCGTAGGCCTCCTCCAGGTGGTCGGCGCGGTGGCGCTTGTGACAGGAGGTGCACTCGGTCAGCGGGTCCGAGAAGGTGGCGACGTGGCCGGAAGCCACCCAGACCTCGGGGGCCAGGATCACGGAGGAGTCGATACCGACCACGTCCTCACGGGCGGTGACCATCGCGCGCCACCACTGGCGCTTGATGTTCTCCTTGAGCTCGACACCCAGCGGTCCGTAGTCCCAGGCGGCACGCTGACCGCCGTAGATCTCGCTGCACGGGTAGACGAAGCCACGGCGCTTGCTGAGGCTGACGATGGTGTCGATCTTGTCGGCGGCCACGATGCTCTCTTCATTACGAGGACGAACGCGAATGCCTCAGGTTACCGGCGCCCGCCCCTCCCCTTTCAAATCGGATCCGCTTTCCAGTCCGGGCGATCAGCACCCTCACCTGGTTTTTTGACAACGGTTTCCATCTTGGATGAAAATGGATGTCATGAACGCACGACGCCTGATACCCACCGCCGCCCTCGCCGCGGCCGTCGCCCTCGGCGCCACGGCCCTCACCGCCTGTTCGGGGGCCGACGCGGCCGGCGGGGGCGAGGACGGCAAGCTCGACGTCGTGTCGTCGTTCTACCCCCTGCAGTTCCTCGCCGAGCAGATCGGCGGGGACCACGTGAAGGCCACCTCCCTGACCAAGCCGGGAGTCGAGCCGCACGACCTGGAGATCACCCCGAAGCAGACCGCCCAGCTCGGCGAGTCCGACGTGGTGCTCTACCTCAAGGACCTCCAGCCCGCCGTCGACAAGGCCGTCGCCCAGTCCGGCGTGAAGACCGTCGTGGACGCCGCGACCCTCACCCAGCTGGAGGCCCACGGCGCCTCCGGCCACGACGAGCACGGCCACGAGGGCGAGGAAGCCCACGCGGACCACGCCGAGGGCGACGGCCACGACCACGGCGAGGCCGGCCAGGACCCCCACGTCTGGCTCGACCCGGTGAAGTACGCCGAGATCGCCAAGGGTGTCGGCGCCGCCCTGGGCAAGGCCGACCCGGCCCACGCCGCCGACTACGAGAAGAACACCGGCGAACTGGTCGCCAAGCTGAACGCCCTCGACACCGAGTTCAAGGACGGCCTGAAGAACACGGCCTCCAGGACCTTCATCACCACCCACTCCGCCTTCGGCTACCTCGCCGAGCGCTACGGCCTCGAACAGGAGGGCATCGCCGGCGTCGACCCCGAGTCCGAGCCCAGCCCCGCCCGGATGAAGGAGCTCCAGGAGATCGCCAGGAAGGACAATGTCACCACGGTGTTCTTCGAGACCCTGGCCAGCGACAAGACGGCCCGGACGCTCGCCCAGGACACCGGCCTGAAGACCGACGTCCTCGACCCCATCGAGGGAATCACCGACAAGTCCCAGGGCGCTGACTATTTCGAGGTCATGCGGTCCAACCTGAAGAACCTCCAGAAGGCGCTCGGGAACAAGTGATGGCAGTAACGGAGGCGCGAGCCATGCAGAACGAGACGGCCGCCGCGGAAGCGGACCGACCCGTCATATCCCTGCGCGGGGCCACGGCCACGCTCGGCTCGCGCCCCGTGCTACGCGGGGTCGACCTCACCGTCCGCCGCGGGGAGGTCGTCGCCCTGCTCGGCGCCAACGGGTCGGGCAAGTCCACCGCCGTCCGGGCGGTCGTCGGCCAGGTCCCGCTGACCTCCGGCACGCTCTCGCTGTTCGGCACCGACTTCAAGCGGTTCCGCGACTGGTCCCGGGTCGGCTACGTCCCCCAGCGCACCACCGCCGCCAGCGGCGTCCCCGCCACCGTCCGCGAGGTCGTCTCCTCGGGCCGCCTGGCCCGTCGCCGGTTCGGCCTGATGCGCGCCGCCGACAAGGCCGCCGTCGGCCGGGCCCTGGCCCTGGTCGACATGGAGGCGCACGCCTCCGCCTCCGTGAACGCGCTCTCCGGCGGCCAGCACCAGCGGGTCCTGATCGCCCGCGCGCTCGCCGTGGAACCGGAACTGCTGATCATGGACGAGCCGATGGCCGGCGTCGACCTCGGCAACCAGGAGATCCTCGCCTCGGCCCTGCGCGAGCAGGTCGCCGCGGGCTCCACGGTCCTGCTCGTGCTGCACGAGCTCGGCCCGCTGGAGCCGCTGATCGACCGGGCCGTCGTCCTGCGCGACGGCTGCGTCGTCCACGACGGCCCGCCGCCGGAGGCCGTCGGCCAGCACGCGCTGCCCGGCCACGACCACGTACACCCGCACGCGGCGCACGACGCCGAGCCCCTCCGGACGGGACTGCTGAGCTGATGGACCTCCTCGACTACGCCTTCATGCAGCGGGCCCTGATCGCGGCCGCGCTGGTCGGCATCACCGCGCCCGCCATCGGCACCTACCTCGTCCAGCGGCGCCAGGCGGTCATGGGCGACGGCCTCGGCCACGTCGCCATGACCGGTGTCGCCCTCGGCTTCTTCTTCCAGGCCAGCCCGGTGTGGATGGCCACCCTGGTCGCCGTGCTCGGCGCCGTCGGCATGGAGCTGATCCGCTCCCGCGGCCGGACCAGCGGCGACGTCGCGCTCGCCATGCTCTTCTACGGCGGCCTGGCCGGCGGCGTCCTGATCATCAACATGGCCCCCGGCGGTTCCACGACCAACCTGGTCAGCGCCATGTTCGGCTCGATCACCACGGTCGCCCCCGAGGACGTCACCGCCGTGGTCGTCCTGGCCGCGTTCGTCATCGCGGTCACCATCGGACTGCGCAAGCAGCTGTTCGCCGTCTGCCAGGACGAGGAGTTCGCCCGGGTCACCGGACTTCCGGTGCGGGCCCTGAACCTGCTGATCGCCGTCACCGCCGCGGTCACCGTCACCGTCGCCATGCGCATCGTCGGCCTGCTGCTGGTCAGCGCGATGATGGTGATCCCGGTCGCCGCCGCCCAGCGCGTGACCCGCGGCTTCACCGCCACCCTCGGCCTCGCCATCGCGATCAGCCTGGCCGTCTCGCTCACCGGCACCGCCGCCACGTACTACATCGACGCGCCCTCGGGCGCCACCATCGTCCTGCTCGCCATCGCCGTTTTCATGATCATGACGGCGGTGTCCGCCCCGCTCGCCCGGCGGCGCGCCCGGAGGAAGGCCGCCGCCGAGGAGGTCTGCACGCGGGACGATGTGAAGGTCTGAAGGCTGGCACAATGGCCCGAGGCCGATCTGAGGAGGAACCGGTGGCGACTGCGCCTGGCGAGACGAATACCGCGCCAGTACGAGGACGGTCCACCCGGCAGCGGGCCGCCGTCGCGGCGGCCCTGGACGAGGTGGACGAGTTCCGCAGCGCCCAGGAGCTGCACGACATGCTCAAGCACCGCGGTGACTCCGTGGGCCTGACCACCGTCTACCGCACCCTCCAGTCCCTCGCCGACGCCGGCGAGGTCGACGTGCTGCGCACCAGCGACGGCGAGTCCGTCTACCGCCGCTGCTCCACCGGCGAGCACCACCACCACCTGGTCTGCCGCAAGTGCGGCAAGGCCGTGGAGGTGGAGGGCCCCGCCGTGGAGAGGTGGGCCGAGTCGATCGCGGCCGAACACGGCTTCGTGAACGTCGCCCACACGGTGGAGATCTTCGGGACCTGCGCCGACTGCGCGGCCGCCGCCGGATAGGCCGCGGCCCCTCCGCCGAACCAGAACCCGAACCAGAACCCGAACGAAAGGATCCCCGCCCGTGCTGCCACGGGCGGGGATCCTCTTCCGTCGTACGGGCGGTCAGCCGGCCGAGCCGGGCGCCTCGACCTGGTTGGGCACGGCCCCACCGAACCGGCGGTCGCGCTGGGCGTACTCCAGGCACGCCTGCCACAGGTTGCGGCGGTCGAAGTCCGGCCACAGCACGTCCTGGAAGACCATCTCGGCGTAGGCGCTCTGCCAGAGCAGGTAGTTGGAGGTGCGCTGCTCGCCGCTGGGACGCAGGAAGAGGTCCACGTCCGGCATGTCCGGGTAGTAGATGTACTTGGCGAAGGTCTTCTCGTTGACCTTCGACGGGTCGAGCCGGCCGGCCGCCACGTCCCGGGCGATGGCCTGCGCGGCGTCGGCGATCTCCGCGCGGCCGCCGTAGTTCACGCAGAAGTAGAGCGTCATCGCGTCGTTGTCGACGGTCTGCTCCTGGGCGATCTGCAGCTCCTGGACGACCGACTTCCACATCTTGGGCATGCGGCCCACCCAGCGGATCCGGATGCCGAGCTCGTTCATCTCGTCGCGGCGGCGGCGGATGACGTCCCGGTTGAAGTTCATCAGGAAGCGGACCTCGTCCGGGGAGCGCTTCCAGTTCTCCGTCGAGAAGGCGTAGAGGGAGAGGTTCTTGACGCCCATCTCCAGGCAGCCCTTGAGCACGTCGAGCACGACGCCCTCGCCGACCTTGTGGCCCTCGGTGCGGGGCAGGCCGCGCTCCTTGGCCCAGCGGCCGTTGCCGTCCATGACGATCGCGACGTGGTTCGGGACCAGCTCGCCGGGGATCTTCGGCGGGCGGGCGCCCGACGGGTGCGGCTCCGGAAGCTTGTAGTCGCGGCGGGGGCGTCCCAGGATCCCGCGTCGTGCCATGTGCCCAGCTCCTATTTCTCGACGTAACGCAGGGAGCGTAGTCCGCGCTCCAGGTGCCAGTGCAAATAGGCGGAGACCAGTCCGCTCCCCTCCCGCACGTGGCGCGCCTCACAGGCGTCCGCGTGGGCCCAGTCGCCCGTCAGCAGGGCGCTGAGCAGGGCGATGGCCTCCGACGAGGGTACGACGCTGCCGGCCACCCGGCAGTCCCCGCAGACGACCCCGCCGGCCGCGACCGAGAAGTGGCGGTTGGGGCCGTGGATCCCGCACCTGGCGCAGTCCTCGAAGCTGGGCGCGTAGCCGTTGACGGCGAGGGAGCGCAGCAGGAAGGCGTCGAGGATCAGGTTGGGGGCGTGCTCGCCCCGGGACAGCGTGCGCAGGGCGCCGACGAGCAGCAGGTACTGCTGGACGGCGGGTTCGCCCTCGTTCTCGGTGAACCGCTCCGCGGTCTCCAGCATGGCGGTGCCGGCGGTGTAGCGGGCGTAGTCGGTGACGATGCCGTTGCCGTACGGGGAGATGATCTCGGTCTGGGTGCACAGCGGCAGGCTGCGGCCGACGAGATCGCTGCCGCGGGCGAAGAACTGCACGTCGGCGTGGGAGAAAGGTTCCAGCCCGGCGCCGAACTTGGACTTGGTCCGGCGCACACCGCGCGCCACGGCCCGCACCCGCCCGTGCCCGCGCGTCAGCAGCGTGATGATGCGGTCCGCCTCGCCCAGCTTCTGGGTGCGCAGCACGATGCCGTCGTCGCGGAACAGACTCATGCGCCCATTGTCCCGCACGGGTGCGGGACAACGGGCGCCGAGGGCCGCCGGGGACCGGCGGGCGTCAGACGTGCGTCACACGTGCGTCAGACAGCCGTCAGGCCGCCATCGGGGTGCACAGGCCGGTGCGCGCCGGGTCGTAGCCCGGGAAGCCGTTGAGCTCGCGGTCGAAGTTGTCCTCGAACTTGCCGTACACGCCCTGGTCGTCGATCTTCACGACCGTCTCGTCGTGGCCGCGGAGCGAGGGCTGCGTGTAGTTGTGGCTGCCGGTGAAGACCAGGGACTTGTTCGGGGTCCCGCCGTAGGTGCCCTCGACGAGCAGGTACTTGGAGTGCAGGCCGAACCTGGGGTCGGCGTTGCAGGTGCCGAGGTGGTTCAGGTTGGCGGCCTTGAGCTTGGCGCGGACCGCGGACCCGATGCTTCCGGGCTCGTCGTTGAGGAAGACGTACACCTTGCAGCCGGCCGCCTTCAGTTCGGCCAGGCGCTCGGCGACGGCGAGCCGGGTGAACGCGTACATGGCCACGCGGACCTTGGTGGCGCCGCCGGCACAGCTCACCGGTGCCAGCATGTCGAGGACCGAGTCGTTGTGGACGCCGGGGGTGCTGCTCTCCTCGCGCGGGGAGAAGTACGCCGCGTACGGGGTGCCGGCGGCCGGCGGGCGGTTGCCGTAGTAGTCCTTGTCCGCCACTTCCTTCTCGTCCGGCGTGCCCTCGTTCACGACGTGCGTCTCACCCAGGGCGTTCGTGGAGAACGTCTGGAGGTCCTGGAAGTAGCCGCTGTAGGTGGCGTAGAGCTCCGGGCTGGGGACGGTGACGGCGTTGTTGAAGAACTTCAGCCGCTGGGACTCGACCAGGTTCGCCGAGCTCTGGAAGACGACGTCGCGGACGCCGGCGGTCTCCTCGAAGAGGAAGAACTTGTTGTGGTTGATCGGGTTCTTGCCGATCTCCGCCTCGGTGCGCGCGCCGATGCAGCCCCGGTTGCGCGGGCAGACGTAGACGAACGAGTCCTTGCTGCGGTCGGAGCCCAGCTCCTTGAGCAGCGGTGCGAACTCGCTGCCGTCCTGGTCCACGTCCCTGTTGGTCTGCGAGTACCAGTCCTGCGTGGGCTTCTTCAGGGCGTCGCTGTCGAGGACCAGCTGGACCTTGACCCCTTCGCGGTACGCGGCGATGAGGGCGGACCGGACCCGGCCGTCGGTGAAGCTGTACATCGAGCCCGAGATCCTGGTGCCCGGCTTGGCGTGGTCGATCAGGTCGACCAGCCGGTTGTTGATCTTGTCGGGGTCGCCCGAGCGGGGGTTGTTGAAGACCGCGTCCGGGGTCGCGGGCAGCGTGAAGGCGGGGTTGCGGACCGTGTAGTCGGCCGACTGGGCACCGCTGGCGGTGACGAGGGAGGCGACGGCCGCGAGGGCGGTCGTCGCGGCTATGCGGCCGAGGGCGCGCATGCGCATGGGACAAGTCCGTTCGTCCGTGGGACATGGCAGGCTCGTGGGGGGAAAGCGTGGGGGAACTGGATCTTACGCAACGCTTAACCCCCCTTGCTCCCGGCGCACGCAGGACGGGGACAGCCGTGCGCCCCGGCCGGAGGGGGTCCGGCCGGGGCGCACCGCCCCTTGGGAGGATCTCGGTGGATCAGCCCGCAGGAGTCCTGGCGGTGCCGCCGGCCGCGTCATCGGCGTCCGGGGCGTCCGGGGCGTCCTCGTCGGAGGCGGCCGCGGGAGTGGTGTCCGGGGTGCCGGACGGGGTGCCGGAGGCGGCCCCGGACTCGGACTCGGACTCGGTGTCGTCCGCGGCGCCGACCTTGACCATGACCTTCGCCTCGGCCTCCGCCTCGGCCTCGGTGCCCTCCTCGGCCCGGGCCTCGGGCTCCGCCTCCGCCTCGGCCTTGGCCTCGGCAGGGGCCCCGGCCGGGGCCGGGATGGCGGCCACGGCGCCGTGCGCGTCGTCCTTGGCCAGACCGTTGAAGATCAGGTTGAGGACGATGGCGGCCGTGGCACCGAGCGTCACACCGCTGTTGAGCAGCGAGGACAGGTCGGCGCTCATGTGCTCCTTGAAGAACACCGGCACGGTGGCGGGAAGCAGCGCGAAGGCCAGGGAGACGCCCACGACCAGCGCGTTCTTCTCCTCCTTGAGGTCCACCTTGGCGAGGGTCTGGATGCCGGCGAGGGCGACCATGGCGAACATGACGGTCGCGGCGCCGCCGAGGACGCCGTGCGGGACGGCGGCGACGATCGCGGCGGCCTTGGGCAGCAGACCCAGGATGATCATGAACACACCCGCGGCGACGACCACGAAGCGGCTCTTGACCTTGGTCATCCGCACCAGGCCGACGTTCTCCGCGAAGGCCACGTACGGGAAGGAGTTCAGCACGCCGCCCAGGGCGGTGGCGGCACCGTCGGCGCGCAGGGCGCGGGCCACGGTCTCGCTGTCGACCTCCTTGCCGACGATGTCGCCGACCGCGTAGGTGTCACCGGTCGTCTCGACCATCGTGATGAGCATGACGATGAGCATCAGGACGATCGGGAACCACTCGAACTTCGGCATGCCGAAGTGGAACGGGGTGGTGACGCCGATCCAGTCCGCGTTGGAGACGTCGCCGAACTTGGCGTCGCCGAGCAGGAAGGCCACGGCGGTGCCGGCGACCAGGCCGACGAGGATGGCGATCGAGGAGAGGAACGGCCGGCCCAGCTTCATCAGGACCAGGATGAAGAGCATGGTGCCGCCGGCGTAGGCGAAGTGCTTGGGATCGCCGAAGTCGGGGCTGCCGATGCCGCCCGCCGCGTCGTTGAGGCCGACCGGGATCAGGACGATGCCGAGCACCGTGATCACGGTGCCGGTGACCACCGGCGGGAAGAGCCGCATGACGCCGCGGAAGGCCTTGGGCGGCAGCCAGGCGAAGGCGAAGGTGGCGATACCGGCCGTGATGACCGCGCCGTAGATGACCAGCAGGGCCGCGGTACCGCCGCCGGCACCGAGGCCGATCGCGATCATCGGGGAGACGGCCGTGAAGGTCACGCCCTGGATCAGCGGCAGGCGCGCGCCGATCCGGCCGATGCCCCAGGCCTGGATGATGGAGGCGATACCGCAGGTGAAGAGGTCTGCGTTGATCAGGTAGACCAGCTGTTCAGGGCTCAGCTTCAGTGCGCTGCCCACGATGATCGGGACGATCACCGCGCCTGCGTAGAAGGCGAGTACGTGCTGGAAACCGTACAGCGCGAGCTTGGGGACCGGGAGCACCTCGTCGACCGGGTGCGAGCTCTGCTCTCCGTTGGAAAGCCGGGCGGCGACACGTGCCATCTCTGCCTTGCCCTTCAGGGGAGGTAGGTAATGAGAGGAATCTGGTTATCCCTGGCACGGGCGCGGATCGTGGTGCGAGGTTCCGCCAGGGTTGTCAGTGCGTTCACGTGGATCGAAGCCCCGCTGTGTTGCAGCAGGCGTCTTTTCGTGTGACCGGAATTGAACGCCTGTGGGAGGCGCCACAGATATCGTCGACTGCTACAAATTGTTGATGCCTGGAGATGCCCGATCTGTAGGTTTCTCCAGTAGCGCGGACGTCTGCCGAGGACTATGGGCCGTCGATGCGGACGATCCGTTTCCGGCCATACGGACGTGAAGCAGCCAACACCTGACCTGGGGAAACGGAGATCGCAAGGGTTCGGTGCAGCAAAGCGGGCAACCGGTTTCCGGACATCCGCTTGGTGGATCGCATGATCCCGGAGCAGCCCCGTCCCCTGAACGTACGGGCGAGTAAGGGGCACCCCGACGCCGGATCGTTATGCGCTGGGCGCCGGTTTTGTCCCGACTGCTGAGACGGCGGCGCCGACCGCCCCCGTGGTGGGCCCGTCAGCCGGTGGCCCGGACCGCCGCCAGCAGCCGCGACACCTCGTCCGTGTCCAGCCGCAGGGCGGCCCCCACCGTGGCCAGCACCTCCCGCTCCGCGGGGGTGTACGGGCCGTCCGCCAGGGCGATCCGGGCCCCCTGGAGCAGCACCGCCTCCCGGCCCGCGGCCGCCAGGTGCGGGGAGAGCGGCTCCAGTGCCTCGTGCAGCTCGATGGAGAGGGCGGCTCCGCAGCAGTCCGGGCCGTCGTACAGGCCGGGCAGCCGCCCGGGGTCCGACGACAGGGCCTCCACCAGGGCCGCGAGCTGGTCCTCGGCGCAGTCCTCGAAGCCGGCCGCACGTACGGTCGCCGCCGCGGCCTCCAGGGCGCTCCGCGAGGACGAGCCGCCCGCGGCGAGCACGGCCAGGGCCACGGTGTGCACCCCGTCGCGCAGCATCGCGGAGAACCGGGCCGTGGTCGGGTGGTCCAGCACGTCGGGGGCGAACCGGCCACGGCAGGCGGCGCATTCCACGACGGGCCCGGCGTGACCGCGCGGCAGCAGCGGCACGGCGAGGACGGTGAACCGGCGGCGGCCCGTGCGGCGGCGGTAGTTGCGGTCCCCGCCGCAGCCCGGGCAGAAGAACTCCCCGTCGGCCACCGTGGTCCAGGAGGTACGGATGCCCCAGAGCATCAGCTTCCGGCCGGTCCCACCCCGAACTGGCAGCACGTCCCACCTCCGTCACCCGGCGGCAGCATCGCCGCGCTGGCGTGATGTTAGCCACATCGATGAGGCTGCGTCAGTCGTCCGACAGGACAACATCGGGCGGAGCGCGGAGTTGGCCGATCTGCGCCCCTGGCTCACCACGCGCGCCCCCTATCCTCGCCGCCGTGCGAGAGAAGTCCTGTCTGGTCACCGGTGCCGCGAGCGGCATCGGCCGGGCCACCGCCCTGCTGCTGGCCCGCTCGGGCGCCCGGGTCACCGCGGCCGACATCGATGCCCCCGGGCTGGCCGCCCTGCGTACGCGGCTGGCCGCGGAGGGCCTGGCGATCGAGACGGTCACCGGTGACGTGTCCGATCCGGAGGAGAACCGGGCGACGGTGCGGGCCGCGGTCGCCGCGTACGGCCGGCTCGACGCCGCCGTCGCGAACGCGGGTGTGCTGCCCCTGTCGGACGTGACGGAGACCAGCCCGTCCGACTGGGACCACGTCATGGCAGTCGACGGCCGGGGCACGTTCCTCACCTGCAAGTACGCCATCGAGGCCATGACGGCCCAGGAGGATCCGGGCGGGGCGCTGGTCTGCGTGTCCTCCATCTCCGGGGTGGCCGGCCAGGCCCGGCAGGCCGCCTACGGCCCGGCGAAGTTCGTCGCCTCGGGGCTGACCAAGCACTTGGCGGTGGAGTGGGCGGCCCGCGGGATCCGGGTCAACGCCGTGGCCCCCGGAACCATCCGTACGGAGCGCGTCCGCGCCCTGCCGGACGAGCCGGGCGGACCGGAGTACCTGGAGGAGATCACCGCGGCCCACCCCATGCGCCGCCTCGGCGAACCGGAGGAGGTGGCCCGCGCCATCGCCTTCCTCGCCTCGGACGCGGCCTCCTTCATCACGGGCGCCATCCTCCCGGTGGACGGCGGCTACCTGGCCCGGTAGGCCCCGCACGGGGAGGGGCCCCCGCGCCGCCCCTGGCCGGGGCGGCGCGGGGGCCCGTCGGTGCTGCCTGTGGTCACTCGCGCCCGGCGCGGTTGACCGCGGAGATGACGGCCTTCAGGGAGGCGCGGGTGGTGTTGGCGTCGATGCCGATGCCCCACAGGACGCGGCCGTCGATGGCGCACTCGATGTACGAGGCGGCCTGGGCGGAGGCGCCCTCGCTCATCGTGTGCTCGGTGTAGTCCAGCAGGCGGGCGTCCACGCCGATGCCGGCCAGGGCGTCGAAGAACGCGGAGATCGGGCCGTTGCCGGTACCGGTCAGGACGGTGTCGGCGCCGTCGACGACCGCCTCGACGGTCAGCGTGTCGGTGCCGTCCTTGTCGGTGGCGGTCGAGCCGGAGCGCAGCTGGATGCGGCCCCACGGGTTCTCGGGGTTGGGCAGGTACTCGTCCTGGAAGACGTTCCAGATCGCCTTCGGGGTGACCTCTCCGCCCTCGGCGTCGGTCTTGGCCTGGATGATCTTCGAGAACTCGATCTGCATCCGGCGGGGCAGGTCCAGCTTGTGGTCGTTCTTCAGGACGTACGCGATGCCGCCCTTGCCGGACTGGGAGTTGACCCGGATGACGGCTTCGTAGGAGCGGCCCACGTCCTTGGGGTCGATCGGCAGGTACGGAACGGCCCACTCGATCTCGTCCACCGTCCGGCCGGCGGCGGCCGCGTCGGCCTCCATGGCGTCGAAGCCCTTCTTGATCGCGTCCTGGTGCGATCCGGAGAAGGCCGTGTAGACCAGGTCGCCCGCGTAGGGGTGGCGCGGGTGGACCTCCATCTGGTTGCAGTACTCGGAGGTCCGGCGGATCTCGTCGATCTGCGAGAAGTCGATCTGCGGGTCGACGCCCTGGGAGAACAGGTTCATGCCCAGGGTGATCAGGTCGACGTTGCCGGTGCGCTCGCCCTGGCCGAACAGGCAGCCCTCGACGCGGTCGGCGCCGGCCATGACGGCCAGCTCGGCGGCGGCCACGGCGGTGCCGCGGTCGTTGTGGGGGTGCGCGGACAGGCAGACGTACTCGCGGCGGGACAGGTTGCGGGACATCCACTCGAAGCGGTCCGCGTGCGTGGAGGGGGTCGAACGCTCCACGGTGGCGGGCAGGTTCAGGATGATCTCGCGGCCGGGGCCGGGCTGCCACACGTCGCAGACGGCCTCGCAGACCTCCAGGGCGAAGTCCAGCTCCGTGTCGGTGAAGATCTCCGGGCTGTACTGGTAGCCGAAGACGGTCTCGTCGCCCAGGATCTTCTCGGCGTACTCCATGACCAGGCGGGTGCCGTCGACGGCGATCTGCTTGATCTGTTCCTTGGAGCCGCGGAAGACCACCCGGCGGAAGGTCGGGGCGGTGGCGTTGTACATGTGCACGGTGGCCCGCCCGGCGCCGCGCAGGGACTCCACGGTCCGCTCGATCAGGTCCTCGCGGGCCTGGGTCAGTACGGAGATGGTGACGTCGTCCGGGACGGCGCCCTCTTCGATGATGGAGCGTACGAACGCGAAGTCGGTGTCGCTGGCGGAGGGGAACCCGACCTCGATCTCCTTGTAGCCCATGCGGACCAGCAGGTCGAACATCTCCCGCTTGCGGGCCGGGCTCATCGGGTCGATCAGCGCCTGGTTGCCGTCGCGCAGGTCGGTGGACAGCCAGCGGGGAGCCTTGGTGATGCGGGCGTTCGGCCAGGTGCGGTCCGGGATGTCCACCTGCTCGTACGCGCCGTACTTGTGGATCGGCATCCCGGAGGGCTTCTGGGTGTGGGTCGCGTTGGTGATGGGCGTGGGGCGACCGGCGTAGCTGTGCTGCTGGCTCATGGCGTAGGGCTCCTCGCGTGTCCGCGTGTAGATCGCTGGGACGGCCGACTGGTACTGCCTCGATCGCCGAGGCGGCGCAACACCAGACTCCGCGGGGAGGGGGTCGGCCTACGACTACAGGCCCTCGCCGCGGCAGCTAAGGAGAAGCAGCCCGAAACGCATGATGTGCCGAGCGTAGCCGAGCTTGCGACGGGGGCGCGCTGCCGTTCCAGTATGCGGGACCGGGTGGTCCGATTTACACCTGTATGTGGCATAGGTCTCGGTCGCGCCCGAGAGGTCCGGGTGAAGCGTCAACTCCGCGCAGCGCCTTTCGGACAACCGAATGAATCATGGTCGCACGGAGTGACAACGGCATGACCCACTGCCACATTTCCCGGCATGGATACGAACCGTCACCCCGTCTTCTGCACCATCGTGCCGCCCCACCTGCTCGACAAGGTGGTGCTGTCCGAGAACACCCGCCGCGCCGACTCCGCGCAGCGCACCCTCGAACACGACTCCCTGCAGCGCACCCGGCGCCGGCTGACCGCCGTGCGCGGGATCGCGCCCACGCTGGCCGCGGCCACCTCCGAGCGCCCCGACCGGACGATCTACGACGCCCAGCACAAGACCAGGCTGCCCGGGGTGAAGGTGCGCGGCGAGGGCTCGGAGCCGGGGCAGGACGCGACCGTGAACCGCGCCTACGCCGGGCTCGGGGCCACCTTCGACCTGTTCCGGACGGCCTTCGGCCGGCACTCCATCGACGACGCCGGCCTGCCGCTGGAGGCCACCGTCCACTACGGCGTGGAGTACAACAACGCGTTCTGGGACGGCCGGCAGATGGTCTTCGGCGACGGTGACGGGGACCTGTTCCTCGACTTCACCGTCTCCGTCGACATCATCGGGCACGAGCTGGCGCACGGGGTCACCCAGTACACGGCCAACCTGGAGTACTACAAGCAGGCCGGCGCCCTGAACGAGTCGATGTCCGACGTGTTCGGCTCGCTGATCAAGCAGTACACCCTCGACCAGACCGCCGACCGAGCCGACTGGCTGATCGGGGCCGGGCTGCTCGGCCCGGACGTGAGCGGGGTCGCGCTGCGCTCGATGAAGGCCCCGGGCACCGCGTACGACGACGACGAGCTGGGCAAGGACCCGCAGCCGGCCACCATGGACGACTACGTCCACACCAACCGGGACAACGGCGGGGTGCACATCAACTCCGGCATCCCCAACCACGCCTTCTACCTGGTGGCCACCGCCCTGGGCGGCAAGGCCTGGGAGCGGGCCGGACTGATCTGGTACGACGTCCTCACCGGCGGCGAGCTCGGCACCAAGGCCGAGTTCGCGGACTTCGCGCGGCTGTCGGTCGCGGCGGCGCGGTCCCGGTTCGGCGAGGGCGGCGAGGAGCACCAGGCGGTGCTCAAGGCCTGGTCCCAGGTGGGTGTGCCGACCGAGGAGAACAGGTAGACAGTCCCCATGCGGATTCACGTGGTGCGGACGGGCGGTTTCGCGGGCATCGAACGGCAGGCGGAGGTGGACACCACGGGCCGGCCGGACGCCGACGAGTGGCAGGGCCTCGCGGAACGCGCCCTGGCCCCCGACCGTACGGGCGCACCGGCCGGGCGGCGCCCCGGTGGGGTCCCGGACGGGTTCTCGTACGTCATCACGGTCGACGGCAGGACGGTCAGGTGCGCGGACCCGCACCTGACCGACGCCCAGCGGGAGCTGATCCGCCGGGTCCTGAAAGAAGGTGCCTGAGCCGGACGGCCCTGCTTGGATGGCCCGATGGCGATTCTCGACGATCTTGAGCGGTACTACGACGGCGCGCCCCGCGCGGGCGGGGCGCGGACCGAGGACTTCGGCCCGCTGACCCTGTTCGTGCAGACGGGCGGCGGCTGGCAGTACTACGCCCGGCCGGTGCTGGCCGGCGGCGCGCCGGTCACGGAGGCCGACGTGCGCCGGGTACGGGAGCGGCAGCGGGAGCTCCAGGTGCCCGAGGCCTTCGAATGGGTGGCCGAAACCACGCCCTCGATGGCGGCGGCCGCCGAGGCGGCCGGGCTGCACGTGCACGCCCACCCCCTGATGGGACTCGACCCGGACGCCGCGCCGCCGGTCCCGCATCCGGAGGTCACGCTGCTCGGCGCGGACCACCCGCTGCTGTGCGCCGCGGTGACGGTCCCGGTGCTGGCCTTCGCGGCACCCGGCACGGCACTCGGCGAGGCCGGCCCGGCCGAGCTGGCGTCCGCCATGGCGGACGCCGGGGCCGCGGACCGCACCGCACACGTGGCGAGCCGCCTCGCGGACGGGCGCAGCGGGATGGCCGCGGCGGTCCGCGACGGCGTGGTGCTGGCCTCGGGCATGCACAACCCGGTCGGCCCGGTGGCCGAGGTGGTCGCCGTCGCCACGCTGCCCGCGGCCCGCAGGCAGGGCCTGGCCCTGGGGGTCACCACCGCGCTGGTCGCGGACGCGCGGGCGCGCGGCGCGGGCACGGTGTTCCTGTCGGCCGGGGACGAGGACGTGGCCCGGGTGTACGCCAGGGCCGGCTTCCGCCGGGTGGGCACGGCGATGATCGCGGAGCCCGCGGCGGAGTAACCGGCGGGGCGGGCGCGGGGCTTTTGCCGGAACGGCAAGAATGTTTGTCCGGCCGGGACGGAGCGGCGGAGCATCGAGGTGTATCCCGCACCGCGAACCGGAAGGCGAGTCATGACCGGACACCCGCACCCCCACCCGCAGCCGCACTCCCAGCCGCACGAGCACGCCCAGCCGCACGGGCACGCCCACGACCACTCCGCCTCCGAGCAGGAGTTCTGGGACTCCCGCTACCGCGAGAGCGAGCGGATCTGGAGCGGCAACCCGAACTCCGTCCTGCTCCGCGAGGTGGACGGCCTGGCCCCCGGCCGGGCCCTGGACCTCGGCTGCGGCGAGGGCGCGGACGCCGTCTGGCTGGCCCGGCAGGGCTGGCGGGTGACGGGCACCGACATCTCGCCCGTGGCGCTGGAGCGGGCGGCGGCGCACGCCGCCGAGGCGGGAGTCGCCGACCGGATCGCCTTCGAGCGGCACGACCTCGGGGAGTCGTTCCCCGCCGGCGAGTTCGACCTGGTGTCCGCGTGCTTCCTGCACAGCCCGGGCGACATGCCACGCGAGCGGATCCTGCGCACGGCCGCGGCGGCGGTCGCCCGCGGCGGGGTCCTGCTGGTCGTCGGCCACGGGGGCGCCGCGCCCGGGACCGAGAACCCGCACCCTGACCTGCACTTCCCGACGCCCGAGGAGGTCCTGGCGGACCTGGAGCTGCCCGAGGGCGGCTGGGAGGTGCTGGTCTGCGCGGAGCACGCGCGGGTCGGTGCCGAGGCGGCCCGTCCGGGGCCGGGCTTCGACAACACCCTCAAGCTGCGGCGCCTGGCCTGACTGCGCCGTGGCGGCCGCCCGCCGGGCCCGGGTCCACCGGGCCGGCCCAGGCGGTCGTCAGAAGCCGAGCTTGCGCAGCTGCTTGGGGTCGCGCTGCCAGTCCTTGGCGACCTTCACGTGCAGGTCGAGGTAGACCGGGGTGCCGAGCAGCGCCTCGATGTGCTTGCGCGACTTCATCCCGACCTCCTTCAGGCGGGACCCCTTCGGGCCGATGATGATGCCCTTCTGGCTGGGCCGCTCGATGTAGACGTTCGCGTGGATGTCCAGCAGCGGGCGGTCCTTGGGCCGGTTCTCGCGCGGCAGCATCTCCTCCACCACCACGGCGATGGAGTGCGGCAGTTCGTCCCGTACTCCCTCCAGCGCGGCCTCCCGGATCAGCTCCGCGACCATCACCATCTCGGGCTCGTCCGTGAGGTCGCCCTCCGGGTACAGCGGCGGGCTCTCCGGCAGCATCGGGGCGATCAGGTCGGCGAGCAGCTGGACCTGCTTGTCGCCGACCGCCGACACCGGCACGATCTCCGCCCATTCGATGCCGAGCTCGGCGCCCAGCCGCTGGATGGCGATCAGCTGCTCGGCCAGGGCCTTGGAGTCGACCAGGTCGGTCTTGGTCACGATGGCGATCTTCGGGGTCTTCTTGATCGCCGCGAGCTCCTTGGCGATGAACTTGTCGCCGGGGCCGAGCTTCTGGTCGGCGGGCAGGCAGAAGCCGATGACGTCGACCTCGGCCCAGGTGGTGCGCACCACGTCGTTGAGCCGCTCGCCGAGCAGGGTGCGCGGCTTGTGCAGGCCGGGGGTGTCCACCAGGACCAGCTGGGCGTCCGGGCGGTGCACGATGCCGCGGACGGTGTGCCGGGTGGTCTGCGGCCGGTTGGAGGTGATCGCGACCTTCGTGCCCACGAGTGCGTTGGTCAGGGTCGACTTGCCCGCGTTGGGGCGGCCGACGAAGCAGGCGAAGCCCGCGCGGTGCGGGGCGGTGGGCTCGGGGGAACGATCGCTCATACGGGCCATTCTCCCCGATGCCGCTCCCCACGCCGACCAGGCCGCCGCCGTGAGGGCGAGCAGCCCGCCCAGGGCGGCGGTGAGTCCCGGGCGGGCGGCGTGGGCCGCGGTGGCCCGGTCGGCCGTCCCGTCGGCCCGGGCGTGCACGGTGACGCCGGCCCACTCCGGCCCGGCGGGGCCGGACCACGGCTCGGTGAGGGTGACGCGGTGGCCGGGGAGGAGTTCGGCGGGCAGCCGGGTGGCGGCGCGGTCGAGCAGGGTCCGGCCGAGCGCCCCGGAGGCGGTGATGCGGACCCGCGGGCGCAGGGTGACGTTGCCGAGGTTGTGCAGGGTGTACGTGATCCCGGTGGTCCCGGCGGTCCCGGCGGTTCCGGCGGTTCCGGCGGTTCCGGCGGCGCCGGGGTCGCGGCGTACGGCGAGGCCCTCCACGGCGAGGGCGGGCGCGGTGGGTCCGGTGACCCGGAGGTAGACGCGGGCGGCCACGGCCCGCTGGACCCCGATGCCGGGGGCGCCGCCCCGCAGTGCTTCGGGGGCGCGGTCCTCCAGGGCGACGACGGCTCCGGGGTGGTCGCCCGGCTCGGCCCGTTCGGGGACGGCGAGGGTGAACGGCACGTCGGCGCGGGAGCGGGCGGGGACGGTGACGCGGTCCCGGGCGAGCCGGATCCAGGCGCCGGTGGCCAGGCGGGGCTCGGCGGGCCCGCGGACCGCGAAGCCGCCGTCGCGTGCGGTGTTGTGGGCGTCGGCGGCGTACAGCCGGAAGGTGAGCGGGCGGTCGGTGCGGTTGGTGACCGTGACGGTGTCGGCGACCGTGCCGCCCGGGTCCGCGGCGAGATGGAAATAGGGCCGCTGTCCGACGGCGGTGGCGGCGGGCAGCACCGCCCACTGCCCGTTGTCGGCGGCCGCCGCCCGCCCGGCGGGGCCGAGGAGTACCACGGCCAGCGCGGCGAGCAGGGCGGGCAGGAGCGCCGGGGTCCCGCGCGGGTGCCGCGGCCGGCCGGTCACGAGAGGGTCAGGGTGAGGGTGGCCGTGTACGCGCCGGGCGGTGCGTACGGCGGGACCTGGAGGGTGACGCCGGCATCGGCGGTGAACGTGCCGCCCCCGGCTTCGCCGTCGGGGGTGGAGGCGAGGACGGCGCCGTCCGGACCGACCGGGCCGGGGCTGCCCGGGGCGCAGGTGCTGGGGCTGCTGGGGGTGGTGGCGCAGGCGGGGGTCCAGCTGAGGGAGGCCCCGGGGATGCGGTGGCCGCCGGGTCCGGCGAAGTCGGTGACCTTGCCGACGAGGGACCAGCCGGCCGGGCCGCCGCGCGCGTCCTTGACGGTGACGGTGCCGATCCGCCCGGCCGCGCCGCCGCCCTCGCCGTACGGGACGGGGCCGAGGACGACGTCCTCCCCCGCCTGGGTCATGGACAGCCCGCCCGGTTCGACGGTGGCGGTGATCCGCTGGGCGGCGGGCGGCACGGGGAGGGGTTCGACGACGGTGTACGCGGCGGGGCCGGAGCCCTTCTCCGCGGTCCAGGCGCGGCCTTCGTACGCGACGACGGCTGTGGTGGTGCGGTCGGTGACGGCCAGGACGGCGCTGAGGAAGCCGCGGTCGTCGGCGGTGGCGGTGGCGCGGTCGGCGGTGTGGGCGGTGCCGGCCCGGCGGCCGGTCACGGTGACGGCGGCGCCCGGGGTGAAACCGCCCGCGGTGACCTCCACGCGGTCGCCGGGCCGGCCGCGGGGCGCGCCGAGGGCGACGTAGCGCAGGTTGGCGGTGGGCGCGGGGGCGGCGGTGAGGCGACCGGCGACTGGGACCGGCCCGGCGGGGGTGCAGACGGTGTCGCCGAGGGAGTGACCTGCGGGCGTCAGGGTGGTCTCGCCGGGGGCGGTGACGGTGAAGGTGCCGGTCATCAGGAAGGTGCCGAGGGTGCCGCCGGGCGGGACGGGTTCGTTTCGGCGGACGCCGGTGACGGTGACCTCGCCGGTCTGCGCGCCGGCCAGGCGGAGGGTGCCGGTGGGGGTGAGCACGTCGGCGGGCAGGCCGGTGGGCAACGGGTTCACGGCCGGGGTGCGGGTGATCCGGTAGGTGACGGTGACGGTGTCGCCGACCCTCGGCGCGGGGTCGCCGACGGTGATCACGGCGGTGGTGGGTCCGTCGGCGGGCGGCTGCCCGGCCTCCTGTGGCGGCACGCACTGGGTGGGGAACACGACCTGGCCGGGTGGCGGTACGGCGGCGGGATCCGCGGCCGCGGTCCCGCCCGCACCGGCGAGGACGGCCAAGCCCATGGCCGCGCCCACCCAGCTCCGTCCGCGCATCGCCCACCCCCGGTCCCGCGGTTGCGCCCGTCGGCGCCATTCAGGGGCGACGGGCGCGAGAAGTCAATGCGCCCCCTCGCCACCGTCTGATGGCCCATCAGCCACTGCGACCATCCCCCGCCCGGGCGAACCCCCAGGGACACCGGGCCGGGGGTGCGGGTGGCCCGGGCCGGTGCTCGGCCTGCGGGCCGTGGATGGCTGGTCGCGCAGTTCCCCGCGCCCCTGGCGGGGCGGCATGCCCCGGCGCAGGGCCGCCCGCACGGGACGGCGGCACACGGCACGGCCCTTGCCGGGCAGGGGCGGTCAGCCTGCCGGGGTCGTGGACTTGAGCGTGCCGTCGGGGCCCGCCAGGAGGACCGGCGTGTCCGGCCCGCCGAGGTCGCGCACGGCGGCCCGGTCGGCCTCCGCCGGAGCATCCGCGGCGCTGACCACCGCCGCGGCCTCCAGGGACCGCGCGCCGCTGGCGACGGCCATGGCGACGGCCGTCTGCAGCGCGCTCAGCCTGAGCGAGTCGAGCTCGACGGTACCGGCGACGTACGTGCGGCCGGTCTCGTCCCGGACCGCCGCGCCCTCCGGCACCCCGTTGCGGGCCCGGGCGCTCCGCGCCAGCGTGATGATCTTGCTGTCCTCGGGGTCGATCCCGGTGGTGTCAGTCATGGTCGAAAGCATAGGGAGGCCCGCTCGGGACCGCCTCGGCGGCCCGTGGAACCCCCACGGGGCGCGACCCCGCCCCTCACGGCCGGTCGAGCCTCAGCCGCTCGGCCCGCGGCAGGCCCGCCACCACCAGGTCGTACGAGTCCTCGATGAGCTCCCGCACCATCCGCTCCGGCAGCCCGCCCACCGTCACCGTGTTCCAGTGCCGCTGGTTCAGGTGCCAGCCCGGCACGACCGCCGGGTGCGCGGCCCGCAGCTCCACGGCGAGCTCCGGGTCGCACTTGAGGCTGACCCGCAAGGGGTCGGAGTCCAGGGCGGAGAGGGCGAACATCTTGCCCAGGACCTTGAACACCGAGGTCTCCGCGTCGAACGGGAACTCCTCCACGGCCCCGTTGAAGCCGAGGCAGAAGGCGCGGAGCCCGGCCGGGTTCATGCCGCGGGGTCCTCGTCGGCGTCCGCCGCCGGCATCGGCTCGGCCAGCACCGTCACGATCTTGTTGCGGCGGCCGGCCGGGGCCTCCGCGGTCAGTCGCACGGAGCGGCCGTCGGGCAGTTCCACCAGGGTCGTCGCGCCGGCGATCGGCACCCGGCCGAGCGCCTTCGCCAGCAGGCCGCCGACCGTCTCCACGTCCTCGTCGTCGAAGGAGCCGATGCCGAACAGCTCACCGAGGTCGGTGATGTCCAGCCGGGCCGTCACGCGGTAGCGGTCGCCGCCCAGCTCCTCCACCGGCGGGATCTCCCGGTCGTACTCGTCGGTGATCTCGCCGACGATCTCCTCCAGGATGTCCTCGATGGTGACGATGCCCGCGGTGCCGCCGTACTCGTCGATGACGACGGCGACGTGGTTGCGGACCTGCTGCATCTCCCGCAGCAGGTCGCCCGCGTTCTTGGTGTCCGGTACGAACACCGCCTGCCGCATGGCCGTGGAGACCGGGTCGGTCTCGGCGTCCCGGCTGATGTGGGTCTTGCGGACGAGGTCCTTGAGGTAGACGATCCCGACGATGTCGTCCTCGTTCTCGCCGGTGACGGGGATCCGGGAGAAACCCGAGCGCAGCGCCAGCGTGGTGGCCTGCCGGACGGTCTTCCACCGCTCGATGCACACCAGGTCGGTGCGGGGCACCATCACCTCGCGCACCAGGGTGTCGCCGAGCTCGAAGACCTGGTGCACCATCCGGCGCTCGTCGTCCTCGATCAGCGATTCCTTCTCCGCGAGGTCCACCATGGCCCGCAGTTCGGCCTCGGAGGCGAACGGGCCCTTGCGGAAGCCCTTGCCGGGGGTGAGCGCGTTGCCGAGGAGGATCAGCAACTGCGGCACCGGCCCCATGATCCGGGCCAGCGGGACCAGGACGTACGCGGCGGCCGTCGCGGTGTTCAGCGGGTGCTGGCGGCCGATCGTGCGGGGCGAGACCCCGACCGCCACGAAGGACACCAGCACCATCACGGCGATGGCCGTGAGCAGCGCCGTCCAGTTCTCGCCGAGGCGGTCCAGGCAGACGTACGTGACCAGCACGCCGGCGGCCATCTCGCAGGTCACGCGGACCAGCAGGGCGACGTTGACGTACCGGGTGGGGTCGGCGGCGACCTGCGCCAGCCGGGCGCTGCCGCGCCGCCCCTCCCGCACGGCCTGCTCCGCGCGGAAGCTGGAGACCCGGGCGATGCCCGCCTCGGCGCACGCGGCGAGCCAGGCGACCATGACCAGGACGACCGCCCCGGTGATCAGCTGCGTGGCGGTCACGAGACGGTGGGGGCGGGAGACGGGCCGGTCAGGCCGCGCTCGGCCCGCCAGCCGTCCACGATGGCGGCCTGGAGGCCGAACATCTCGGCCTTCTCGTCCGGCTCCTCGTGGTCGTAACCGAGCAGGTGCAGCACCCCGTGGACGGTCAGGAGCTGGAGCTCCTCGTCCATGGAGTGCTGCGTCGGGGCCTCGCGGCCCTGCTTCTCCGCGACCTCGGGGCAGAGCACGATGTCGCCGAGGAGCCCCTGCGGGGGCTCCTCGTCGTCCTTGGCCGGCGGCCGGAGCTCGTCCATGGGGAAGGACATGACGTCGGTGGGGCCGGGCAGGTCCATCCACTGGATGTGGAGCTGCTCCATCGCCTCCTCGTCCACGACGATCACGGAGAGCTCGGAGAGCGGGTGGATCCGCATCCGGGTGAGCGCGTAGCGGGCGATGTCGAGGATCGCCTGCTCGTCGACCTCGGTTCCGGACTCGTTGTTGACGTCGATCGACATGGTGCTGTTCTGCTCTACTTCCCGTTTCGGTTGTCGTACTGCTCGTACGCGTCGACGATACGGCCGACGAGCTTGTGCCGGACGACATCCTGGGAGGTGAGCCGGGAGAAGTGCACGTCCTGGACGCCTTCGAGGATGTCCTGGACCTGCTTGAGGCCGGACTTGGTGCCGCCCGGGAGGTCGATCTGGGTGATGTCACCCGTGATCACGATCTTCGAGTCGAAACCGAGCCGGGTCAGGAACATCTTCATCTGCTCGGGGTTCGTGTTCTGCGCCTCGTCGAGGATGATGAACGCGTCGTTGAGCGTCCGTCCCCGCATGTAGGCGAGCGGTGCCACCTCGATGGTGCCGGCCGCCATGAGCCGCGGAATGGAGTCCGGGTCGAGCATGTCGTGCAGGGCGTCGTACAGCGGGCGCAGGTACGGGTCGATCTTCTCGTAGAGCGTGCCGGGGAGGAAGCCCAGACGCTCGCCCGCCTCGACGGCGGGCCGGGTCAGGATGATCCGGTTGACCTGCTTGGACTGCAGGGCCTGGACGGCCTTCGCCATGGCGAGATAGGTCTTGCCGGTGCCGGCGGGACCGATGCCGAAGACGATCGTGTGCTTGTCGATCGCGTCGACGTACCGCTTCTGGTTGAGGGTCTTGGGGCGGATGGTACGACCGCGGCTGGAGAGGATGTTCTGGGTGAGCACCTCGGCCGGGGTCTCGTCCGGACCCTCGCCGCTCTCGCTCGCCCTGAGCATGGCGATCGACCGTTCCACTGCGTCCTCCGTCATCGGCTGACCGGTGCGGAGCACCAGCATCATCTCGTCGAACAGGCGCTGGATCAGGGCGACTTCCGCCGCTTCCCCGACCGCGCTGACCTGGTTGCCCCGAACGTGGATGTCGGCCTTCGGGAACGCCTTCTCTATGACGCGCAACAGGGCGTCGCCCGAGCCGAGCACCGTCACCATCGGGTGTTTGGCGGGAACGGTGAAGTGGGCTCGCGCCTGCCCCGGCGCCAGGCTGTGGGCTGTGGGTGTCTGAGTCATGGGCCGGCTCTCTGGCCTGCGCATACCTCCTGTTGCGGGGTCGCACCGATCGACGACCTCTGGAATACCAAGCGTACGCCGCCGTCCGCGATGCCCAGAGGGGTTTTCCGCCCCGCCTCCAGCGGCCCGCCGAACGGCCGCCGCGGCGCGGCGGGCCCCTCAGGCGGTGCGCCGGAAGCCGATGGTGGGTACGGCCCGGCGGCGCGCGGCGGCCGTACCCCCGGCCGGCGCCGGCGGGCCGAGGAGCTCGCCGAGGAAGGCGTACCGGCGCAGCGGGTCCCGGGCGGCGGGCGCGTGGGCCGTCTCGTGGCCCGGGTCGGGGCGGCCGACCTGGGCGTGCCACCAGTGCGCGACCTCCTCCCAGCCGGGGGCGGAGAGCGACCCGCCGAACTCCTGCACCGAGAGGGCGGCCGTCAGGCCCGCGAAGGCGAGCCGGTCGGCCAGCGGCCAGCCGGCCAGGGTGCCGGTGACGAACCCGGCCACGTACACGTCCCCGGCGCCCGTCGGGTCCAGTTCCTCCACGGTGATCGCGGGGACCTCGGCCGTCTCCCCGGTCCGGCCGTCCACCGCGTACGACCCCTCCGCACCCATGGTCACCACCGCGATCGGCACCCGCTCGGCCAGCGCCCGGGCGGCGGCGCGCGGGCAGTCGGTGCGGGTGTAGCGCATGGCCTCGCCGGCGTTCGGCAGGAAGGCCTCGCAGTGTTGCAGGTCGGTCAGCGCGTCCAGGTCCCAGCGGCCGCTCTCGTCCCAGCCGACGTCCGCGAAGACGCGGGTCCCGGCGCGGGCGGCCGCGGCCACCCAGGGCTCCGGGCGGCACGGGGTCAGCGAGGCGACGGCGGCCCGGGCCGGGGGCGGGCCGGCCGGGAACCCGGGCCGGTCCGGGACGCCCACGTGAGCCGTCCGGGGCAGCGTGCCCGCGCCGCAGGCCGGCGGGGCCTCGTGGCCGTGCGAGACCATGGTGCGCTCGCCCTCGTAGGCCATGGAGACGGTGACCGGGCTGTGCCAGCCGGGGATGGTCCGCGACATCGACAGGTCGATGCCCTCGCCCTGCTCCAACGCGTCCCAGCAGTACTCGCCGTAGTGGTCGTCGCCGAACGCGGCCGCGAGGGAGGTGCGCAGACCTAGCCGGGCCAGTGCGGTGGCCATGTTGGCGACCCCGCCGGGGCTGGAGCCCATGCCCCGGGCCCAGGACTCGGTGCCGCGGACCGGTGCGGAGTCCAGCCCGGTGAAGATGATGTCCAGGAAGACCGTGCCGGTCAGGAAGACGTCGCAGCGCGGGTCCGCCGGCGTGCGGAGCCCGGCGAGCGGGTCGACCGCGCCGACGAGGCCGTCCCTGGCGTTCCTGATGTTCCGGCTGGTCACGGTCTACTCCCCGGGGTCAGTGGAAGCTGCGAGCCATGCCCGTCGGGCTCCGACGGGAAACCCAGTGTGGCCCAGATCACCGCAGAAACGCTCATCTCCGGGTGGAGCGCGCCCCGTGCTCGCTCTCCCGCCCCGCCCGTCTAGGGCCGCTTGGGCAGCGGGACGCGCACCAGGTCCTCGGCCACCGTGAGGTCGCCCTCGTAGCCGGCGCGGCGGGCCTGCCGTTCGAACTCCGAAGGGTCCGTGTAGCGCTGCGAGAAGTGGGTGAGGACCAGGTGCCGCACCCCGGCGTCCCGGGCGGCGCGGGCGGCCTGGCCGGCCGTCAGGTGGCCGTGTTCGGTGGCCAGGGCCTCCTCCTCGTCGAGGAAGGTGGACTCGATCACCAGCATGTCGCAGCCCTCGGCGAGCGCGTGCACCCCGTCGCAGAGGCGGGTGTCCATGACGAAGGCGAACCGCTGCCCGCGCCGGTGCTCGCTGACCTGTTCCAGGGTGACGCCACCCAGAGCGCCCTCGCGCTGGATGCGGCCCACGTCGGGCCCCTTGATGCCGTGCCGGGCCAGCAGTTCCGGCAGTATCCGCCGGCCGTCGGGCTCGGTGATCCGGTAGCCGAAGGACTCCACCGGGTGGGACAGCCGCCGGGCCTCCAGGACGTACGAGGGCCCCTTGGCGAGCTCCCCGTCGCCGGCCACGGGCTCCTCGTCCAGCAGGACGGTCTCCCGGTAGGCCGTCGCGTACCGGAGCCGGTCGAAGAACTTCTGCCCGGAGGCCGGGTAGTGGGCGGCGACCGGGTGCGGTACCCGGTCGAGGTTGATCCGCTGGATCACCCCGGCCAGGCCGAGGCTGTGGTCCCCGTGGAAGTGGGTGACGCAGATCCGGTTGATGTCGTGCGCGGCCACGCCCGCCCGGAGCATCTGCCGCTGGGTGCCCTCGCCGGGATCGAAGAGGATGCCCTCGCCGTCCCAGCGCAGCAGGTAGCCGTTGTGGTTGCGGTGGCGGGTGGGCACCTGACTGGCGGTGCCCAGGACGACGAACTCACGTGCGGACATGGCTGATTCCTACGCCGCTTCCCCTGGCCGTGCCATCGCTTTTCCCCGCGGGACTATCCGGGCGGCCACTGGAGGCCGCGGCCGCCCAGCACGTGCGCGTGCGCGTGGAACACCGTCTGGCCCGCGCCGGAACCGGTGTTGAAGACGATCCGGTAGCCGTGGTCGGCGACCTTCTCCTGCGCGGCGACCTCTCCGGCCTCGCGCAGCACGTCGGCGGTCAGCTGCGGGTCCGCGGCGGCCAGCGCGGCGGCGTCGGCGTGGTGCGCCTTGGGGATGACCAGGACGTGGGTGGGCGCCTGCGGGTTGATGTCCCGGAAGGCGACGGTGGTCTCGGTCTCGCGGACCACCGTCGCCGGGACCTCACCCGTGACGATCTTGCAGAACAGGCAGTCCGCCTGCGGTTCCCCGGCCATGTGCCTCGCCTCCCGTGCTGGTGATCGCTCCGGGGCATCGTATCCGCCGCCGGCCCGCAGCGGGCCCGCTACGCCCAGCGGCCGGTGCGGGCCAGCAGGACGGCCACCGCGGCCGTGCCCGCGGTGGAGGTGCGCAGCACGGAGCGGCCCAGCCGGTAGGGGCGTGCCCCGGCGCCGGCGAAGAGGGCCAGCTCCTCGGGGGAGACCCCGCCCTCGGGGCCGACCACGACGACGATGGAGCCGGTGGCGGGGAGGGCGGCGGTGGCGAGGGCCTCGGAGGGCGTGTCGCGGTCCTCGTGCAGGACCACCGCCAGGTCGGCCCCCGCCAGCAGCTCGGCGACCTGCTTGGTGGACATGGCGTCGGCGACCTCGGGGAAGCGGACGCGGCGGGACTGCTTGCCCGCTTCGCGGGCCGTGGAGCGCCACTTGGCGAGGGACTTCGCGCCGCGGTCGCCGCGCCACTGGGTGATGCAGCGCGAGGCCTGCCAGGGCACCACGGCGTCGACTCCGGTCTCGGTCATCGTCTCGACCGCGACCTCGCCCCGGTCGCCCTTGGGCAGGGCCTGCACCACCGTGATCCGCACCGCGGGTTCAGGTTCGGCCGACACCCGGGTGACCTCGACGGCCAGCCGGTCCTTGCCCTCCGCGGCCGTGACCACGCAGTCCGCCCAGCCGCCCCGGCCGTCGGTGAGGACCACCGCCTCGCCGGTTCCCAGCCGCTTCACCGAGACAGCGTGCCGCCCCTCGGGGCCGTCCAGCACGTACCGCGGTCCCGCCGGGACCTCCTCGACCACGAACACCGGGGCCGTCATGACTCGTTCCTCCTCTGTACCGCCTGCAACACGCACTGGGCCTCGGCCACTTCGGCCGCCAGCACCTCCACCAGCTCCCCCGCCGGCAGCGACCGGGCCAGCCGGTGGCCCTGGCCCGCCCACAGCGCCATGCCCTGCGGGTCGCCGGCGGCGGCGGCCGCGCGGCGCAGTCCCGAGGTCAGGTGGTGGACCTGGGGGTAGGCGGCCGGGGCGTACGGTCCGTGCTCGCGCATGAACCGGTTGACCAGGCCGCGGGCGGGCCGCCCGGAGAAGGCCCGGGTGAGTTCCGTACGCACGAAGAGGGGGTCGGTCAGCGCCTTCTTGTGCAGGGGGTGGGCGCCGGACTCCGGGCAGGCCAGGAAGGCCGTGCCGAGCTGGGCGGCCTCGGCGCCGGCGGCGAGCACCGCGGCGATCTGCGAGCCGCGCATCAGTCCGCCCGCCGCGACGATGGGCAGGGCCACGGCCTCGCGTACCTGTGCGACCAGGGCGAGCAGGCCCACTCCGGTGCCGTCGGCCTGCGGGTCGTCGCGGTGGGTGCCCTGGTGGCCGCCCGCCTCGATGCCCTGGACGCAGAGGGCGTCGGCGCCGGCGTCCTGCGCGGTCAGGGCCTCGGCGACGGAGGTGACGGTGACGAGGGTGCGGGTGCCGCCCTTGCGGAGGCAGGTGAGCGCTGCGGCCGGGGGGCAGCCGAAGGTGAACGAGACGACGGGTACCGGGTCCTCGATGAGAATGGCCAGTTTCGCGTCCCAGCCGTCGTCGGTGTTGCCGACGGTGTCCTCCGCGGCGAGGGAGGTCTCGTACCAGGTGGCCTCCCCGGCCAGCTGGCCCCGGTAGGCCTCGACGGCGGCCGGGTCGGGCTGCCCGTACTGCGGGAGGAAGAGGTTGACGCCGAACGGCCGCCGGGTGAGTCCGCGCAGCTGCTTGATCTCCTGGTACATGCCGTCCGCGGTCTTGTAACCGCCGGCCAGGAAGCCGAGGCCGCCGGCCTGGGAGACGGCGGCGGCGAGCGGCGGGCAGGAGGCTCCGCCCGCCATGGGGGCCTGCACGATCGGGTAGGGGAAGAGACCGTTCAGTGCGGAGGACATGACCTGCATCGTGCCATGTCCCCCGCACCAGACCGAATCACACGATTCGCCTGGCATAGTCCGGTCGCGGCAACCGGCCAGGTGCCGTGATCACCCGGCCGGGACCGGGCTCACCGGCCGTTGAACGCGTCCTTCAGCCGGCTGAACAGGCCTTGCTGTCCGGGGGCGAACTGGCCCGTGGGGCGTTCCTCGCCGCGCAGCTTCGCCAGCTGCCGCAGCAGCTCCTCCTGCTGGGCGTCGAGCTTGGCCGGGGTCTGCACCTCGACGTGGACGATCAGGTCGCCGCGCCCGCCGCCGCGCAGGTGGGTGACGCCGCGGCCGTGCAGCGGGATCGACTGGCCGGACTGGGTGCCGGGACGGATGTCGACCTCCTCCATGCCGTCCAGGGTCTCCAGCGGGCACTTGGTGCCCAGTGCCGCCGCGGTCATCGGGATGGTGACCGTGCAGTGCAGGTCGTCGCCGCGGCGCTGGAACACCGGGTGGGGCAGCTCGTGGATCTCGACGTACAGGTCGCCGGCGGGGCCGCCGCCGGGGCCGACCTCGCCCTCGCCCGCGAGCTGGATCCGGGTGCCGTTCTCCACGCCGGCCGGGATCTTGACCGTGAGGTTGCGGCGGGACCGGACGCGCCCGTCGCCCGCGCACTCGGGGCAGGGGGTCGGGACCACGGTGCCGAAGCCCTGGCACTGCGGGCACGGGCGGGAGGTCATGACCTGGCCGAGGAAGGACCGGGTGACCTGGGAGACCTCACCGCGGCCGCGGCACATGTCGCAGGTCTGCGCGGAGGTGCCGGGTGCGGCGCCCTCGCCGGAGCAGGTCGTGCACACGACGGCGGTGTCGACCTGGATGTCCTTGGTGGTCCCGAAGGCGGACTCGTCCAGCTCCAGGTCCAGGCGGATCATGGCGTCCTGGCCGCGCCGGGTGCGCGAGCGCGGGCCGCGCTGGGACGCCTGCCCGAAGAAGGCGTCCATGATGTCCGAGAAGTTGCCGAAGCCGCCGGCCCCGAAACCGCCCGCGCCCGCACCGCCCGAGGAGGACAGCGGGTCGCCGCCGAGGTCGTAGACCTGCT
This sequence comes from Streptomyces sp. NPDC012888, assembly GCF_042900645.1. Classification (NCBI taxonomy): domain Bacteria; kingdom Bacillati; phylum Actinomycetota; class Actinomycetes; order Kitasatosporales; family Streptomycetaceae; genus Streptomyces; species Streptomyces sp. NPDC012888. The sequence continues at coordinate 417,266 of NZ_JBIBBM010000003.1, read as the reverse complement.
TCTTCTGCGGGTCCGACAGCACCTCGTAGGCGGCGTTGATCTCCTTGAAACGCTCCTGCGTCTTGGGATCGGGGTTGACGTCCGGGTGCAGCTCGCGGGCAAGCCGCCGGAAGGCCTTCTTGATCTCGTCCTGCGATGCGTCGCGGCGCACGCCGAGTACGGCGTAGTAGTCCGTGGCCACTTACGACTCCGCCAGGATCTGTCCGACGTAACGTGCCACTGCGCGTACCGCTCCCATCGTTCCGGGGTAGTCCATGCGGGTCGGTCCGACCACGCCCATCTTGGCGACTGTCTCGCCGCCCGAACCGTAGCCGACGGAGACGACCGACGTGGAGTTGAGTCCTTCGTAGGCGTTCTCGTGGCCGATGCGTACGGTCATCCCCGACTCGCCGGCCTCGCCGAGCAGCTTGAGGAGCACGACCTGCTCCTCCAGCGCCTCCAGCACGGGCCTGATCGTCAGCGGGAAGTCGTGTCCGAAGCGGGTGAGATTGGCGGTTCCGCCGATCATCAGCCGCTCCTCGGTCTCCTCGACCAGGGTTTCGAGGAGGGTGGCGAGCACCGTCTGGACCGTGGCGCGGTCCTCGGTCTCGAAGGATTCCGGCAGGTCCTGCACCAGCTGCGGCACGTCCGCGAAGCGGCGGCCGACGACCTTGCCGTTGAGCCGGGCCCGCAGGTCCGCGAGGGACTGCTCGCCGAACGGCGCGGGGCAGTCGACCATGCGCTGCTCGACCCGGCCGGTGTCGGTGATCAGGACGAGCATCAGGCGGGCGGGCGCGAGCATCAGCAGCTCGACGTGCCGGACGGTGGACCGGGTCAGGGAGGGGTACTGGACCACGGCGACCTGCCGGGTCAGCTGCGCGAGCAGCCGTACCGTGCGCCCCACCACGTCGTCGAGGTCGACGGCGCCGTCGAGGAAGTTCTGGATGGCCCGCCGTTCGGGCGTGGACAGCGGCTTGACCCCGGCCAGGCGGTCGACGAAGAGCCGGTAGCCCTTGTCGGTGGGGATCCGGCCGGCGCTGGTGTGGGGCTGGGCGATGTAGCCCTCCTCCTCCAGCACGGCCATGTCGTTGCGCACGGTGGCGGGCGAGACGCCGAGCTGGTGGCGCTCGGTGAGGGCCTTGGAGCCGACGGGCTCCTCCGTTCCGACGTAGTCCTGGACGATGGCGCGCAGCACTTCGAGCCTGCGTTCACTGAGCATGCGCGCCACCTCCAGCTGTGAGCGTCGTCGTGGTTGGCACTCAACGGGCGGGAGTGCCAGGAATCCCCCGGCTCAGTGTACGGCTGGCAGGTACACCCAAGGCAAGGGAGCTCGTCACGGTAGCGTCGCGCCATGGACGTGCGTTGGGAAGAGGCGGGGTGGGAGCGGCTGACCGGGCGGACGGGGCGGCGCAGGCTCCCCGGCTGGGACTGTACGGCCGGACTGGTGGTCGGGGACGCCTCGGTGCTGCTGGTGGACCCGGGTTCGAGCCTGCGGGAGGGGGCGGAACTGCGGGCCCAGGCGGAGCGGCTGACCGGCCGCGGCGTGACCCATATCGCATTCACGCACGGCCATTTCGATCACGTCCTGGGCGGCGGGGCGTTCCCGGGCGCGGAGGTGTTCGGCCCGGTGGGGCTCGAACTGCTGCTGGGCTCGGCCTCCGGGCGCGGGGAACTGCGCGCGGACGCGGTCCGGCACGGCCTGCCGGAGCCGGACGCCGCGGAGTCCACGGAGCGGCTCGCCGTCCCCCGGCACCTGGTCTCCGGCGAATGGACCCTGGACCTCGGCGGGCTGCAGGTGCTGCTGGCGAACGTCGGGCCCGGGCACACCGGCCACGACCTGGCCGTCTTCGTGCCCGGGGGCCGGGAGGTGGTGTTCTGCGGGGACCTGGTCGAGGAGTCCGGGGAGCCGTTGGCCGGCCCCGACGCGATGCCGCGGCAGTGGCCGGCCGCGCTGGACCGGCTGCTGTCGCTCGGCGGCGAGGAGGCGCTTTACGTGCCGGGCCACGGGGCGGTGGTCGACGCGGCCTTCGTGCGTGAGCAGCGCGCCACACTCGCGGCACGTTTCGGCGTGTCGCCTTGATCGGCGGGACTCCACCCCTACCCTCGGCCGAATGCGCGAGTACTCCCCCGACCTGACCCCCTCCTGGAAGCGCGCGAAGCCGGTGCCGGAGGTGCCCGCCGATCCGGAACTGGTGGTGGAGGTCGCGGGTACCGACTTCTGCGGGGCGGTGGTGGCCTGCGAGGCGGGCACGGTGACCCTGGAGGACCGCTTCGGCAAGCGCCGGGTCTTCCCGCTGGAGCCGCGCGGCTTCCTGCTGGAGGGCGAGGTGGTCACCCTGGTACGCCCCTCACGCGCGGCGGCCGGCGCCGGCGCCGGCGCCCCGGCCCTCACGCCCTCGGGCTCGATCGCGGTCCCGGGGGCGCGGGCCCGGGTGGCCCGGGCGGGCCGCATCTACGTGGAGGGCCGGCACGACGCCGAACTGGTGGAGAAGGTCTGGGGCGACGACCTCCGCATCGAGGGCGTGGTCGTGGAGTACCTCTCCGGCGTGGACGACCTGCCGGCGATCGTCGCCGACTTCGCCCCTGGCCCGGACGCCCGCCTCGGCGTCCTGGTGGACCACCTGGTCCCCGGCTCGAAGGAGTCCCGGCTGGCGGCCCGGGTGTCGTCGACTCCGGACGTCCTGGTGGTCGGCCACCCCTACGTCGACGTCTGGCAGGCGGTCAAGCCGTCGGCCCTGGGCATCCCGTCCTGGCCGGTCGTCCCGCGGGGCCAGGACTGGAAGACGGGCGTCTGCCGCGCGCTGGGCTGGCCCCCGAACACCGGGGCGGCCTGGCAGCGGATCCTGTCCCGGGTCACCTCCTACCGCGACCTGGAGCCGGCCCTCCTGGGCCGCGTGGAAGAACTGATCGACTTCGTCACCACCCCCTGACCCCCACCCCGCCCGGACCGGCCCACCGCCGCTCGACACGCGCCCCAGCCCCCTCCCGAGCCCACCCGGACCCCCGGCCGGGCGGACGCCCCCGCCCGGCCCCCGCCGGGCCGACGCCCCACCCGGCCCCCCACCGGACCGGCGCCCCCGCCCGGACCGAGCCGCGCGGGCCACGCCCCGGCCGGGGCCGGTTCGCGTGGGCAACGCCCTGCCCCGGCACGTCCAGCCCGGTCGGCACATCCAGCCTCGCCGGCGATTGAGGCGCGGGGTGTGGGGCAGCGCCCCATGTGGCCGGGCGGAGCCCCCGCCGGGCCCGCTCAAACGCCGCTCGGGCTTGATATGCCCCGCCCGGACCCGGCTCCGCGGCGACGCCCTCGCCGGGCCACTCCAGCCCCGCCGGGACCCGGCCGCGCGCCAACGCCCTCGCCGGGCCACTCCAGCCCCGCCGGCGATTGAGGCGCGGGGTGCGGGGCAGCGCCCCACGTGGCCGGGCGGAACCCCCGCCGGGCCCGCTCAAACGCCGCTCGGGCTTGATATGCCCCGCCCAGACCCGGCTCCGCGGCGACGCCCTCGCCGGGCCACTCCAGCCCCGCCGGCGATTGAGGCGCGGGGTGCGGGGCAGCGCCCCACGTGGCCGGCCGGAGCCCCCGCCGGACCCGCTCAAACGCCACTCGGGCTTGATATGCCCCGCCCAGACCCGGCTGCGCGGGCGACGCCCTTGCCCGGCCACTCCAGCCCCGCCGGCGATTGAGGCGCGGAGTGCGGGGCAGCGCCCCGCGCGGTCGGGCGGGGCTCCGGCTCGGGGGCGCCCCGGCAGGGGTGCGCGGCCGGCGCAGGGTCAGTCGACCAGGTCGCGGACCACCGCGTCGGCCAGGAGGCGCCCGCGCAGGGTGAGGACGGCGCGGCCGGCCCCGTACGGAGCGGCCGCGAGGAGGCCGTCCGCCAGCGCCCGGCGCGACGCGGCCAGCCCCGCCGGGGCCAGCAGGGACAGCGGGACGCCGTCCACCAGCCGGAGCTCCAGCAGGATCCGCTCGACGCGGCGGTCCTCCTCGGACAGGACCTCCCGGCCCGCGCCCGGCGAGCGCCCCTCCGCCAGCGCCCCCGCGTACGCGCCGGGGTGCTTCACGTTCCACCAGCGGACCCCGCCCACGTGGGAGTGGGCCCCGGGGCCCGCGCCCCACCAGTCGGCGCCGCGCCAGTACAGCTCGTTGTGCAGGCAGCGGCCCGCCTCCGAGGTGGCCCAGTTGGACACCTCGTACCAGTCGTAGCCCGCCGCGCCCAGCACCTCGTCCGCGATCAGGTAGCGGTCGGCGTGCACGTCGTCGTCGGTCATCGGGACCTCGCCGCGCCGGATCCGGCGGGCCAGCTGGGTGCCCTCCTCCACGATCAGCGCGTACGCGGAGACGTGGTCCGGGCCGGCCCCGATCGCCGCGTCCAGCGAGGCCCGCCAGTCGTCGTCGGTCTCCCCGGGGGTGCCGTAGATCAGGTCGAGGTTGACGTGGTCGAAGCCCGCCGCGCGGGCCTCGGCCACGCAGGCCTCGGGCCGCCCGGGGGTGTGCGTGCGGTCCAGCACCTTCAGCACGTGCCGCCGGGCGCTCTGCATGCCGAACGAGATCCGGTTGAACCCGCCCGCCCGCAGCTCGGCCAGGTACTCGGGGGTCACCGACTCCGGGTTGGCCTCGGTGGTGACCTCCGCGTCCGCGGCCAGCCCGAACTCGTCGCGGATCGCGCCGAGCATCCGGACGAGGTCGGCGGCCGCCAGCAGGGTCGGCGTGCCGCCGCCGACGAACACGGTCCGCACCTCGCGCGGGTCGTCCCCGAGCACCTTGCGGGCCAGGCGGACCTCGTCGGTCAGGGTGTCGGCGTAGTTGTCCCGGGAGGCCAGCACCCCGCCCGTGCCGCGCAGCTCGGTGGCGGTGTAGGTGTTGAAGTCGCAGTACCCGCAACGGGTCGCGCAGTACGGGACGTGCAGGTAGAACCCGAGCGGCCGCGCCGCCGAGCCCTGCAGGGCGTGAGACGGCAGCGACCCGTCCTCGGGCATGGGCTCACCATCGGGCAGTGCGGAAGGCATGGGTCCATTGTCCCGCACCGCCCGGTGTGCCCCGGGGCCGCGGCGGGGAGCCGCGGCCGGGGCGGCGGCTACGCCTCGCGCGTGCCCTCGTACATCTCCTCGATCAGCGCCTTGAACTCGCGCTCCACCACCGGCCGCTTCAGCTTCAGGCTGGGCGTGAGGTCGCCGTGCTCGACGTCGAGGTCGCGCGGCAGGATGCGGAACTTCTTGATCGTCTGCCAGCGCTGGAGGCCCTCGTTGAGGGTCTGGACGTACGTCTCGATCAGCCGGGCGGTCTCCGGGGCGGCGACGACCTCGCCGTAGGACTTGCCCTCCAGGCCGTTCTCGGCGGCCCAGCCGAGGATGGACGGGCCGTCGAGGGCGATGAGGGCGGTGCAGAAGTTCCGGTCCGCGCCGTGCACCACGATGTTGGAGACGTACGGGCAGACCGCCTTGAACTGGCCCTCGATCTCGGCGGGGGCGACGTACTTGCCGCCCGAGGTCTTGATCAGGTCCTTCTTGCGGTCGGTGATCCGCAGGTAGCCGTCGGGGGACAGCTCGCCGATGTCGCCGGTGTGCAGCCAGCCGTCGGACTCCAGGACCTCGGCGGTCTTCTCCGGCTGGTTGTGGTAGCCCTGCATGATGCCGGGGCCGCGCAGCAGGATCTCGCCGTCATCGGCGATGCGGACCTCGGTGCCGGGGAGCGGCTTGCCGACCGTGCCGGTGCGGTAGGCCTCGCCGGGGTTGACGAAGGAGGCCGCGCTCGACTCGGTGAGGCCGTAGCCCTCCAGGATGTGGATGCCGGCGCCGGAGAAGAAGAAGCCGATCTCCGGGGAGAGGCCGGAGGCGCCGGAGACGGCGGCCCGCAGGTTGCCGCCGAAGGCGTCGCGGAGCTTGGAGTAGACCAGCTTGTCGGCGATCGCGTGCTTGGCGGAGAGCGGGAAGGGCGCGCCGGCCTTGCCGGTGCGGCGGAAGTTGTCCTGGCTGGCCTTGGCGTAGTCGCGGGCGACGCCCGCCGCCCACTGGAAGATCTTGTACTTGGCGCCGCCGGCGGCCCGGGCCTTGGCGGCGACCCCGTTGTAGACCTTCTCGAAGATCCGCGGGACGGCCGCCATGTACGTCGGCTGGACCACCGGCAGGTTCTCGATGATCTTGTCGATGCGGCCGTCGACGGCGGTGACGTGGCCGACCTCGATCTGGCCGGAGGTGAGGACCTTGCCGAAGACGTGCGCGAGCGGCAGCCAGAGGTACTGGACGTCGTCCTTGGTGATCAGGCCGGTGGCGACGGTCGCCTTGGCCATGTAGGACCAGTTGTCGTGCGGCAGGCGTACGCCCTTGGGCCGGCCGGTGGTGCCGGAGGTGTAGATCAGGGTGGCGAGCTGGTCGGCGGTGATGGCCGCGATCCGCTCCTTGACCGCCGCGGGGTGCTTGGCGAGGTGCTCCTTGCCGAGCTTCTCCAGGTCGGCGACGGAGAGCACCCAGCCCTCCGGGTCGCCCTCGGCCGGGACCGCGTCGGCGGCCTCCAGGACGACGACGTGGGAGAGGCCGGGCAGGTCGGCACGGTGCTCGCGGGCCTTGGCCAGCTGGGAGCCGTCCTCGGCGATCAGCACCCGGCTGTCGGAGTCGGCCAGGATGTACGCCGACTCCTCGGCGTTGGTGCTCGGGTAGATGGTGGTGACGGCGCCGCCCGCGCACATCACGCCGAGGTCGGCGAGGATCCACTCGACCCGGGTGTTGGAGGCGAGGGCGACCCGCTGCTCGGGCTGGAGGCCGAGCGAGACCAGGCCGGCGGCGATGGCGAACACCCGGTCGGCGGCCTGCCCCCAGCTGAGGGACTTCCAGTCGTCGGGGCCCTGGCCGGTGGCCGCGGGGACGGGATAGCGGTAGGCCTCGGCGTCCGGGGTGGCGGCGACACGCTCAAGGAAGAGTGCCGCCACGGAGGGCGGGCGGTTCTCGATCATCGTCTGTGTGTCGCTCACGACATCCTCCGGACCACGCGGCAGGGTTTGGCTTGCACAACTGGGTAACTGGCCAGTAACCATCGAGCAGAGATCAGGGTAGGGGCCGTCCGGCCGGTGCGTAAGAGCTCCCGGGCGGCCGATTCATAACGAAAGAGGCCCCCGCGCGGGTGCGCGGGGGCCAGTTCCGGATCACGGGCGCCCGTGGCCTACTTCTTCTTGCCGCCGGACTCGTCGCTGGACAGCACCGCGATGAAGGCCTCCTGCGGGACCTCCACGGAGCCGACCATCTTCATCCGCTTCTTGCCTTCCTTCTGCTTCTCCAGCAGCTTCCGCTTACGGGAGATGTCACCGCCGTAGCACTTGGCGAGGACGTCCTTGCGGATGGCGCGGATCGTCTCGCGGGCGATGACCCGGGAGCCGATGGCGGCCTGGACGGGCACCTCGAAGGCCTGCCGCGGGATGAGCTCGCGCAGCTTGGCGACCAGGCGCACGCCGTACGCGTAGGCGGCGTCCTTGTGGGTGATGGCGGAGAAGGCGTCGACCTTGTCGCCGTGCAGCAGGATGTCGACCTTGACGAGGCTGGCGGCCTGCTCGCCGGTGGGCTCGTAGTCGAGGGAGGCGTATCCGCGGGTCTTGGACTTCAGCTGGTCGAAGAAGTCGAAGACGATCTCGGCGAGCGGGAGGGTGTAACGGATCTCGACCCGGTCCTCGGACAGGTAGTCCATGCCGAGGAGGGTGCCGCGCCGGTTCTGGCACAGCTCCATGATCGCGCCGATGAACTCGGTGGGCGCGAGGATCGTGGCGCGCACGACCGGCTCGTACACCTCGGAGATCTTGCCCTCGGGGAACTCGCTCGGGTTGGTCACCGTGATCTCGCTCTTGTCCTCCAGGACCACGCGGTAGACCACGTTGGGCGCGGTGGCGATCAGGTCGAGGCCGAACTCGCGCTCCAGGCGCTCGCGGATCACGTCGAGGTGCAGCAGGCCGAGGAAGCCGACGCGGAAACCGAAGCCGAGCGCGGCGGAGGTCTCCGGCTCGTAGACCAGGGCGGCGTCGTTGAGCTGGAGCTTGTCCAGGGCCTCGCGGAGGTCGGGGTAGTCCGAGCCGTCGAGCGGGTACAGGCCCGAGAAGACCATCGGCTTCGGGTCCTTGTAGCCGCCGAGCGCCTCGGTGGCGCCGCCGCTCTGCTGGGTGATGGTGTCGCCGACCTTGGACTGGCGGACGTCCTTCACGCCGGTGATCAGGTAGCCCACCTCGCCCACGGAGAGGCCGTCGGCCGGCAGCATCTCGGGCGAGTTGGTGCCGATCTCCAGCAGCTCGTGCGTGGCGCCGGTGGACATCATCCGGATGCGCTCGCGCTTGTTGAGCTTGCCGTCGACCACACGGACGTAGGTCACGACGCCGCGGTACGAGTCGTAGACCGAGTCGAAGATCATCGCGCGGGCGGGGGCGTCGGCGACGCCCACCGGGGCCGGCACGGTCTGGACGACCCGGTCGAGCAGGGCGTCCACGCCGAGGCCGGTCTTCGCGGAGACCCGCAGGACGTCGTCCGGCTCGCAGCCGACCAGGTTCGCCAGCTCCTCGGCGAACTTCTCCGGCTGGGCGGCCGGCAGGTCGATCTTGTTGAGGACGGGGACGATCGCGAGGTCGTTCTCCATCGCCAGGTACAGGTTGGCGAGGGTCTGGGCCTCGATGCCCTGGGCGGCGTCCACCAGGAGGACGGTGCCCTCGCACGCGGCGAGGGACCGGGACACCTCGTAGGTGAAGTCGACGTGCCCGGGGGTGTCGATCATGTTCAGGATGTGGGTCTTGCCCTGACCGTCGCCCGCGGTGGGCGCCCAGGGGAGACGGACCGCCTGCGACTTGATCGTGATGCCGCGCTCACGCTCGATGTCCATGCGGTCGAGGTACTGGGCACGCATCTGCCGCTGGTCGACGACGCCGGTGAGCTGGAGCATCCGGTCGGCGAGCGTCGACTTGCCGTGGTCGATGTGCGCGATGATGCAGAAGTTGCGGATCAGCGCCGGGTCGGTACGGCTCGGCTCGGGCACGTGGCTGGGGATGGCGGGCACGCAGTGTCCTGATTCTCGGGTCTCAGTCGGAACGTTACGCAGGCCTCCATGGTCCCATGGCCGGGCGGGTGTGCTCGGTTTGGGCCGCCCGAAGGGCTGCTGGTACTGTGGATAGCTGTGTCTCGCGTGCCCTCTCAGCAGTCGAGGCGCAATCCGAAGAAAAACCTCTGAACCTGAAAAGGCTCTTTCGTGGCGAACATCAAGTCCCAGATCAAGCGGAACAAGACCAACGAGAAGGCCCGCCTTCGCAACAAGTCGGTCAAGTCCGAGCTGCGCACCTTCATCCGCAAGGCCAACGAGGCCATCGTCGCCGGTGACGCCGAGAAGGCCACCGCCGCCGCCCGCGCCGCCTCGCGGAAGCTGGACAAGGCTGTCTCGAAGGGTGTCATCCACAAGAACGCCGCCGCCAACAAGAAGTCGGCGCTGGCCTCCAAGGTTGCCGCTCTCTGAGTCGAGCGATTGATGTGATCGCCGGGACGGACCAAGCGGGCCCTCTCATCCGCTCCTGACCGGCACCCCTCCCCCTGCCCCGGCGGGGGGAACCAGCGCCGCACGCGGCCTGCGTTCGCCACGCGGGTGCGGCGCACAGATGTAGTCGAAGGCCCCGGCCTCCGCCCTTCCCCAGGGTGGTGGCCGGGGCCTTCGTCGTCGCCGGGGCGTGCGCCCGTCAGTAGGAGGGGCGGCGGGCGCGGGCGGCCCGGGCCACGGCCACGACCGCCTTCTCCAGGGCGTACTCGGGGTCGTCCCCGCCGCCCTTGACGCCGGCGTCCGCTTCGGCGACCGCGCGCAGGGCCGCGGCCACGCCGTCCGCGGACCAGCCGCGCATCTGCTGGCGCACCCGGTCGATCTTCCACGGGGGCATGCCGAGGTCCCGGGCGAGATCGGCGGGGCGGGCGCCGCGGGGCGCGGAGGCCAGCTTGCCGATGGCGCGCACGGCCTGCGCCAGGGCGCTGGTGACCAGCACGGGGGCGACGCCGGTGGACAGGGACCAGCGCAGCGCCTCCAGCGCCTCCGCGGCCCGGCCCTCGACCGCCCGGTCGGCGACCTCGAAGCTGGAGGCCTCCGCGCGGCCCGTGTAGTAGCGGCCGACGACGGCCTCGTCGATGGTGCCCTCGACGTCCGCGCACAGCTGGGTCACGGCGCTGGCCAGTTCGCGCAGGTCGCTGCCGATGGCGTCCACCAGAGTCTGGCAGGCCTCCGGCGTGGCGGACCGGCCCAGGGTTCGGAACTCGCCGCGCACGAAGGCCAGACGGTCGCCCGCCCTGGTCATCTTCGGGCAGGCGACCTCGCGGGCACCGGCCTTGCGGGCCGCGTCCAGCAGTGCCTTGCCCTTGGCGCCGCCCGCGTGCAGCAGGACGAGGGTGATCTCCTCGACCGGCGCGCCGAGGTAGGCCTTCACGTCCTTGACGGTGTCGGCGGACAGGTCCTGGGCGTTGCGCACGACCACGACCTTGCGTTCGGCGAACAGCGAGGGGCTGGTCAGCTCGGCGAGGGTGCCCGGCTGGAGCTGCTCCGGGGCGAGGTCGCGGACGTCGGTGTCGGCGTCCGCGGCCCGGGCGGCCGCGACCACCTCCCGTACGGCGCGGTCGAGCAGCAGCTCCTCCTGTCCCACCGCGAGGGTGAGCGGGGCGAGCGGGTCGTCGGTGGAGTTCTTCCTGGTGGCCATCGCGTCCCAGCATCCCACGGCCCGCTGACACTCCCCCGCGGGCTGTCGGGAGAATGGTCCGGTGAACCTGCGACATGTACTGGTCCTGCCCGACCGCGACGCCGCCGAGGAGGTGGCCGAGGAGCTCGCCGCCCGCTTCGGGATCACCGAGGAACCACAGCTTTTCCGCGATGCCCTGGCCGGTGAGGACGACGCCGAGGACGCCCAGTGGCTGGTGGTCCTGGAGGACCCCGAGGGCCGCTACGAGCCGGCCGCCCTGGACGCCCTCGCCGAGGAGCACGAGGGCTGGCTGGAAGCGCCCTAGCCGCGCCTGGGGCCCGCCCGTGGCCCGGCTCCGGGCCCGGGACGGACCGGGCGCGGAGCGGGCCGACGGCCGGTCAGGCCTTGTGGACGATCTGGACGTCCAGCTCCACGCCGACCCGGGAGCCGATGGCCGCGATCCCGTGCGCCGGGGAGGCCTGCCAGGTCACCCCGAAGTCCTCGCGCTGGAGCTCGACCTCCGCCCGGCAGGCGGCCCTGGGTTCCCCCTCCAGACCGGTGCCCAGCCCGAGGTAACGGGTGTCCAGGGTGACCGAGCGGCTCACTCCGGCCAGGGTGAGCGCACCGGCGACGGTCCAGCCGCTTCCACTGCGGTGGATGAACCGGTCGCTGTAGAACTCCAGCGTCGGGTGGCGGGCCGCGTCCAGGAAGTCCGCCGAACGCAGGTGGTCGTCGCGGAGCTTGAGGCCGGTGTCGATGCTGGCCGCGTCGATGATGACGTGCATGGAGGAGTCCTCCATGCGGTCGGCTATCCGCACCGCGCCCGCGAAGGTGTTGAACCGGCCGCGGATCCGCGCGAAGCCGATGTGGCGGACCGTGAAGGCGATCGAGGAGTGGCTCCGGTCGATCTCCCAGTGGCCCGGCTGCGGCAGCAGCGGCGGTTCGACGGACTCCAGGACGATCTCCGCCGTGCCCGGCCGGTCGGGGTCCCCGACCAGCGTGGTCCCGTGGAACGGCGCGTACCCCTCGGCCTTGACGCTCAGCCGGTACTCGCCCGCCGGGACCGTCGCGGCGAAGCCGCCGTACGGGTCGGTCTCCCCGCTGACGATCCGCCGTCCGATCGGGTCGGTGACCTCGAACTCGGCCTGCCGCACAGGTTGGTGGACCGTGTCGAGGACCCTGCAGGCGAGCAGACCCGCCGCGGGCGGCAGGGTCAGAGTCGCGGATGTGGACGGACTGGCGTTTCCGGCCGTCTCCGATCCCCGCCGGCGACCGAACATGTGTGATGCACCCCCGTGCTGTCAGTACGTGCGCCCTTCTGGCGAAGACGCATTCGATCATGACGGCGGGTCGCGGGCAAACAGGAGCCCGGCTACCGCCGGTACGGGGCCCGCGGCGCCTGCCCGACGGCAGGGCCCGCAGCCCCGGCCCGGCGCCGGTCACCGCGACCGAGCCGTGGGTGTCGGTCCGCAGCACCGCCGCGCCGCCCGCCCGCAGCCGGGCGAGGGTGCGCGGGGCGGGGTGGCCGTAGCGGTTGTCCGCTCCGACCGGGACCAGCGCCAGCCGCGGCCGGACGCGTTCGAGCAGGGCGAGGTCCTGGTGCGCCGAGCCGTGGTGGGCGACCTTGAGGACGTCCACCGGGCCCAGGTCCGGACGGCGGATCAGGAGGGCCTGCTGGGCGGCCGGTTCGAGGTCGCCGAGCAGCAGCACGGTCAGCCCCGCCGTCCGGACCAGCAGGGCCACGCTCGCGTCGTTGGGCCCTTCCGGCACCGGCCCGTCGGCGGGCGGCCACAGCACCTCCCACTCCAGCGGCCCGGCCCGGCCCCGCTCCCCCTCCGTGGCGGTCCGCAAGGGGATCCGGGCCGCCGCCGCGGTGCGGCGCACCCACCCGGCCCGCTCCGGCGGCTCCTGCAGGACGGTGGTCTGGATCAGCCCCACCGAACGCCCCCGCAGCACCCCGGGCAGACCCGCCACGTGGTCGGCGTGGAAGTGGGTCAGGAGCAGCAGCGGGACGCGTTCCACGCCGAGCCGGCGCAGGCAGCGGTCCGCGTGCCCGGGCTCGGGTCCGGCGTCCACCACCACCGCGGTGCCCGGCGCCACCGCCAGGACCCCCGTGTCGCCCTGCCCCACCGCGCACTGGACGTACGCCCAGCCCGGCGGCGGCCACCCGGCCGGCAGCCGGGCCGGACGCAGCACCGCCAGCAACACCACCAGCACCACCGCGGCACACGCCCAGGGCCGGCGGGCGATGTGCGGGGCGCACACGACGAGGCCCAGGGTGAGGGCGGCCAGCAGCAGCCCGCCGGTCCACCCGCCGGGCCAGGCCAGCTCGGCGCCCGGGAGGGCCGCCCCGGTCCGGGCCACTGCCGCGATCCAGCCGGCGGGCACGCCGGCGCAGTGGGCCAGCAGCTCCGCGGCCGGCATCCACACCGGCGCGGCGGCCAGCGCCGCGAAACCCAGCACGGTGGCCGGCGCGGCGGCGACCTCGGCCAGCAGGTTGCACGGCAGCCCCACCAGGCTGACCCGGGCCGCGAACACCGCCACCACCGGCCCGCACACCGCCTGCGCGGCGGCGGTAGCGGCGAGGGCTTCGGCGAGCCGTGCGGGCACCCCGCGCCGCCGCAGCGCGGCACTCCACCGCGGCCCGAGGACCAGCAGGGCGGCCGTGGCCAGCACGGACAGCAGGAAGCCGTACTCACGGGCCAGCCAGGGCCGGACGAGGAGCAGCAGCAGTACGGCGGCGGCCAGGGCCGGCAGCAGCGATCTCCGCCGCCCGGTGCCGATCGCCAGCAGGGTGACCGCCCCGCAGGCGGCGGCCCGCAGCACGCTGGGCTCCGGGCGGCACACCACGACGAACGCGAGGGTCAGGCCGGCCCCGCACAGGGCGGTGGTGCGCAGCGACAGCCCCAGCCGGGGCGCCAGGCCGCGCCGTTCGGCGTGCTGGGCGGTTCCGGGCGGACCGATCAGCAGGAACAGCACCACGGTGAGGTTGGAGCCGGACACCGCGAGCAGGTGGCTCAGGTCGGTGGCCCGGAAGGCCTCGTGGAGGTCGGGCGGGATCCTGGAGGTGTCCCCGACCACCAGCCCCGGCAGCAGGGCCCGCGCGTCGGCCGGCAGCCCCGCACTGGCCTCCCGCAGCCCTGCCCGCAGCGCCCCGGCGAGCCGCTGTGCCCGGTCCGGGCCTCCGACGACCCGGGGCGGTGCCCGGCCGGGCACCCGGAGCACGGCGACCTGACGCTCGCCGCCGGCGGCCGGGGCGAGCCGGGCCATGGCCGTGAGCCGGGTCGAGGGGAGCAGCCGGGCCCACTGCTCGTGCCGGGCCATGACCAGCACCGGGCTTTCGACCCGAGTGGAGCGGCCGTCGGGGCCGGTGACGCGGGTGACGACGGCGTCCAGTACGACGGCGGGAGGCCCGGTCCTGGTCCGGCGGGGGTCCCCCGTGACCGTGAGCTCAGCGGTGACCCGCGCGTGGGAGGCGGCGAGGCCGGGCACCGGACCCGCCCTGGCCTCGGCCCGCGCGAGGCCCGCCACCAGGGCTCCGGCGGCCGCGCACAGCAGGGCGGCCGCCGTGGCGGTACCGAGCTGCCACCGCGGGCCCGGCCGGCCCCGGCCGGCCAGCACCAGGGCCCCCGCTCCGGCGGTGGCCAGGCCCGCGCCGGTGGCCGTCCACGCTCCCGGCGCGTCGAGCGCGAGGGCCGCGGCCGCCCAGGCGGCGCCGGCCGGTACGGCCAGGCGCAGGTCCAGCGGACCGGCGTCCACGGGGCGGTTCACGGCCGCACCAGCGGGCGCAGGTCGGCGAACCGGCGCTCGCCGATCCCGTTGACCTGGCGGAGTTCGTCGACGGAACGGAAGCCGCCGCGGGCGGTGCGGTAGTCGACGATGTGCTGGGCGAGCACCGGCCCGACGCCGGGCAACCCGTCGAGCTGCTCGACGGTGGCGCTGGCCAGGCTCAGCGGCGCGGCCGGTCCCGCGCCGGGGGCCGGGGCGGGCGGTGGAACGGCCTGGGCGGGCAAGCCGACGAGGAGGTGTTCGCCGTCGACGAGGAGCCGGGCCCGGTTCAGACCGGTGGTGTCGGTGCCCGGCCGGATCCCTCCGGCAGCGGCCAGGGCGTCGGCCACCCGGGAGCCGGCCGGCAGCTGCCGGACCCCCGGGTCGCGGACCTTGCCGCCGATGTCCACGACCACACGGGGACCGGACGCCGGGGAAGGCCGGGCGGCGGCCGGGGCCGGGACGACCACGGCGGCGGGAGCGGTGACCGGCTCGGGGCGGGCGGACCAGTACTGCTGCGCGGCGAACGCGACGGCCGCGACCAGCACGAGGGCCACGGCGGCCACCGGGCGGGGTTCCCACCCGCACCGGTCCCTGACCCGGGCGGTGAGGCGCTCCAGTGGGGTCTGCGCGCTGCGGGGCTCGGGGGGCGGGGCGGGCGGCGGCTCCTCCGGGACCGCGCGCACGGCCGGTGGCGGGGTGCCGTCGGCCAGCAGGGCGTGGGCGCGGAGCCGGACCGCGGCGGGGTCGGGGACGTACCGCCGGCGGCGCTCGCGGATCCGGCCGCGCCGGAACCTGCTGTCGGAACCGGGAGCACGGCCCGGCCCGGCGGCACCCCCGCCACGGCCGCCACCCCGGCCACGGCCGCCAACCCGGCCACGGCCGGGGCCGCCACCGGCGGCGCCGGTGGCGCCGGTGGCGCCGGTGGCGCCGGCCGACCGGGACGCGCTGGTGGAGAACGGGGTCGCGGAGGACGACGTGCTCACGGAGGACGACGTGCTCGCGGAGGACGGGATCGAAGGAGACGGGTTCGAAGGCGTTCCAGTAGTCATGGCACGACGGTAGGGAGAACGCCGCGACCCCGTCCGGAACCGGGGATTCCTGTGTGGAGCCGGGCACTTGTGGATATCCGGATCACCCCCGGGGGGTGATCAGCGGGGCGAGACCACCACTGCCAGCAGCCCCGGACCGGTGTGCGCGCCGATCACCGCGCCGACCTCGCTGACGTGCATCTCGACCAGGCCGGGGACGCGTTCGCGGAGCCGTCCGGCCAGCTTCTCCGCACGCTCCGGCGCCGCCAGGTGGTGGACGGCGACGTCCACCGGCCCGTTGCCCGCCCGGTCCACGGCGAGCTCTTCGAGCCGCGCGATGGCCTTGGAGGCCGTGCGGACCTTCTCCAGCATCTCGATCCTGCCCCCGTCGAGCTGGAGCAGCGGCTTGACCGCGAGGGCGGACCCGAGCAGCGCCTGGGCGGCGCCGATGCGGCCGCCGCGGCGCAGGTAGTCGAGCGTGTCGACGTAGAAGAAGGCGGACATGCCGGCGGCCCGCTTCTCGGCCGCGGCCACCGCCTCGTCCACCGAGCCGCCGGTCCCGGCGGTCTCCGCGGCGGCGAGGGCGCAGAAGCCGAGCGCCATGGCGACCATGCCGGTGTCGACGACGCGGACCGGTACGGGCGCGGTCTGCGCGGCGACGACGGCGGCGTCGTAGGTGCCGGAGAACTCGGCGGACAGGTGGAGGCTGACGATGCCGGTCGCTCCCGCGTCAGCGGCCGCCTGGTAGGCCCGCGTGAACTCCTGCGGGCTCGGGCGGGAGGTCGTGACCGGGCGCCGCTTCTGCAGCGCCTGGGCGAGGCTGCGGGCGGAGATCTCGGTGCCCTCTTCGAGGGCCTCGTCGCCGAGGACCACGGTCAGGGGGACGGCGGTGATCCCGTGCCGCGCCATCGCCTGCTGGGGCAGGTAGGCCGTGGAATCGGTGACGATCGCGACATGGCGGGACATGAGGCGGAGGTTACCGCCAGTGGGGGCGGCTCGGCAGCCCGGGGCTCCCCTGTGGGGCGGCTGCGCCTCGGGGGTCCGCCGCCCTGCCCCGGAACCGGGGCTCGCACCGGTCCCGGCCGGCCACCGGCGGCTCCGCCCCCCACGCGCACGCACCAACGCACCCGCACCCGCACCCCGACCGCCGGCCTGGCCGGCAGGCCCGTCCTGCGGGGCCCCGTCAGGTGGTGGCTTCCGGCCGGGGCGCCTTCTGCCAGGGGTACGGGGCCGGCTTCGCGGTCGGGGGCAGGGCCGCCGCCTCGGGGCCCGGCGTGCTGGAGCCCGTACCGGAGGGGGCCTGCCGGGGCTCGGTGAGGTCGTCCAGCGGGTTGGAGCGGGACGACCAGTCGCGGAGGGCGCCGGACTCGACCTCGATCTCGGCGGACAGGGCCGTCAGGTCGTCCTCGGCGAAGCGGCGGGCCCGGTCGCGGGCCGCCCACCGCAGGGATTCCGCGGCGTGCGTGATGCGCTCCGTGCGCTCCCGGAGCTCGGGGAGGCGTTCCGCCAGGCTGGACTTGTCGGGCTCGGACTCCAGCCGCTTGAGCTCCTCGTCCAGCTCGTGCCCGTGCTCGCTCAGGCGCTCGAACAGGCCGAGGGACTCCCGGAGCGAGGCGTCGGTGCGGGCACCGTCCTCCAGGGCCTGCCGGGTGGCCCGCAAGGAGGCCCGCAGGTCCAGCCGCAGCTGGGCCAGCGCGCCCGCCGTACCGATCTGCCCGAAGCTCTTCGCCTTCAGCGCGGTGTCCTCGACGGTGCGCCGGGCCTGGTTGACCGTCCGCTCCACGCCCCGCTTCGCCGCGCCCACCGCCTTGACCGTCAGGTACGCCCCGAGGCCGACGACGACCAGCATCATCAGCGCGAAGATGATCAACGCGGCCTCCATGTCGGCCCCTTTCCCCAAGGCTTCACGTGTCCCTCCACCGTAAACGCCGAGGGCAGGCCGGGGGTTCCAATCGGACCCCCAACCTGCCCGTACGGGGAAACCCCCAGCCCGTCAGACGACGATGTTGACCAGCTTGGGGGCGCGGACGATCACCTTGCGGATCTCGGCCCCGCCCAGCGCCGCGACCACGGCCGGGTCGCTGACCGCCAGCTGCTCCAGGTCGTCCTCGGAGATCGCCGGGGACACCTCCAGGCGCGCCTTGACCTTGCCCTTGATCTGGACGACGCAGGTCACGGCCTCGTCGACCACGTACGCCGGGTCCGCGACCGGGAAGTCCCGGTGCACCACGGAGTCGGTGTGGCCCAGGCGGTGCCACAGCTCCTCCGCGATGTGCGGGGCCAGCGGGGCCACCAGCAGCACCAGGCGCTCGGCCACCGACCGCTCCAGCGGCTTGCCGGCCTTGGTCAGGAAGTTGTTCAGCTCGGTGATCTTGGCGATGGCGGTGTTGAACCGCAGGCCCGCCATGTCGCTGCCGGCCCCGTCGATGGCCTTGTGCAGGGCGCGCAGCGTCGCCTCGTCCGGCTCACCGTCGACGACCGTGACCGCGCCGGTCTCCTCGTCGACGATGTTGCGCCACAGGCGCTGCAGCAGCCGGTACTGGCCGACCACGGCGCGGGTGTCCCACGGCCGCGACACGTCCAGCGGGCCCATCGCCATCTCGTACAGGCGCAGGGTGTCCGCGCCGTACTCCTCGCAGATGGTCTCGGGGGTGACGGCGTTCTTCAGGGACTTGCCCATCTTGCCCAGCTCGCGCTTGACCGGCTCGCCCTCGAAGAAGAACTTGCCGTCGCGCTCCTCGACCTCGGTGGCCGTGACCGGGAAGCCGCGCTCGTCGCGGTAGACGTAGGCCTGGATCATGCCCTGGTTGAACAGCTTGTGGAACGGCTCCGCCGAGGAGACGTGGCCCAGGTCGAACAGCACCTTCGACCAGAAGCGGGCGTACAGCAGGTGCAGCACCGCGTGCTCGGCGCCGCCCACGTACAGGTCCACGCCGCCGTGCGGGGCGCTGTCCCGCGGGCCCATCCAGTACCGCTCGATCTCCGGGTCGACCAGGGCGGACCCGTTGTGCGGGTCCAGGTAGCGCAGCTCGTACCAGCAGGAGCCGGCCCAGTTGGGCATGGTGTTGGTCTCGCGGCGGTAGGAGCGCACTCCGCGGCCGTCGCCCAGGTCCAGCTCGACGTGGACCCAGTCGGTCTTGCGCGACAGCGGGGTCTCCGGCTGGGAGTCGGCGTCGTCCGGCTCGAAGGTGCGCGGCGAGTAGTCCTCGACCTCGGGCAGCTCCAGCGGCAGCATCGACTCGGGCAGGGCGTGCGCGACGCCGTCCTCGTCGTAGACGATCGGGAAGGGCTCGCCCCAGTACCGCTGGCGGCTGAACAGCCAGTCGCGCAGGCGGAAGTTGACGGTGCCCTCGCCGATGCCGCGCTCGGTCAGCCACTCGGTGACGGCGGCCTTGGCCTCCGCCACGCCCAGGCCGTTCAGGGAGACGCTCTCGTTGGCGGAGTCGACCAGCTGGGCGTCGTACGAGACGAACGCGTCCTCCCACTCGGCCGTGTCCGTGCCGCGGCCGTCGGTGGGCTCGACCACGCAGCGGATGGGCAGCTCGAAGGCGCGCGCGAACTCGAAGTCCCGGCTGTCGTGCGCCGGGACGGCCATGATGGCGCCGGTGCCGTAACCCATCAGGACGTAGTCGGAGATGAAGACGGGGACCTTCTCGCCGCTGACCGGGTTGACGGCGTACTCGCCGGTGAAGACGCCGGTCTTGTCCTTGGCCTCGGCCTGCCGCTCGACGTCCGACTTGGAGGCGGCCTGCTTGCGGTACGCGTCGACGGCCTCGGCCGGGGTGGCGTGCCCGCCGGTCCACACCTCGTGGGTGCCCTCGGGCCAGGCGGCCGGGACGAACTTCTCGACCAGCGGGTGCTCGGGCGCCAGCACCAGGTAGGTGGCGCCGAACAGGGTGTCGGGGCGGGTGGTGAAGACGGTGACGGCCTCGTCGCCCAGGGCGAAGTCGACGCGGGCGCCCTCGGAGCGGCCGATCCAGTTCCGCTGCTGCAGCTTGATGGCCTCGGGCCAGTCCAGGGCCTCCAGGTCGTCCAGCAGGCGGTCCGCGTAGGCGGTGATCCGCATGTTCCACTGGCTCAGCCGGGCCTTGAAGACCGGGAAGTTGCCGCGCTCGGACCGGCCGTCGGAGGTGACCTCCTCGTTGGCCAGGACGGTGCCCAGGCCCGGGCACCAGTTGACCGGCGCGTCGGAGGAGTAGGCCAGGCGGTAGCCGTTCAGCACGTCGGCCCGCTCGGCGGCGGTCAGGTCGGCCCAGGCGCGCCCGCCGGGGACCTCGCGGGAGCCGTCCTCGAAGGAGGCGACCAGCTCGGCGACGGGGCGGGCCTTGCGCGCCTCGGGGTCGTACCAGGAGTTGTAGATCTGCAGGAAGATCCACTGGGTCCACTTGTAGTAGTCCGGGTCGATCGTGGCGAACGACCGGCGCTTGTCGTGGCCCAGGCCCAGCCGGCGCAGCTGGACCTTCATGTTCTCGATGTTCGCCTCGGTCGACACGCGCGGGTGGGTGCCGGTCTGCACGGCGTACTGCTCGGCGGGCAGGCCGAAGGCGTCGAAGCCCAGGGTGTGCAGGACGTTGTGGCCGGTCATCCGCTGGTGGCGGGCGAACACGTCGGTGGCGATGTACCCCAGGGGGTGGCCGACGTGCAGTCCGGCACCGGACGGGTACGGGAACATGTCCATGATGAACTTCTTGGGCCGCGCGGCCACGGCCGGGTCTCCGGCCAGGTCACCGGTCGGGTTCGGCGCCTCGTAGGTGCCCTCCGCGTCCCATACGTCCTGCCAGCGTGCCTCGATGTCTGCGGCCAGGGCAGCCGTGTAACGGTGCGCCTCGGCCGCCTCGGGGGCCGGGGTGTTCGTCTCGCTCATGATTCCTGAAGGCTCCATCGATCGTCTCTGCCGTCTCTGCCTGCCCAAACGAAAAAACCCCTCGCACAGGAGGGGACGCCGCGCCGATGCCGACCGGCGTTCTGTGCCGGTCGGTGCTGATCAGCGCGGCTCGGTAAGCAGAAGGCGTACGGCACGCATGGCGTCAGGGTACCGCAGGGCCCATGACTCCCGCCCGAGTGACCGCACAACGAGAGGCGGGCCACCCGATCCGGGTGGCCCGCCTGTCTTCTGTGGAGCTAAGGAGAATTGAACTCCTGACCTCTTGCATGCCATGCAAGCGCTCTACCAACTGAGCTATAGCCCCTTGTCCTGCTCGCCGCCCTGGTTTCCGGCCGGTTTCCCGTTCCGTCCCCCCTGGCGACACCCAGAACATTACACGGTTCGGGGCCAGGACCAAAAATCGGTTTCGAGGGTGTCCGTTTCGTCAGCTTCAGGCCTGGTATGCCCCTGTTGCTGCCGTCAGGCTCTGGCGAAC
Organism: Streptomyces sp. NPDC012888; assembly: GCF_042900645.1. NCBI lineage: Bacteria > Bacillati > Actinomycetota > Actinomycetes > Kitasatosporales > Streptomycetaceae > Streptomyces > Streptomyces sp. NPDC012888. The sequence continues at coordinate 396,470 of NZ_JBIBBM010000003.1, read as the reverse complement.
TGGTAGAAGCGCTTCAGCGTGCAGTGCTCGTCGAGCAGCCGGCCGTAGATCGGCTCCCCCTCCAGCTCCCGGTACGTCTCGATGGGGTCGCCTTTTATGATCAGCGCCCGCGCGCATTCCTCGCACCAGTACTGGTAGTCGGGGTTGACCGGGTCCATGTCCCGCACGATCGGCGTGCCGTTGTTGCACCAGTCGCACCGCCGCCGGTGTGCACCCATGCGTCAGCGACTCCCTCCCGTTCAGAGCCGTCCGGGCCGTCGTCTCCCCCTGGCGGCCGTCCGATTCTGCCACGCCGGTCCCCGGAAGGGTCAGTGGAGACAAAAGCAAAGATCCCGCCCCCTGTTGGGGACGGGATCCTTCTACTGTGGAGCTAAGGAGAATTGAACTCCTGACCTCTTGCATGCCATGCAAGCGCTCTACCAACTGAGCTATAGCCCCTTGCTTCTCCGCCGTGTCCCCCGCCGTTTCCTGCGGTGTTCCCTGCGGACAAGAAGAACCATAGCCTGTGACCAGCCGGAAAGTGAAATCCGCTCCCCGGCCGCCGGCGGGGGCTCCCGCCGGGCGGTCAGTCGTCGTCGCCGAGCACCGGTTCCGGCAGGGTCCCGGCGTTGTGCTCCAGCAGCCGCCAGCCGCGGGCGCCCTCGCCCAGCACGGACCAGCAGCAGTTGGACAGCCCGCCCAGGCTCTCCCAGTCGTACGCCTCCAGGCCCAGCAGGCGGCCGATGGTGGTGCGGATGGTGCCGCCGTGGCTGACGACGACCAGCGTGCCGTTCGGGCCCAGCCGGTCGGCGTGCTTGAGCACCACCGGGGCCGCCCGGTCGGCGACCTCGGTCTCCAGTTCGCCGCCGCCGCGGCGCACGGGCTCGCCGCGCTTCCACGCCGCGTACTGCTCGCCGTACTGCGCGAGGATCTCGTCGTGGGTCAGGCCCTGCCAGTGGCCCGCGTACGTCTCCCGCAGCGCCTCGTCGTGCTCGACGGACAGGTTGGTGACGGCGGCCAGCTCGGCGGCCGTGGCCGCGGCCCGCTTGAGGTCGGAGGCCACGATGGCGTCAGGCCGCAGCGAGACGAGCAGCCGCGCCGCACGCCGGGCCTGCGCCAGACCGGTCTCGGTCAGCTCGATGTCCGTGGAGCCCTGGAAGCGGCGCTCCAGGTTCCAGGAGGTCTGTCCGTGGCGCCACAGGACGATCCTGCGGCCGGTTCCGCGGGAGGTGCCGGTCGCGCTCAGAACAGATCACCGTCCAGGTCGTCGTCGCCCTGGGCGGCACGCAGCTTGGCGTGCTCCTCGGCCTTGCCCTTGGTGAGCTTGGCGTCCTCGGGGAGCTCGATCTCGGGGCAGTCCTTCCACAGGCGCTCCAGCGCGTAGAAGACCCGCTCCTCGCTGTGCTGCACGTGGACGACGATGTCGACGTAGTCGAGCAGGATCCAGCGGGCGTCGCGGTCGCCCTCCCGGCGCACCGGCTTGGCGCCGAGCTCCTTGAGCAGCCGCTCCTCGATCTCGTCGACGATCGACTTGACCTGGCGGTCGTTGGGGGCCGAGGCGAGCAGGAAGGCGTCGGTGATCGACAGCACGTCGCTGACGTCGTACGCGATGATGTCGTGCGCGAGCCGGTCGGCCGCCGCCTGGGCGGCGGCGGTGATGAGCTCGATGGAGCGGTCCGTGGCGGTCACTGGCCATGCTTTCGGGTCGAGGGCAGATCCTTACAAGGGTCTCACGCTCCGCCGACGGGGCCCACGCCGTACGACACGCGGCCGGTCAGGGGGCCTCGTAGTCCTTGCCGAGGGTGACCACGACCTCCGCGTTCATGCTGGTCTCGCCCTTCTGCACGGTCTTCTCCGGGAGGCCCAGCGTCTTGGCGACCTCCACGGCCCGCCCGCGCTGCGCGTCGTCCTGGTAGGTGATGCGGCTGCCGGTCTGGGCCTGGCCCGCCCGGCCGCCGTCGACCAGGGTGTAGCCGCCGTTGACCAGGGCCGCCCTGGCCGCAGAGCGGGACTTCTCGCTGCCGCTGGCGTCCTTGAGGCCGACGCGGGCCGCCGCGTCGCCCTGCGGGGCGCTGACGGTACCGCCGAGGACGTCCTTGACGACGGTCCGGGCGGCCTCGTCGGTGAGGGTGCCGTCGGGCCTCACGGGGAGCAGGTCGGTGCGGTAGGCGCCGGTCTTGGCGTGTTCGGCGAGCCGGGCGAGCGAGCCGCCGAGGGCCTCCTCGGTCAGCGAGGGGTCGAGGATCATGCCGAGGTAGCCGATGGTCAGTACGACGGCCCCGCGGTCGCTGGGCAGCTTGCGCAGGGTGGCGTGCACGACCGCGCCGAAGCGCTGGAGCTGCCTGGTCTCGGGCTCGCCCTGGCCGCGGTGGGTGGCGTAGGCGACGGCCATGGCGCCGTCCAGGCTCTGCTTGGCGCCCTGGCCGACCGCCGGGGTCCGGGCCTTGTCGTCGGCGGGTACGGCGGTGTCGGTGTCGACCTCGATGCCGCCGACGGCCTGGACGAGGTTCTCCAGGTAGGGGGTGTCCAGCCGCCAGGTGCCGCCGAGGCGGGTGCCGAGCATCGAGTCGAGGGCCTCGCGGGTGCCGCCGAGTCCGTCCTCCTCGACGGACTTGCCGAGGGGGGCCGAGGTGCCGTCGTCCTTGGGGACGGTCAGGGCGTTCGGCAGCAGGACGGTGGCGCCCTGCTTCGCGGTGACGTTGTCGACGAGCAGGGCGGTGGAGGTGCCGCCCTTCTTGGTGTCGTGCAGGTGTACGACGATCATGTCGCGCTGCTGCGGTCCGGACGCGGTGGCCGGGCCCCCGCCGGTGCCCGGGCCGTCGAGGAAGGGGAGCTTCCCGGCGTACCAGAGGTAGCCCAGGCCGCCGGCGACGAACAGGGCGAGCACCACCATCAGGGCGACGACGCGGTTGCGGCCGCGGCGGCGGGCCTCCTCGCGGCGTTCGGTGCGGCTCTCGGTGAACTTGAGCCAGTCGATGACGTCCTCGGAGTCCTCGTCGGGCTGGTCGAGGAAGGCGAACTGTTCGGTGCGGTAGTCCTGGGTGCGGCGCGGCTCGGGGACGGGCGCGGGCGCGGGCGCGGGTGCCGGTGCCGGTGCCGGGTCGCCGGCGGGGGCCGGGGCGGGATGCTGCGGGGAGTGCGCCTGCTGCTGGGGGATCCACTGCTGCGCGGGCTGCTGCTGCTGCGGCTGGTCGTAGCCGTAGTACTGCTGGGGCTGCTGGGTGGCGTAGGGGTCGGGGCCGGTGCCTGTGCCTGTGCCGTACGGCTGCTGCTGTTGCTGCGGGTACTGCTGCTGCTCGTGCTGCTGCTGCGGGTAAGGGGCGTACTGGTCGTGCGGGTGCTGCGCCTGGGCGGGCACCTGGGCGTACACCGGCTGACCGTAAGCGTCGTAGCCGATGAACTGCGGTTCCTGCCGGTCGTCCACCGCGGTGCCCCTCTCGTCGGACCCTCAGGCTCCCCGGTACAGCTCTCGTTTGTCGATGTACCGGACCACGCCGTCCGGTACGAGGTACCAGACCGGGTCGCCGGCCGCCACGCGCGCGCGGCAGTCGGTGGAGGAGATGGCGAGCGCGGGGACCTCCACCAGGGAGACCCCGCCCTCGGGCAGGCCGTCGTCGGTGAGGAGGTGGCCCGGGCGGGTGACGCCGATGAAGTGGGCCAGCGAGAACAGCTCCTCGGCGTCGCGCCAGGTGAGGATCTGCGCGAGGGCGTCGGCGCCCGTGATGAAGAAGAGGTCCGCGTTCTCGTTGAGCCGGCGCAGGTCGCGCAGGGTGTCGATGGTGTACGTCGGGCCGCCCCGGTCGATGTCGATGCGGCTGACGGAGAACTGCGGGTTGGAGGCGGTCGCGATGACCGTCATCAGGTACCGGTCCTCGGCGGGGGACACCACCCCGTGCGACTTCTGCCACGGCTCGCCGGTGGGCACGAAGACCACTTCGTCGAGGTGGAACAGGGCGGCCACCTCGCTGGCGGCCACCAGGTGTCCGTGGTGGATCGGGTCGAATGTCCCGCCCATCACGCCGAGCCGGCGCTTGACCGGACCGGTAGGCGTTTCCTGCTCTCCCATGAGCGCAGACCATACCGGCCCGGGGCCGCGGTCACGCCGTCGCGGTATGACTAGCGGTCGCGGTTGAGACGGGTGGTCACCCACAGCATCAGCATGAGCACGAGGAACGCGCCGCCGCCGGTGATGTAGGGGTTGAGGCTGTCGTGGTTGCCGCCGTGCTGCTCGGCCCCCTCCGAGGCGAGGAGGACCAGGCTCTGGGCGGTGGAGGAGAGGCTCATCAGGCAGGTACCTATCGGGTCGGGTGAGCGGAGACTTCGCTCACATCGTATGCGGGTGCCTGGGGCACGCTCACGCCGACTCAGGCGTTGGAGAGGATAGACGCAAGGGCGAGCAGCCGATCAAGGGGGAGGCGCAATGACCGAGACGGGTCACGAGAAGGTGCCGGCGCGGGACCGCAGGAGGTTCCCCGGCATCTCCTCACGGGCGTACGAGCATCCGGCGGACAGGTCCGCGCTGGTGGCGCTGCGCAAGCTGAGCGGTTTCGACACCGTGTTCAAGGCGCTGAGCGGGCTGCTGCCGGAGCGCAGTCTGCGGCTGCTGTTCCTGTCCGACTCGGTGCGGGTCGGGGACACCCAGTTCCCGCACCTGTACGCGATGCTGCGGGACGCCTGCTGGATCCTGGACCTGGAGAAGGTCCCGCAGATGTACGTCCAGCAGGACCCCAAGCCGAACGCGATGTGCATCGGGCTGGACGAGCCGATCATCGTGGTGACCACGGGCCTGGTCGAGCTGCTCGACGAGGAGGAGATGCGGGCGGTGGTGGGCCACGAGGTGGGCCACGCCCTGTCGGGCCACTCGGTGTACCGGACCATCCTGCTGTTCCTGACGAACCTGGCGCTGAAGGTCGCCTGGATCCCGCTGGGCAACATGGCGATCATGGCGATCGTGACGGCGCTGCGGGAGTGGTTCCGCAAGTCGGAGCTGTCGGCGGACCGGGCCGGGCTGCTGGTCGGGCAGGACGTGCAGGCCTCCATGCGAGGACTGATGAAGATCGCGGGCGGCAACCACCTGCACGAGATGAACGTGGACGCCTTCCTGGCGCAGGCCGAGGAGTACGAGTCCAGTGGCGACCTGCGCGACTCCGTCCTGAAGATCCTCAACGTGCTCCCGCGGACGCATCCCTTCGCGACGGTGCGGGCGGCGGAGCTGAAGAAGTGGGCGGAGAGCCGGGATTACCAGCGGATCATGGACGGCCACTACCCGCGCCGCGAGGAGGACGAGGACACCTCCGTGACCGACTCCTTCCGCCAGTCCGCCTCGCACTACGCGGATTCGGTCCGGAGCAGCGGCGATCCGCTGATGAAGCTGGTGACCGACATCGCGGGCGGAGCCGGGGACCTCGGCGGCCGGCTGCGGGACCGGTTCACGGGCGGCGGCAAGGGCGGCGGCCCGGCGGACGGCGGGGGTGCTACGGACCGGGGCTGACCGGCGCCCGTCCGGGCGGGGCCGGGCCGGTGGGCTGCCCCGGCCGCGCGGGCTGGTCGGGCCGGCCGGGCTGCTCCGTCTCGCTGTTGGTGCTCGCCAGTACGCCGCACAGCCCGGCGGTGCGGCGGACCCGGCCGCCGGCGAACGGGTCGGTGGCGGGCGGACCGACGGTGGTGGCCCGGCTGCCCGCCGGCAGCGGGGTGAAGACGAGGGCCGGTTCGACCGCGCAGTCGTGCGGGCCGGCCATCACGTAGGCCGAGAACAGCTCGGCGCGCCGGGCCACCAGGTCGTCGCGGTCGAAGCGGAACCGGAGTTCCCGGCGCACCGTGAACAGGGACGCCGATTCGGGTCCCGCGGCGACGGGACGCACCGCGTACACGAAGGTGTGGTCGGCGGCGACCTCCAGGACGTCGCGGGCCACCTCCTCGAAGGCCAGGGTGCCGTGGACCCGGACCCGGGAGTCGGCGGTGACGGTGACGGCCGGGTCGAAGCGGACCAGCCAGCCGGTGGCGGCGTGCCGTCCGTCCCCGGTGGGCGACCGCATGCTGCGGTCGAACTGTTCCAGCTGGTCGGGGTCGAGGAGCACGCGGACCGGCCGGACGGCGGTGCCGTTGAGGACGTCGGGGTCGAGCGAGGACTGCACGATGTAGTCCTTGGCGATGGACAGGGCGGTGACGACCTGGGCGTCGGTGAAGTGGAGGGTGCGGCGCACCGCCGGCAGGGTGATGCCGGCCGCGCCGACGCGGTACTGGGCCGCCGGGCTGTCGGCGTACAGGTCGGCCGGCCGGCCGCCCCGGACCGTCTCGGCGGGGGCGAGCGGGACCACCGTGCTGATCAGCGGATCGGTGGTGCCGTCGGAAGGTGCTACGTACGGGTTCCGCAGGCCCATCCAGACGGCGGCGCCGAAGGCCAACGCGATGAGCAGCACCAGCACCAGGCCCTGGCGGGCCGCCCGGCCGGGAGTGCTGGTGCGGGGCGTGCCGGAGGACCAGCGGGAGCGGCTGCGGACGGCCCGCGCGTGATCGCCCATGCGTTCGTCGGCGGAGAACTCCTGGAGGCGGGCGGCCCGCACGAAGTCCTCGTCGAACACCACGGACCGGTATTCGTCCTCGCCACCGCCGAAGCCGTCGGGGGTGCCTTCGGGGGGTTCTCCTGGCACGGCCATGCGCGTCTCCCTGCTATGGGAGGGGGTCGTACCTTCAGGGTTGGCGGCCGACCGGGTACGTAAACGCGCCATCGCCACTGACTTCGGTCAGCGGGGTCCTGGCGGGGGGCGGGCCCTGGCCGTCGTCGCCCGTGCTGCCGCGGTAGACGGCGGTGAAGGCGAGCGCGACCATGCCGACGCCCATCACGACGGCGAGCACCCAGGCGACCGGGCGGAGCCAGCGGGACCGGCCCCGGTAGGGGCGCAGGGCGCCGCCGTAGGCGCCGTACGGGTCGTCGCCGTATTCGCGGTACGGGTCGTACGGGCCGTCGTACGTGCCGTCGCCGCGGTGGCGGTCCGGGTCGCCTTCGGTCCAGCCGAACGGGTACCCCTCGAAGGGGTCCTCGTCGGCGGGCAGGCCGCCTGCGACGGCGCGCGCTGCTTCCGCCTCGCGGCGGCGCTCCGCCGCGCTCGGCTCATGGATCTCGGCGCTCCGGACGAAGGCCTCGTCGAACACCACGGAAGCGAAGTCCCACTCCGCTGCTCCGCGGTTCTCGTCGGGCTCCCCGTCGTCCTGGAACGGCTTGCCCCCCACGTCGTCCGGCACGGAACCAGCGTAGACCTGGGGGGCCGCTTTGGGCAGGTCGTGCGCGGCAATTCGGCCACGCCCGGTTCGCCCGCCGGTTACCGCACGTGACCGTCGCCGGTGACGATGTACTTGGTGGAGGTGAGCTCCGGCAGGCCCATGGGGCCGCGGGCGTGCAGCTTCTGGGTGGAGATGCCGATCTCCGCGCCGAAGCCGAACTGGCCACCGTCGGTGAACCGGGTGGAGGCGTTCACGGCGACGGTGGTGGAGTCGACCAGCTGGGTGAAGCGGCGGGCGGCGGCCTGGGAGGTGGTGACGATGGCCTCGGTGTGGCCGGAGGTCCAGCGGCGGATGTGGGCGACGGCGTCGTCCAGGGAGTCCACGACGCCGGCGGCGATGTCGTAGGAGAGGTATTCGGCGGCCCAGTCCTCGTCGGTGGCGGGCACGGCGTTGACCTTGGAGTCCTCGGCGGCGGCGAGGACCCGCGCGTCGGCGTGGACGGTGACCCCGGCGTCGGCGAGGGCGTCGAGGGCGCGGGGCAGGAAGGCGTCGGCGATGTCGCGGTGGACGAGCAGGGTCTCGGCGGCGTTGCAGACGGAGGGGCGCTGGGCCTTGGAGTTGACGAGGATCTCCACGGCCATGTCGAGGTCGGCCTGGGCGTCCACGTAGACGTGGCAGTTGCCGGTGCCGGTCTCGATGACCGGGACGGTGGACTCCTCGACGACGGTCTTGATGAGGGAGGCGCCGCCGCGCGGGATCAGGACGTCGACGAGGCCGCGGGCTCGCATCAGCTCGCGGACGGAGTCGCGGGACTCGCCGGGCACGAGCTGGATGGCGTCGGCGGGGATGCCGGTGCTCTCCACGGCGTCGCGGAGGATCGCGACGAGGGCGGTGTTGGAGGCGTAGGCGGAGGAGCTGCCGCGCAGCAGGACGGCGTTGCCGGACTTCAGGCAGAGGGCGGCGGCGTCGACGGTGACGTTGGGGCGGGCCTCGTAGATGATGCCGACGACGCCGAGGGGGACGCGGATCTGGCGGAGGTCGATGCCGTTGGGGAGGGTGGAGCCGCGGACGACCTCGCCGACGGGGTCGGGGAGGGCGGCGACGTCGCGCACGTCGGAGGCGATGGCGCGGATCCGCTCGGGGGTGAGGGTGAGGCGGTCGATGACGGTCTCGCTGGTGCCGGCTTCGCGGGCCTTGGCGATGTCGGTGGCGTTGGCCTCGACGATCTCGGCGGTACGGGCCTCCAGGGCGTCGGCGATCGCCAGCAGCGCGGTGTCCTTGGCGGACCGCGGGAGGGGGGCGGTGGCCGCGGCGGCGGTGCGGGCGCGGTGCGCGGTGGCGATGACGGGCGAGGCGTTCGAGGTCATGCCGCCCAGGGTAATCCGCGCGACGCTCCCCTCCCGGGCGTATCCCACCCCCCGAGACACCACCCCGGCCCGCGGGGCCCCGGCCGGTCTGGCCCGGCCCGGCCCGGTGTGGGCAATCGTCCCGCTGGGCGGGACGGGTGGGCACACCGGGACGCCCCCGCGCAGCGGCCGTACCCCCGCCCGGCCGAAGCCGCCGCCCGGCGGGGTGGGCGTACCCCCGCCCGGCCGAAGCCGCCGCCCGGCGGGGTGGGCGTACCCCCGCCCGGGGGCCGGGCCGGGGGCCGCAACCGGGCCGGGCCAGGGCCGGGGGCTCCGCTGTCGGGCGGGGCCGGGGGGCGGGGTGCACGCTGCGTGGCCGGTGCGGGCCGGTGTGCCGTGTGCCCACCCGTGCCGCCCCAGCGGCACGACTGCCCACACGGAGGCAGGCGGCGCCACCGCCCGGCCGCGGGCGACCACACGGCGGCGGGCCGGTGCCGCCGCGGCCGGGCGGGCGGGGGTCAGTACGGGTGGACGCCTACCGGGTGGGCCGGGGGTGGGCCGTAGCCCTCGGCCACGCGTTGGTGGTACGTGGCGCGGTCGATGACCTCCAGCCCCACGATCTCCCACGCCGGCAGCTTCGCCGTGGAGCGGTGCTCCCCCCACAGGCGGAGGGCCACCGCCGCCGCGTCGTGGAGGTCGCGCGCCTCCTCCCAGTAGCGGATCTCCGCGTGGTCGCCGGCGTAGCGGCTGGTCAGCAGGAAGGGGTGGTCGTGGGCCAGCTGCTCCAGGCCGCGTCGCACCTCCGCCAGCGGCACCGGTTTGCCGGAGACGCTCAGGGTGACGTGCCACAGGCGGGCCTCCGCCGGGTCCTCGTGTCCGCCGCCGCCCGCGACGCTGGTCAGCGCTCGTCTCACCGGTCGCCTCCTTACGCCCTGCCGGTGTGCCCGCCTCCCACAGTTGACCAGGCCCGGGCCCGCCTTGCGGCGGTTTTGCAGAACCTCAGCCCTGGAGCAGAACCAGATCGTCCCGGTGGACGACCTCCCGTTCGTACTCGGGTCCGAGTTCCCGCGCGAGCTCGCGAGTGGAGCGCCCCAGCAGCTGCGGCAGTTCCTTCGCGTCGAAGTTGACCAGGCCCCGGGCGATGGGCCGGCCGTCGGCCGTGCGCAGTTCGACGGGGTCGCCCGCGGTGAAGTCGCCCTCGACGGCCGCGATGCCGGCGGGCAGGAGCGAGCTGCCGCGTTCGGTGACGGCGCGTACCGCGCCCGCGTCGAGGACGAGGTGGCCCTGAGGGGTGGAGGCGTGCTGGAGCCACAGCAGGCGGTCCGCGGAGCGCTTGCCCGTGGCGTGGAAGTGGGTGCCGGTGAGACGGCCGGCGAGGGCGTCCGCGGCCTGGCTGGCGGAGGTGAGGACGACGGGGATGCCCGCGGCGGCGGCGATCCGGGCCGCCTCGACCTTGGTGACCATGCCGCCGGTGCCCACGCCCGCCTTGCCGGCGCTGCCGATGCTGACGTGCGCGATGTCGTCGGGGCCGCGGACCTCCTCGATCCGGGTGGTGCCGGGGAGGGAGGGGTCGCCGTCGTAGAGGCCGTCGACGTCGGAGAGGAGGACGAGCAGGTCGGCGCGGACGAGGTGGGCCACCAGCGCGGCCAGCCGGTCGTTGTCGCCGAAGCGGATCTCGTCCGTGGCGACGGTGTCATTCTCGTTGACGACGGGCAGGGCGCCCATGCTCAGGAGCTGGTCCAGGGTGCGGTACGCGTTGCGGTAGTGCGCGCGGCGGCTGGTGTCGTCGGTGGTGAGCAGCACCTGGCCGACGCGGACTCCGTAGCGGGCGAAGGAGGCGGTGTACCGGGCGACGAGCAGGCCCTGGCCGACGCTGGCGGCCGCCTGCTGCCGGGCCAGGTCGGTGGGGCGGCGGCGCAGGCCGAGCGGGGAGAGGCCGGCGGCGATGGCGCCGGAGGAGACCAGCACGATCTCCTTCTCGCCGCCGCTGCGGGCCTTGGCCAGGACGTCGACCAGGGCGTCGACCCTGTCGGCGTCGAGGCCGCCGGCCGCGGTGGTGAGGGAGGAGGAGCCGACCTTCACCACGATCCTGCGGGCGTCCACGATGCCCGCCCGTCGCCCATCCTGACTTGCCCCTGACACGTACTTCCCCTTGCCCGACGAGCCCGACATTCCTGGACTCAATCTAAGGGCTGCCGGCGGAGGGGCGCGCCCGGGTTTCAGACCGTGGACGCGGGCCGGGTGGACGGCTGCTCGGCCTGTGCCTCGGCGGCGCGGGCCGCGCCGGGGACGAGGATCTTGCGGGAGAGCAGGAAGGTGAACGGGATCGCGACCACCGCGGCGACCAGCGGCGCGATCCGGGTGTCCATGCCGGCCCAGGTGACCAGCGCGTACAGGCCCACCGACTGGATGACGTAGTTGGTGACGTTGGTCAGCGGGAAGAGCAGGAACTTCTTCCAGGTGGGCCGGGTCCGGTAGGTGAAGTACGTGTTCATGAAGAACGAGCCGACCATCGACAGCAGGAAGGCGAGGGTGTACGCGGCGAAGTACGGCATCCACGGGTGCAGGAGCAGGTAGATGCCGAAGAAGGTGCCGGTGTTGACCGCTCCGACGAGGCCGAAGCGGACGATCTGGCCGAGCTGCTCCTTCACCGGGCGTCCCGGTCGGCGCCGTGTGATTCCTTCACCAGGAAGTGCGGGCGGCGCTTGGTCTCGTAGTAGATGCGGCCGATGTACTCGCCGATGAGGCCGAGCATGGTCATCTGGACGCCGCCCAGGCCGACGATGATCGCGACGAGGGTGACGTAACCGGGGGTGGTGACCCCCGTGGTGAGGGCCTGGCCGATCACCCAGAGGGTGTAGAGCGCGCCCAGCGCGGTCAGGGCGGCGCCGATCCAGATCGCCAGCCGGAGCGGGCGGTTGTTGAACGAGATCAGCCCGTCCATGGCGTAGTTCAGCAGGGAGCCGAACTTCCACTTGGTCTCGCCGGCCTCGCGCTGCGCGTTCTGGTAGTCGAACGTGACGGTGTCGAAACCGATCCAGGAGAACAGGCCCTTGGAGAACCGGTTGTACTCGCCGAGGGAGAGGAGCGCGTCCACGGCGGGCCGGGACAGCAGCCGGAAGTCGCCGACGCCGTCGGTGAGCTCGACGTCCACCCAGCTGTTGACCGCGCGGTAGTAGAGGCGGCTCAGCGCGCTGCGGACCTTCTTGTCGCCCTCGCGGTTGCGGCGGGCGATGATCTGGTCGTGGCCGAGGTCGTAGAGGTCGAGCATCCTGCCGATCAGCTCCGGCGGGTGCTGGAGGTCGGCGTCCATGATGACGACCGCGTCGCCGGTGGCTTCGCGCAGGCCGGCGAGCATGCCGGCCTCCTTGCCGAAGTTGCGGCTGAAGGAGACGTACCGGGTCTGCTCGGGCTGCTGCTCGGCGATCTTGCGCAGCTTGGCGAGGGTGCCGTCGCGGCTGCCGTCGTCGACGTAGCAGACTTCGTATTCCACCGGGAGGGAGTCGAGGACCTTGCGGATCTCCGTGTCGAAGCTGTCGATCACGGCTTCTTCGTTGTAGCAAGGAACGACTACGGACAGCTTCGTCATGAACACTTCCTGCTGGGGCGGATCCGCATGCCCTAGAAGTATGCACGCCGCTCGCCCGGCGACCGGAGTCGAGTGGAACACAGGGTAGTTTTGACGGGTTAAGCGGAATGGAACAAATAGGGATCGAGGTGCACGTGCCTGACGTCTCCGTGGTCGTGATCGTCTACAACGACGCAGAGCGTCTGCCGACGGCCGTCCAGTCGGTTGTGGACCAGACCCTGCAGGGGGTCGAAGTCGTCATCGTCGACGACTGCAGCAAGGACCGGTCGTTCGAGGTCGCCAAGGAACTCGAGGCCGCGCACCCGGGGAGAGTGCGCGCATTCCAGCTGCCGCAGAACAGCGGTGGCTGCGGTGCTCCGCGCAACCACGGCATCCAGCAGGCCGCCGGCACCTACGTCATGTTCCTCGACAGTGACGACGTGCTGGAGCGCAACGCCTGCCGGAACATGCTGGACGCCGCCGAGCGGACCGGAGCCGACCTGGTCTCCGGCATGTGCGTACGGGTCCACCTCGACAACCGCTTCCGCAAGACCACCGAGTGGTACCCGTGGATCTACTCCCGGACGCGGACGCTGGAGTCCGTCACCGAGTACCCCGACCTGCTGGTCTACGACACCCTCTCCACGAACAAGTGCTACCGGCGCGAGTTCCTGCTGGAGCAGGGCCTGGAGTTCCCCGTCGGCATCCACTACGAGGACCTGCTGTTCTCCGCGCAGGCGTACGTGGCGGCCGGCCGGATCACCCTGATCCCCAACCACGTCTACTTCTGGAACGTCCAGGAAAAGGCCGCTTCGAAGTCCATCAGCAACCGACGTCACGAAATCGCCAATTTCGTCCACCGGATGGAGATCCACCGCCGCGTCGACGAACTCCTGGCCGACAAGGGTTACGACCAGCTCAAGTCGGCGAAGGACGCCAAGTTCCTCAAGCACGACCTGGTGCTGCACCTCCGTGACCTGCACCTGCTGGACGACGACTACCGGCAGGAGTTCGCCCGGCTGGCCAACGGCTACCTGGCGGGCATCGACCCGGCCGCGTACGACCACGTCAACCACCTCCAGGCGATCTGCGCCTACCTGCTCGGCAAGGAGGACTGGGACAACCTCCTCCCGGCCGCCGAGTCGATGACCAACCGCGGCCGGCTGACCTCCGCGCTGGCCGAGCGCGACGGCCGCGTCTACTGGTGCGGCGAGCACCTCGACGAGGCCGAGGCCCGGCGGATACTGGACGTCACCGACCAGGGCTTCCACACCGCCCCGCTGTCCTCCCTCGCGCTGGGCAACCGGCTCACCTCGTACGAGGACGACGGCCGCGGCACCGTCCGGATGTCCGGCGCGGTGGTCAACCCGCTGGGGCGCATCGCCGCGGACGTCCCGCTCAAGGCGGAGCTGGAGTTCCGGGCCCGCAGGCAGATCGGCGTGAAGTCGTTCAGCTTCCCGGTGGAGTCGGTCCGGCACGCCGGTGACACGATCGAGTGGACCGCGAAGGCCGACGTCGGCCGCACCGTCCGGCCGCTCGGCATCATCGACGCCGTCTGGGACGTCCGGCTGAAGCTGACGGCCGGCGGCGACAAGATCCTCACCCGGGTCGCGGTCGGCGGGGTCGACCTGGAGGAGGCGGCCGCGCTGCGGGTCCGCCCCCGGCTGACCCGGCTGGTCTCGGACCGCTTCGAGCCGGAGATCACCAAGAAGGGCAACCTCTCCTACGTGCTCACCGCCGAGGGCGCGGCCGCGGTCCGCACCCAGGCGCTGATCAACAACGCCATGCAGGGCAGGGCCGCCGGACTGGTCAAGCGCAGCCTGAAGAAGGCGCTGAAGACCAAGCGGAACATCGGCTCCGGCGAGCAGAAGGTGAAGGTCTACCACGAGGTCTTCTCGAAGCTGCCGGTCAAGAAGGGCCTGGTCGTCTTCGAGAGCCACATGGGCAAGCAGTACAGCGACAGCCCGCGCGCCATCTACGAGGAGATGGTCCGCCAGGGCGTCGAGTTCGAGGCCGTGTGGTCCTACGCAGGCAAGCCCACCGGGTTCCCCAAGGACGCCACCCTCGTCAAGCGGTGGAGCTGGCAGTACCTGCGGGCCCTGGCCCAGGCCGAGTTCTGGATCGACAACCAGGGCTTCCCGCTGGCCCTGGCCAAGCGCCCGGGCACCACGTACATCCAGACCTGGCACGGCTCCGCGCTCAAGCGGATGGGCTTCCACGAGCCGCGCACCAAGGCGCTCGGCCAGGACGGGCAGGCCGCCTTCCAGAAGGCCATCGACCGGTTCGACCACTTCCTGGTCCGGTCCGAGTACGACACCCGCACCCTCGCCAAGGGCTTCCGGCTCCGCGAGGACGTGCTGCTGCGCTGCGGCTACCCGCGCAACGACGCGCTGGTCGAGGCGCAGCGGGCGGAGGCGGACAGCGGCGAGCGGGTGCGCGGGCCGCTGGCCGCCGAGCTGGGCATCGACCCGGGCAAGAAGGTGCTGCTGTACGCGCCGACGTTCCGGGCCGCCGCGGACGGTTCGGTGGAGGGCTTCAGCTTCCCGTTCGACGTGGAGGAGTTCGCCGACCGGCTGGGGGACCGTTTCACCCTGCTGGTGCGCACCCACTACCTGAACAGCGTCACCCTGCCGCCGTCGGTGGCCGGGCGCGTCATCGACGTGTCCAAGCACCATGACGTCACCCCGCTGCTGGCCCTGGCGGACGGCCTGATCACCGACTACTCCTCGGTGATGTTCGACTACGCGGTCCTGGACCGGCCGATGCTGTTCTTCGCGTACGACTACGAGGCCTACGCGACGGACACCCGCGGCACCTACTTCGACCTCAAGTCGAAGGCGCCCGGTCCGGTCGTGGCCACGGCCGACGAACTGCTGCAGGCGGTCGCCGCCTTCGACGAGGCGGACGCCAAGTACGCCGAGGCGAGGCAGCGTTTCCTGGCCGAGTTCGGTGAGTACGACCGCGGGGACGCCGCCCGCCGGATCGTCGAGAAGTTCTTCAAGGGGAGCGGCAAGTGAGCCGGGACATCTTCTTCGTCTCCAACAGCGTCGACGAGATCGGCGGGGTGACGACCTGGTCGCACCAGATGGCCCGGCTGCTGAGCGACCGCGGCCACCGCGTCCACGTGATCGGCATCGCGCCGGTCGAGGACCACATCCGCCAGGAGTTCCCGGCGGACCTGCCGTACGCGACCACCACGCTGTACGACGTACGGCCGCCCTCTCCGCGGGCGCTGCGCGGGCTCAAGGGGAAGCTGAACGCGCCGGAGCGGCGCCGCCAGGCGGCCCGGCGGGCCGCCATGCACGAGCAGGCGGAGAAGCTGAACGGGCTGTTCCGCGCGGCCCGGCCGGGTGCCGTGGTGATCTGCACCCAGGTGTGGGCGATGGAGTGGGTGGCGCTGGCCGACACCAAGGGGCTTACCGTGATCGGGATGAGCCACGAGTCGTTCGAGGCCAGCCACAAGTCCTCGCGGGGCTCCCGGGTCCGCCGGTTCTACAAGGACGTGGACCGGATGCTGGTGCTCACCCCGGAGGACGCGGACCTGTGGATCCGGGCGGGCATGGACAACACCGGCAGCATGCCGAACCCGCTGCCGTTCATGCCGGACGAGCCGGCGCCGCGCGAGGCGAAGGTGGTGGCCTGCGTGGGCCGGCTCGCCTTCGAGAAGGGCGTGGACCTGCTGCTGGACGCCTGGGCGGACGCCGCGCCGCAGCACCCCGACTGGAAGCTGCGGATCTACGGGGCCGGCGCGGAGGAGGCGACGCTGCGCGCGTACTGCACCTCCCTCGGCCTGGACGACTCGGTGGAGTGGATGGGCAGCACCGGTGACGTGCTGGGCGCGCTGCGCGGCGCCTCGGTGTTCGCGCAGGCCTCGCGCGCGGAGGGCTTCCCGATCACGCTGCTGGAGGCGATGGCGGCGGGCGTGGCCCCGGTGGCCTTCGACTGCGCGCCGGGCGTCCGCGAGATCGTCACGCACGCCGAGGACGGCCTGCTGGCCCGGCTCGGCAACACGGTGGAGCTGGCCGGGCACCTGGACCGGCTGATGTCCGACAAGGGGCTGCGGGACCGGATGGGCGATGCCGCGTTCCACAACGTGAAGCGGTACTCCAGTGCGGAGATCACCGACCGGTGGGAAGAGCTGTTCGCGTTCCTGCAGCGCTAGCCGCCGGCCGGCGCGGCACGAGGAGCACGTGAAGGAGGCCGCCCTCCCCGGGAAGCGGGGACGGCGGCCTCCTTCGTGTACCCGGGCCGTGCGGCCCGCCGGTCAGCGCTCGTGGTGGACCAGGCTCTTGTTGGCCTGCCAGCCGGCCCACGCCGAGACGATCATCTCGCGGACGTCGTGGCGGGCCTTCCAGCCCAGTTCGGCCGCGATCCGGTCGGCGGACGCGACGACCTTCGCCGGGTCGCCGGGGCGGCGCGGAGTGACGACCGGCGCCTGGTCGTGCCCGGTCAGTTCGCCGAGGAGGTCGACCATCTCGCGCACGGAGACGCCTTCGCCACGGCCGATGTTGACGGTGAGGTCCTTGTACTCGCCGGCGCCCGCCCACTCGGCGAGCTTGCGGGCGGCGGCCACGTGGGCCTCGGCGAGGTCCTCGACGTGGATGTAGTCGCGGATGCAGGTGCCGTCCGGGGTGGGGTAGTCGTCGCCGAAGATCCGCGCGCCCTCGCCCCGGTCGTACCGCTCGAAGACCATCGGGACCAGGTTGAACACGCCGGTGTCGGCGAGCTCGGGGGTCGCGGCGCCGGCCACGTTGAAGTAGCGCAGGCAGGCGGTGGCGATGCCGTGCGCCTTGCCGGCCGCCCGGACCAGCCACTCGCCGGCCAGCTTGGTCTCGCCGTACGGGCTGAGCGGCGCGGGCGGGGTCTGCTCGGTGACCAGGTCCACGTCGGGCATGCCGTAGACGGAGGCCGAGGAGGAGAACAGGAAGTTGCGGATGCCGGCGGCGGCGACCGCGCCGAGCAGGACCTGGAGGCCCTCCACGTTCTCGTGGTAGTAGTACAGCGGCTTCTCGACGGACTCGCCGACCTGCTTCTTGCCGGCCAGGTGGACCACGCCGGTGATCTTGTGCTCGCGGATGGTCTGGTCGAGGACCAGCCGGTCCAGGACCGAGCCGATCACCAGGGGCACGCCCTCGGGGACCCGGTCCTCGTTACCGGTGGACAGGTCGTCCAGGACCACGACCTTCTCCCCCGCGGCGACCATCGCGCGGACGACGTGCGAGCCGATGTACCCGGCTCCACCGGTGATCAGAAACGTCATTACGGGTCTCCCGAGTCTGTCCGTTGTCGTGCGGGCGCCCTGCTAGGCGCCACGGCCCATGCGGGCCCGGCCGAGGCGGTTGCGCGCGAGGCTCGCCACGCCGTTGGCCCCCGCTGCCAGTCGCAGCGCGAGCCCTCCGGCAGCAGTCCGGTAGGACTGCGCCAGCAGAACACCGTACCGGCTGCTGAACAACGCCCGGCGACGCAGCAGGTCACCGAGCGGCCGCAAGGAGGTAACCAGGACGTTTCCGTCCTCGCAGCGCACCTCCGCCCGCAGGTCCCACAGCTGGATCCCGCGCAGGCCGCGACGGCGGCCGAGCACGGTCAGCGCGGCGAGCTTGAAGGGCACCTCCGCGGCCCAGGAGCCCTCCTCGGCGGCGCGGAGCGGAACCGCGGGCTCCGACACCGGCTCGCCCCCTCCGGCGGGCAGGAAGAGCAGCCGCACGGTCGCCGGGCGGGCCTGCGCGAGCCGCCCGTACAGGTCGTGCACCCGGACGGCCAGCGCGCCGGCCCCGCCCGGGCGGGCGTCGACGGCGACCGGGAGCTCCTCGAACGGCAGCTCGGCGAGCCCGTCCAGGACGGCGCCGGGCAGCTCCTCGCTCCACACCGGGGTGCCGTCGGCGGACACCGCGTACGGCGGCAGCAGCGCGGGCGGCTCCGCGGCGAACCGGGCCAGCCGGGCGGTGCCGGCCGGCGGCACGGGCGTGGCCCGCAGGACCCGCACCAGCCAGCGGACCTTCGCCGGTGTGGCCTCGACGGCGGCCTCGTCGAAGGTGTCCAGGTACTCGCGGGTCAGCGTCCACCAGGCCCGCTGGTAGTCGGGGTCGGTGCCGAGCTCCCTGAGGTACATCCGCAGGTCGTACTCCAGGAACTTGACCCGGCAGGCGTGCCCGAGCTCCGGGGAGGAGGCCTGGAGGATCGCGGCGGCCCGCCGGTGCGCCTCCACTCGGGAGCGCCAGTTGCCGACGTCCTTGCGGTCCAGGGAGATCGACACCTGGGCTGCGCTGCGCCGCACGTGCCAGACGTAGACCAGGTCGTCGATGACGGCCACGCGGGGGCCGGCGGCCAGCACCCGCGCGGTGAAGACGAAGTCCTCGTAGACGAACCTGCCGTCGGGGAAGCGGATCCCGTTCTTCTCCAGGAACTCCCGCTCGTAGAGCTTGTTGACGCAGAGGGTGTCGCGGACCAGCTCCGGCCGCTGGTCCGGCCGTTCGATCACGTCGCCCGGGGTGTACAGGCCCGGCACCCAGGGGACCTCGTTGCCGTGCGGCAGCTCGCGGCGCACGCAGGCGCCCACGGTGACCTGTGCCTCGTGTCTGGTGGCGGCGGCCACCAGGGCGTCGGCGGCCCCCTCCGGCAGGACGTCGTCACTGTCGAGGAACAGCACGTACGGGGCGGTGGCGGCGGCGATGCCGTCGTTGCGGGGGGTGCCGCAGCCGCCGCTGTTCTCCGCCCGGTGGATCACCTTCAGGCGCGGGTGCTCGTCGGCCAGCCCGTCCAGCACCGCACCGGTGCCGTCGGACGACCTGTCGTTCACCGCGATCACCTCGCGGACGACCGGGCCCTGGGCGAGTGCCGAAGCGACGGCCTCGCCCACGAGCCCGGCGTCGTTGTAGGCGATCACGACGACGCTGACGCATGGGTTGTTCACCGGACGGATCCTACGGGAGCCGGGTAAACCTGGATTCACCCCTGCGGGCGAGTCATCAGAACGGGCGGAACTCGTCGAATTCGCGCTGCGCGGCGTCACCGCGCTGTGCTTCCTTGTCCTTGCGGCGCTGGACCGCCGGACGGGGGGCGTCCATGCGGTGGTCCTCGCCACGGCGGCCGAGCATCTCGGCGCCGGCCATCATGGTCGGCTCCCAGTCGAAGACCACCGCGTTCTCGTCCGGGCCGATCGCCACGCCGTCGCCCGCACGGGCGCCGGCCTTCATCAGCTGCTCTTCGACGCCGAGGCGGTTGAGCCGGTCCGCCAGGTAGCCGACGGCCTCGTCGTTGTTGAAGTCGGTCTGCCGGACCCAGCGCTCCGGCTTCTCGCCGCGCACGCGGTACAGGTCCTCCTGCTCGTCGTAGGTGACGGTGAAGCCCGCGTCGTCCACGGCCTTCGGGCGGATGACGATCCGGGTGGCCTCCTGCTTGGGCTTGCGCGCCCGGGCCCGGGCCACGATCTCCGCGAGGGCGAAGGACAGCTCCTTCAGGCCCGTACGGGCCACCGCGGACACCTCGAAGACCTTGTAGCCGCGCTCCTCCAGCTCGGGCCGGATCATCTCGGCGAGGTCCCGGCCGTCGGGGACGTCGACCTTGTTCAGCACCACCAGGCGGGGGCGCTTCTCCAGGCCGCCGCCGTAGAGCCGCAGCTCCTCCTCGATGACGTCGAGGTCGGAGACCGGGTCCCGGTCGGACTCCAGGGTGGCGGTGTCCAGTACGTGCACCAGCACGGAGCAGCGCTCCACGTGCCGGAGGAACTCCAGGCCCAGGCCGCGGCCCTGGCTGGCGCCGGGGATCAGGCCGGGGACGTCGGCGATGGTGTAGACGGTGGAGCCGGCGGTGACCACGCCCAGGTTCGGGACCAGGGTGGTGAACGGGTAGTCGGCGATCTTCGGCTTGGCCGCGGAGAGCACCGAGATCAGCGAGGACTTGCCGGCGCTGGGGTAGCCGACGAGGGCCACGTCGGCGACGGTCTTCAGCTCCAGGACGATGTCGCCGAGGTCACCGGGCTCGCCGAGCAGCGCGAAACCGGGCGCCTTGCGGCGGGCCGAGGCGAGCGCGGCGTTGCCGAGGCCGCCACGGCCGCCCTGGGCGGCGACGTAGGTGGTGCCCTCGCCGACCAGGTCGGCGAGGACGTTGCCCTGCTTGTCGAGGACGACCGTGCCGTCCGGAACGGGCAGGACCAGGTCCTGGCCGTCCTTGCCGGAGCGGTTGCCGCCCTCGCCGGGCTTGCCGTTGGTGGCCTTGCGGTGCGGGCTGTGGTGGTACTCCAGCAGCGTGGTGATCGACTGGTCGACGGTCAGGATCACGTCGCCGCCGCGGCCACCGTTGCCGCCGTCGGGGCCGCCGAGCGGCTTGAACTTCTCCCGGTGTACGGAGGCGCAGCCGTGGCCTCCGTTACCCGCGGCGACGTGCAGCTCGACGCGGTCCACGAAGGTGGTCATGGTTGTTCCTCCAGAGATGTACAGCGATGTACGGGAAAGTCCGTGCGCTACTGCCTGTGTAACGCGCCGAGGGCGGACCCGCTTCCCGGCACAGCCGGGAAGACTCAGATCCGCCCTCGGTGAGTTTCGAACGCCTAGATCAGATGATCGGATCAGGCGGCCGGAACGATGTTCACGACCTTGCGGCCACGGTGGGTGCCGAACTGCACCGCGCCGGCCTGCAGGGCGAACAGCGTGTCGTCGCCACCACGGCCGACACCGGCGCCCGGGTGGAAGTGGGTGCCGCGCTGGCGGACGAGGATCTCACCAGCGGAAACGACCTGACCGCCGAAGCGCTTCACGCCGAGCCGCTGGGCATTGGAGTCGCGACCGTTCCGGGTGGACGATGCGCCCTTCTTGTGTGCCATTGCTCAGTCCCTCTTTACTTCGCGGCCGTCGGGATGGACGTGACCTTGATCGCCGTGTACTGCTGACGGTGACCCTGGCGACGGCGGTAGCCCGTCTTGTTCTTGTAGCGCAGGATGTCGATCTTGGCGCCCTTGTGGTGGTCCACGACCTCGGCCTGGACCTTGATGCCGGCCAGGACCCACGGGTCGGAGGTCACGGCGTCGCCGTCGACAACGAGCAGGGTCGAGAGCTCGACCGTGTCGCCAACCTGGGCAGTGGAAATCTTGTCAACCTCAACGATGTCGCCGACAGCAACCTTGTGCTGGCGACCACCGCTGCGCACGATGGCGTACACGCGGATCTCTCTCTCGCTCGAATGGAACCCCTGAAGCCAGCCGACCCCGCGGAACGCGGGCGGCCTCCCCCGTGCCGCTTGCGGCCCGGGAGGTGAGGTGCTCAGTGGCTGGCGCGCACGTAGACACGCCGACGGCCAAGGTTACGGGCAGGGGTTTCAGAGGTCAAACCGGGTCCCCGCGGCGGCGAGGGCGCGGCGCAGCTCCCCGTGCACCGCGTCCGTGAACGGGTCCCCCGGCGGGCCGGGCGTCACCGCGGTGACCAGCGCGAGGCCGGCGCCGACCAGCTCGACGTCGTACGGCTCGTAGCCGCCGGACTCGCCCGCCGGGAGGTCCCGGTACGGGTCCTGCGCGGCGCGTACGGTCAGCAGCGGCCGGGCCGGCGGCTGGTAGAGCAGCGGGCCAGCGGACGAGCCACGCGTCGAGGAAGGCCTCCACGGCCGGTCCCGCCGGTCCTCGGGCCAGGAAGACGCTGTCGACGCCGGTGACGTCCATCGGGGTCCTCGTTCCGCGCATACGGGACCGCCCCGGCCCGCGGGTGCGGGGCCGGGGCGGTCCGTCGTCGTGCGACCTGGTCCGGTCCGGTCAGGCGTCCGTGTCGGTGGAGGCCGTGACGGAGGGAGCGTTCTGCTCCGCCGCCGCGGTCTTCTTGGTCGCCTTCTTGGCCGTGGTCTTCTTCGCCGTCGTCTTCTTGGCGACGGCCTTCTTCGCGGTCGTCGTCTTCTTGGCGACGGCCTTCTTCGCCGGGGCCTTCTTGGCAGCCGTCTTACGGGCCGTCTTCTTGGCCGGAGCCGTCTCCTCGGCCGGAGCCTCGGACTCGGCCGCGGCCTCCGCCGGGGCTTCGGCCTCGGCCGTCTCCGTCTCGGCCGGGGTGCCGACGACCACGACCGCGGCCTCGGCGCCCGCCGGGGAACCGGCCGGAGCGGTGGCCTTGCGGGTGGCACGGCGGCGCGGACGCGCCGGGGCGGCCTCGACGACCGGCTCCGGCTCGGCCACCGGCTCGGCCACCGGCTCGGTCACCGCGGCGGCCTCGACCGCCGGGACGACGACCTCGGCAGCGGCCTCGGCAGCGGCCTCGGCCGGCTTCGGCGAACCCGCCGGAGCGGTGGCCTTGCGGGTGGCACGGCGGCGCGGACGCGCCGGGGCGGCCTCGACGACCGGCTCCGGCTCGGCCACCGCGGTGGCCTCGACGGTCTCCGCCGCCGCCACGGCCTCGGCGACGACCTCGGCGGCCGGCTCCAGGACGGTGTCCGCGGGCTCGGTCACCGGCTCGGCCTGCACCACCGGCTCCACCACGGCCTCGGCGACCGGCTCGGCGACCGGCTCGACGGCCGGCTCCGCGGCCTGGGCCGGCACGGCCCGCGCGGAGCGCGGGGCACCGGCCGGGGCCGTGGCCTTGCGGGTGGCGCGGCGGCGGTTGCGGCGCGGGCTCAGGCCCGCCGCGGCCTCCGCCTCGGCGGCGCTGCCGTACAGCTCCTCGTCCGGCGTGAACGCCGGCTCCGGAAGAGCCACCGGAGCGGCGGCCTCCGCCGCGACCTCGGCCTCCGACTCGGTCTCCACGGCCGGAACGGACGCGGCGGTCTCGACCGCCTCGAACGCCAGGTCGTGCTCGTGCTCGTGGCCCCGGCCGCCGCGCTTGCGCGCCCGCTTGCCGTTGCCGCCGCCGACCGCGGCCGGCTGCTCCATGTGGACGATCACACCGCGCCCGTTGCAGTGGACGCAGGTCTCGGAGAACGACTCCAGCAGGCCCTGGCCCACCCGCTTGCGGGTCATCTGGACCAGGCCCAGCGAGGTGACCTCGGCGACCTGGTGCTTCGTACGGTCCCGGCCCAGGCACTCCAGCATGCGCCGCAGCACCAGGTCCCGGTTGGACTCCAGCACCATGTCGATGAAGTCGATGACGACGATGCCGCCCAGGTCGCGCAGCCGCAGCTGGCGCACGATCTCCTCGGCCGCCTCCAGGTTGTTCCGGGTGACGGTCTCCTCCAGGTTCCCGCCCTGGCCCGTGAACTTGCCGGTGTTGACGTCGATGACGACCATCGCCTCGGTCTTGTCGATCACCAGGGAGCCGCCCGAGGGCAGCCACACCTTGCGGTCGAGCGCCTTGGCCAGCTGCTCGTCGATCCGGTACGTCGCGAAGACGTCCACCTCGGAGGTCCAGCGCTGCAGGCGGCCCGCGAGGTCCGGCGCGACGTGCGAGACGTAGCCGTGGATGGTCTCCCACGCCTCGTCACCGCTGACGATGACCTTGGAGAAGTCCTCGTTGAAGATGTCGCGGACGACGCGGACCGTCATGTCCGGCTCGCCGTACAGCAGGCTCGGCGACGAGGTCGAGATCTGCTTCGACTTCTTCTGGATGTCCTCCCACTGCGCCTGCAGGCGCTCGACGTCGCGGCGCAGCTCGTCCTCGCTGGCGCCCTCGGCGGCGGTGCGCACGATGACGCCCGCGTCCTCGGGGACGATCTTCTTGAGGATGGTCTTCAGCCGGGCGCGCTCGGTGTCGGGCAGCTTGCGGCTGATGCCGGTCATCGAGCCCTCGGGCACGTAGACCAGGTAGCGGCCGGGCAGCGAGACCTGAGAGGTCAGGCGGGCGCCCTTGTGGCCGATCGGGTCCTTGGTGACCTGGACCAGCACGGACTGGCCGGACTTCAGGGCGGACTCGATGCGGCGCGGCCCGTTGGCCATGCCGAGCGCCTCGAAGTTGACCTCGCCGGCGTACAGGACGGCGTTGCGGCCCTTGCCGATGTCGATGAAGGCGGCCTCCATCGACGGCAGCACGTTCTGGACCTTGCCCAGGTAGACGTTGCCGACGTACGAGGTGGCCTGCTCCTTGTTGACGTAGTGCTCGACGAGCACGTTGTCCTCGAGGACGCCGATCTGGGTGCGCTCGCCGTTCTGGCGGACGACCATCACGCGCTCGACTGCCTCGCGGCGGGCCAGGAACTCGGCCTCGGTGATGATCGGGACACGTCGGCGGCCCTGCTCGCGGCCCTCGCGGCGGCGCTGCTTCTTGGCCTCCAGGCGGGTGGAGCCCTTGATGGACTGCACCTCGTCCGTGCTCGAACCGGGCTCCCTCTCCCGCGCCGGACGCGGCTCGCGCACCTTGACGACGGTGCGGACGCCGTCCTCCTCGGCGGCCTCGGCCTCGGTGCCGGCGTCACCGGAGCGGCGACGGCGGCGACGGCGACGGCGGCTGGAGGCGGAACCCAGGGCGCCGGTGCCCTCGTCCTCTTCCTCCTCGTCCTCTTCCTCGGACCCGGCGGCGGCCTCCTCGGCCTCCTCCATCTCCTCGGCGGCCTCGTCGAGGTCGACGGCCTCGCCGCGACGACGACGGCGGCCACCACGGCGACGGCGGCGCGACGGACGCTCGTCCGACTCCTCGGCCTCCGCTTCGGACTCGGCCTCTTCCTCCACCTCCGGGAGGTCGGCGACCTCGGCCGGGACGGTCTCGACGACCGGCTCGGGCTCGGCGGCGGCCTCGCCACGGCGGCGACGGCGACGGCCGGAGGGCCTCGCGGGAGCCTCGGCGACGGCCTCGGTCTCGGTCTCCTCCTCGGCCTCCTCGGCTTCGGCCTCCTGAGCGGCGAGGTGCGCGGCGGCGGCCGCCGCGGCAGCGGTCTCCGGGGTCTGGAACATCGGCTCGGCGAACACCGGGGCCTGGAAGACGGGCACCGCGGGACGGGTGACCCGGCGGCCACGCGGCGCGGGGGCCTCTTCGGCGGCGGGCGCGGGCTCGACCGGCTGCGCGGGGGCGGTGGCCCGGGTGGCGCGGCGACGGGTACGGCCCTTGGGCGCGTCGACGACGTCCGCGACGGTCACGGGGGCCTGGGCGGCCTGCGGGGCCTGCGGGGCCTCGGCGGTCTCGACTGCGGCCTCGGCGGCGGGCTCGGCCTCGGTCGGAGCGGTCACGGCGCGCGTCGCCCGACGGCGGGTACGGCCCTTCGGCGCGGCCTCGGCGACCTCGGCGGTTTCCGCAACCGGAGCCTCGACGCTCTCGGGGGCCTCGGGGGCCTCCTCCACCGGAGCCTCCGCGACCGGAGCGGTCGCGGCACGGGTGGCCCGGCGGCGCGTACGGCCCTTCGGCGCGGCCTCGGCGACCTCAGCGGCCCCGGCGGCTTCCGCGACCGGAGCCTCGACCACCTGGGGGGCCTCGGGGACCTCGGCGGCCTCCGCGACCGGAGCGGTCGCGGCACGGGTGGCCCGGCGGCGCGTACGGCCCTTCGGCGCGGCCTCGGCGACCTCAGCGGCCCCGGCGGCTTCCGC
>NZ_JBIBBM010000003.1:75322-370847 GCF_042900645.1 Streptomyces sp. NPDC012888 | reverse complement strand
TCCGCGACCGGAGCCTCGGGGGCCTCGGGGGCCTCGACGGCGGGGGTCTCCACCACGACGGCGGCCTCCGCGGCCGGCGCGACGGGCGCGGCGGCGGCGCGGGTGGCGCGGCGGCGGGTACGGGCCGGGGCGGCGGCCGGAGCCTCCTCGGCGGGGGCGGCCGGCGTCTCGGCGGCCGGAGCGGCCGGGGCCTGCTCGGCGGCGGCCGCGGCACCTCCCGGCGGGCCGGCCGGCCGGGACGCGGCGCGGCGGCGCCGGCGCGGCGGCAGGTTGTCGCTCGGGCTCTCGGCTCCGGCGGCGGGGTTCTCGATTTCGTTGTTCGGCATGCGGGCGGTTCTCCCTCACGCTCCCGGGCGCCGCGGCTGACATCCGGTCCGGCGCGGCCCCGCGTGATGAGCGCGGAGCCGGCCTCCGGGGCGCGTGCGCCTCGCGGGAAGCTGTAGGTCAAGGCCGCCGGTTCCGTACGTGATGTGCGTACGGCCTGGCGGAAGTCTTCAGGTCAGTGCGCGGCCCGACCCAGGTGGCTCCCGAGTGCCAGGGCTGCGCGGCAACGCGTCCTTACGCGGCGGGACCTTCCGGCGCCTTCGCGGCGGCGGTTACGGCGGCCGTGGGTGGGGCGGCCGTGACTGCCTCGCGGTCGGGCGCGAGCGGGTCGGTCACCGTGCCGGACTCCTCGTCGAAGAGCCCCTGCGCCAGCCTGGTCACCGCTGCGGGGACCGGCGGCGCCAGGTCGGCCACAGCTCGGAGACCGGACAGGACGTCGTCGGGTCGAACGGCAGGTGTCACGTGCCGAACAACCAGCCGCAGTATCGCACAGGCACTGTCCGGCGTCCTATCACCCTCGCTCGGAAGTACCTCGATGCCGACTACAGCACCGCGGGTGTCGAAGGTGCGCATGCCGTTCTTGGTCCTGCGCTGCACCTCGACGGTGTCGGCGGCCAGGAAGCGGGCCGTGGCCTGCTCGGCCTCGGCGACGTCCACGCCTTCCAGGCGCAGCTCCCAGATGGAGGCGGTGAGCCGGTCGGCGAGACCGGAGGTGCGCGCCTCCACGGCGTCGGTGATGTCGAGCCCGACCGGCAGCGACTCGTCGAGGAGCTCGCGGAGCTTCTCGGGATCGCGGTGCGCGGTGAGGGCGATCTCCAGGTATTCGGCCTCGCTGCCGGTGCCGGTGGGTGCGGCGTTCGCGTACGAGACCTTCGGGTGCGGGGTGAAGCCCGCCGAGTAGGCCATCGGCACCTCGGCGCGGCGCAGGGCCCGCTCGAAGGCGCGCTGGAAGTCCCGGTGGCTGGTGAACCGGAGGCGGCCGCGCTTGGTGTAGCGCAGTCGGATGCGCTGCACCGCGGGTGCGGGCGGCGGGCCTTCGGGCTGTCGCTTGCCCAGTGGTTCTTCTCCTTGTGCGGGGCGCGAGCGCTCAGGCTCCGCCCTGTGACGTCTTTCGCAGCCGGGGCGGCTTCCGGGCCGCACCTCTGGCTGTCGTACTACCCAGAGTACGCGCCCGTGACCTCGACGGTTCCCGGGGCGACGTACCCCACAGGGCGCGGCGGACCTCGTCGCGGGCGGTGCGGACGGCGTCCCGCACGGTCCGCCAGGCCTCGCGCAGGACGTGGCCGACGGGTGTGAGCACGTGCCGGTACACCCGGGTCGCGGGCCGTCCGACGGTCACCCGGCCGACCCACTTCACCGCCCGCCACACCGCGCGGAGGGTGCGCCCGGCCACGTGCCAGGCCCACACCACCGCTCGCCAGACCGGTCCCAGCAGGTAGGTCCACAGTTGCCGCCCCGCCCAGAGGAGGGCGGTTCCGGCCGGCTTCAGGAGGTACCGCCACAGCAGGCCCGCGGCCCAGCCGGTGGCGATGCCGAGGGGACGCAGCAGCCACCGGTACAGGAGCCGCCCGGCCGGCGCGAGCAGGTGGACGTACAGGCCGCGGCCCGCCCAGCCCGCGGCGGCGGCGAGGGGCCGCAGCACGTACCGCCAGAGCCCGGCCCAGGGCCAGACGAACACCAGCCGCAGCAGGAGGAGGCACACCCAGGCCAGGGCGCGGCCGACGGGGGCGAGCAGGTACCGGTGCAGGGGCCGCAGCAGGTGCCGGTGCACGGCCCGCGCCGCGGCGACGACCAGGTCCCAGACCAGCCGCAGGGGCAGTACGACCACGAGGGCCACCGCCTTGGCCACCGCCCCGAGGCAGCCTCCGGCGGCGGGCGGGGACTGCGGGGGCCTATTCGTCGTCGCGCTCATGCCCCTCAGGACACTCGGACGATGCTTCCGGGTTCCGCCGGCCGGCGGGTACGGAGGCGGGTGACGCCTGCGTCCCGGATACGCGAAAGCCCCCCTCGGCGGGGGGCTTTCAGGGCGGTTACTTGACCACGGTCAGCGGCAGGAGCTTCTTGCCGGTGGGGCCGATCTGGATGTGCGTGTCCATCTGGGGGCACACGCCGCAGTCGAAGCACGGGGTCCAGCGGCAGTCCTCGACCTCGGTCTCGTCGAGGGCGTCCTGCCAGTCCTCCCAGAGCCAGTCCTTGTCCAGGCCGGAGTCCAGGTGGTCCCAGGGCAGGACCTCCTCGTAGGTGCGCTCGCGGGTGGTGTACCAGGCGACGTCCACGCCGTACGCGGGGAGGGTCTTCTCCGCGGCCTGCATCCAGCGGTCGTACGAGAAGTGCTCGCGCCAGCCGTCGAAGCGGCCGCCGTCCTCGTACACGGCGCGGATGACGTCGCCGACGCGGCGGTCGCCGCGGGAGAGCAGGCCCTCGACGATGCCCGGCTTGCCGTCGTGGTAGCGGAAGCCGATGGAACGGCCGTACTTCTTGTCGCCGCGGATCTTGTCGCGGAGCTTCGCCAGGCGGGCGTCGGTCTCCTCGGCGGAGAGCTGCGGGGCCCACTGGAAGGGGGTGTGCGGCTTGGGGACGAAACCGCCGATGGAGACCGTGCAGCGGATGTCGTTCTGGCCGGAGACCTCGCGGCCCTTGGCGATGACGTTGACCGCCATGTCGCCGATCTGGAGCACGTCCTCGTCGGTCTCGGTGGGCAGGCCGCACATGAAGTACAGCTTCACCTGTCGCCAGCCGTTGCCGTAGGCCGTCGCGACCGTACGGATCAGGTCCTCCTCCGAGACCATCTTGTTGATGACCTTGCGCATGCGCTCGGAGCCGCCCTCGGGGGCGAAGGTGAGGCCGGACCGGCGGCCGTTGCGGGTGAGCTCGTTGGCCAGGTCGACGTTGAAGGCGTCCACCCGGGTGGAGGGCAGGGACAGGCCGATCTTGTCGTCCTCGTAGCGGTCCGCGAGGCCCTTGGCGATGTCCGCGATCTCCGTGTGGTCCGCGGAGGAGAGGGAGAGGAGGCCGACCTCCTCGAAGCCCGTGGCCTTCAGGCCGCGTTCCACCATCTCGCCGATGCCGGTGATGCTTCGCTCCCGCACGGGGCGCGTGATCATGCCGGCCTGGCAGAAACGGCAGCCGCGGGTGCAGCCGCGGAAGATCTCGACGGACATCCGCTCGTGGACGGTCTCGGCGAGCGGGACGAGCGGCTGCTTGGGGTACGGCCACTCGTCGAGGTCCATGACGGTGTGCTTGGACACGCGCCACGGGACGCCCGACCTGTTCGGGACGACGCGGCCGATGCGGCCGTCCGGCAGGTACTCGACGTCGTAGAAGCCGGGCACGTAGATGTTGCCGGTCCTGGCGAGGCGGAAGAGGACCTCCTCGCGCCCGCCGGGGCGGCCCTCCGCCTTCCAGGCCCGGATGATGGCCGTCATGTCGAGGACGGCCTGCTCGCCGTCGCCGATGACCGCGGCGTCGATGAAGTCGGCGATCGGCTCCGGGTTGAAGGCGGCGTGGCCGCCGGCCAGGACGATCGGGTGGTCGACGGTGCGGTCCTTGGACTCCAGCGGGATGCCCGCCAGGTCCAGGGCGGTGAGCATGTTCGTGTAGCCCAGCTCGGTGGAGAAGGACAGGCCGAACACGTCGAAGGCGGAGACGGGGCGGTGGGAGTCCACGGTGAACTGGGGGACCCGGTGCTCGCGCATCAGGGCCTCCAGGTCGGGCCACACGCTGTAGGTGCGCTCCGCGAGGACGCCCTCCTGCTCGTTCAGTACCTCGTAGAGGATCATGACGCCCTGGTTGGGCAGGCCGACCTCGTACGCGTCCGGGTACATGAGCGCCCAGCGGACGTCCGCGCTCTCCCAGGGCTTGACGGTGGAGTTGAGCTCACCGCCGACGTACTGGATGGGCTTCTGCACATGCGGGAGCAGAGCTTCGAGCTGTGGGAAGACCGACTCGGACATCACGCGACTTTCGTGAAGCGGGCAGGGGATGACTCTCAAGCGTACCTCGAGGCGCGCCGGCCCCTGCCCGCCGTGATCATCGCAGGGCGGCCCGGAGGGAGGGGTCCGAGGCTTCGGCCCAGGTGTCCGGAAGGTCGCGTTCGATCCGTTCCGTCCTGGCCTCCTCACGGCCGTACAGCAGGCCCCAGGTGAAGGAGGGCTCGCCGGCTCCGTTGGCCTGGTGGGTGAGGTCGAGGAGCGCGCCGCGGGCGACGACGCCGTCCTGGTGTTCGCCGAGCAGGGTCTGGACCGACTTCATGGCCTTGGAGAACTTCTCGGCGGGCTTGCCGAGGGCTCCGCCGGCGGCGTCGGCGGCGTAGCGGGCGCGCTTGGCGGCCTTGCGGGCCTCGTGCAGGGCGCGGTCGCGTTCCTCTCCCGGGTCGAGGGAGAGGGCGTGCTCGACGCGGGTGGCGAGGCGGCCGTAGTCGCGCAGGACCGCCTTGGGCAGCACCTTCCGGGCGGGTTTCGCGGCCCGGGGCAGCAGCGGCGGGTCGGCGAGGAGGCTCTCCAGGGCGTCGAGGAGGGCGAGGTGGCGGGGGTTGTCGAGGGCCGCGAGGGCGCGGCGGCGGGATGCGGAGCGGCGGGTGTCGTTCCAGGTGCGGAGCCGTCCGCGGACGGGTCCGGAGACGAGGTCGCGGGGCAGTTCGGCGACCGCGGTCCGGAAGTGCTCGTGGAGGACCTCCTGGTCGCGGTCGACGCCGAGTTCCGCGCCGAGCCAGCGGAGCTCCTCGCCGACGGGGTCGGTGACGTCGCGGTCGAGGACCTTGCGGTAGGTCTTGAGGGCGCTGCGCAGGCGGCGGGAGACGACCCGCATCTGGTGGACGGAGTCGGGTTCGTCGCGGCGTACCGCGGGGTCGTGGGCGATCAGGGCGTCGACCTGTTCGCGCAGGTACGCCAGGACGTGCGCGCCGGCCGTCGGGTCCGCGGGGTCGGGGGCGGGGCGGGCGGGGGGTTCGGCGCCGGTCTCGGTGAGGGCGCGGGCGAGTTTGGAGGGGGCGTCGGAGACCTTGAGCCCGGCCTTCCTGAAGACCTTCTCGACGGCGTCGAGGAGGGCGGGGTCGGTGTCGTCGGCGAGTTCGACCTCGACCTCGGTCCAGGAGGCGGAGGTGTCGCGGCGTTCGGCGGTGACGGTGTCGGTGCTGAGCTCGGCCAGCAGGGTGCCGTGGGCGTCGAGGAGGTGGCTGACCTTGCGTGAGGAGAGCAACCGGACCTGCGGTTCCAGGGGTGCGCTGTCGCGGACGCGGGACCGTACGAGGGCGGCGAGGGACTGGGGGACGGTGTCGCTGAGGGCGGCCCGGACCTCGTCGCGGACTCCGGGGGCGACGGGCAGTTTGAGGTGCCAGCCGGCGTCGGCCCCGCCGGTGCGGCGGCGCAGGGTGAGCCCGTCGGCGGCGAGCCGCTGGTCGGGGGTGTCGTAGTAGACGGCGTCGAGGTCGGCGGTGCCCTGGTCGCGGACGGCCGCGATGCCGGCCGTTCCGGTCAGGTCGGGCAGCCCGCGCCG
Source organism: Streptomyces sp. NPDC012888 (assembly GCF_042900645.1). NCBI lineage: Bacteria > Bacillati > Actinomycetota > Actinomycetes > Kitasatosporales > Streptomycetaceae > Streptomyces > Streptomyces sp. NPDC012888. Next base: position 365,030 of record NZ_JBIBBM010000003.1, on the reverse strand, counting down.
CTCAGCCTCGGGTTTCGTGAACTCGAATTTGCGCTCGATCTCGCGTTTCGTGTCCGCCATGCCTCGAACGTAGTCCTGAACGGCGCGCGGTGCTCGGGTTGACGGCGGATTCGGCCGGATCGGGGGTACCGCCGGGGCCCGGCCGGTGCGGGCCGGGCCCCGGTGGGCGGCGGGCGGCGGGAACCCGTCAGGCGCTCAGTGGGCGTTGGACGCGGATCGACTGGAGCAGGCCCACCGCGACCCAGACCGCGAACATCGACGAGCCTCCGTAGGAGACGAACGGCAGCGGCAGGCCGGCCACCGGCATGATCCCCAGGTTCATGCCGATGTTCTCGAAGGACTGGAAGGCGAACCAGGCGATGATGCCGGCGGCCACGATCGTGCCGTACAGCTCGGTGGTCTCCCGCGCGATCACGCAGGCCCGCCACAGCACGACCCCGAGCAGGCCCAGGATGACGATGCCGCCGACGAAGCCGAGCTCCTCCCCCGCCACGGTGAACACGAAGTCGGTCTGCTGCTCCGGCACGAACTGCCCGGTGGTCTGCGGTCCCTTGAACAGGCCGGACCCCATCAGGCCGCCGCCGCCGATCGCGATGCGCGCCTGGTTGGTGTTGTAGCCGGCTCCCGCCGGGTCGAGCTCGGGGTTGGCGAAGGCGGCGAAGCGGTTGATCTGGTACTGGTCGAGGACGCCCAGCTGCCAGACCAGGATCGCTCCGGCCGCTCCGGAGCCGATCAGCCCGAGCACCCAGCGGTTGGAGGCGCCGGAGGCCAGCAGGACCCCCAGCACGATCACCACCATCACCATGACCGAGCCCAGGTCGGGCATCAGCATGACGATGCCCATGGGCGCGGCGGCCAGGCACAGCGCCTTGACGACGGTGCGGTGCTCGGGGTGCTCCAGGTCGCCCGCGTCCACGCGGGCGGCCAGCAGCATGGCCATCACCAGGATGATCGTGACCTTGACGAACTCGGACGGCTGGAGCGAGAACCCGCCGCCGATGACGATCCAGGCGTGGGCGCCGTTGATGGTGGCGCCGAGCGGGGTGAGCACGGCCGCCACCAGCACCAGCGAGAGCCCGTACAGGACCGGGACGGCGCCGCGCAGGGTGCGGTGGCCGAGCCAGACCGTACCGATCATCAGGACGAAGCCGATGCCGGTGTTGAGCAGGTGGCGCCAGAGGAAGTACTGCGGGTCGCCCTGGTTGAGGTAGTCCCGGTGGCGGGTCGCGGACCAGACCAGCAGGGAGCCGATCAGTGACAGCGCCAGGCCCGACAGCAGTATCGCCCAGTCGAGCCGGCGCAGCACCGAGTCGCGTGCCGTCAGCCGGGCGAGCGGGCCCTTCTCGGGCGCGTACCGGGAAACGGAGAACTTGTTGGCGGTCTGCATCATCACGTCTCAGTCATGCCGCAGCGGCGGCGGGCCGGCGAGCGCGGGCGGCGCCAGGTCTTCCGGGGACGGGGGTACGTACGGCTTGATCTCGGGGGCGTCGATGGTGCCGTCGGGGTTGACGGTGGGCAGCTTCGCCTCGGGCTTGGGCAGCAGGGCCTTCCTGAGGTCCTGCTTGCCGTCCATGGTCAGGCCGTAGATCGCGTTGTAGAGGTTGCGCACGGCGGGACCGGAGGCGCCGGAGCCGGTGCCGCCCTGGGAGATGGTCATGACGATGGTGAAGTCGTCGGTGTAGGTCGCCAGCCAGGAGGTGGTCTGCTTGCCGTAGACCTGGGCGGTGCCGGTCTTGGCGCGCATCGGGATCTTGTCCTGCGGCCAGCCGCCGAAGCGCCAGGCGGCGGTGCCGCCGGGCTCGACGACCATGCGCAGGCCGTGGTCGAGGTCCTTGATGGTGGCGGCGTCGACGGGCAGCTTGCCGTGGGCCTTCGGCTTGATCTCCCGGACGGTGCCGTCGGGGCCGACGACGGCCTTGCCGACGGTGGGGTCGTGGAGGGTGCCGCCGTTGCTGATGGCCGCGTAGGCGGTGGCCATCTGGATGGGGGTGACGAGGACGTCGCCCTGGCCGATGGCGAAGTTGATGCTGTCGTAGGCCTTCAGCTGGTTGCCCTCGAGGCAGCTCTCGTAGGCGATCTGCTCGACGTAGCTGCCGCCCTTCTTGCCCTGCTTGCACCAGGCGTCCTTGTTGGCCTCCCAGAAGCTCCGCTTCCACTGGCGGTCCGGGATCCGGCCGGTGACCTCGTTGGGGAGGTCGATGCCGGTCTCGGAGCCGAGCCCGAAGTCGCGGGCGGTCCGGTAGAACCAGTCGTGGGCGTCCTTCTTGGGGCTCAGGCCGCCGTCGCGGTTCCACTCCTTGTGGCCGAGGGCGTAGAAGACGGTGTTGCAGGAGAACTTGAGGGCTTCGCCGAGGGTGATGGGGCCGTGGCCCTTGGACTCGAAGTTGGCGAAGCTCCGGCCGCCCATGTTGTAGGAGGCGCTGCAGTTGTACTTGGAGTCGAAGGGGTAGCCGGCGCGGACGGCTGCGCTCGCCGACACCACCTTGAAGATGGAGCCGGCCGGGGACTGGCCCTGGATGGCCCGGTTGAGCAGCGGGTAGTTGGAGTTCTTGCTGGTGAGCCTGGCGTAGTCGGCGCCGGAGATGCCGCCGACCCAGACGTTGGGGTCGTAGTCGGGCTGGGAGGCCATCGCGACGATGCGGCCCGTCCTGGACTCCATGACGACGACGGCGCCGGCGTCGGCCTCGTACTTGCGGCCGGTGATCCGGTCGGTCTCCTTGCGGACGGTCTTCATCGCCTGGTGGAGCTCGTACTCGGCGACGGCCTGGACGCGGGCGTCGATGCTGGTGACCAGGGTGGACCCGGCCACGCCCGGGTCGGACTTGGTCTCGCCCATGACCCGGCCGAGGTTGTCGACCTCGTACGAGGTGACCTGCGCCTTGCCGCGCAGCTCCTTGTCGTAGGTGCGTTCGATGCCGGAGCGGCCGACCTGGTCGGAGCGCAGGTGCGGGGAGTCGGTGTTCTTGGCCTTCTGGATCTCGTCGTCGGTGACCGGCGAGAGGTAGCCGAGGACCTGCGCGGCGCGGGCGCCGCCGAGTGCCGGGTAGCGGCGTACGGCCATGGGTTCGGCGGTGATGCCGGGGAAGTCCTCGGGGCGTTCGCGGATCTGGAGGGCCTGCTGGGTGGTGGCTTCCAGGGTGACCGGGATCGGCTGGTACGGGGAGCCGTTCCAGCAGGGCTTGGGGGTCTTGGAGTCGCAGAGCCGGATCTTGTCCATGACGTCCTGCGGCTTCATGTCGAGGACCCCGGCGAGGCGCGTCAGGACGGCCTTGCCCTTGTCCTTTATCTTCATGAGCTCGGTGCGGGACGCGGAGACGACGAGGCGGGTCTCGTTGTCGGCGAGCGGGACGCCGCGGGCGTCGAGGATGTCGCCCCGGACGGCGGGCTGGACGACCCTCTGGACGTGGTTGCTCCTGGCCTCGTCGGCGTACTCGTGGCCCTGGCGGATCTGCAGGTACCACAGGCGCCCGCCGAGGGTGACCAGCAGCGAGAAGACGAGTACCTGGATGATGACGAGCCGGATCTGCACCCGGGGGGTGCGGCCGGTCTCGGGGATGTTGGTCATGCCTCGGGTTCCCCCCTCACAGCTTCTTGACGCTCTTCACGCCCTTGACGCCCTTTATCCGGCCGGCCCGGTTGGCGCGGCCCCGCGCCGTCTTCAGGCGGAGGCCGCCGCGCGGGCTGTTGATGCGCAGGCCGGTGCCGCCGGCCAGCCAGCCGGAGGAGACGTCGGTGCCCTGGGGCGGTCCGCCGCCGGCCTCCACGGCCATCGGGTCGTTCTCGGCGCGGCGCGCCAGGGCCATGATGAACGGCACCGTGAACGGCGCGAGCAGCAGGTCGTAGAGGACCGCGCTGAACAGCAGTCCGGCGAGGCCCACGTGGCGTTCGGCGGTGTCGCCGACCAGGGCGCCGACGCCCACGTAGAGCATGATCGAGCCGAGGGCGGCGGCGACCACGGTGAGCATCGGGCCCCAGACCGAACGGAAGCGGCCGTTGTCCGGGCGGGCGAGCCCGGCGAGGTAGCCGATGACGCAGAGCACCAGGGCGTAGCGGCCGGCGGCGTGGTCGGCGGGCGGGGCGAGGTCGGCGAGGAGCCCGGCCCCGAAGCCGACCAGGGCGCCCGAGGTCGGCCCGTACACCAGGGACAGGGCGACCACGGTGAGCAGCATCAGGTCGGGGACGGCGCCGGGGAGTTGGAGCCGGCCCAGGATGGTGACCTGGACGACGAGGGCGACGACGACCAGGGTGGAGGAGAGCAGGATCCGGTTGAAGGGCATGGCTCTAGCGCTCCTCCTCGTCCGTGGGGCGGCCGGACACGGCCGGGGAGGGCGTGACCGTGACGGTGACCGTCGGAGTGGGCTTCGGGGGCTCGGGCTTGGGCGGGAGGACGGCGTCGCGCGGGTCCTGGCGGGGCGGCACCACGACCACGCCGACGATGTCGAGGCGGGAGAAGCCGACGAACGGGCGGACGTGGACCGTCCGGGTGAGTCCGCTGCCGGCGGGGTCGATGCGGACCACCTCGCCGAGCGGTACCCCGGGCACGAACGGCTTGTTGGCGCGGGAGCCGAAGGTGACGAGGCGGTCGCCGGGACTGATCCGGGCGCGGCCGTTGAGCATCTGGACGGACAGGGCGCGGTCGCCCTGTCCGGTGGCGAAGCCGAGTTCGCCGGTCTTCTCCAGGCGGGTGCCGACGGTGAAGTCCGGGTCGTTGGCGAGCAGTACGGTGCTGGTGTCGGGACCGACGGTGGTGACCCGGCCGACGAGCCCGTCGCCGTTGAGGACGGTCATGTCGCGCTGGATGCCGTCCTTGCTGCCGGCGTCGATGGTGACGGTCCAGGAGAAGCCCTGGGCCGCTCCCATGGCGATGACCTCGGCGCCCTTGATGCCGTACTGGCCGGCGCCGGCCCGCTTGAGCATGGTGTCGAGTTCCTGGATGCGGCTGCGGGTGCGGTCCTCGCTGCCCAGTTTGAGCTTCAGGGCGGCGTTCTCGCGTTCCAGCACGGTGATCCGGCTGTGTCGCTCGCCGGAGTCCCGTACCGCTCCTATGGCGTTGGCGACCGGGTCGACCGCGGTCGCCACTCCCATCTCGACCGGTCCCAGGACCGCTGCGGCGGCGCGCCGGGCACCGTCGACCGGGGACTCCTCGCCCGCCCGGATGTCCACCGTGATCAGCGCGAACGCGATGGCGACCAGCAGTACCAGGAGCAGCCGGCTCTCTCGTGTGTCCCTCACGTGCGGCGGCCGTGCCTTCCTCATCGGAATCGTCTGTGTCTGTATATCAACGATCCGCCGTACGGGCGCGACAGCACCCGTACGGCGGATCCTTGTGTTCCGTATGCCCCCCGTGCGGGGGATCTGTACGCGGCCGGGGGCTACCGCCGGGGCTGGGCGTCCAGGACCTGCTGGAGCGCCTCGAACTCCTCCACGCACTTGCCGGATCCGAGTGCCACGGAGTCCAGCGGGTCCTCGGCGATGTGGATGGGCATGCCGGTCTCCCGGCGCAGCCGCTCGTCGAGGCCGCGGAGCAGGGCGCCGCCGCCGGTGAGGACGATGCCGCGGTCCATGATGTCGCCGGAGAGCTCCGGCGGGCACTTGTCGAGGGTGGTCTTGACGGCGTCGACGATGGCGTTGACCGGCTCCTCGATGGCCTTGCGGACCTCGGCTGCCGAGATGACGACGGTCTTGGGCAGGCCGGAGACGAGGTCGCGGCCCCGGATCTCGGTGTGCTCGTCCTTGTCGAGGTCGTACGCCGAACCGATGGTGATCTTGATCTGTTCGGCGGTGCGCTCACCGAGGAGGAGGCTGTACTCCTTCTTGATGTGCTGGATGATCGCGTTGTCGAGTTCGTCGCCGGCCACCCGGATGGACTGGGCCGTGACGATTCCGCCCAGGGAGATCACGGCGACCTCCGTGGTGCCGCCGCCGATGTCGACCACCATGTTGCCGGTGGCCTCGTGCACGGGCAGGCCGGAGCCGATGGCGGCGGCCATGGGCTCCTCGATGATGTGCACCTGACGGGCTCCGGCCTGGGTGGACGCCTCGATGACGGCGCGGCGCTCGACCCCGGTGATGCCGGAGGGGACGCAGACGACGACGCGCGGGCGGGCCAGGTATCGGCGCTTGTGGATCTTGAGGATGAAGTAGCGCAGCATGCGCTCGGTGATCTCGAAGTCGGCGATCACGCCGTCCTTCAGGGGGCGTACGGCGACGATGTTGCCGGGCGTCCGGCCGATCATCTTCTTCGCCTCGGAGCCGACCGCCAGGATGCCGCCGGTGTTCGTGTTGATGGCGACGACGGAAGGTTCGTTCAGGACGATCCCGCGGCCCCTCACGTACACCAGCGTGTTGGCGGTCCCGAGGTCGACAGCCATGTCACGGCCGATGAACGACATTGAGTTCCCCTTGTTCCCCATGAGGAGCGTCTGGCCTTCCAGTTGATAGCGGCTGCTGTCAGGTCGGCGAGGTGGGTGTGTGGGTGGAGGCCCCATCGTAGTGCCGCCGGTGCGGAAGTCGCGCGACGGGACTCCGGCGGCGCCGCCGAAACGGTTACCCGGTCCGGTGGACGCCCCACTGGTGGTGACGTCGTGTCCTGCCCATGCGTTCCCCGCGGACCCCGGGAATACCGAAGGGCGACCGAAATTACTTCGGTCGCCCCAGGTCATGAGCGCTATATGGCTGATGTTACGTCAGGACGGAGTCTTCCGGCTTGCCGTCTTCCGACTCCCGCCCTTCCGCTTCACAGGGTTTTCACAGAGCGGGGAAGAACAGCTTCAGCTCTCGCTCCGCGGACTCCTCGCCGTCCGAGGCGTGGATGAGGTTCTCCCGGACGATGGTGCCGAAGTCGCCCCGGATGGAGCCGGGCGCGGCGGCGATGGGGTCGGTCGGGCCGGCGAGCTGGCGCACGCCCTCGATGACCCGCTCGCCCTCGACGACGAGGACGACGACGGGGCCGGAGGCCATGAAGCCCATGAGGGGCTCGTAGAAGGGCTTGCCCTTGTGCTCACCGTAGTGGGACTCCAGGGTCTCCTGGTCCAGCGTGCGCAGCTCCATCGCCGGGATGGTCCAGCCGGCCTTGCGCTCGATGCGGCCGATGATCTCGCCCACCAGGCCGCGACGGACGGCGTCGGGCTTGAGGATGACGAGAGTGCGCTGGGTCATGGGTTTCGGCTCCTTGCGGCAAACGGGTGCGGTCGTACGAGGCTACAGGGCGGCGGCGGCCCGCCCCCGGCCCGGGCTCAGCCCTGCGCTCAGGCCTGGGCCTCGCGCTGGGCGTTCTCCGCGGCCCAGCGGGCCTTGATGGCGTCGACCTTGCGGCCGTAGTGCACCGAGCACCACCACAGGCCCGCGAACACGGCGCCCAGGAAGAACATCGTCGGCACCACGAAGCCGCTCAGGATCAGCCCGATCTGCAGGGCCCAGCCGATCTGCACGGCTCCGGGGCGGGACAGCATCCCGCACAGCAGCAGCGACACCAGCATCGCGACGCCGCAGACCGTCCAGACCGTCGTCTGGGAGAGGTCGCCCTTCATGGCGACGAGCCCGGCGAAACCGATCACGAAGAACTCGCCGATCAGCGTGGAGGCGCACAGGGTACGCACGGTCGAATCAGCCCCTCTTCAGCAGCAGGCGGGCCTCGCCCACCGTGATCACGGAGCCGGTCACCAGGACGCCGGCCCCTCCGTACTCGGCCTCTTCCTCCGCCAGGGTGATCGCCGCCTCCAGCGCGTCGTCGAGCCGCGGCTCGACCTGCACCCGGTCGGCGCCGAAGACCTCGACGGCGACGGCGGCGAGCTCGTCCGCGTCCATCGCCCGCTGGCTCGTGTTCGCGGTGACCACGACCTCCGCGAAGATCGGCTCGAACGCCTCCAGAACGCCCCGGACGTCCTTGTCCGCGCTGGTGCCGACCACGCCGATCAGGCGGCTGAAGCCGAAGGACTCGGTGACCGCCTCGGCGGTGGCGGCCGCGCCGGCCGGGTTGTGCGCCGCGTCCAGGACCACGGTGGGGCTGCGGCGCACGACCTCCATCCGGCCCGGGGAGGTGACCGTGGCGAACGCCCGGCGCACCGTCTCCACGTCGAGCGGGCGGGCGTGTTCCGCGCCGATGCCGAAGAACGCCTCCACCGCGGCCAGCGCCACCGCCGCGTTGTGGGCCATGTGCGCGCCGTACAGCGGGAGGAAGACGTCCTCGTACTCGCCGCCCAGGCCGCGCAGCGTCAGGTGCTGGCCGCCGACCGCGACCTCGCGGGACACGACGCCGAACTCCATGCCCTCGCGGGCCACGGTGGCGTCCACCTCGACGGCCTTCTTCAGCAGCACCTGCGCCGCGTCCGCCGGCTGCTGGGCCAGGATGACGGTGGCGCCGGGCTTGATGATGCCGCCCTTCTCCTCCGCGATCTCGCCGGGCGTGGTGCCGAGGCGGTCGGTGTGGTCCAGGCTGATCGGGGTGACGACGGCGACCGAGCCGTCGATCACGTTGGTGGCGTCCCAGCTGCCGCCCATGCCGACCTCGACCACGGCGGCGTCGACGGGCGCGTCCGCGAAGGCCGCGTAGGCCATACCGGTGAGCACCTCGAAGAAGGACAGCCGGTACTCCTGCGCCGCGTCGACCATCTCGACGTACGGCTTGACGTCCCGGTAGGTCTCGACGAAGCGTTCCGCCTCGATCGGGGCGCCGTCCAGGCTGATCCGCTCGGTGATCGACTGCACGTGGGGGCTGGTGTAGCGGCCGGTGCGCAGGTCGAAGGCGTTCAGCAGGGCCTCGATCATGCGGGCGGTGCTGGTCTTGCCGTTGGTGCCGGTGACGTGGACGGAGGGGTAGGCGCGCTGCGGTTCGCCGAGTACGTCCATCAGGGCGGCGATGCGGGCGACCGACGGCTCCAGCTTCGTCTCGCCCCAGCGGGTGGACAGCTCCTGCTCGACCTCGCGCAGTGCCTGCGCCACCTCGGGGTCGAGCGGCCGGGCGGGTACGGGGTCGCCCTGCGGCGGGCCGGCCTGCGTGCGCAGGGTGCGGCTGCCGGCCTCGATCACCGCCAGGTCCGGGTCGCGGTGGGTCTCTTCGGCCACGATCTCTTCGAACTCGTCGAACGACTCGGACCGGGGGTCGCTGGGCTGCTGCTCACTCACGCCCCCAGTCTACGGAGCGGGGCCGCCGGGACCGCCGGGACCTTCGGCCCGGCCGGTTCGGGACTTTCGGCGCGAATCGCGGCCTGATCGTTATGCAAGCCTTGCGGCTGGGAGATAGGGGTACGAATGCCGCAGACCAGCAGCAGTACGACGGCGTCCAGCCGCGACATCGGGATGGACCTGGGGACGGCGAACACCCTGGTCTACGCACGGGGGCACGGCATCGTCCTGAACGAGCCGTCCGTGGTCGCGGTGAAGGCGGGTACGACGACGGCCCTGGCGGTCGGCGACGAGGCCAAGGCGACCCTGGGCCGGACGCCCGGTTCGATCACGGCGATACGGCCGCTGCGGGGCGGGGTGATCTGCGACTACGAGGCGGCGGAGGAGATGATCCGGCACTTCGTGCGCAAGGCCGTGCCGGGACGCCGGGCGCGCACCCGGATGGTGGTGTGCGTGCCGTCCGGGGTGACGCCGGTGGAGCGGCGGGCGATCGTGCACGCGTCCACCAGGGCCGGGGCCCGGTCGGTGCACCTGATCGAGGAGCCGATGGCGGCGGCGATCGGGGCGGGGCTGCCGGTGGCCGAGCCGCGCGGCTCCATGGTGGTGGACATCGGGGGCGGCACCACCGAGGTCGCGGTGATCTCGCTGGGCGGGATCGTCACGGCGCGGTCGCTGCGGGTGGGCGGGGACCGGCTGGACGCGGCGATCACGGACTTCGTGCGCGGGGAGCACGGGCTGCTGGTCGGCGAGCGCACGGCGGAGGACGTGAAGGTGGCCGTCGGCTCGGCCTGGCCGGTGCCGGACCGGCCCGAGCTGGAGACGCGGACCCACACCGTGCGCGGCCGGGAGCGGGTCGGCGGCATGCCGAGGACGCTGGAGCTGTCGGCGCCGGCCGTGCGGGCGGCGTTGGAGGAGCCGGTGGAGGCGGTGATCGCGGCGGTGCGGGCCACGCTGGAGGAGTGCCCGCCGGAGCTGTCCGGGGACGTGATGGAGCACGGCATCGTGCTGACGGGCGGCGGGGCGCTGCTGCCCGGGCTGGACCTGCGGATGGCGTCGGCGACGGGCATCCCGGTGTTCGTGGCGGACGCCCCGCTGGACTGCGTGGCACTGGGCTCGGGCAGGTGCGTCGAGGACCTCGACACGATGAGCCGCCTCCTGACCCCGGCCCGACCGTAGCCCCGCCCGGCGGACCGGGGCGGGGTGCCGGGGTCGAACGTCGGCGGGGCTAGTGGCGGGGCAGGGTTGCCTCGACGCGGTAGGCGGAGGCAGTCCGCGTGGTGGTCAGCGTGCCGCCGAGGCTGCGGACGCGTTCGGACATGCTGGCCGTCCCCGACCCCGCCGAGACCGGTGTCCGCGCCGTGCCGGAGGCGGACAGGCCGTTGCTGACGGCGATCCGCAGCCGTGGCCCCTCCGCGGCGATGCGGACGTCGACGGTCTGCCCCCGCGCGTGCTTGGCCGCGTTCGTGAGGCATTCCTGGACCACCCGGTACACCGCTGCCTGCCGCAGCGGCGACAGTTCGTGGACGTCGGGGTCCATGGCCAGCCGGACCGGCGAGCCGGCCCGGCCGCTCTCCTCGGCGAGTGCGGGCAGCCCGTCCACGCCGGGGGTGGCGGCCCGTTCGCCGCGCTGCACGATGATCTCGTTGAGCACCAGGTGGGCCCGGCGAGCGGTGTCGGCGAGTTCCTCGAAGTCCTTGGCGTGGGCGGTCTCGCGGGACCGGACGGACAGCACTTCGGAGCGGACGGTCAGCAGCGTCAGTTCGCGGCCGACGAAGTCGTGGACGTCGCGCGCGACGGCGGTGCGTTCCTGCTGGACGGCCTGGAGGACGGCGGACTCGGCGCGGCGGGCGTCGAGTTCCCGGACCAGGTCCTGGCGGTACGCGGCGATGCCGACGGCGGAGGCGAGGACGCCGATGGGAACGACCAGGCTGAGGAAGGAACTCAGGCTCTCGGCGCCGCCGGCCGCCCCGGGGCGTTCCAGCGGCCACCCCGGCACGGCGAACAGCAGCAGCGCGAAGAGGACGTAGCCGATGGTGGCGAGGACGCCGGCCGTCCGGCCCCGGTAGCGGCCGACCGAGTAGAGGGCGAACTGGACGAGGGTCAGTTCGTGCAGCCAGCCGATGAAGAGGAGGGCCACCGCGAGCGACAGCCACGGCAGCCGGCGGCGCAGGACCAGGGTGGCCGCGCCGGCGGCGAGGACGGCGGCGGCCAGCGGACCGTTGAGGGAGTTGTCGGCGGCGGCGAGGCCCGGCAGGTCCAGGGCCATCAGCGCGAGGCAGCTCAGCGCGGTCAGCACGTCGAGTGCGCGGGGCGACCCGGTCCAGCTGCCGGTGAGCCGGCGGCCGAGTGCCACGGCCCGCCGGTACGCCGGGGCGAGGGGCTGGGTGCGCATGCCCTCCATCATCCGTGGTCGGGGGCACGGACCGGGATCAAACGGGCACCGGGGGGTAGTGAGATTCGGCACTCGCAGTAGGGGCCGGAAGTCCCGGCCGGCCGGGACCTCCGTGCCCGGCCGACCGCGCCTGCCGCGCCTGCCGCGTGCTCCCCTCGGCTCCGGCGCCGCCGGTCAGCCGCTCGCCCGCTCCGCGCCGCGGAGCCCGCCCCTGCCCCACCGCGAACGCGGTGTTCGGCTCTCGCGAGACCCTCGTACCCGCTGCGCCGGATTCCGCACTGGCCGGCACCTTTGTCGATCTTTGCGGCTGTGTCCGTGCTCTCCCTGTGGAAGTTCGGTAATCGAACGTTCTGACAAATTCCTTAGGATGGTCACAGCCGACGGCCCTTGATCTGGCCGGCCGGGGGGAATTCACCGTCAAGGGCTCAAGGACTTCCACAGCATGACGACCGCTTCGACCACGCCTGCCTCGGCGCGCCCCGACACGGGCCGCCGACCCGCCGACACCGGGGCGGCCGCCCCGGCTCCGGGACGGCTCGGGGCGGTGGCCGCCCTGGCCTCCGCGGTGCTCTCGATGGCCGCGTACTGCGCCGGGCTCGCGGCGCACGGCACCTATCCGTTCGGCCCGGCGCCGCGCGCGGTCAACGACCTGCGCCACCAGTACGTGCCGTTCCACACCCATATGTGGGACCTCCAGCACGGCACCGCGCAGGGCGACCTGTTCTTCAACTGGCAGAGCGGCTACGGGGTCGGCTTCCTCGCCGATTTCCTCACCTATCTGACGAATCCTTTCTCCTGGGTGGCCGGCGTACTCCCCCGCGAACACGCCGAGTTCTCCACATTCCTGGTGAGCCTGCTGAGCATGGGGCTGGCGGCCGCCCTGATGACCGTCTTCCTGGGCCGGCTCCGCCCCGGCTCCCCCTGGCTGCGCGCCCTGCTGTCCGCCGGCTACGCGGTCTGCGGCTGGGGCGTGGTCGAGGGAACGGTGGTCCCGATGTGGACCTGGGGCCTGGTCGCCCTCCCGCTGCTCTGCATAGCCGCCGACTGGGCCCTGACCGGGCGCCGCTGGGTGCTCGGCAGCCTGGCCGTCGCCGTCTGCTGGTTCGGCAACTTCTACACCGCGGCCATGGCCACCATGGCCGCCGCGCTCGTCCTCGTCCTGCGCCTGCTGCTCGCCCGGACCGACTGGCGCACCCGGTTCCGGGTCCTGGGGCGCGCGTCCGCGATGACCGCCGCGGGAATGCTGCTGGCCGCCCCCGCGATCCTGGTGTGCGGGCTGGCCAACGCCCAGTCCCAGCCCACCGACCGGTTCGTGGTCAGCGTCGCCACGGAGCCGCTCACCTACCTGGCGATGCTCATACCGGGCACCCTGCCCAAGCACCCCGCCCCCAACGTCTTCGCCGGCGTCCTGGCCCTGCTGCTGGTGCTGACCCTCCCGTTCCAGTCCCGGGTCCGGCGCCGGGAACGGATCGGCTGGAGCGCGCTGCTGCTGCTCACCGCCGTCTCCTTCGTGATCACGCCGACGGCCAAGCTGTGGCAGGGCCTGACGCTCCCCCACGGCGCCCCGTTCCGCGAGTCCTTCGTCCTCAGCGGCATGATGGTGATGGCCGCCTGGATCTGCCTGGCCCACGCCCCCAAGCCGCGCGCGCTGCTCGGCGGCACCGCCCTGTTCGGCCTGCTGGTGCTCCTGACGTACGGGGAGCAGCCGGTCAACCGCTACGCCGGGACCATCGCCGTGGCCGGCGGCGCCTCCGTGGCCGCCTTGCTGCTGCTGTACGCGCGGGGCCTGCGCCGTCCCGCGCGGGTCACGGTCGTCGGCCTGCTCGCCGGGTCCGTCCTCGCCACCACCGTCTACGCCGTGTACGGCATCGCCGTCCTGCACGACCCCCGGCACCGCGGCCCGGCCCGCGCCCAGACCACGACCGAGCTCGCGGACAACGCCCACCGGCAGCTCGCCGCGCACGGCACCTGGCCGGCCACCCGCACCGACCCGGGGCCCGACGTCTTCGTGACGAACAACGACACGATGCTGGTCGGCGGCCAGGGCGGCGCCTACTACAGCAGCTACGTCACCGTGGAGACGGCGACCGGGCTGCGCGGCCTCGGGCTCGGCTACGCGATGGGCGGCCGCCACCTGTGGCCCGCCCGCGGCCCGGTCCTCCAGGCCCTGCTCGGCATCGGCGCCGTACTGGAACCGGCCGGCAAGGACGACGTCCGCGTCCGCACCCTGGGCGCACCGCCGCTGGTCACCGTACGGGCGCAGGGCAGCGACCAGCCGTACGGCGCCCCGGCCGGCACGGTGTGGGCCCGGCAGCAGGCCGCGCTCGGAGCCAGGGTCTACACGGTGCCCGAACTCGCCCACGCGGGCGGGCTCCCCGCGGAGCGGACCGGCACCGGCTTCGGGCTCCGCAAGGCCGAGGGCGACGGCGCCGACCAGTGGACCCGGTTCACCGCCCGCTGCGCGCCGGGCACCCGCGCCTTCATGTACGCGTCCGACCTGTACGGCGTGGCGCGCGCCGAGCGCGGCCCCAAGCAGGGCTTCCTCGGCGACCCGCCCGTGGTCAGCGCGGCCATGAAGGAGCTGGGCCCGGTGGGCCCGGACGGGCTGTTCCGCTTCGAGGTCCGGGCCGGGAAGGACGGCCAGGTGCTGCCGGCCCACGCGGTGGGCTGCCTGGACGAGGGCGCGCTGGAGAAGCGGGTGGCCGAGCTGGAGGACACCGGAGCGGTCTCGGTGCGGACCGGCGGGCACACGGTCACCGCCGAACTGCCGAAGGGCTCGACCGGCACGGCGGTCGTCGCCACGACCGCCCCGCAGGGCTGGCGGTGCTCCGTCGACGGCGGGCCGTCGCGGGAGCCGGTCTCCTACCAGGGGCTGCTGGGCGTCCCCCTCGGCGAGCGGGGCGCGGACGGCGTGTCCTGCACGTACACCCCGCCGGGGCTGAACGCGGGCCTGGCCGGGACCGGTCTGGGCGTAGTCCTGCTGGGCCTGGTCATGTTCTGGCCCTCGGCACGGCGCCGCGTGGCCGCCACCCGCAGCCTCCGCACCCGCTGACCCTCGGGCGCCCCGGGAACGGGCAGTGGCCCGGCGCCCGTGAACGGGTGCCGGGCCACTGGCCTGGAGCGGGGGTGTCCGGTTACGCGGACGGCAGGGCGCTCAGCTGGGACTGGATGCGGGCGATGTCCGCCTCCGCCTTGGCCAGCCGCCCCTTGATCTTGTCGACCACGTTGTCCGGCGCCTTCGCCAGGAACGCCTCGTTGCCGAGCTTGGCCTCCGCCTGCTGCTTCTCCTTCTCGGCCGCGCCGAGGTCCTTCGCCAGCCGCTTCCGCTCCGCCTCGACGTCGATCGTGCCGGACAGGTCCAGCGCGACCGTCGCCCCGGCCACCGGCAGGGTGGCGGTGGCGCTGAAGCCCTCGCCCTCCGGCTGGAGTCGGAGCAGCTGACGGATCGCGGCCTCGTGCGCGGCCAGCGGGGTGCCAGCCAGGTCGAGGCGGGCCGGGACCTTCTGGCCCGGCTGCAGGCCCTGGTCCGCGCGGAAGCGGCGGACCTCGGTGACGACGGCCTGCAGGTTCTCGATCTCGGCCTCGGCGGCGTCGTCCCGGAAACCGGAGTCCGTCGGCCACTCGGCGATCACGATGGACTCGCGCCCGGTGAGGGTGGTCCACAGCGTCTCGGTGACGAACGGGACGACCGGGTGCAGCAGCCGCATCAGCACGTCCAGGACCTCGCCGAGGACCCGGCCGGAGACCCTGGCGCCCTCGCCGCCCGCGAAGAACGTGGTCTTCGACAGCTCGACGTACCAGTCGAAGACCTCGTCCCACGCGAAGTGGTACAGCGCCTCGCTGAGCTTCGCGAACTGGAAGTCCTCGTAGTACGCGTCGACCTGCGCGACCGTCTTGTTCAGGCGGGACAGGATCCACCGGTCCGTGGCCGACAGCTGCTCGGCCGGCGGCAGCTCGCCCTCGACCGTGGCACCGTTCATCAGCGCGAAGCGCGTCGCGTTCCAGATCTTGTTGGCGAAGTTCCGGGACGCCTGGACCCAGTCCTCGCCGATCGGGACGTCCGTGCCCGGGTTGGCGCCCTTGGCCAGGGTGAAGCGGACGGCGTCGGAGCCGTACTTGTCCATCCAGTCCAGCGGGTCGACGACGTTGCCGAAGGACTTCGACATCTTCTTGCCGCGCTCGTCGCGGACCAGGCCGGTCAGGGCGATGGTCCGGAACGGAACCTCGCCGTCCATCGCGTACAGGCCGAACATCATCATCCGGGCGACCCAGAAGAAGATGATGTCGTGGCCGGTCAGCAGGACGTCGGTGGAGTAGAACTTCGCCAGGTCCGGGGTCTTCTCCGGCCAGCCGAGCGTGGAGAACGGCCACAGGCCGGAGGAGAACCAGGTGTCCAGGACGTCGGTGTCCTGGTGCCAGCCCTCACCCGCCGGCGGCTGCTCGTCGGGGCCGACGCAGACGATCTCGCCGTTCGGGCCGTACCAGATCGGGATCCGGTGGCCCCACCACAGCTGGCGCGAGATGCACCAGTCGTTCATGTTGTCGACCCAGTCGAAGTAGCGCTTCGACATGTCGGCCGGGTGGATCGCGACGCGGCCGTCGCGGACGGCGTCACCGGCGGCCTGCGCCAGCGGGCCGACCTTGACCCACCACTGCATCGACAGGCGCGGCTCGACGGTGGTCTTGCAGCGCGAGCAGTGGCCGACCGAGTGGAGGTACGGGCGCTTCTCGGCGACGATCCGGCCCTGCGAGCGCAGGGCGCCGACGACCGCCGAACGGGCCTCGTAACGGTCCAGGCCGAGGAAGGGGCCGTGGACGGTGATGACGCCGTGCTCGTCCATGATCGTCATGGAGGGCAGGTCGTGGCGCTGGCCGATGGCGAAGTCGTTCGGGTCGTGCGCCGGGGTCACCTTGACGGCACCGGTGCCGAACTCGGGGTCGACGTGCGTGTCGGCGACGACCGGGATGGTGCGGTCGGTCAGCGGCAGCTTGATCTGCTTGCCGATGAGGTGGCGGTACCGCTCGTCGTCCGGGTGGACGGCGACGGCGGTGTCACCGAGCATCGTCTCGGCCCGGGTCGTGGCGACGACCAGGGAGTCCTCGCCCTCGCCGTACTTGATGGAGACGAGCTCGCCGGCGTCCTCCTGGTACTCCACCTCGATGTCAGAGATGGCGGTCAGGCAGCGCGGGCACCAGTTGATGATGCGCTCGGCGCGGTAGATCAGCTCGTCGTCGTAGAGCTTCTTGAAGATGGTCTGGACGGCCTTGGACAGGCCCTCGTCCATGGTGAAGCGCTCGCGGGACCAGTCGACGCCGTCGCCGAGACGGCGCATCTGGCCGAGGATCTTGCCGCCGTACTCTTCCTTCCACTGCCAGACGCGGTCGACGAACTCCTCGCGCCCCAGGTCGTGGCGGGACTTGCCCTCCTCGGCGAGCTGCTGCTCGACCTTGTTCTGGGTGGCGATACCGGCGTGGTCCATACCGGGCAGCCACAGGGCCTCGTGACCCTGCATGCGCTTGCGGCGGGTCAGGGCGTCCATCAGCGTGTGCTGGAAGGCGTGGCCCAGGTGGAGGGAGCCGGTGACGTTCGGCGGCGGGATGACGATGGTGTACGCCGGCTTGTCGCTCTTGGCGTCGGCCGTGAAGTAACCGCGCTCTACCCAGCGCTCGTAGAGCTTCCCCTCTACCTCGGCCGGCGCGTACTGGGTCGGCAGTTCGGAGTTCGGGGTGCTGGGTGTCTGCGTGTTCTCGGTCACGGGCACAGTTTAGAGGCGTAACGGTCCGGTACTGAAACCGGTAATGAGGGGGCCCGGAGCCCGGGCCGTCAGCGGCTTCCGACAGGATGTGTGGAACGAATAAGCATCCTCTAGGGGGACGTCGACATGAGCTACAACCAGCCCGGCCCGTACGGGGGCCAGCCGCAGCAGCCGAACCCGTACGGCCAGCCCCAGCCGCAGCAGCCCAACCCGTACGGCCAGCCCCAGCCGCCGCAGGGCCAGCCCGGCTACGGCTACCCGCAGCAGCCGGGGGTCCCCCCGCAGGGCTACCCGCAGCAGCCGCCCGCGCCCCCGATGGGCCAGCCGTCGTACGGCTACCCCCAGCAGCCGGGCGGCGCCCCCTACGGCGCCCCGCAGCCGCCGAAGAAGTCGAAGGCGGGCGTCATCGTCCTGGCGGCGGTCGTCGCGGTCGCGGCGATCGGCGGCGGCGCGTGGTTCCTCCTGGGCGGCAGCGGCGGCGGCAACGGCGACGTCTCCGACTCCACCAAGGGCTACAAGATCGTTCCGCCGGCGTCGGTCGGCGAGTACCAGAAGGGCAAGAACGGCGCGGACAGCTTCACCGACAAGGAGAAGCAGGAAGCCGAGAAGGTCGGCATCAAGGACCCCGGACAGGAGACCCAGTCCTACCAGTCCGGCGACAAGTCCAACCCGCTCGCGATGAAGCAGCTGATGTTCTCGGGCACCTACGGCGAGATCGCGGACCCCGAGAAGACGCTCGACGGCTCCTTCGAGATCATGAAGGCGAGCGCCGCGAAGGACGACGACAACGAGGTCAACTGGGTCGGCAGCGCGGAGACGATGAAGCCGGCCGGCTTCTCGGGCGCCCTGATGAAGTGTCAGGACCTTCAGCTCAAGAGCAAGAAGCCCTCGGACAACCCGATGGCTCCGAAGGAGCTGAACCTGACCATGTGCATCTGGACGGACTACAGCACCATGGGCATGGTGCTGCCGATGGACATGGGCGCGATCATGACCAACAAGCCGGGCTTCACCAAGGACCAGGTCGCGGAGCTGGCCGCCAAGCTCTACAACACGTCCCGCGTCAAGAAGTAACCGGCGCGCGGCCGGCCGGCGGCAGCGGCCGGAGCAGTCCCTGACATGCGGAAGGGGCACCCCCCGTGGGGGGTGCCCCTTCCGCATGACCGTGCGTCGGCTACGCCGACTTCTCGTGCGGGCCCTGGTCCTTCGGGACGATGCGGGGGACCAGCGTCGGGTTGACGTTGGAGCGGACCACGTCCGCGGTGATGACCACGCGGGCCACGTCCTTGCGGGACGGGACCTCGTACATCACCGACATCAGCACCTCTTCCATGATGGCGCGCAGGCCCCGCGCGCCGGTCTGGCGCAGGATGGCCTGGTCGGCGATGGCCTCCAGCGCCTCGCGCTCGAAGTCCAGCTCGACGCCGTCGAGTTCGAAGAGACGCTGGTACTGCTTCACCAGCGCGTTGCGCGGCTCCACCAGGATCTGCAGCAGCGCTTCGCGGTCCAGGTTGTGGACCGAGGTGATGACGGGGAGCCGGCCGATGAACTCGGGGATCATCCCGAACTTCACCAGGTCCTCCGGCATGACCTCCTGGAACTGGTCGCTCGCCTCGATCTCCCGCTTGGAGCGGATCGTCGCGCCGAAGCCGATGCCCTTGGCACCCGCCCGCGACTCGATGATCTTCTCCAGGCCGGCGAACGCGCCGCCCACGATGAACAGCACGTTCGTCGTGTCGATCTGGATGAACTCCTGGTGCGGGTGCTTGCGGCCGCCCTGGGGCGGGACCGAGGCCGTCGTGCCCTCCAGGATCTTCAGCAGGGCCTGCTGGACGCCCTCGCCCGAGACGTCGCGGGTGATCGACGGGTTCTCGCTCTTACGGGCGACCTTGTCGATCTCGTCGATGTAGATGATCCCGGTCTCGGCCTTCTTGACGTCGTAGTCGGCCGCCTGGATCAGCTTGAGCAGGATGTTCTCGACGTCCTCGCCGACGTAACCCGCCTCCGTCAGCGCCGTCGCGTCGGCGATGGCGAAGGGGACGTTCAGCATCCGGGCCAGGGTCTGCGCCAGCAGCGTCTTGCCGGAGCCGGTCGGGCCCAGCAGCAGGATGTTGGACTTGGCCAGCTCGATGGCGTCGTCACGGCCCTGCGCGCCGCCGTTCTCGCCGGCCTGGACCCGCTTGTAGTGGTTGTACACCGCGACGGAGAGCGCCTTCTTCGCCGGCTCCTGGCCGACGACGTAGCTCTCCAGGAACTCGTAGATCTCGCGGGGCTTGGGGAGTTCCTCCCACCGCACCTCGCTCGTCTCCGCGAGCTCCTCTTCGATGATCTCGTTGCAGAGGTCGATGCACTCGTCGCAGATGTACACACCGGGCCCTGCGATGAGCTTCTTCACCTGCTTCTGGCTCTTCCCGCAGAACGAGCACTTGAGCAGGTCGCCGCCGTCACCGATGCGTGCCACGAGGTGCTTCCCCTTCGCCTGGGAGACGCCTGGTTCAGCGCTCCTGGTGCCTCATATCCGACGGTACCTTGCCGGGGCCCCCGTTCGGGGCCCCGTGCAGGTATCAGGCCGCGTTCATCTTCCGGGTGGAGATGATCTGGTCGATCAGGCCGTAGGCCAGCGCGTCCTCGGCCGTGAGGATCTTGTCGCGCTCGATGTCCTCGCGGATCTTCTCGATCGGGGTCGAGGAGTGCTTGGCCAGCATGGACTCCAGCTGGTCACGCATGCGCAGGATCTCGTTGGCCGCGATCTCCAGGTCGGAGAGCTGCTCGCGGCCGGTCCCGCCGGACGGCTGGTGGATGAGCACGCGGGCGTTCGGCAGGGCCATGCGCTTGCCGGGGGTGCCGGCGGCCAGCAGGACGGCGGCGGCGGACGCGGCCTGGCCCATGCACACCGTCTGGATGTCCGGCTTCACGAACTGCATGGTGTCGTAGATCGCCGTCAGCGCGGTGAAGGAACCACCGGGGCTGTTGATGTAGATCGAGATGTCCCGGTCCGGGTCCATCGACTCCAGGCACAGCAGCTGCGCCATGACGTCGTTGGCGGAGGCGTCGTCGATCTGGACGCCGAGGAAGATCACGCGCTCCTCGAAGAGCTTCGCGTACGGGTCGTACTCGCGCACGCCCTGCGAGGTGCGCTCGACGAAGCGCGGGACGACGTAGCGGTTGTCGACCGGCGCTCCGGTGTAGAGGCCGCTCGCGGAGAAGTTGTTCAGCATCTGGGTGTTCACCATCCTGGTGGCGTTCTGCGGGCTGGGGCTGCGGGTGCTGTCCGGCGTTCCGGCCGGATGTCAGGCCCCGGTACCGCCGCCGCCCGGGACGAGGGACGCGGCAGAGATGATCTCGTCGATCAGGCCGTAGTCCTTGGCCTCCTCCGCCGTGAACCAGCGGTCGCGGTCGCCGTCGCGGATGATCGCCTCGACCGTCTGGCCCGAGTGGTGCGCGGTGATCTCGGCCATCCGCTGCTTGGTCCGCAGCAGGTACTGCGCCTGGATCTTGATGTCCGACGCGGTGCCGCCGATGCCGGCGGAACCCTGGTGCATCAGGATGTCGGTGTTCGGGAGCGCGAAGCGCTTGCCCGACGTGCCACCGGTCAGCAGGAACTGGCCCATCGAGGCCGCCATGCCCATGCCGATGGTCACGACGTCGTTCGGGATGTACTGCATGGTGTCGTAGATCGCCATGCCCGCCGTCACCGAACCACCGGGGCTGTTGATGTACAGGTAGACGTCCTTCTCCGGGTCGGCCGCCAGGAGGAGGAGCTGCGCCGTGATCTTGTTGGCGATCTCGTCGTCGACCTGCTGGCCGAGGAAGATGATGCGTTCGCCGAGCAGCCGGTTGTAGACATGGTCGCCGAGGCCGCCACCGATGGACGGCTCACCCGCGGCGTAAGGCTTCAGATTCGTCACGTATCCACCTGCTCGTCTCCGACGGCTCACCCGCCGTCTCAGCGTCTTGTCCGGAGGGCAGTGCCCTCATAGTCATGGACCCTAACGCGCAGGTCGGACAACGCCATCCCGGTTCCGGAACTGTTCGCTCGGAGCGCAAGCTCCGCCCGACGGCCGCCGGGGATGCCGAAGGGCCCGGACGCATGCGCGTCCGGGCCCTTGCGTCGCAGCTCAGAGGCTTACGGGGGCGTGAGGGGCCTTACTTGGCCTCGGCCTCGTCGTCACCCTCGACAGCGGCCTCGACGACGTCGGCGGCCTGCTCGACCTCGTCCTCGTCGTCGGACAGGTCGACGACCTCACCGTTGGTGTCGGTGACCTTGGCGGCCTCGACGACGAGCGCGAGGGCCTTGCCGCGGGCGACCTCGCCGACGAGCATCGGGACCTGGCCGCCCTCGACGACGGCCTGGGCGAACTGGTCGGGGGACATGCCGGAGGAGGCCGCACGACGCATGAGGTGCTCGGTGAGCTCCTCCTGGTTGACGTTCAGCTTCTCCTTGTTGACCAGGGCGTCCAGCAGGAACTGGGTCTTGATGCCCTTGACCGCCTGCTCCTTGGTCTCGGCCTCGAACTCCTCGACCGTCTTGCCCTGGAACTCCAGGTACTTCTCCAGCGTCAGGCCCATCTGGCCGAGCTGGTGGTGCTCCAGGTTGTGCTTGCGGGTGTTGACCTCGTCCTCGAGCAGCTTCTCGGGGACCGGGATCTCCGCGAGCTCCAGGAACTTCTCCAGCACGCGCTCCTGGGCCTGGGTGGCCTGGTCGTACTGCTTCATGTTCTCGAGGCGCTTGCGGCTGTCCGCCTTCAGCTCCTCCAGGGTGTCGAACTCGCTCGCCAGCTGCGCGAACTCGTCGTCCAGGGCCGGGAGCTCCTTGGCGGCGACCTTGGAGACCTTGACGGTGACCTCGGCGTCCTTGCCCTCGGCGGAGCCGCCCTTCAGCTGCGAGGTGAAGGTGGCCTCGCCGCCGGCCTCGAGGCCCTTGACGGCCTCGTCGATGCCGTCGAGCAGCTCGCCGGAGCCGATGGTGTAGGAGACGTCCGAGGCGACGCCGTCGGGCAGCACCTCGCCGTCGACCTTGGCCTCGAGGTCGATGGTGACGACGTCACCGTCCTGCGCGGCGCGCTCGACGGTGTTGGTGGACGCGAAGCGGTTGCGCAGCTGCTCGACCGACTTCTCGACGTCCTCGTCGGTGACCTCGACCGCGTCGACCTCGACCTCGATGCCGGAGAAGTCCGGGATCTCGATCTCGGGGCGGACGTCGACCTCGGCGGTGAAGGCCAGCAGCTCGCCGTCCTTCAGCTCGGTGATGTCGACCTCCGGCTGGCCCAGGGGGTTCAGCTCGGCCTCGTTGACGGCCTCCGTGTAGAACTTCGGGAGGGCGTCGTTGACGGCCTCCTCCAGCACCGCACCGCGGCCGAAGCGCTGGTCGATGACCCGGGCCGGGATCTTGCCCTTGCGGAAGCCCTTGACCGTGACCTGCTGGTTGATCTTCTTGTACGCCGCGTCGAGGCTGTCCTTGAGCTCCTCGAAGGGCACCTCGACAGTGAGCCGAACCCGAGTCGGGTTCAGGGTCTCCACGGCGCTCTTCACGGTTCGGTCTCCTTGTGGCTGACTTCTGGGGTTCTGCCGACGCTGCGAATTCAGCGGTCCGGCGGATCGGGCCCGGCACATCAGACACACGGGCACGCAGCTTGCATAGTAACCGCAAGCGGGAAGCAGCCCACAACGCGATCTTCGTGGTGGCGGTGCTGGTGGTCGGGGTGGCCGGATTCGAACCGACGACCTTCCGCTCCCAAAGCGGACGCGCTACCAAGCTGCGCCACACCCCGTCGGTGCGACACGTAGGGTACATGCCCGCGGACGGTCCGACACGCAGGGTTTCCGACCTCGTCCGCTCTCCCGGCCGCGCTCCGGCGGGCTTGCCCGGATAGTGGTGTGCGATCCGCGGACCGGACCCGCTAGGATGCTGTCCGTGCCGCGGTCCTCGCGACCTGCGGCGCGCGCTGTGCGGGCGTAGCTCAATGGTAGAGCACTAGTCTTCCAAACTAGCTACGCGGGTTCGATTCCCGTCGCCCGCTCTGCAGTACCGAGGGCCAGGTCGTCAGACCTGGCCCTCGGTCGTTTCCCTGGTGCCGCCCGGGGACGTGGGGGCGGGCCGGCGGGCTCAGAGCTTGATGTTGGCGATGGTGGTCGCCAGGGACTCCAGGAACCGGTTGACGTCGTCCGAGACCGAGCTGGAGGCGAGGAAGAAGCCGAAGAGCGCGGCGACTATGGCGGGGCCGGGTTTGATGCTCTTGCTCCGGATCATGACCACGAGGATGACCCCCAGCAGAACCACCACTGACAGCGAAATGGCCACAACTGATCACACCTTCGGTCGTCCCCTGGTCGGCCCCGGGGGCACGGCCCGCGTACCCCCGTACGGACCATCGTGCCACCAACGGGCCCCGGGTATCCGCCCCGTGGTGAGGATTTCTCCCAACTGGCGTGGTTTCAGAGGCCCAGGAGGGAGCGGGCGCGGGCGTACTTGGCGGTCAGGCGGTCACGGGTGGGGGCGTCGAGGACGGCGAGACGGGCGGGGTCGGCGTTGTGGGCGAGGTCGGCTTCCTTGACCAGCAGGGCGCCGGGGGTGGCCAGGATGCGGGCGGTGTACTCCTCGAGGGGTTCGCCCGGGCGTTTGGTGAGGGCGAGGACCATGGCCTTGACCTCGTCCGGGAGGGCGGCGGTTTCCAGCCAGTCGGCGGACAGGGCGTCGTCCTCGACGGCGTCGTGCAGCCAGGCCGCGGCCTGCTGTTCCGGGCTGCCGCCACGGGCGCGTACGCCCTCGGCCACGGCCGCGAGGTGTTCGGCGTAGGGCCGGCCGGCCTTGTCGGTCTGGCCCTCGTGTGCCGCGCGGGCCAGAGACTCGATCTCGGTGAGGGTGAGGTGTCCGGGCATTCACAGTCCCTTCGCGGCGTGCCGGAGGGCGTCGGCGGCCCGTCGGACATCGGCTGGTGTCGTACGCCAGTTGGAGAACGCGGCGCGCAGGGCCGGGGTTCCCGCCAGGACGGTCGGCGTGACGAACACCTCTTCGGCGACGGCCTCGCGCAGGGCGGTGAGGCGGTCCGCGTCGGGCCGGTCGGCGAGGGTGAAGCAGACGACGTTCAGCCGGACGGGGGCGAGCAGCCGGAAGGCGGGGTCGGCGTCGAGCAGTTCGCCGAGGGCACGGGCGCAGGCGATGTCGCGTTCGACGATCTCGCGGTGGCCCGCGCGGCCGTAGGCGGTGAGGGTGAACCAGGTGGCGAGGGCGCGCAGGCGGTGGGAGTTCTCGGGGGTGAGGTGGACCAGGTCAGGGTCGGGGCCGAGGGGGCCGAGGTAGGCGGCGGCGTTGGCGAAGACCCTGGCCTGGAGGTCCTGGCGGCGGGTGAACAGGACCGCGCTGTCGTAGGGCACGTTCAGCCATTTGTGCAGGTCGACGCAGACGGAGTCGGCCAGGCCGAGGCCCGCCGTGAGGTGGGCGTGGTCCGGGGAGAGTCCGGCGAACGCGCCGAAGGCGGCGTCGGTGTGGAGCCAGAAGTCGTGCCGGTCCTTGAGCGCGGCGAGGGCCCGGAGGTCGTCGAAGTCGACGGTGTTGACGGTGCCGGCGTTGGCGACGACGACGGCGGGTCCGGGGGTGTCGGCGAGGGCGCGGCCGAGGGCGGCGGGGTCGACGGCCTCCCGGCCGGGCAGGGTGGGGACGGGGACGAGCGAGTTGCGGCCGAGGCCGAGTACGGCGAGGGCCTTGGCGATGGAGGAGTGCGGGGCGCCGGAGAGCACGCGTACGGGGCCCAGGGCGGCGGCGCCGTCCTCGGCCGGGGAGACGCCGAGGCGTTCGCCGAGCCACTCGCGGGCGACGGCCAGGCCGGTGGTGTTGGACATGGTGGCGCCGCTGACGAAGACGCCGGAGTGCTCGGCGGGGAGCCCGAAGAGCTCGCGGAGCCAGGCGGTGGTCTCGCGTTCGAGGTCCTGGCCCGCGGCGTCGAGGGCGGAGTTGGAGTTCTGGTCGTGGACGGCGGTCAGCCAGTCCCCGGCGAGGGCGGCGGGGGTGGCGCCGCCGGTGACGAAGCCGAGGTAGCGGGGGCCGGCGGAGGCGGAGAAGCGGGGGGCCCGGTCCTCGGCGAAGGAGCGCAGCGCGGCGGCGAGCCCGGTACCGCGGTCGGGGAGCGGCGGCCGCCCGGGGGCGGGCCGGGCCGGTGGTACGACCGGGCGGGCGTCGAGGCCGCCGAGCGTGCCGGTGGCGTGGCGGAGGGTCTGCGCGAGGAGCTCGGGCAACTGGTCGAGGTCGGCGGCGAGGCGCGGGTGCATGGTGCGCAGGCTAGGCGTCCGGGGCGGTGGCGCGGCCCGGCCAATCGAACGGAAGTGGCCGGTGGCCTCGGGGTCAGGCGGAACGGCGGATGAGGAGGAGGGCGCGGTCGTCGTTGACGTCCTTGGCGACCTTCTCGATGAGGTGCCAGGCCGCGCCGTCCCAGCCGGCGGCTACGTAGCGGTCGGCCTCGCCGGTGAGCCGGTCGATGCCCTCGCCGATCTCCCGGTCGGAGGTCTCGACCAGGCCGTCGGTGAACAGCATGAGGACGTCGCCGGGCCGCAGGCTGCCGCGGGTGGGCTCGAACTCGGCGCCGTCGTAGACGCCGAGCAGCGGGCCGGAGCCGGCCTTCTCCTCCCAGCGGCCGGTGCCGGCGGACAGCTGGAGGGCGGGGAGGTGGCCGGCGGAGAGGAGTTCGTAGTCGCCGGTGTGCAGGTCGAGGACGAGGTGGACGGAGGTGGCGAAGCCCTCGTCCCAGTCCTGGCGGAGCAGGTAGCCGTTGGCGGCGGGCAGGAAGCCCTCCGGGGGCAGGGAGCCGAGGAGGCCGCCGAAGGCGCCGGAGAGGAGCAGGGCGCGGGATCCGGCGTCCATGCCCTTGCCGGAGACGTCGGTGAGCACGACTTCCAGGGTGCGGCCGCCGGGGCCGGTGCGGGCGGCGACGACGAAGTCGCCGGAGAAGGACTGGCCGCCGGCCGGGCGGAGGGCCATCTCGCGGTGCCAGCCGCGCGGCAGGGCGGGCAGTTTGCTCTGGACCCGGATGCGTTCGCGGAGGTCGAAGAGCATGGTGCCGCCGCGCCGCCAGGGCACGCCGACCCGGCTGCGGAACTGGGCGATGACCAGTCCGAAGAACCCGCAGGCGGCGACGACGAGCACGGTGCCGGGGGTGACCCGGGCGGGGCCCTGGGTGTACGGGCCGAGGACGAGGGCCTCGACGATCAGGGCGGATGCGGAGGCGGCGTACAGGGCGAGCAGGCTGGCGGGGCGCAGCAGCAGGCCGCCGGCGACGATGGGCAGGACGAGGGCGGCGGGCGAGAACCAGACCGGGAGCATCAGGGTGCCGAAGGTCATGGCGGGGACGGTCAGGAGGAGTCCGGCGAAGGCGAGCCAGTCGGAGGCGTCGCCGCGGAAGTAGTCCACGGCGGATTTGCGCAGGGCGGTGCGGGCCCGGTGCGAACTCTTCCGCATCCGGGCCGCGAGGGTCTCCATCCGAGCTCCGGCCATTGTTCCGGGACCCTATCCATCCTCCCTGTGCGCGCGCAGGGGTACCCCCTGACCGGGCGCCGGAAATCCGGTCGACCGGATGGGACCGCCCTGATAGGGATGGGCCCATGACGCTGGAGATGCGGGTTTTGCGACCTGATGAGTGGGATGTCTGGTACGAGCAACTCGAGCTCGCGTTCGGCGGGGTGGCGGAGTCCGCCGAGGAGCGGACGCTGTACCGGTCGCTGACCGAGCCCGAGCGCTCGCTGGGGGTCTGGGACGGCGAGGAGTGCGTCGGTTCGGCCGGCGCCTTCTCCTTCCGGGTGTCCGTGCCGGGCGGCGCCCTGGTGCCGGCGGCGGGGGTGACCATGGTGGGCGTCGCCCCCACGCACCGCCGCCGGGGCGTGCTGACCTCGCTGATGCGGCGCCAGCTGGACGACGTCCGGGCGGCGGGTGAGCCGCTCGCCGTGCTGACGGCTTCGGAGCCGGCGATCTACGGGCGGTTCGGCTACGGCATCGCCTGCCACGCCCTGCGGGTGGACGTCGACACCTCCCGGGTCGGCCTGCGGGTGCCGCCGGGCGCGGACGGGGTGCGGTTGCGGCTGGTCGACCCGGAGCGGGCGCTGGCCGCCTGCGAGAAGGTGTACGCCGAGCTGGTGCCGGCCCGGCCGGGGATGATCGCCCGGCAGCCGGGCTGGGAGCGGCTGGCGCTGCTGGACCCGGCCCAGGGCCGCGGCGGGGCCTCGCCGCTGAAGTGCGTGCTCGCGGAGGGGCCGGACGGGGAGCCGCGGGGTTACGTCCGCTACCGGTTCCGGCCCGAGTGGGACACCACGGGGTCGGACGGTGTGGTGGAGGTGCAGGACCTGGACGCGCTGGACCCCGCGGCGTACGGCGCGCTGTGGCGTTACGTCTTCGAGCTCGACCTGGCGCGGCACGTACGTGCGTACCGGCGGCCGGTGGACGACGCGCTGCTGCACCTGGTGACCGACGCCCGGCGGACGCGGCCGCAGACCCGGGACACGATGCACGTGCGGCTGGTGGACCTGCCGGCGGCGCTGACCGCGCGGGCGTACGGCTCGCCGGTGGACGTGGTGTTCGAGGTGGCGGACGCGTTCTGCCCCTGGAACGCGGGGCGTTGGCGGCTCACCGGCGGTGCGGCGGGCGCGGTGTGCGTCCGTACGGAGGACCCGGCGGAGCTGGAGCTGTCGGTGAAGGAGCTGGGCGCGGCCTATCCGGGGGGCGTCACGCTGACCTCGCTGGCGGCCGCGGGCCTGGTCACGGAGGTCCGGCCGGGCGCGCTGGCGGCGGCCTCCCGGGCCTTCGCGGGCGACGTGGCCCCGTGGCTGCCGCACGGCTTCTAGGCCGGGGCCGGGCGGGGCGCGCGAGCGGGGTCCCGTTCAGGAGGGCTGGCAGCCGGGGCACCAGAACAGGTTGCGGGCGGCGAGGTCCGCGGTGCGGATCGCGCTGCCGCAGACGTGGCACGGCAGGTTCGCGCGGCGGTAGACGTACACCTCGCCGCCGTGGTCGTCCACGCGGGGCGGCCGGCCCATGACCTCGGGCATGTGCTCGGGCCGGACGGTGTCGATCCGGTTGTTGCGGACGCCCTCGCGCATGAGCTCCGCCAGGTCGGTCCACATGGCGTCCCACTCGGCGCGGGTCAGGTCGCGGCCGAGCCGGTAGGGGTCGACGTGGTGCCGGAAGAGGACCTCGGCGCGGTAGACGTTGCCGACGCCGGCGACCACCTTCTGGTCCATGAGCAGGGCGGCGATGGTGGTGCGGCTGCGCGAGATCCGGGCCCAGGCCCGGTCGGGGTCGTCGCCGGCGCGCAGCGGGTCCGGGCCGAGCCGCCCGTGTATCAGCTTCTTCTCGGCGCCGGTGACCAGTTCGCAGGCGGTGGGGCCGCGCAGGTCGGCGTAGTGGCCTTCGTTGGCCAGCCGGAGCCGGACGGTGTCCGTGGCGGGCGGCGCGGGGGCGGGGCCGAACCCGTACTTCCCGAAGAGGCCGAGGTGGATGTGGATCCAGTCCTCGCCGGGGGTGTCGAAGCCGAGGAAGAGGTGCTTGCCGTGCGCCTCGGCTCCGGCGAGGTCGCGGCCGTCGAGCAGTGCCGCGCTCTCGGCGAACCGGCCCTGGGGGCTGCTCACCCGTACCGCGCGGGCGGCGAACCGCTCGGTGTGGTCCTGGGCGAGGCGGTGGATCGTATGCCCCTCGGGCACGGCACTGCTCCTGTACGTACGGGTCCGGGCGGCGGGGTCAGCCCTGCTGCGGGTGGTGCGCCGGGATCGGGGGCAGCTCGCCGGTGGTCTCGTAGGCGGAGAGCATGTCGATGCGGCGGGTGTGGCGCTCCTCGCCGGAGTAAGGGGTCGCCAGGAAGGCCTCGACGAAGGAGGTGGCGTCCTCGGTGCTGTGCATCCGGCCGCCGACGGAGATCACGTTGGCGTTGTTGTGCTCGCGGCCGAGCTTGGCGGTCTCCACGCTCCAGGCGAGGACGGCGCGGACGCCCTTGACCTTGTTGGCGGCGATCTGCTCGCCGTTGCCGGAGCCGCCGATCACGATGCCGAGGCCGTCCGGGTCGGCCGCGGTCTTCTCCGCGGCGCGCAGGCAGAACGGCGGGTAGTCGTCCACCGCGTCGTAGATGTGGGGCCCGCAGTCGACGGGCTCGTGGCCGTTGTTCTTGAGCCAGTCCACGAGGTGGTTCTTGAGCTCAAAGCCGGCATGGTCGGATCCGAGGTACACGCGCATGCCACGAGTGTGGCACGTGGGGTGCCGCGTACCCGTGAGGGGGTGTCGCGTAAGTCACGTCGGAAGCTCAAGTAATCCCAAAGTGTGCAGTTCAGGGCGGGATGCGGCTTCCGGGACCAAGGTCCCGGACGTTCGCCCCACGGCAACGATCCGGATTCGGGTCTTCCGCCCTCCGTTCATTCCGGGTTTGAATGCCGGAGCTCGAAACCCGAGAACCTAAGGATTCGTCCATGAGCTCCACGACGACCCTTCAGAAGGCAGGCGGCCCCACCGGTGACCCCGGTGCTCCCCAGTCTTCCGACGGTCTGAAGGCCGGTCTCAAGAACCGCCACCTGTCCATGATCGCCATCGGCGGTGTCATCGGGGCGGGACTCTTCGTCGGCTCCGGTGGCGGCATCGCCAAGGCCGGCCCCGCCATCCTGATCTCGTACGCCCTCGTCGGCGCGATGGTCGTCTTCGTGATGCGGATGCTGGGCGAGATGGCCGCCGCCAGCCCCAACTCCGGATCCTTCTCGGCCTACGCCGACCGGGCGCTGGGCCGCTGGGCCGGCTTCTCCATCGGCTGGCTGTACTGGTTCTTCTGGGTCGTCGTGCTGGCCGTGGAGGCCACCGCCGGTGCGGTCATCCTGGAGGGCTGGGTCCCGGCCGTCCCGCAGTGGGCCTGGGCCCTGATCGTGATGGCCGTCCTGACCGTCACCAACCTCGGCTCGGTCGCCTCGTACGGCGAGTTCGAGTTCTGGTTCGCCGGCATCAAGGTCGTCGCCATCGGCGCGTTCGTCGTGATCGGCATGCTGGCCGTGTTCGGCGTGCTGCCGGGCTCCGACAACCCGGGCGCGGGCTTCGCGCACCTGACCGACACCGGCGGCTTCTTCCCGAACGGCTACGGCGCGGTCCTCACCGGTGTCCTGATGGTCGTCTTCTCCTTCATGGGCAGCGAGATCGTCACCCTGGCGGCCGGCGAGTCCGAGAACCCGCGCAAGGCGGTCACCCAGGCCACCAACTCCGTCATCTGGCGGATCGGCGTCTTCTACCTCGGCTCGATCTTCGTGGTGCTGACCCTGCTGCCGTGGAACGACAAGTCGATCACCGAGAAGGGCTCGTACGTCGCCGCCCTGGACTCGATCGGCATCCCGCACTCCGGCACGATCATGGAGGTCATCGTCCTGACCGCCGTGCTGTCCTGCCTGAACTCCGGCCTCTACACCGCCTCCCGCATGGCCTTCTCGCTCGGCGAGCGCGGTGACGCCCCGAAGGCGTTCGCCAAGGTCAACGCCAGGGGCGTGCCGGTCGCGGCCATCCTGGGCTCCACGGTCTTCGGCTTCGTCGCGGTCGTCTTCAACTACACCAACCCGGAGACGGTCTTCAGCTTCCTGCTGAACTCCTCCGGCGCCATCGCCCTCTTCGTGTGGCTGGTGATCTGCTTCACCCAGCTGAAGATGCGCGGGATCCTGCTCCGCGAGGCCCCGGAGAAGCTGACCGTCAAGATGTGGCTGTTCCCGTGGCTGACCTGGGCGACCGCCGCCCTGATCATGTTCGTGATCGGCTACATGTTCGTGGACGACGCCAACCGCGAGGTGGTCAGCCTGTCCACCCTGGTGGCCGGCCTGGTCGTGCTCGTCGGCGTGGTCCTCGACGCCCGCCGCAAGCGCGCGCTCCGGGGCTGACCCCGCCGCCGCGCCACGCGCGTACGAACGCCGGAGCCCGGCCCGCCTGTGACGGCGGGCCGGGCTCCGGCGCGTACGGGGACGGTCTGCCGCGGCGGTCGGCCGGGGCGGCCGGGCGGTCAGCCGCGCGGCGGGGCGGCCGGGCGTGGCGGCCGGGGCGGGCGGTCAGCCGCGGCGGCCGGCCAGCTTCCAGGCGGCCGGCAGGGCGCCCATCGCGAGGGCGGCCTTGACGGCGTCGCCGATCAGGAACGGGGTGAGGCCGGCGGCCACGGCCGCGCCGAGGGACATGCCGGTGGCGGCCATCAGGTACGGGACGCCGACGGCGTAGATGACCGCCGATCCGACGACCATGGTGCCGGCGGTACGGAGCACCGAACGGTCGGCGCCGCGCCGGGCGAGGGCGCCGACGACGGTCGCCGCCAGCAGCATGCCGAGCACGTAGCCGAACGAGGCGCCGAACGCGCCGGAGGTGCCGCCGGCGAACCACGGCACCCCGGCGGCACCGGCCGCCGCGTACAGGGCCAGCGCCAGGAAGCCGAGGCGGGCGCCGAAGGCCGTGCCCACCAGCAGGGCGGCGAAGGTCTGGCCGGTCACCGGGACCGGTGAGCCCGGGACCGGCACGGAGATCTGCGCGGCCAGGCCGGTCAGCGCGGTACCGCCGGCCACCAGGGCGATGTCGCGGACGCGGCTCGCGGGCAGGAGGTCGGCCAGGACCAGACCGGGACGGGTGACGACGGAAGCAGTGCTCATGAGGGGCTCCGCGGTGGGATCGGGACGGTTGGGGACAGGGTGACGCTACGCGCGGCGGCCGCCCGGTCACAGCGCGTCCCGGGACAAAGCCGTGGCGGCGGGCTTCGTGGGGAATGCACAAAGAGCTTCCCTCGCGGCGGCGCCGTGACGCCCGGAGTGATGCGAATCACGCAGGGCTTTGGTTGTGGCGCGTCCTTTTTGCGTGGCCGAGCGGGACTCGGGGACACTGTCGGGATGTCACAAGCACCACTGCCGGAACTCACCGAGGAACCCCTCGGCCACGGCCTCAAGCAGCGCCACCTGACCATGCTCGGTCTCGGCGGCGTCATCGGCGCCGGACTCTTCGTGGGGTCCGGGGCGGGCATCGCCCTCGCCGGCCCCGGCATCGTCCTCTCCTATCTCTTCGCGGGCGCGCTCGCGATGCTGGTGATGCGGATGCTCGGCGAGATGTCCGCCGCGCTGCCCGCGTCCGGGTCCTTCTCGGTGCACGCGGAGCGGGCGCTGGGGCGTTGGGCCGGGTTCTCGGTGGGCTGGCTGTACTGGTTCCTGCTGGTGGTCGTGCTCGCGGTGGAGGCGACGGGCGCGGCGACCATCGCGAACGGCTGGGTGCCGGGGGTTCCGCAGTGGGCCTGGGTGCTGATCTTCATGGTGGTCTTCACCGCGACGAACCTGGCCGCGGTGCGGAACTTCGGCGAGTTCGAGTTCTGGTTCGCCGCGCTCAAGGTGGGCGCGATCGTGCTGTTCCTCGTCCTGTCGACGCTGGCCGTCTTCGGCCTGCTGCCGGACACCGACCCGGTGGGCCTGACGAACCTGACCGGTCAGGGCGGCTTCCTGCCCAACGGCTGGGCGGGGGTCATCTCCGGCGTGCTGGCGGTGGTCTTCGCCTTCGGCGGCCTGGAGGTCGTCACCATCGCCGCGGCCGAGTCCGACGACCCGGCGCGGTCGGTGTCGCGGGCGGTGCGCAGCGCGGTCTGGCGGATCCTGCTCTTCTACATCGGCTCGATGCTGGTGATCGTCACGCTGCTGCCGTGGACGGCGATGGAGCCGGGCGTGAGCCCGTACGTGGCGGTGCTCGACTCGATCGGGATCCCGGCGGCCGGGCAGATCATGAACATCGTGGTGTTCGTGGCGCTGCTGTCGGCGCTCAACGCGAACCTGTACGGGTCCTCGCGGATGGTGTTCTCGCTGGCCGAGCGGGGCGAGGCGCCGAAGGCGCTGCTGGCGGTGTCCGAGGGCGGGGTGCCGCGGCGCGCGGTGTTCGCCTCGGTCGCGTTCGGGTTCGGGTCGGTGGTGCTGAACCTGCTGTGGCCCGACACGGTGTTCCTTTACATGCTGAACGCGGTGGGCGCGGTGCTGCTGTTCGTGTGGGCGCTGATCGCGGTGTCGCAGCTGAAGCTGCGGCGGCGGATCGAGCGGGACATGCCGGAGCGGCTGATCCTGCGGATGTGGGCGTTCCCGTACCTGACGTGGGCGGCGCTGGCGGGGATGGCGGCGGTGCTGGTGCTGATGCTGTTCGACGACGGGGCGCGGCCGCAGCTGCTGTGGTCCGGCGGGGCGGCACTGGTCGTCCTGGCCGTGGCCGCCCTCCGCGAACGCCGCGCCCCGACGACCCACCGCCCCTGACCGGGGCGGGGCGCGGCCCAGCCCTGCGCGGCCCCGGCGGGCGCGGCCCGTGCTGCGCGGGTCCCGGCGGGCGCGGCCCGGCAAACCCGGTGCCGGACGGGGAAATCCAGCCTCGCCGGCGATTGAGGCGTGGGGGTCCCCCCGGACGGAGTCTGGGGGAGGGTGTGGGGCAGCGCCCCACGTGTTCGGCCGAAGCCCGGTCGGGCCCGCTCAAACGCCGCTCGGGCTTGAAAGCCCGCACCCCGGCTGCGGCCGCTCGTGGGGGTTCATCGCGGTGTCGCAGTCCGTGCTGCGCCGCCGGACCGAGCGGGAGGCGCCCGAGCGGCTGGTCGTCCGGATGTGGCGTTTCCCGTACCTGACCTGGGTGGCCCTGGCGGGCGTCGTGGGCGTGCTGGTGCTGATGGCGTGGGACGCCGACACCCGGGTGCAGGTGGTCTTCACGGGCGGGCTGACCGCCGCGCTGGCCCTCGCCGGGTACGCGGTGCAGCGGCGGCCGGCGGCCGCCGAGTAGGCCCGGCTCCCCGACTCCGACCCCCGGTGGGCCCGTGCGTCCGCACGGGCCCACCGGCGTCCCGGGGGTAGGTAACCCTTACGTGTGACACGGAATAGATACTGCTAGCGTGCAGTTGCGCATTGATTGCAATAAGCAGTTGGCACGCTGAGGGGACCGGATCACACGCATGGCCATCTACACGCTTCCCGAGCTTCCGTACGAGTACTCGGCTCTCGAGCCGGTGATCAACCCGCAGATCATCGAGCTGCACCACGACAAGCACCACGCGGCCTACGTCACGGGCGCCAACAACACCCTGGAGCAGCTGGAGGAGGCGCGCGAGAAGGAGAACTGGGGCGCCCTGAACGGCCTGGAGAAGAACCTCGCGTTCCACCTCTCCGGCCACATCCTGCACAGCATCTACTGGCACAACATGGCCAGCCCGAAGACCGGCGAGGGCGGCGGCGAGCCGACCGCCGCCGACGGCGTGGGCGAGCTGGCGGACGCGATCACCGAGTCCTTCGGTTCGTTCGCCAAGTTCAAGAAGCAGCTGACCTTCGCCTCCTCCGCCACCCAGGGCTCCGGCTGGGGCGTGCTCGCGTACGAGCCGGTCAGCGGCCGTCTGGTCGTCGAGCAGGTCTACGACCACCAGGGCAACGTGGGCGTCGCCAGCACCCCGATCCTGGTCTTCGACGCCTGGGAGCACGCCTTCTACCTGCAGTACAAGAACCAGAAGGTGGACTTCATCGAGGCGATGTGGAACGTCGTCAACTGGCAGGACGTGGCGAAGCGCTACGCCGACGCCAAGGCGAACACCCCGCTGCTGATCCCCGTCAAGGGCTGATCGGCACCCCCGAGCCTCCCCCGGCACCGCCGGGAGATGCCCCCAGCCTCGTGATCGTCTTCTCAACCTTCACCGGCTGGTGTGTAACGGAAGGCCCCCGCGAGGACGTGACTCGCGGGGGCCTTCCGCCGTGCGTACGCCTGCCGCCGCCGTCGCCACGGGCGCCGGCGGCCGTGCCGGTCAGTCGAACTGCGGCTCCGCGGTACGGGTCCGCTTGATCTCGAAGAAGCCCGGGGTGGAGGCCACCAGCAGGGTGCCGTCCCACAGCCGGGCGGCGGCCTCGCCGCGCGGGGTGGGCGTGACGACGGGCCCGAAGAAGGCGACCTCGCCGTCGGCGCCGGGCACGGAGATGACCGGGGTGCCGACCTCCTGGCCGACGCGCCGGATGCCGTCGTTGTGGGAGGCGCGCAGCAGGTGGTCGTACTCGTCGGAGTCGGCGAAGTCGATCAGCTCGGCCGGCAGGCCCGCGTCGGCCAGGGCACCGGCGATGGCCTCGCGGGTCGGGCCCTCGCCCTTGTTGTGGAAGCGGGTGCCGAGCGCGGTGTACAGCTTGCCCACGGCCTCGTCGCCGTGCTTCTGCTGGGCCGCCGTCACCACGCGCACCGGGGCGAAGCCCTTGGGGCCGAGCAGCTCCCGGTAGACCTCGGGCAGCTCCTCCAGGCGGTCCTCGTTCAGGACGGCCAGGCTCATCACGTGCCAGCGGACCTCGACGTCGCGGACCTTCTCCACCTCCAGCATCCACCGGGAGGTCATCCAGGCCCAGGGGCAGAGCGGGTCGAACCAGAAGTCGACGGGGGTCTTCGCACGCGCCTCGGTGTCGGGCATGTCACTCCTCTTGCTCATGGGGCCGGTGGTGTTCCACCTGGCCAACCGGCCGGAAGTACGTGGCATTCCCGTGGGAGGATTCGATCCGAAGAAGGCGAGATCGCACGAAGGAGTGCCTGTGCCCGGTGAGAACCTGACCCGCGACGAGGCCCGCGAGCGGGCCGAGCTGCTGTCCGTCGACGGGTACGAGGTGGTCCTCGACCTGAGGTCCGCGGTGGACGAGGCCGAGCCGGCCGACGGCCCGCGCACCTTCCGTTCGGTGACCACCATCCGCTTCCGGGCGGCCGCGCCGGGCGTCTCCACCTTCGCCGACCTGCTCGCCCCCTCGGTGAACGCGGTCACCCTCAACGGGCGGGAGCTCGACCCGGCGGCCGTCTTCGACGGGACCCGGATCGCCCTGGAGGGCCTGGAATCCCGGAACGTCCTGGTGGTGGACGCGAACTGCGCGTACAGCAGGACCGGTGAGGGCATGCACCGCTTCGTCGACCCCGAGGACGGCGAGGTCTACCTCTACACCCAGTACGAGCCCGCCGACGCGCGCCGGGTGTACGCCAACTTCGAGCAGCCCGACCTGAAGGCGCCCTACCGGTTCACCGTGACCGCGCCCGAGGGCTGGCAGGTGTGGAGCAACGGCGCGGAGGAGTCGCGGGAGGGCGGGGTCTGGCGGTTCGCGGAGACCGCGCCCATCTCGACGTACATCACGTGCGTGGTGGCCGGGCCGTACCACTACGTCACCGACACCTACACCCGCGGGGACCTGACCATCCCGCTGGGCGCGATGTGCCGGAAGGGGCTGGCGAAGCACTTCGACGCGGACGACGTCTTCCTCGTCACCAAGCAGGGATTCGACTTCTTCCACGAGAACTTCGACTTCCCCTACCCCTTCGGGAAGTACGACCAGGCCTTCGTCCCCGAGTACAACCTCGGGGCGATGGAGAACCCGGGCATGGTGACCTTCCGCGAGGAGTACATCTTCCGCGGGAAGGTGACGCGGGCGTCCTACGAGCGGCGCTGCAACACGATCCTGCACGAGATGGCGCACATGTGGTTCGGCGACCTGGTCACCATGAAGTGGTGGGACGACCTGTGGCTGAAGGAGTCCTTCGCGGACTTCATGGGCTCCTTCTCGCAGGTCGAGGCCACCCGCTTCGACCAGGCGTGGGTGACCTTCGCCAACAACCGGAAGGCGTGGGCGTACCGGGCCGACCAGCTGCCGTCCACCCACCCGATCACGGCCGACATCCGTGACCTGGAGGACGCCAAGCTGAACTTCGACGGCATCACGTACGCCAAGGGCGCGGCGGTGCTGAAGCAGCTGGTCGCCTACGTCGGGCGGGAGGCCTTCCTGGAGGGCGCGCGCCGCTACTTCAAGGCGAACGCCTACGGCAACACCACGCTGGACGACCTGCTGTCGGTGCTCGGCGAGGTGTCCGGGCGGGACATGGCCGAGTGGTCGCGGGCCTGGCTGCAGACGGCCGGGGTGAACGCGCTGACCCCGGAGGTCGCGTACGACGCGGCCGGGCGGATCGCGGAGCTGGCCGTCGTCCAGGAGGGCGAGGAGCTGCGGCCGCACCGCATCGGAGTCGGCCTGTACCGGCTGGAGACGGACGGCTCGCTGGTCCGGTACGCGCGGGTGGAGGCGGACGTCGCGGGCCCGCGCACGGTCGTCGCCGAGCTCGCCGGGTCCTCGCGGCCGGACCTGGTGCTGGTCAACGACGAGGACCTGACGTACTGCAAGATCCGCTTCGACGAGCAGTCGCTGGCGACGCTGCGGCGGCACCTGGGGTCGGTCCGCGACCCGCTGGCGCGGGCGCTGTGCTGGTCGGCGCTGTGGAACCTCACCCGGGACGGGCTGATGCCGGCCCGCGACTTCCTGTCCCTGGTCCTGGCGTTCGCCGGGCGGGAATCGGACGTGGGCGTGCTCCAGATGCTGCACGCGCAGGCGCTCGGGGCGATCACCCACTACGCGGCGCCGGCGTGGCGGGAGCAGGGCGGGCGGGAGCTGGCCGCGGGCGCGCTGCACGAGCTGCGGCTGGCCGACCCGGGCTCCGAACACCAGCTGACGTGGGCGCGGTTCTTCGCGGCGAGCGCCTCCAGCGAGGGCGACTTCCAGCTGCTGCTGGGGCTTCTCGACGGGACGGCCCGGATCGACGGGCTGGAGGTCGACCAGGAGCTGCGCTGGGACTTCCTGCTGCCGCTGGCCGCGCACGGCGCGGTGGACGAGGCCGTCCTGGCGGCGGAACTCGCCCGTGACGACACGGCGTCGGGCAAGCGGCACCACGTGCGGTGCATGGCGGCGCGGCCGTCGGCGGCGGTGAAGGACCAGGCGTGGGCGGCGGTGGTCGAGTCCGACGCGCTGTCCAACGCGCTGGTGGAGGCGACGATCGCGGGCATGCAGCAGCCTTCGCAGCGGGCGCTGCTGGCGCCGTACGCCGAGCCGTACTTCGCCGTGCTGGAGCGGGTCTGGGCGGACCGGTCGATCCAGATCGGCATGGACGTGGTCCGCGGGCTGTTCCCGTCCCTCCAGGACTCGGAGGCGACGCTGGCGGCGGCGGACGCGTGGCTCGCGGAGCGGGCGGGGGCGGCGCCGGCGCTTCGGCGGCTGGTCCTGGAGTCCCGCGACGACCTGGCCCGCGCCCTCCGCGCCCAGTCCCGCGACGCGGCCGCGGCGACTCCGGCGTAACGCCGGCCCCGGGCCCGCCCCGCCCGGGCGGACCCCGGCGAACCTGCGGGACTCCGCCACCGGCGGGTCCCGCTCAAACGCCGCTCGGGCTTGAAAGCGCCGCCCCACCCAGCCTCGCCGGCGTTTGAGGCGTGGGGGTCCCCCCGGACGGAGTCTGGGGGAGGGTGTGGGGCGGCGCCGCACGTGGCCGGGCGGAGCGCCCGCCGGGCCCGCTCAGGCGCCGCTCGGGCTGGAAGGGCGGCCAGGGCACGGCAGCATCGGCGCGGCGGGGTATCGGTTGTCGAACGGGCGTACTTTAGTGCGGGGTTGTCCCGGTTTGGTCGCGGGCGTGTAACACGGGTTAGCGGGGCCCCGCCCTCCGGGAATCCCAGCGGCATGAACCACAACACCCCCCTCCCCCTCCGGCACCTCGCCGGCACCGGCAGCCGTCCCCGCGTCATGACCCTCGCCCAGCTCCGCGAGCACGGCGTGACCGCGGCCGACGCCGCCGAGCGGCCCTGGCAGCAGATCCTGCCCGGGGTGTTCCTGCTCCACTCCGGCCCCGCGACCAGCGAGGAGCGGCTGCACGCCGTGCTGCTGTACGCGGGCGGCCGCCGTGGCGGGGAGGCCATGATCACCGGGCTGGCGGCACTCGCGCTGTACCGGTTCAGCTCCGCTCCCCCGCTGCTCGCCCTCCAGCACCTCGACGTGCTCGTGCCGGCCACCCGCCGGCTCCGCTCCGCCGGCTGCGCCCGGCTCGTGCGCACCGCGGTGCCGCCGCGCCCCGCCGAGGTGACGGGTCTCCCCGTCGCTCCCGTCGCCCGGGCCGTCGCGGACGCGGTGGCCCAGCTGTCCGACGACGCCGGCACCGCACGCCGGCTGCTCGGCGAGGCGGTGCGCGGCGGCCACTGCGAACCCGCCGCGCTGGTGCGGGAGCTGACGGTGGCGCGGCTGCTGAACCGACCGCACGTCGTGGACGCCGTCGAGTCGCTGCTGGCGGAGGGCCGGGCCCTCGCCGAGGACCGGCTGTACGACATGGTGCGCCGGTTCCAGCTGCCCGAGCCGTGCTGGAACGTGGACCTGCGGATCCCGGGCGGTCCGCACCTCGGCGGGGTGGACGCGTACTGGCCGGACCACGCCGTGGCGGTCGAGCTGGACACCCGTGCCCCGCGGCAGGGCGAGGACGAGCAGTGGGCGGAGTACGCCCGCAAGCGCGAGGCGCTGGAGCGGCTCGGGGTGACGGTCGTGCACGTCACCCCGCGCAAGCTGCGCGACCACGCCGAGCAGCAGGCCGCGGTCGTCCGGACCGCCCTGACGGCGTCCGGCGACCGGGACCCGGCCGCCTACGTGGTGGTGCTGCCCCGGTGAGCGGCCACGGGAGGGTTGGCCGGGGAGTATTCCGGCGGGGTCCACACGATCCGCCCGGCGGGCAGGCTCTCGACCACGGACTCCACGGTGAAGGTGACCGTACGTCCGCCGTCCGCCCCGAACCCGGTCCGTGCCCGCCCGCTGAGCTGGATCACCGCCCCGGTCTCCCAGTCGGGGACGAGGAGTCCGGCGCGCGGGTCGGCCGCGAGGTTGCCGAGCGTGAGGAACATGCCGTTGCCCGGGTAGTCCGGCCAGGCCAGTTCGTGCGGGGACCGCACCCGCACGAAGCCGGGGCCGCCGCCGCGGTGGCTGGCGTCCACCCCGTCCTCGGCGGTGGTGGCGACGAAGAACGTGTCCGCGGCGCGGAGCGCGTCCTGCTGGGCCGGGGTGAGGGAGTCGCCGCGCAGCAGTACGCCGGGTCCTTCCGGCAGCGCCTGGAGCGGATGGCGTTTCTGCAGGTACTTCGGGCAGTTGGCGAATACCTGCTCTGCCTCGACGGCGAAACCGCCGGGGACCGGTTCCAGCGTGCCGTTCAGGCGCATGCGGCGGCGGGTGCGCGGGTCGAGGGCGATCGTGCCGACCGGGGTGCCGGCCCGGCCGAGCGCTCCGGACAGCGGGTCCCCGGCCGCGGGGCCGCCGTTGACCGTGATGCGGCGGGCGCCGTCCGCCCGTACGAAGCCGGGCGCGCCGGTCAGCAGTGACGCCCACAGCCGGCCCCGCGCGTCGGCGGCGCCGACGACGAGGAACGGCTGCAGGGCCAGGAAGGCGGCGGCGACGTCCTTGACGACGGGGCCGATGGAGCGGCCGACGTGGTCGGCGAGCTCGCGGACCCCGACGCGGTCCTGCACGGCCCGGGTGCCCGGGTGGTAGGCGCGGATCATGCCGGGCCTCCCTTCCGATCTCGAAGAAGCCGCAGGTGGGAGCGGCCTCGACGGGTGAGGGCGCGCCTTCGGCGCCGGTGGGGACGGAGATCTCCAGGCGGATCCCGTCGGGGTCGTGGAAGAAGATGCCGCCGGAGGCGGCCCCCTCCCCGTGGGCCACGATCCCGTCGTAGGCGAAGTCGACGCCCAGCCCGCGCAGCCGGGTCTCGTACGCGCGGACCTCGTCGATGTCCGCGGCCGCGAGCGCCAGGTGGTGGAGTCCGGCCGCGGCGGGCGCGAAGCCGCTGGAGGCCTGTTCCCACAGGGTGAGGACGAGCTCGCCGCCCTGGCCGAGGAGGGCGAAGCGCCGGCCTTCCTCCTTGCCCTCGGCGAGGAGTTCGTACCCGAGCGCGTCCCGGTAGAAGCCGGTCGAGCGGGCCAGGTCGGTGACGTTCAGGCCTACGTGGGTGGTGCGCAGCGTGCTGATGGCGGCCGTCATGGCGGTCCCTCTCCCTCAAGGTCCTCAAGGTTTCTAACCTTCTAAATTGAAGTTAGGGGTTAGAAGATCGGATGTCAACCGGTCACGTACGCTTGAGGGGTTAGTTCGACGACCGGAGGCGCCACGATGACCGCGACCGACCCCCGTCCGCTGACCGGGGAACCGGTGGCGGTGGACCTGCTGAACACCCGCTGGATGTCCGAGGGCGAGCCGGTGGACCTCTTCGCCGGGGCGGGCCTCGGCCTGACCCGGGTACAGGGGCTGGAGATCTGGCTGCGCGGCACCGGCCTGCACGCCGAGCGGGGGTTCCGGGCCGACGCCGCGACCCTGGTCCACCTGCTGACCGCCCGCGAGGCGCTGGCCCGGGTGGTGGCCGACCCGGCCGATCCGGGTGCCCTCGCGCTGGTCGACGCCGTACTGGAGCACGGCCGGATCCGCGCCACGCTGACCGCCGCCGGCCCCGGGGAACGGGCCGAGTTCGCCGACCCGGCGTGGGGGCCGGCCTGGACCGCGGCCCGCAACTACCTGGACCTGCTGCGTTCGGGGCCGGACCGGATCCGCAAGTGCGCCTCCGACAGCTGTGTGCTGCACTTCCTGGACGTCTCGCGCAACGGCACCCGGCGCTGGTGCTCGATGGAGCGCTGCGGGAACCGCGCGAAGGCGTCGCGGCACTACGCGCGCACGCGCGAGCGCTGATCGGACGGAAGTTGTCACACCTCGGTCGGGAAGGGGCGACGACCTGACGGGCGACCGAGGCCGGAAAGTCAACAAACCGATTCTTCGACCGCTTGGGTTCGTACCGGCATGTCCCGGTACGGCCCCGCTGGCGCATACCCCGCGCTGGCGAGTGTCCGCCAGGTCCGGTCCGGATCCTTGGCAACCCTCCCCAAACAGCAGTCCCTTGCGCAAAGCTGACCGGTCATCCGGCACCGAAATCCGGACCGTTTCTTTCACATACAGGGATGCTGATGACCCTCGAATCCCCCGGCTCCATACCCGGGGCCAGACGCGTGGCCCGCGTCGCGGCCGCGGCCGGCCTGGTGGCCGCCCTCGCGGCCTCCGGCG
Source organism: Streptomyces sp. NPDC012888 (assembly GCF_042900645.1). Taxonomy (NCBI): domain Bacteria; kingdom Bacillati; phylum Actinomycetota; class Actinomycetes; order Kitasatosporales; family Streptomycetaceae; genus Streptomyces; species Streptomyces sp. NPDC012888. The sequence continues at coordinate 322,904 of NZ_JBIBBM010000003.1, read as the reverse complement.
CCGTGCCCGCGTTCGCGGCCGGCAGCGCCGATGACCCCGGCACGATCGCACCGCCCGTCAAGTCCGCCGACCAGAAGCTTGGTTCGGCCGACGTCGAGCTGCTCCAGGAGGCCGAGGCCAAGGGCGACAAGACCGTCACCGTGATGGTCGCCACCGCCCCCGGCCAGACCGAGCAGGTGGCCCAGCAGCTCGACGCCGTCCAGGGCGGCTCGGTGGGGCAGACGTACGACAAGCTCGGCTACGTCCGCGCCACGCTGCCGACGGCCAGGGCGGAGGCGGCCCTGAAGGCCGCCGCGAAGCTGTCCTCCGTGCACGGCATCGACCTGCGGCACGAGATCCAGCTCCCGGAGCCCCGTCCGGACGCCGACCGCAAGGCCGGCAAGACCCAGCGCACGGCCGAGGGGACCTACCCGGCGCCGGGCAAGGACACCCCCGCGAAGAACCCGTACAACCCGTCCTTCGAGACCGGCGCGGTGGACTTCGTCAAGAACAACCCGCAGGCCGACGGCCGCGGCGTCACCATCGGCGTCCTGGACTCCGGCGTCGACCTCGGCCACCCGGCGCTCCAGACCACCACCACCGGCGAGCGCAAGATCGTCGACTGGGTCACGGCGACCGACCCGATCACCGACTCCGACGGGACCTGGCGCGCCCAGATCACCCCGGTCACCCCCAGCGGCGGCTCCTTCACCGCGGGCGGGCAGAGCTGGAAGGCCCCGGAGGGCAACTTCCAGTGGAGCCGGTTCAGCGAGTCGATCACCGCCAACGGTGACATGAAGGGCGACGTCAACCGGGACGGCGACACCACCGACCGGTTCGGCATGCTCTACGACCCGGCCGCCGGCACCGTCCGCGTCGACACCGACCAGGATGGCGACTTCACCGACAACGACCCGATGAAGCCGTACAAGGACGGCTACCAGGTCGGGTACTTCGGCACGGACGACCCGGCGACCGAGGTCGCCGAGCGGATCCCGTTCGTGATCGAGATCCGCAAGGACGTCGCGATGGACCCGCTGGGCGGCGACTGGGTCGGCAAGAAGGCCGACTTCGTCAACGTCGGCATCATCGAGTCCGAGCACGGCACCCACGTGGCCGGCATCACGGCCGCCAACAGCCTGTTCGGCGGCAAGATGAACGGTGCCGCCCCCGGCGCCAAGCTGGTCTCCTCGCGCGCCTGCTCCTGGTCCGGCGGCTGCACCAACGTCGCGCTGACCGAGGGCATGATCGACCTCGTCGTCAACCGTGGCGTGGACATCGTCAACATGTCCATCGGCGGCCTGCCGGCCCTGAACGACGGCAACAACGCGCGCGCCGAGCTCTACACCCGCCTGATCGACACCTACGGCGTCCAGCTGGTCATCTCGGCCGGCAACTCCGGCCCGGGCCTCAACACCATCGGCGACCCCTCGCTCGCCGACAAGGTCATCAGCGTCGGCGCCTCGGTCTCCAAGGAGACCTGGGCCGCCAACTACGGCTCCGGCGTGGCCAAGAAGTACGAGATGTTCAACTTCTCCTCGCGCGGCCCGCGCGAGGACGGCGGCATGACGCCGACCCTGGCCGCCCCCGGTGCCTCGATCAACACGATCCAGACCTGGCTGCCGGGCGCCCCGGTCGCCGAGGCCGGCTACCAGCTCCCGGCCGGCTACGGCATGCTCCAGGGCACCTCGATGGCCTCGCCGCAGGCGGCGGGCGCCTCGGCCCTGCTGATCTCGGCCGCCAAGCAGCACGGTGTGGCGCTCACCCCGGCCGCCCTGCGCACCGCGCTGACCAGCACCGCCAAGAAGATCGCGGGCTCCCCCGCGCACGCCCAGGGCGCCGGCCTGATGGACGTGGGCGCCGCCTGGGAGTCGATCCAGCGCGGCCCGAAGTCCAACGACTTCACCGTCAAGGCGCCGGTCGACACCGCGATCGACCAGTTCCTGAAGACCCCGGGCTTCGGCACCGGCCTGTACGACCGCGAGGGCGGCCTGAAGGTCGGCCAGAAGAAGGTCTACGACGTCGTCGTCACCCGCACCACCGGCGTGAAGTACGGCACCCGGCACAACCTGAGCTGGCGCAACGACGACGGCACCTTCAAGGTCCTCGGCGGCTACGACTACGTCACCCTGCCGCTGAACAAGCCCGTCACCATCAAGGTCGAGGCCAGGGCCACGACGGCCGGCGTGCACAGCGGCATCCTCCAGCTCGACGACGAGACCACCGAGGGGATCGACAAGCAGATCCTCACCACCGTGGTCGCGTCCGCGCAGCTCGCCAAGCCCTCGTACTCCGTCGCGCACACCGGCACGGTGCAGCGCAACAGCCACGTCTCGTACTTCGTGACCGTCCCCGAGGGCGCCAAGTCCCTCGAGGTCGCCCTCGGCGGCCTGGCGGCCGGCAGCCAGACCCGGTTCGTCGCGATCCACCCGTACGGCGTGCCGGTGGACCCGACCTCCACGGTCAACTGCTACCCGAACTACGAGAACCCGGCGAACACCTGCCGTCCCGACCTGCGCTCGTACGAGAACCCGCAGCCGGGCGTCTGGGAGATCGAGGTCGAGTCGCGCCGCACCTCGCCGCTGCTCGACAACCCCTACAAGCTGGACGTGTCCGTCCTCGGCGGCACCTTCGACCCCGCGGTCAAGGTCCTCCCCGAGGTCAAGCAGGGCACCCCGGCCCCGGTGACCTGGACCGTGAAGAACGACTTCGCGGGCATCGCCGGCGGCAAGCTGAAGGGCGGCCCGCTCGGCTCCGCGAAGGTCGCCAAGCCCACCATCGCCGCCGGTGAGACGCACACCACCACCGTCACCCTCGGCGAGGGCGTCTCCCGTCTGGACGTGGCCATCGGCAACGTCTCCGACGCGGGCGCCGACCTGGACCTCGACGTCTACAAGGACGGCGTGAAGGTCGGCTCCTCGGCCGACGGCGACTCGGAGGAGTCCGTCAGCCTGGTCAACCCGGGCCCGGGCACCTACACCATCGAGGTGTTCGGCTACGCGATCCCGGCCGGCACCACCACGTACGACTACCGCGACGTGTACTTCTCCTCCGCCCTGGGCTCGGTCCAGGTGGACGAGTCGGCCGCGGTCAACCTCGCCAGCGGCGCCTCGGCGCAGGTCTCGGCGAACGTCCTGGTGAACGCGGCGGCCCCGGAGGGCCGGCAGTTCTTCGGCCAGGTCCAGCTGCTGAACGCCCGCGGTACCGCGGCCGGCACCGGCAGCGTGCAGATCGAGAAGGTCACCCCGTAGCGGTGTGACGCAGTGACGCTCTGACGGAGGGGCCGGCGCCCGGTTTCGGGTGCCGGCCCCTTCCGTCCGGTCACTTCCCGAGCGTGCCCAGGTCCTGGGCGTAGGTGCCGACGGCGTGGGCGATGACGTCGACGTTGGTGTCGAAGGCCCGGTGGTCGAGGTTGTCCAGGTCGTCGCCGGCCCCGTGGTAGTTCGGGTCGTACGCGACGCCGGCCCGGCCGCCGTAACGCCTCGCCTGCTCCTCGGTCTTGATGCCCTCGGCGCCGGTGAAGGTGCCGCCGGCCGGGATGCCGCTCGCGATGAACGGCCCGTAGTCGGAACGGCCGTCGAAGTCGCTGCCCTCGTGGGGCTTGCCCTTCCGGTCCAGGAAGCCGTTGATCAGGGCTTCGATGTGCGCGGAGCCGGCCGGTCCGGCACCCGCCCCGGTGCGGTCGGAGTCGTCGCCGTCGTAGACGAACTGCGCCGGGTTCGGCGAGGCGATCATGTCGAAGTTGAGGTAGAGGGCGATGTCCCGCTTCTGCTGCGCGGACAGCTTCGAGACGTAGTGCTCGGAACCGAGCAGGCCCAGCTCCTCGCCCGACCACCAGGTGAAGCGGACCTTGTTGGCGATCTGCTTGCCCCTGGCCCTGCCCGGCTTGTTGACCGGAGCCGCCTCGGCGAGCTCCAGCGCCGTCTCCAGCAGGCCGGCCGAGCCGGAGCCGTTGTCGTTGATGCCCGGGCCCTCCTTGACGGAGTCCAGGTGGGCCCCGACCGTCACCACCCGGTCCGCGCGGCCCGCCCGGGTCTCGGCGATCACGTTGCGGGTGGTGCGCTTGACGTGCCGCTGGTCGAGGTCCAGGCGCACTCGGACCTCGCCCCGGGCCGCGGCCGCGGCCAGTGCCTCGCCGTCGTCCAGGGAGATGCCCGCGCTGGGGATCAGGCCCTCGGCGGGCGAACCGAAGCCGCCCCGGACCGGGGTGGTGCCGCTGTGGTTGTAGACGATCACGCCGAGCGCGCCGGCCGCGTGCGCCGCGTTCTGCTTCTCCACGAAGGTGCAGGCGCCCCGCTTGACGAGGGCGATCCTGCCGGTGAACGCGGTCCCCGCGTAGTCGGCGGCGTCGCAGCCGGGGGTGTCGTCCACCCGGGCGGCGGCGACCGGCGCGGTCAGGCCGCCGGCCGGGGTGCTCCTGGTGAAGGTGAAGGCGGCGGTGGGCAGCTCGCGGGCGGCGGCGCCGTCAGCGCCGAGGACGGTGGTCCGCTCGGTCTTCGTCACCGCCTCGTGGATGTCGAACTCCTGGTAGGTGACCCGGTAACCGGCCTTCTTCAGGGTGTCGTGGACGTACGCGGCGGAGGCGTCGTAGCCGGGGGTGCCGGCCGCGCGGTTGCCGCCGTTGGCGTCGGCTATCCGCTGGAAGGCCGCGAGGTGGCGGTAGGCGCCGCGGCCGGAGGTCTCCGCCACCAGCCGCTCGGCGAGCCTGCCGGGCCCCCGGTCGTGGGGGTGGTGGGCGGTCGCCGGTGCGGCGAGCAGTACGGGTGCCAGGGCGGCCGCGGCGGTGGCGGCGGCGAGGGCTGCGGTGGTCCGGCGGCGGTGGGCGCGCACAGGTTTCTCCCCCAGGAAGGTCGTTCGCTCACAGGAAGGCGTGTCCGGATACCGGATGCGCCGGAACGGACCGTAACCGGCGCCCACCGGACAAAACGCCTGTTCGACGGCCGTGCAACAGAGCCGCCACGTGATCGTCACAGTGGACCGCAGGCCCGTGACCCGTCCGCCCTGCGGACACCACGCGCAATAGATTGGACAAGCGGGCCGGGGTCGCACGCATGATGGAGCAGGCTTGAACGAGCTGTACGCACCAGAAGGAGTCACCGTGAGGGTCGGAATCGTCGGAGCCACCGGACAGGTAGGCGGCGTGATGCGCCGCATCCTCGCCGAGCGGAAGTTCCCGGTGGAGGAGCTGCGCCTGTTCGCCTCGGCCCGGTCGGCCGGCTCCACCGTGGAGTGGGAGGGCCGGGAGATCACGATCGAGGACGCGTCGACCGCCGACTACACCGGCCTCGACATCGTCCTGTTCTCCGCCGGCGGCGCCACCTCCAAGGCCCTCGCCGAGAAGGTCGCCTCCCAGGGCGCCGTGGTGATCGACAACTCCTCCGCCTGGCGCCGTGACCCCGAGGTCCCGCTGGTGGTCTCCGAGGTCAACCCGCACGCGATCAAGGACCGCCCCAAGGGCATCATCGCCAACCCGAACTGCACCACCATGGCCGCCATGCCGGTGCTGCGCCCGCTCCACGAGGAGGCCGGGCTGGTCGCCATGGTCGCCACCACCTACCAGGCCGTCTCCGGCTCCGGCCTGGCCGGTGTCGCGGAGCTGAAGACCCAGGCCTGCGCCGTCTCCGAGGCCGCCGACCAGCTCACCTTCGACGGCGAGGCCGTCGAGTTCCCCGAGCCCGGCGTCTACAAGCGCCCCATCGCCTACAACGTGGTCCCGCTCGCCGGCTCCGTCGTGGACGACGGCTCCTTCGAGACCGACGAGGAGCAGAAGCTCCGCAACGAGTCCCGCAAGATCCTGGAGATCCCGGAGCTCAAGGTCTCCGGCACCTGCGTGCGCGTGCCGGTCTTCTCCGGCCACTCCCTCCAGGTCAACGCCCGCTTCGAGCGCCCGATCAGCGTCGAGCGCGCGTACGAGCTGCTGAAGGACGCCCCGGGCGTCGAGCTCTCGGAGATCCCGACCCCGCTCCAGGCGGCCGGCAAGGACGCCTCGTACGTCGGCCGCATCCGCGCCGACGAGACCGTCGAGCACGGCCTCGCGCTGTTCCTCTCCAACGACAACCTGCGCAAGGGCGCCGCGCTGAACGCGGTGCAGATCGCCGAGCTGGTGGCCGAGGAGCTCCGGCAGGGCTGAGCCCGCGGACGCGCCGGCACGGCCGAGGGGCGGCACCCGTTGCGGGTGCCGCCCCTCGGCGCGTCCCGGCGGTCCCGCGCCCCGGGCCGGGACCTCCGGCGGGTGCGGCGCGCCCCGCCGTGTTCGCCCGTGGATTACTCCGGCGCGGGGCGGGGGTCCGCGTGGAAGGATGGCCCGGCAACGTCACCATCGAAGGAGATGAACGCGTGCCTGGCACGAACCTGACCCGTGAAGAGGCTCAGCAGCGGGCGAAGCTGCTCACCGTCGACTCGTACGAGATCGAGCTCGATCTCAGCGGAGCGCAGGAGGGCGGCACCTACCCCTCCGTGACCACCGTGCGCTTCGACTGTGCCGAGGCGGGGGCCGAGACCTTCATCGACCTGGTCGCGCCGACCGTTCACGAGGTCGTCCTCAACGGCAAGTCGCTGGACGTGGCCGCGGTGTTCCGGGACGCCCGGATCGCGCTGCCGCACCTCCAGGCCGGTGGCAACGAGCTCAGGGTGGTCGCGGACTGCGCGTACACCAACACCGGTGAGGGCCTGCACCGCTTCGTCGACCCGGTCGACCAGCAGGCCTACCTGTACACCCAGTTCGAGGTTCCCGACGCCCGCCGGGTGTTCGCCTCCTTCGAGCAGCCGGACCTCAAGGCCACGTTCCGGTTCACCGTGAAGGCCCCGCAGGGCTGGACCGTGATCTCCAACAGCCCCACGCCGGAGCCGAAGGACGACGTCTGGGCCTTCGAGCCGACGCCGCGGATCTCCACGTACATCACCGCGCTGATCGTCGGCCCGTACCACGCGGTGCACAGCACGTACGAGGGTCCCGGGGGGCAGACCGTCCCCCTGGGCATCTACTGCCGGCCCTCGCTCGCCGAGTTCCTCGACGCGGACGCGATCTTCGAGGTCACCCGTCAGGGCTTCGACTGGTTCCAGGAGAAGTTCGACTACGCCTACCCCTTCGCCAAGTACGACCAGCTGTTCGTGCCGGAGTTCAACGCGGGCGCCATGGAGAACGCGGGCGCGGTCACCATCCGCGACCAGTACGTCTTCCGGTCGAAGGTGACGGACGCGGCGTACGAGGTGCGCGCCGAGACGATCCTCCACGAGCTGGCCCACATGTGGTTCGGCGACCTGGTCACCATGGAGTGGTGGAACGACCTCTGGCTGAACGAGTCCTTCGCGACCTACACGTCGATCGCCTGCCAGGCGTACCACCCCGAGTCGAAGTGGCCGCACTCGTGGACCACCTTCGCCAACTCCATGAAGACCTGGGCGTACCGGCAGGACCAGCTGCCGTCCACCCACCCGATCATGGCGGAGATCCGCGACCTGGACGACGTCCTGGTCAACTTCGACGGCATCACGTACGCCAAGGGCGCGTCGGTGCTGAAGCAGCTCGTCGCCTACGTCGGCATGGACGCCTTCTTCAAGGGCGTGCAGGCGTACTTCAAGGCGCACGCCTTCGGCAACACGCGGCTGAGCGACCTGCTCGGCGCGCTGGAGGAGACCTCCGGCCGTGACCTGGCCGCCTGGTCGAAGGCGTGGCTGGAGACGGCGGGCATCAACGTCCTCCGCCCGGAGATCGAGACCGACGAGCAGGGGAAGATCACCTCCTTCCGGATCCGCCAGGAGGCCCCGGCGCTGCCGGCCGGCGCGAAGGGGGAGCCGGTGCTGCGGCCGCACCGCATCGCGGTCGGCTTCTACTCGCTGGACGCGTCGAGCGGCAAGCTGCTGCGCGAGCGGCGGGTCGAGCTGGACGTCGCGGCGGCCGGGCTGACCGAGGTCCCGGAGCTGGTGGGGCACGAGCGCCCGGACGTGGTGCTGCTCAACGACGACGACCTGTCGTACGCCAAGGTCCGCCTGGACGAGCACTCGCTCGCGAAGGTGACCGCGCACCTCGGCGACTTCGAGGCCTCGCTGCCGCGGGCGCTGTGCTGGGCCTCGGCCTGGGACATGACCCGGGACGGCGAGCTGGCCACCCGCGACTACCTGTCCCTCGTCCTCTCCGGCATCGGCAAGGAGTCCGACATCGGCGTGGTGCAGTCGCTGCACCGGCAGGTGAAGCTGGCGCTCGACCTGTACGCCGACCCGGCGTGGCGGGAGACCGGCCTGGCGAAGTGGACCGGCGCGACGCTGGAGCACCTGCGTGCGGCCGAGCCCGGCAGCGACCACCAGCTGGCGTGGGCGCGCGCGTTCGCGGCCACCGCACGTACGGAGGCCCAGCTGGACTTCCTGGCGGCGCTGCTGGCCGGCACCGAGTCGGTGGACGGCCTGGTCGTGGACACCGAGCTCCGCTGGGCGTTCCTGGAGCGGCTGGCGGCGACCGGCCGGGCCGACGAGGCGGAGATCGCGGCGGAGCTGGAGCGGGACAAGACCGCGGCCGGCGAGCGGCACGCGGCCACGGCGCGCGCGGCGCGGCCGACGGCCGAGGCGAAGGCCGCGGCCTGGGCCTCGGTGATCGACTCGGGGGACCTGCCGAACGCGGTGCAGGAGGCCGTGATCGGCGGCTTCGTCCAGACGGACCAGCGTGAGCTGCTCGCCCCTTACGCGGACCGCTACTTCGCGGTCCTGAAGGACGTCTGGGACTCCCGGAGCCATGAGATCGCCCAGCAGATCGCGGTCGGGCTGTACCCGTCGCTGCAGGTCTCCGCGGAGACCCTCGCGGCGACGGACGCGTGGCTGGCCTCGGCGGAGCCGAACGCGGCGCTGCGGCGGCTGGTGTCGGAGTCCCGGGCGGGCGTCGAGCGAGCCCTGAAGGCCCAGTCCGCGGACGCCGCGGCCTCCTGACCCCTGCCGGCCCGCCGTGTGGGCAGTCGTGCCGCTGGGGCGGCACGGGTGGGCACACGGCACGACGGCCCGCACCGGCCGCGCAGCGTGCTCCCCGCGCCCCCGGCCCCGCCCGGCCGCGGAACCGCGGTCGGGCCGAAGCCGGCGTACAGGCCCCCGCCCGGCACGGGCCTCCGGGCGGGGTGCGGCTGGGCGGGGGTGCGGCCGGTGGGCGGGGGTGCCCGCACCGCGGGGCGGGACTTACGCGTCGGGGCCGATCGGCATCAGGAGGGAGTACGCGTGCTCCGTGTCGATGCGCCGGATCCCGACCGGCGCCGTCGCCGCCCCCAGCTCCAGCACCACCCGCTCCGCGCCCCCCGCGCCGAGCGCCTCCAGCAGGAACTCCCGGTTGACGGCCACGCCGTCCGTGCCCAGCTCCACCCCTCCCCCGGCCGTCACCTCGAGCACGCTGACCTCGGGGCCGGCCAGCACCGCCGCCCGGAAGGCGGGCACCTCCACGACCGCGCGCCGGCCCGCGGGCAGCCGGACCAGGCGCCGGTAGTCGGGGAAGTCCAGGTCGAGGCACTGGCCGGCCGTCTCCCCCTCACCCGTGTCCAGGGCGACCCGGCCGCCGTCCACGGTGAGGGACACCGTGTCCGTGCCGGTCAGCAGGGCCCGCATCGCGTCGGCGATCTGCGCGGGCACGACGGCCTGGGCGCGGGGCCCGGCGGGACCGGTGGTGGGGACCCGCGCCAGGGCCATCCGGTAGCGGTCGGTGGCCACCAGGTGCAGCGCGTCGTCCTCGAAGTCGAAGAGGACGCCGCGGAGCACCGGCAGTTCCGGATCCCCGCCGACCGCGAAGCGGACCGAGTCGAGTGCGGCGGCCAGTTCCGCCGCGGGAACGGAGGCCCGGGCGTGGGCGGTACGGAGCGAGGTCATGGGTTTCTCCCTGCGTTCGAGGAGCGATCGGACGGTGGAGAACTCGCCGCGGGCCCGGTCCAGGCCCCTTTCGAGGCGCCGCAGGTGTGCCGTGAGCAGCCGGCCGACCAGGTCCGTGTCGGCACCGGCCCAGCCGGCCAGGGTCAGCCGGACGTCGGCCAGCGGCATGCCGGCGCTGCGCAGCCGGGCCAGCAGGCGGGCCTCCTCCAGCTGTTCGGGCCCGTACCAGCGGTAGCCGCTCACCGGGTCCACCCAGGCCGGGACGAGCACGCCGGCCCGGTCGTAGAACCGCAGGGCGCTCACCCCCAGGCCGCTCTCGCGGGCCAGCTCACCGATACTGCGCATCTCGCTCTCCACGCCCGTCACCCTGTGCCCTGCACCAGGTCGAGGGTCAAGCGCCGGCCGACGGCGCCGGTGCCGCCGCCTCGCGGAGGGACGCCAGGACGCGCGCGACCGCGGGGGCGGAGTCGGCGCCGCGGCGGGTGGCGGCGATGACGTGGCGGGTCGGCCGGTCGTGCGGGAGCGGGCGGATCGTGACGCCGGTCGCGCGGGTCGCCGCCATGCGCGGGATCAGGGCCACGCCCAGGCCCGCTTCCACGAGCGCCAGGATGGCCGTCCAGCCGGCCGCCGAGTGCGCTTGTTCCGGCACGAAGCCGGCGGCCTCGCACGCCGTGCGGGTGATCTCCGACCAGGGTCCGGAGCCGCCGTAGATCCACGGTTCCGAGGAGAGGTCGGCCAGCCGCAGGGTCGGGGCGGTGGCCAGCGGGTGGTCCGGGGGCAGGGCTACGTCCAGCGGGTCGGCCAGCAGCGGGATCCGGGTGAAGCGCGGGTCCCGGGCGGTGGGCGCGTGGGCCGCCAGCGAGAGCGCGAGGTCCACGTCGCCCGCGGACAGCAGTTCGTACGCCTCGCCCGCGTCGGTCTCCCGGATCCGGACCGACACCCCGGGGTGGGTGAGCCTCAGGGCGACCACGGCCGGCACGACGAGCGCGGGGACCGCGGTGGAGAACGCGCCGACCCGGACCTCCCCGGCCTCCCCGGCGAGGTAGCCGGCGAGGGCCGCGTCGGCCCGTTCCAGTTGGGCGAAGACCGCTTCGGCGTGGCGGAGGACCAGGTGCGCCGCGTCGGTGAGCCGGACCCGGCGGCCCTGTGCCTCCAGCAGCGGGACGCCGAGCTGCCTGGCCAGGTTGGTCAGCTGCTGCGAGACGGCCGAGGGCGTCATGTGCAGCGCCTCGGCCGTCGCCGTCACCGTTCCCCGCTCGCTGAGCGTGCGCAGGATCCGGAGCTTCTTGATGTCCCATTCGGTGGTCGGACCGGTCATGGGAGGAACCTACCGGCGGGCTCCGAGCGCGACCCCGCCGAGGATCAGCACCATGCACAGGAGCTGGACGGGGCCGGTCCGCTCGCCGAGCAGCGGGAAGGAGAGCAGGGCCACGCAGACGGGCTGGAGGTAGTAGACGACTCCCGCCCGGGCCGCGCCGATCATCGTGACGGCCTTGTTCCAGGCGAAGAACGCGAGGGCGGAGGAGAGGACGCCGACGTACAGCAGCGGGCCGACGGTGCCGGTGGAGATCTCGAAGCCGCCCTGGACGGTGACGGAGACCGCGTAGGCGGGGGCCAGCATCAGCGCGCCGAGGACGAACGTGGTGAGCAGGAAGGTGAGGCCGGAGATCTCGGCGGGTTTGCGCCTGAGCAGCGCGCTGTAGGAGGCGAAGGACAGGGCGGCGCCGAACATCCACAGGTCGCCGGCGGCGAAGTCGACGGTGGGCGAGCCCTTGCCGACGAGCAGGAGCACACCGAAGGCGGCCAGCAGCATCCCGAAGGTGCGGACCGCGCCGAGCCGTTCGCCGCCGAGGCGGGCGAAGACCGCCATGACGACCGGCGAAGCAGCCATGATCATGCCCATGTTGGAGGCGGAGGTGGTCAGTCCTGCCTGGTGGACCAGGGTGTTGTACAGCGCGATGCCGAAGAACGAGGCGAGGGTGACGTAACCGAGGTGGCGGCGGATCAGGTGCCGCTGCCGCCAGGCCTCGCGGGCGGCGATCGGTGCGACGGCGAGGATCGCGATGATCCAGCGCCAGAAGACGGCCTGGACGGGCGGGACGGTGTCGGCCATGCCGCGGGTGGCGACGAAGCTGCCGGACCAGACGACCGTGGCCACCAGGGCGAGGAGGACGCCGAGGCCGACGGCGCCCTTCCCCCGCTGTGCGGTGGCGGTGCTCGGCTGCTGCGGAGCTGCGGTGCGGGCACGGTCCAGGACGGCCACGGCTGTCTCCCCCTCGGGTGGAAGGTGTCGGTGTGTCGGTGTGTCGGTGGACCTACCGTCGCACCCGGCCATCCGTCAGGTCCATCGAAAACTTTCGATGGGTTTGTTCAGCCTTACTGAAAGATCCTGCCACCGGCCCGGGTGCGGCGGCGCCCGCGGGCCTGGCTGCCGCCAGCTGGCCGGCCACGGTGGCACCGAAGGCGATCGCCATGCCCACGAGCTGTACCGGCGTGAGGGCCTGGCCCAGCGCCGCCCAGCCGATGACGGCCGCCGTGAGCGGCGAGAGGGGGCCGAGCAGGGTGACCGAGGTGGCGGACAGCCGGCCGATGCCGCGGAACCAGAGCCAGTACGCGGCGCCGGTGTTGAGCAGCATCATGTAGCCGTAACCGAGGTAGGCGCGGCCGTCGAGCGCGGGCGGCGCGCCCTCCAGCAGGGCGGCGACCGGGAGGATCAGCAGCCCGCCCGCGGTGAGCTGCCAGCCCGTCAGGGCCAGCGGGCCCACTCCCTCCGGGCGGCCCCACTTCTTGGTCATCACGGTGCCCGCGGCCATCGAGGCGGAGGAGGCGACGCCGGCCAGTACGCCGACCAGGTCGAGCGCGGCACCGGCCTTCAGCACCACCATGCTGACCCCGAAGGCCGCGGCGATGCCGGCGAGCCAGGCGCGGGTGCCGGCCCGCTCGCCCAGGACCACTGCGGCGAGCCCGATGACGAGCAGCGGACCGAAGGAGCCGAGGACCGCCGCGAGGCCGCCCGGCAGCCGGTAGGCGGCGAGGAACAGCAGCGGGAAGAAGGCCCCGATGTTCAGCGCGCCCAGCACGGCGGACTTCCACCACCACGCGCCCTTGGGCAGGGTGCGGGCGGCGGCGACCAGGAGCAGCCCGGCGGGCAGGGCCCGCATCACCCCGGTGAACAGGGGCCGGTCGGGCGGCAGGAGCTCGGTGGTGACGTAGTAGGTGGAGCCCCAGGAGACGGGGGCGAGGGCGGTCAGGGCGACGGTGGCGATGCGCTTCACGGTGTGACTCCCCGGTGTGGTGAGGACGTTCAGCGAGTGGCGGCGGAGGCCGGGGCGGGGGTGGCGGCCGGCTCGGGGGCCGGCTCGGCGGTCGGCTCGGCGGCGGATCCGGTGGCCGGCTCCGGGGCCGGCGGCTCGGCGTGCACCGCCCCGGCGGGCAGGTGCCGCTCCAGTCGGACCAGCGCCAGGGCGGCCCCGAGCGCGGCGACGGCCAGCAGCGCCCAGGGGAGGCGTCCGTCGACCGCGAGCAGGGCGGTGAACAGGGAGGGGGCGAGGGCCGTGGCCAGCGAGTAGGAGAGCTGGTAGGTGGCCAGGTAGCGGCCGCGCACCCGCTCCGGGGCCGCGGACACCGACAGGGCGCCGCCGGAGGGGCTGTGGATCAGTTCGCCGAGGGTGTAGACGACGACGATGGCGAGCAGGGCGATCAGCAGGCCGGTCTGCCCGGGCCGGAACGTGCCGAGGACGACCTGTCCGGTGAAGGCGGCGGCGAAGAGCAGCAGGCCGAGGGCGGCCGAGCGGGTGCGGCGGGCGCCGGAGCGGCGGACCCGGCCGGCGACGAGCACACCGACGCCGGCGCACAGGGCGGTGTTGACGGTGAAGGCGGCGCCCGTCAGCGACTCGGGGCCGCGCAGCCAGGTGGCGATGTAGAGCGGGAAGAGCACGGACAGGGCCGCGTAGCCGAGCGCGGCGAGGAAGTTCGCGGCCGTCAGGCCCAGGAAGGGCCGGTCGCGCAGCACCATCCGGTAGCCGGCCGGAGGCCTCTTGGCGGAGGTGGCGGCCTCGTCGCGGACCGGCCGGACGCGGCCGACGAGCAGTCCGGCGAGGGCGAAGGCCAGGGCGTTGCCCCACGCGGTGTGGTCGAAGGCGGCGTTGCCCCAGAGCGCGAGCACCGCGGAGACCAGCAGGGCGCCGGCGCCCATGCCCGCGTTCTGCAGGGCCCGCAGGGAGGCCTGGAGCCGGTCCCGGGCGGCGCCGTGGGCGACCTCGCCGATCAGGGCCTGCTGGACCACGGGGAAGGACCGGTCGGCGAGGGCGGTGACGGTGGCGACCGCGGCGAAGGCGGCCAGGCTCTCGGCGAAGGGGTACAGGGCGAAGCCGAGGGCGCGGACGGCGTACAGGGCGAGGTTGACCCGCTTGGCGCCGAACCGGTCCACGGCCGAGCCCGCCAGCGGCATGAAGGCCAGGCCGGCGAGGCCGGTGACGGTCAGGACCAGACCGACGACCGCGAAGGACAGGCCGGTCACGTGGTGGAAGAAGACGAGGGTGAACGGGATGTACATGCCGATCCCGATCGCGCTGATGCCGACCCCGGTGAGGAGCTGCCGCTCCCCCGCGACCCGTTCGCCGTCGTGCTTCTTCATGTTCCCCCCAGAAGTAGATTGCTAGGAAGTAGCTTACCGCTAAGCTACTTTCCGTCAAGCAACTTTCTTGCAAGCCGTCTTCCACGATCGGATACTGCGCTCATGGACACCTCGAAGCCGGCCGCAGGGACCGGCACCGACCCCGGCCCGGACGCCGTCGACGCGATCACCGCGCAGTGGAACGCCGTACGGCCGGAACTGGACGTCACCGCGATGGGCGTCTTCGGCCGCATCTACCGGATCAGCCGCGGCATGGGCGAGGAGATGGACCGGGTCTACGCCCGCTTCGGCATCTCGCGCGGCGAGTTCGACGTCATCGCCACACTGCGCCGCTCGGGCGCGCCGTACACGCTGTCGCCGCGGCGGCTCGCGGACACGATGATGATCACCACGGGCGGGATGACCGGGCGCCTGGACAAGCTGGAGAAGGCGGGCCTGCTCAGTCGCAGCCCCGATCCGAACGACCGGCGGGGACTCCAGGTCACCATCACCGACAAGGGCCTCGAACTGATCGACGAGGCGGTGGTGGCCGGCCTGCGCGCCCAACAGGCGGCCCTGGCCGGCTTCGGCGAGGAGGAGACCGAGCTCCTCACGCACCTGCTGCGCAGGCTGCTCGCCGGGATGTGAGGGTACGCCGAGGGGCCGGCCCGCGCGGTATCACCGCACCGGCCGGCCCACCCGGCGGAGAACTACTTGGCTTCCTGCTTGCGCGACTTGTCGCCCACCATCACCAGACCGGCGATGACCAGGAACAGGACGATCGGCAGCGCCACGAACAGGCCGAGCGTCTCCGCGATGCTCAGACCGGCACCCGGGTCGTCGCCGTCGTCACGCGTCAGCGCGAGCGCGGGAGACGTCATCAGCAGCATCATCAGCGTCGTACCGGCCGAGACGGCGCCGGCGCGCAGAGCGTTCTTCTTGTCCACGGTGCAAACGTAGCGAACACCTAAACGACCCGCGCGCCCGGGGGTGCCGTACGGGGATCCGCCCCCTCGCGGACCGCCCTGAACAGGGCCTCGGCCCTCGGGGACGCCAGCAGCCGCTCCAGCGGCACCGGTCGCCCCGCCCCGTCCGCCACGGGCAGCCGCCAGTTCGGGTACTGGTCCCAGGTGCCCGGCAGGTTCTGCGGCCGCCGGTCGCCCACCGCGTCGGGCAGCCACACCCCGACCAGCCGGGCCGGGGTGCGCAGCAGGAAGGCGTACAGGGCCTTGACGGCCTCCTCCTCGGTCTTGGTGTCCAGGCCCAGCGCGGCCAGCACGCCCAGCCACTCGGCGGTGTCGGAGGCGTCCTCGGCGCGCTCCTGCGCGGCCGGGCGGGTCAGCAGGCCCAGCCGGTCCCGCAGTTCCACGTGCTCCCCCGCCAGCTTGGCGGCGGACGGCGGCAGGTCGTGGGTGGTGGCGGTGGCCAGGCAGTCCGCCCGCCAGTGGGCCGGGTCCAGGGGGCGTCCGTCGCCCTCCCAGTCCCGCTCGAACCACAGCACGGAGGTGCCCAGCACTCCGCGCCGGGCCAGCGCCCGCCGGACCCGGGGCTCCACCGTGCCCAGGTCCTCGCCGACCACCAGGGCGCCCGCCCGGTGCGCCTCCAGCACCAGGACGGCCAGCATCGCCTCGCCGTCGTAGGACACGTAGGTGCCCTGGGCCGCGGGGGTGTCCTCGGGGATCCACCAGAGCCGGAACAGGCCCATCACGTGGTCGATGCGGAGCGCGCCCGCGTACCGGAACACCGAGCGCAGCAGATCCCGGTAGGGCGCGTAACCGTCCTCCGCCAGCCGGTCCGGACGCCACGGGGGGAGCCCCCAGTCCTGGCCGCGCGCGTTGAACGCGTCGGGCGGCGCGCCGACCGTGGTCCGTGCCGCGTAGTGGCCGGCGGCGGTGTGCGTGTCGGAGCCCTCGGGGTGCACCCCGACGGCGAGGTCGTGGACGATGCCGACGGCCATGCCCGCCGCGCGGGCGGCCTCCTGGGCTGCGGTCAGCTGCCCCACCGTCAGCCAGACCAGCCAGCGGTGGAAGTCGGTGCGCAGGGCCGGGTCCTCCCCGGCGTGCTCGGCGCACCAGGCGGCGTGCGCGTCCAGCGCGGGGCCCTGGGCGGTGCGGAACTCCCGGTAGGCGGCCTCCCGCTCCGCGTCGCGGGGCACCCGGTAGAGGAGTTCCAGGGCGGCCAGCTTCAGCGCCCACACCGCGTCCCGGTCGATCAGGGCGCCCTTCTCCAGCACCTGCCGGGTCAACCTCGCGCCCTGTCCGGCGAGGTCGGCCAGTGCGTCCCGCTCGGGGCAGGCGGCGTACTCGGGGAGGTCGGTGACCCGCAGGTGGACCGGGTCCGGATAGCGGCGGGTGGCCGGCCGGTACGGGGACGGGTCGGTGGGGGTGCCGGGGACCGCCGCGTGCAGCGGGTTGACCTGGATGAAGCCGGCGCCGTGGGTGCCTCCGGCCCAGCGCGCCAGCTCGGCGAGGTCGCCCAGGTCGCCCATGCCCCAGGAGCCGGCGGACAGCAGCGAGTAGAGCTGCACCAGCAGGCCGTACGCGCGCTCCGGCGCGGCCGGGGCCCGGTCGGGGGCCGCGATCAGGGTGGCCGTGCCGGTGCGGCCGTCCGGGGTCTCGGCGCGGACCCGGTGCACTCCGTACGGCAGTCCGGGACCCCAGGGCCGCTCGGGGCCACCGTCCTCCGGGCGTACGCGGACCCGGCTGCCCGGCGGCAGCGCGGCGAGCGCGGCCGGGTCGGGGTCGCCCGCCCAGTGCACCAGGGTGGGCGGCAGCAGCCGGGCCGCGGCCTCCCGTTCGGCCTCCGCCCGGGACTCCCGCGCGGTCTGGGGGGTACCCGCGGGCACCCCGAGCCGGCCGAGCACCTCCCGGACGGTCCGCTCCGGCACCTGGACGGTGACGTCCTCGGCCGGCTGGTAGGAGGTCGCGACGCCGTACAGGGCGGCGAGCCGGGCCAGGTCGTCCATGTCGGGTCCTCAGTCGCCCGCGGCGGTGGCGGGCGTGGTCGGTTCGCTCGTCAGCGGGGCCTCGTCGGTGAGCGGGGGCTCGCTGGTCAGCGGGGCGTGGGCGGTGTCGGCGAGGGGCGGCTCGCTGGTGAGCGGGCCGGGTCCCTGGTGGGGCGGGCGGGTGAGGGGCGGTGCGGTTACGTGTCTGGAACGGGCGCGGACGGCCATCGGTCACTCCTCGGGCAGCTGCGGGTGTGCGGAGCCGCGCCCGGGGGCGGACGCGGTGCGGTGCGCGGGCGGTGCGCGGGCGGTGCGTGCGGCGCGTGCGGTGCCGGGCCGTGCGGTGCGGTGCGGGAACACCGCAGCCCTACCCAGCGCACCGGCGCGCATTCCTGGGGCATAACGGTCACAACGTTCACCTGCATTGACACTTGAGCCGCACTGGTGGTGGGCTCGGGCTCATTCGTACGAGCGGGGGGACTGACTCGGAACGAGGAGACAGCGTGCAGCGCAGGGGCAGCAAGCGGGCCACGGCCGTGGCGGTGGCGGTACTCGGCACCCTCCTCGGCGGGGCCGTAACCGGGTCCCCGGCGGCCTCCGCCGACCCCGCCCCGCCGGCCTCCGCGCCCGACTCCCCGACCGCTGCGGGCGCGGCCGCCGTGCCCGCCGTCTGGCCCCGCCCGCAGTCGATGACGGCCGATCAGGCCCGTGAACTCGCCCTCGACGCCGAGGCCGTGCTGGTCGTCCCGCCGGCCGGGGCGGACCCGTACGCCGTCGAGGTGGTCCGCACCGCGCTGCGCGAGGCCGGCGTGCGCGCCCTGCGCGAGCAGGCGACCGGCGTGCCGCTGCCGGCGCGCGGCACGGTCGTCCGGGTCGGCGGCCCGGAAGCGGAGGCGGCCCTGGCGGCGCTGGGCGCGGCCCCCGCCGGGGACCTGCCGGCCGGCGGTTACCGGGTGGCGGTGGGGCGGACCGGGGGCCGGGACACCGTGGCGCTGGCCGGCACCGGCGAGGACGGCCTGTTCCACGCCGCCCAGACCCTGCGGCAACTCCTGGCGGGCGCGCGGGGGAAGGTGCCCGGGGTGCTGGTCCGGGACTGGCCGGCGGCGGCGGTCCGTGGCATCACCGAGGGGTTCTACGGCGAGCCGTGGACGCGCGAGCAGCGGCTGGCCCAGCTGGACTTCATGGGCCGGACCAAGCAGAACCGCTTCCTGCTGGCCCCGGGCGACGACGTGTTCCGGCAGGCCCGCTGGCGGGAGGCTTACCCGGCCGCGCAGCAGGAGGACTTCCGGGCGCTGGCCGCACGGGCCGCCGCGAACCGGGTGACGCTGGCCTGGGCGGTGTCGCCGGGGCAGTCGATGTGCCTGTCCTCCGCCGCCGACCGGAAGGCGCTGCTGGACAAGCTGGAGGGGATGTGGGAGCTGGGCTTCCGCGCGTTCCAGTTGCAGTTCCAGGACGTCAGCTACTCGGAGTGGGGTTGCCCGGAGGACCGTGAGCGGTACGGGCGGGGCCCGGAGGCGGCGGCCCGGGCCCACGCGGAGGTCGCGGCCGGGCTGGCGCAGGAGCTGGCCCGGCGGCACCCGGGCGCGGCACCGCTGTCGCTGATGCCGACCGAGTACTACCAGGAGGGCGCGACGCCGTACCGGACGGCGCTGGCGGCCGCGCTGGACGACCGGGTCGAGGTCGCCTGGACGGGTGTCGGGGTGGTGCCGCGCACCATCACGGGGCAGGAACTCGTGGGCGCGCGGGCCGCCTTCGGGCATCACCCGGTGCTGACGATGGACAACTACCCGGTCAACGACTGGGAGCCGAACCGGATCTACCTCGGCGCGTACACCGGCCGTGAACCGGCCGTGGCCAACGGTTCGGCGGGGTTGCTGGCCAACGCGGCCCAGCAGGGTTCGCTGTCGCGGATCCCGCTGTTCACGGCCGCCGATTACGCCTGGAACCCGCGGGGGTACCGGGCCGGGGAGTCCTGGCAGGCGGCGGTCGCCGAGCTGGCGGGCGGGGACGGGCAGGCCCGGGAGGCGCTGACGGCACTGGCCGGGAACACCGCGTCCTCGGGGCTGGGGCAGCAGGAGTCGGCGTACCTGAAGCCGCTGGTGGACGAGTTCTGGCGGGCCCGGGGCTCGGCGGACCGGGCGGCGGCCGACCGCGCCGCGGACCGGCTGCGGGCGGCGTTCACGGTGATGCGGCACGCCCGGGAGCGGCTGGCCGGCCCGGCGGACGGGACCCTCGTGGAGGAGGGCGGCCCCTGGCTGGACCGGCTGGCCCGGTACGGGGCGGCCGGTGAGCTGGCGGTGGACGTGCTGCGGGCACAGGCGCGGGGTGACGGCGCGGCCGCCTGGCGGGCGCAGCTCGCCCTCGCCGGGGCGCGCGGGGCGGCCGCCGGGCCGGGCGCGGTGGTCGGCAAGGGCGTGCTGGAGCCGTTCCTGGACCGGGCGGTGGCGGAGGCGGACGCCTGGACGGGTGCGGGCCGGCCGGCGCCGGGCCGGGTCACGGCCGCCGAGGGCTCGTGGACGGTCCGGCTGGAGCAGCCGCGTCCGGTGTCGGCGGTCACGGTGATGACGGAGCCGCTGAGCCCGCAGGTCCGGGGTGCCTTCGTGGAGGCGCACGTGCCGGGCCAGGGCTGGCGCAGGCTCGGCGAGGCGGCGGGTTCCGGCTGGACCCAGGCGGACGGGACCGGGCTGCGGGCGGACGCGGTCCGGCTGGTCTGGGCCGGGGAGGCGCCCGTGGTGCGCGGCGTGGTGCCGTGGTTCGCGGACGGCCCGCAGGCCCGGTTCGAGCTGGGCGGCGGCGGCCGCGCGGACGCGGAGATCGGCGGCGGCCCGCAGCAGGTGGCCGCCGAGCTGGCCGGACTGCGGCCGGGCGAGGTCAAGGCCCCGCTGTCGGCGCGGCCGCCGCACGGCATCGAGGTGAGGCTGCCGGGCGAGGCGACGCTGCCGCGGGGCACGGCGGTGGAGGTGCCAGTGGAGGTCGTGGTTCCGGCCGGCACGCCGGCCGGGGTGTACGAGGTCCCGGTCAGCTTCGGCGGGGAGTCGCGCACGCTGACGGTGCGGGCCTTCCCGCGGACCGGCGGCCCGGACCTGCTGGCCGCCGGGGCGAAGGCCACGTCCTCGGGGGACGAGACGCCCGCGTTCCCGGCCTCGGCCGCGCTGGACGGCGTACCGACGACCCGCTGGTCCTCGCCCGCCGAGGACGGGGCGTGGTGGCAGGCGGAGCTGGCGGCACCGGCCCGGCTGGGGCAGGTGGTGCTGGAGTGGCAGGACGCGCACCCGTCGGCGTACCGGGTGCTGACGTCGGCGGACGGGGTCGCGTGGCGGACCTCGGCCACGGTCTCGGCGGCGCCGGGCGGGCGGGAGGTGGTCCGCATGGACGCGCCGGACACCCGCTACGTCCGGGTGGTGTGCGACACCCGCGCGACGGCGTACGGCTGCTCCCTGTGGTCGGCCCGGGCGTACGCGGTCACGCCGTAACGGGGGGCCGCCCGGCCCGGGCCGCGCGCCCCGGCGGCGCCGTACCCGCACAGACCGCCACCGGCCCGCACCACCAGCCCCTCCGGCGATCGAGGAGCGGGGTGCGGGACGGGGGCGCGCGTGCCTCCGTGGCGGGTCAGCTGGCGGCGCCGATGCGGTCCAGCGCGTCGTCCGCCCCGTACGGCTGCAGGTACGGCATCCAGCGCGGATCCCGGTGCCCGGTGCCGATGATCCGCCAGGCCAGGCCCGACGGCGGAGCCGGCTGGTGCCGCAGGCGCCAGCCGAGGTCGACCAGGTGCCGGTCGGCCTTGACGTGGTTGCAGCGGCGGCACGCGGCGACGACGTTGTCCCAGACGTGCTGCCCGCCGCGGCTGCGCGGAATGACGTGGTCGACGCTGGTCGCGACGCCGCCGCAGTACATGCAGCGGCCGCCGTCCCGGGCGAACAGCGCGCGGCGGGTGAGAGGAACGGGCCCCCGGTAGGGGACCCGCACGAAACGCTTGAGCCGGACCACGCTGGGAGCGGGGACGGCCCGGGTCGCGCTGTGCATGAAGGCGCCGGATTCCTCCAGGGAGACGGCCTTGTTCTCCAGGACGAGGACGAGCGCGCGGCGGAGCGGTACGACGCCGAGGGGCTCGTACGACGCGTTGAGGACCAGGACGTGTGGCACGCGGATGCCTCCTTGTACGCCGGCGGCGCGTGGCTCGCGCCGGGACGATCTGCTCTCAGTCTCTCCTCACGGCTGGTCGATGCGCCACCACGCGCCCGTAACGGGTCGGAGGTGTTTTCGACCACACCCCCTTCATCCCCGGGTGAGCCTCGTCTCTCCCTCGAACATGGCAGCGGGCCGGTTCCTTGGCCCCGTTAGTGTGGATGGTCTGCCCGTCCGACCGTCCCCGGGCAGGCCGCTACACCTGGAGGTTCCCGTCGTGCCCTGGCCCGCCGCCACCCTGTTCCCGCTGGCAGCCGACGTTCCGGACGCGCCCACCTCGGTCAAGGAGGCCCAGGAGAGCGTCACCAACGCCGCGAGCTTCATAGAGGAGAACTGGGCCGACTGGCTGGCCGTCGGCCTGAAGATCCTGCTGATCATCGTGATCGCGGGAGTGATCCGTTCGGTGGTCCGCAAGGCGCTGACCAAGCTGATAAACCGCATGAACAGCAGCGCCGAGGCCGTGGAGGGCACCGCCCTGGGCGGTCTGCTGGTCAACGCGGAGCGGCGCCGCCAGCGGTCGGAGGCGATCGGCTCGGTGCTCCGCTCCGTGGCCTCGTTCGTGATCCTCGGCACGGCGGCCCTGATGGTCCTGGCCGCCCTGAAGATCGACCTGGCTCCGCTGCTGGCCAGCGCGGGTGTGGCCGGCGTGGCGATCGGTTTCGGCGCGCGGAACCTGGTCACGGACTTCCTGTCCGGCGTCTTCATGATCATGGAGGACCAGTACGGCGTCGGTGACAAGATCGACGCGGGGGTGGCCTCGGGCGAGGTCATCGAGGTCGGCCTGCGGGTGACCAAGCTGCGCGGGGACAACGGCGAGATCTGGTACGTCCGCAACGGCGAGATCAAGCGGATCGGCAACCTCAGTCAGGGCTGGGCCACCGCCATGGTCGACGTCCAGGTCCGGCCGACCGAGGACCTGAAGCGGATCAAGGAGATCATCCAGGGCGTCGCCGACACCATGGCGAAGGAGGACCCCTGGGACGAGCACCTGTGGGGTCCGGTGGAGATCCTGGGCCTGAGCGAGGTGCTGCTCGCCTCGATGACCGTCAGCGTCTCCGCCAAGACCATGCCGGGCAAGCAGTTCGCGGTGCAGCGCGAGCTGCGCTGGCGGATCAAGGAGGCCTTCGACGCGGCGGGCATCCGCATCGTCGGCGGGCTGCCGGCCGACGACGAGGACGCCGGCCCGGCCGCGGACCCGGCGGCCGCGGTGGCCCCGCCCTCCGCGCTGGCCAACCCGGCCTCGCCGCAGTCGCTCGCCACGGCTCCGATCCCGCCGGCGCAGCCCGTCCGGATGACCAAGCAGTAGGGCCGGCCCCCCTTTCGGCCCGGTGCCCCGCGGACCCACGGTCCGCGGGGCACCGTCGTACGCGCGCACGGCCGGACGGGTGCACGGCCGGACGGGTGCACGGCCGTTGACACGGCGGCGCGCGGGGCCGAACCTGAACAGACAGGAAACCTAACTGTCGGTCGCCGACGGAAGGGAACGCCGCCGTGCCCGGACCGAGCCCCGCTCACGGAACGCCGGGAACGCCCGGTGCGCCCGGCACGCCGGGTCTGCTGCGCGCCATCAACGACCGCGCCGCCCTGGAGCTGCTGCTGGAGCACGGGCCGCTGTCCCGGGCGGCGATCGGCCGGATGACGGGCCTTTCCAAGCCCACCTCCTCCCAGCTGCTGGCCCGGCTGGAGGCCGCGGGCCTGGTCCGGGTGACCGGCACGTCGGGCGGCGGCCCGGGCCCCGGCGCCCAGCTGTACGGCCTGGATCCCGCTGCCGGGTACGTCGCGGGACTGGACGTCACGCCGGGCGGGATCCGGGCCGCGGTCGCCGACATCACCGGCACGGTCGTCGGGACCCACGAGACGGCGGCCGACGGGTCCGGTGGGGCCGGCGGCGGGACCGGTGGGTCCCGTGGGTCCGGTGGCGGGGCGGTCGCCGAGCAGGTCGCCCGCACCCTCGACCGCGCCCTGGCCCGGGCGGGCCTCGGCCGCGCCGACGTCCGCCGGACCGTCGTCGCCACCCCGGGCGCCTTCGACCCGCGGACCGGCCTGCTCCGCTACGCCGACCACCTGCCCGGCTGGCACTCCCCCGCCCTGCTGGACGAGCTCGCGGCCGTGCTCCCGGCACCCGTCCGTTACGAGAACGACGTCAACCTCGTCGCCGTCGCCGAGCGGCGCCTGGGCGCGGCCCGCGGGCACGAGGACTTCGTCCTGCTGTGGAACGAGGAGGGCCTCGGCGCCGCGCTCGTGCTCGGCGGGCGGCTGCACCGCGGCTGGACCGGCGGGGCCGGCGAGGTGGGCTTCCTGCCCGTGCCGGGCGGACCGCCGGTCCGCGGCGTGCGGCGGCTCGGCTCGGGCGGCTACCAGCAGCTGGCCGGCGCGCAGGCGGTGCCCGCGCTGGCGGCGGAGCTGGGGATCACCGCCGCCCCCGCCGCCGGAACGGAAGCCTCCGCCGCCGCGGTCGCGCTGCTCGCCGCGGCCGCCGCCCGGCCCGAGGGGCCGCACCTGGTTCTGCTGCACCGCTACGCGACCGCCCTGGCCACCGGACTCGCCGCGCTGGTCGCCGTACTCGACCCGGAGGTCGTCGTGCTCTGCGGGGCGGTGACGGCAGCGGGCGGGGAGCCGCTGCGGGAGCTGGTCGAGGCCGAACTCGCCGAGCTCGCGCCGTCCTCGCCCCGCCTGGTCGCGGGTGCGGTACGGGACCGGCCGGTACTGCGCGGTGCCCTGGAGAGTGCCCTCGCGGCGGTCCGCGAGGAGGTGTTCGACACCTCGCGGTCCGCCCGCCCGGCCCAGCGGGGCCGCCGCTGAACCGCCCTTCCCCGCACGTGCCGTCGTGCGCCGTTCCTTCGCCGGACCCCGACCGAAAGGCTCCGAGCCCGTGAAACTCGCAGTGGTGGGCGGTGGATCCACCTACACCCCCGAGCTCGTCGACGGTTTCGCGCGACTGCGCGACACCCTGCCCGTCAGCGAGCTCGTCCTCGTCGACCCGTCCGCCGAACGGCTGGAGCCGGTCGGCGCCCTGGCCCGGCGGATCTTCGCCCGGCAGGGCCACCCGGGCACCGTCACGACCACCTCCGACCTGGACGCCGGCGTCGCCGGGGCCGCCGCCGTACTGCTCCAGCTGCGGGTGGGCGGCCAGGCGGCCCGGCAGCAGGACGAGACCTGGCCGCTGGAGTGCGGTTGCGTGGGACAGGAGACCACCGGTGCCGGCGGGCTCGCCAAGGCGCTGCGCACGGTCCCGGTGGTGCTGGACATCGCGGAGCGGGTCCGGCTCGCCAGCCCGGACGCGTGGATCATCGACTTCACCAACCCGGTGGGGATCGTGACCCGGGCGCTGCTGGCGGCCGGCCACCGGGCGGTGGGCCTGTGCAACGTGGCGATCGGCCTCCAGCGGAAGTTCGCGGCGCTGCTGGACCTGGCGCCGGCCGAAGTCCACCTGGACCACGTCGGGCTGAACCACCTGACGTGGGAGCTGGGCGTGCGGCGGGGCGGCCCGGACGGGCCCGACCTGCTGCCGGGGCTGCTGGCCGGCCACGCGGAGGCGATCGCCGCGGACCTGCGGCTGCCGCGGGCGGTGCTGGACCGGCTGGGCGTGGTGCCCTCCTACTACCTGCGGTACTTCTACGCGCACGACGAGGTGGTGCGGGAGCTGGGCGGGAAGCCGTCCCGGGCCGCCGAGGTCGCCGCGATGGAGGCGGAACTGCTGCGCATGTACCGGGACCCGGCCCTGGACCGGAAACCGGAACTGCTGGCCAAGCGCGGCGGGGCCTTCTACTCGGAGGCAGCCGTGGACCTGGCGGCGGCCCTGCTGGGCGGCTGCGGTTCCCCGGTGCAGGTCGTCAACACCCGCAACGACGGCACGTTGCCGTTCCTCCCCGACGACGCGGTCGTCGAGGTGCAGGCGCGGGTCGGCGGCGACGGGCCGGTTCCGCTGCCCGTGCCCCGGCTGGACCCGCTGTACGCGGGGCTGGTCGCGGGGGTGACGGCGTACGAGGAGCTGGCGCTGGACGCGGCGCTGCGCGGCGGGCGGGAGCGGGTCTTCCGGGCCCTGCTGGCCCATCCGCTGGTCGGGCAGTTCGACCTGGCCGAAGGCCTGACCGACCGGCTGCTGGCGCACAACAAGGAGCACCTGGCGTGGGCCTGACGGTGCCGGGGCGGGCGCGGGACCGGGGACGGGGCCGGGGCCCGGAACCCCTGGCCGCCGTGCTCGCCGTGGACGCGGGCAACAGCAAGACGGACGCGGTTCTGGTGGGTGCGGACGGCGCGGTGCTCGGCGCCGGCCGGTCGGGCGGGTTCCGGCCGCAGCGGACGGACCCGGCGCCGGCCGTGGACGTGCTGGCCGAGGCGGTGGAGCGGGCGGCCGCGGCGGCGGGGGCGGGCCCGGGCGGGCGGCCGTACGCCGCGCTGGTGTCGGCGTGTCTGGCCAACGCCGACCTGCCGGTGGAGGAGGAGGCCCTGACAAAGGCCCTGCGGGAGCGGGGCTGGGGGGCCGCCACGACCGTGCGGAACGACACGTTCGCGGTACTGCGGGCGGGGCTGCCGACGGGTCACGCCCCGCGGGGGGTGGCGGTGGTGTGCGGGGCCGGCATCAACTGCGTCGGGATGCTGCCGGACGGGCGGACGGCCCGCTTCCCCGCACTGGGGCGGATCTCCGGGGACTGGGGCGGCGGGGGCGGCCTGGCCGGGGAGGCCCTGTGGCACGCGGCCCGGGCGGCGGACGGGCGGGGCGGGCCCACCGCGCTGGCCGGGGCGCTGCCGGGGCACTTCGGGCTGGAGTCGATGGCGGCGCTGATCGAGGCCCTGCACCTGGGGGCGGTGCCGGAGGTCCGGGTGCACGAGCTGGTGCCGGTGCTGTTCGCGGTGGCGGCGGCCGGGGACCCGGTGGCCCTCTCGCTGGTGCACCGGCAGGCCGACGAGGTCGTGGCGATGGCGTCGGTGGCGCTGGAACGGCTGGGGCTGCTGACGGCCGAGGTGCCCGTGGTGCTGGGCGGGAGCGTGCTGGCGGCCCGTCACGCGCAGCTGCACGACCGGGTGGTGGCGGGCCTGGCGGTGCGGGCGCCGGGGGCGCGGGTGTCGGTGGTCACGGCCCCGCCGGTGCTGGGCGCCGCCCTGTTGGGGCTGGACGAACTGGGCTGCCCGGACGGGTCTTATGTCAAACTCCGTGCCTGCTTCTCCACCGATGCGGGTGAATCGGCGGGTTCGGTGGCGCGGCGGGGAACCGGGGAGGTGGCCGGCGCGTATTGACGGTGAAGGGGTGGAGCGGGCGGCCCGGGAGACACATCGCTGAAGACCGCGCACCGGGTGCTGTGACGGCCCGGCGCTGGGGCCATACTGCTCCGAAGCAGTCCCGACCGAGGGGGAGGTCACGGTGGTCATCAGCACGAGCGCGCCCGCGCCGGGGTCCGGCACCGCCGCTCCTCCGCCGCGGCCGCGCAGCGCGTGGTCGGAGGGGGTCGAGCGGCTGCGCGCGGCCGCCGTCACCGAGCCGGGGCGGTTGCGGATCATCGGGGCGGTGCTGGCCGCGCTGGTGGTGGCCTTCGGCGCGGTGACGGCCTGGCAGGTCGCCGACCGGTCCGGTGCCGCCGGTGACGTGGTGCACCGCAGCCAGCCGCTGAGCGCCGACGCGGCCAGCATCTACCGTTCCCTCGCCGACGCCGACACCACGTCGGCGGGCGGGTTCCTGGCCGGCGGCCAGGAGCCGCGGACGGTCCGCGAGCGGTACGAGAAGGACATCGCCAACGCGTCCCGGCTGCTGGTCGAGGCGGCCGCGACCAGCGGGGGCAACGCCGACTCGCGGCGCGAGATCGCCCTGCTCGGCGAGCAGCTCCCGCGGTACACGGGGCTGATCGAACAGGCGCGGGCCACCAACCGGCAGGGGCTGCCGCTGGGCGGCGCCTACCTGCGGTACGCCAACGAGCAGATGAGCACCCAGCTGCTGCCGGCCGCCCAGCGGCTGTACGAGGCGGAGACCCGCAGGCTGTACGCGGACCACGACGCGGCCCGGTCCTGGCCGCTGGCCTCGGTGGGCACCGGGGCGGTGGCGGTCACGGCCCTGGTGTGGGCGCAGCGGCGGAACTACCTGCGGACGAACCGGGTGTTCAACCGGGGGCTGGTCGCTGCCACGGCGGCCACCACGGTGGCGGTGCTGTGGCTGGCCGTCGGGCACACCCTGGCCCGTTCCGGGCTGGACGAGGCTCGGGCGCACGGCCAGGAGTCGCTGAAGGTGCTCAACGACGCCCGGATCGCCTCCCTCCAGGCCCGGGCCAACGAGAACCTCACCCTGATCTCACGGGGCGCGGTACTGGCCGAGGACAAGAAGTCGGACAAGTACGACGTGGACTACGCCCGGAACATGAAGGACCTGGAGTCGGGTCTGGCGGAGGCGCTGCGGCTGGCCGACGACGGCGCCGGGCGGGCGCCGGTCGAGCAGGCCGTGGTGGACACCCGGCAGTGGAAGCAGCGGCACGCGGCGGCACGCGCGACCGATCTGAAGGGCGACTACGAACTGGCCCTGCCCCAGGTGATAGGCGGTACCGACAGGAACAGGGTGTCCTGGGACAAGACCAGCAGCGGGGCTTCGTTCGACGCCGTGGACGCCACCCTGGAGCGGGCGGTGGCCCAGGAGCAGCGGGAGTTCACCGAGGCGGCCCGCGGGGGCCTGCGAGCGCTCGGCGGGCTCGCGGCGGGGGCGGTGGTGCTCGCGGTGGCCGGGGCGGCTGCGGCGCTGCTCGGGATCGGGCGCCGGCTTTCGGAGTACAGGTGAGATGCGGATGCGCATGAGACGGCACGAGAGCGGCAGCGGCAGCGGCAACGGTGACGGGGGCCGGGTGCCGGAGCGTCGGCGGAGCCGGCTGCGCGGCTGGGGCGGGGTGACCGCGATGGCGGGCGCCTGCGCGTTGACGGCGGTGGCGGTGCTGCTGCCGCTGGCGCACGGCACGGGCGCGCCCGGCGGCCGCCCGGCGCAGCACGCGGTGCAGGAGGCGCCGGCCGTGGCCCCCGCGCTGCCGGGAGCGGACACCTGCCCGGACCCGGAGGCCAGCCTGCGTCCGAACGGCGCGGACGGGGCCGCCATCCAGCGGATCAAGGCGGCGGGGAAGCTGGTCGCGGGGGTGGACCAGAACAGTTACCGCTGGGGCTACCGGGACCCGGCCACGGGCCAGTTGACCGGGTTCGACATCGACCTCGTGCGGGCGATCGCGCAGGACGTCCTGGGCGATCCCGACGCGGTCATCTACCGGGCCATCCCGACCAGCGAGCGGATACCCGCGCTGAAGGAGGGCCGGGTCGACATCGTGGTGCGCACGATGACCATCAACTGCGAACGGCTTGAGGAAGTGGCGTTCTCCACCGCCTACTTCGAGGCCGGCCAGCAGGTCCTGGCCCCGCGTAACACGTCGATCACGGGGTACGACACCTCGCTGAAGGGCCGGCGGATCTGCACGGCCGCCGGGTCGACCGCGGAGGCCGCGCTGGTGAAGCAGTCGTACGGCTCGGTGCCGGTGAGCGTGCCCAACCAGCTCGACTGCCTGGTGCGGCTGCAGCTGGGGCAGGTCGACGGGATCGTGACGGACAACGCGCTCGCGGCCGGCCAGGCCGCCCAGGACCCGTCGGTGATGCTGGTGGGCACCCCCTTCACCCGGGAGTACTACGGGGTGGCGATGAACAAGGAGGCGACGGATCTGGTGCGGCGGGTGAACAAGGTGCTGGAGGGCTACCGTGCCGGGGGCGGCTCCAGCGCGTGGACGGCTTCCTACAACCGTCACCTGAACGCCGACCTGCGCGGGGCCGGGGCCACCGCGCCCGCGCCGAAGTACCGGGACTGAGCGGCATGGCCGGAACGGAGGCAGTGATGGACCGCGACGAGGTCGACCGTCTGCTGGCCCGGCTGGGCGCCGAGCACGAGGCGGTGGAGAGCTCGCTGCTGGCGCTCCAGGACCATGCCGGCCGGCGGCTCCTGGAGGGCGCCGGACTGGCCGGGGTGACCAAGGAGCGGTGGGCCGCGGCGGACGCGGCGATCACCCGGCTGTGGCGGTACTTCGACGCGTACAGCGGGGCGCTGTCGGCGGCACGGGAGATCCGCGAGCGGCGGCGCTGGCCCGGCCGGGAGGAGCTGGCCGAGCTCACCGACCGGCTGCGCGGGCCGGGCGTGGTCATCGCGGGCGGGGCCGTGGAGGGTGACCGGCTGGCCGAGCGGCTCTCCCTCGGGGAGCTGGTGGCGCGGATGAACGAGCTGTACGCGAGTTCGCTGGACGTGGTGGTGGCCGCGGACGCCGTGTGGTCGGCGCTGCCCGCCCGGATCGACCTGCTCGCCGCCGAACTGCACCGCACGCGTTCCCTGGCGCACTCGGTGGGGGTCCGTCCCGGCGCGCACCCGGCGGGCGACGACCTGGAGGAGATCACTGCCGAGCTGGCGGCCCTGCGCGCCCAGGTGATCGAGGATCCGCTGGCCTTCTGGGTGCCTGCGGCGGGCAGTTCGGCGCCGGGCGGCGGCCGTCCGGACACCGGGCGGTACGACCGGGCGGCCCGCGCCCTGGAGGACGTACGGCGCGAGGTGGAGGCGGTGCTGGCGGTCCGGCAGGACGCCGAGCAGCGGCTGGTGGCGCTGCGGGACGTACTGTCGCGGGCGGACCGGACGCTGGCGGAGGCGCGGAACGCGCGCGGCGAGGTGCTGGCGAAGATCGCGGCCTCGGAGGTGCCCGCGGTGAGCGGCCCGCCGACCGCCCTGCAGGAGCAGCTGGCGGCGGCGGCCGACTACCGGAGGCACGGCCAGTGGCACCGGCTGTCCCCGCTGCTGGAGTCGCTGGAGGAGCGGGCCGAGGAGGAACTCCGCCGGGCCCGCGAGTCGTTGACCGCGGTGACGGCTCCGCTGGCGGTGCGGGCGGAGCTGCGGGGCCGGCTGGACGCGTACCGGGCGAAGGTGACCCGGCACGGGATGGCGGAGGACCCGGTGCTCGCCGAGCGGTACGACGCGGCCCGGCGGATGCTGTGGAGCGCGCCCTGCGACCTGCGGGCCGCCGAACAGGCGGTGCTGCGCTACCAGCAGGCGGCGGCCGAGTCGCTGGCGCCGGGAAGGGACGAGCGATGAGCCTGGCCGGGACCGGCTGCCGGCGCCCCGGGTGCCCGGGGGCGTACGAGGACGTGGGCGGCGGTGAGCTGTACTGCGACACCTGCGGGATGGCACCGGAGGTGGCGGCCTCGGAGCTGGTGTCGCCGCCGACCGGGATGACGAGTGCGGCGCGCCCGCCCGGGTCGGAGCCCTCGGGGCGGTCCGGTCCGGCTTCGGCCTCGGCCTCGGCCCGTTCGGCGCGGTCCTCGCGCTCGTCGTCGTCCCGGCGTTCGGTGTCGGGGCGGCTGTCGCGCGCGCTGTCCGGGGCCGGATCGGTGTCCACCCGCTCGGTGTCGGTGCGCAGTTCGGGTTCGGCGTCCAAGTCCTCCGGGCGGCACCGGCTGGGAGCCGGGCTCGTGACGGTGCCGGAGGTGCCGCGGCCGGACCCGTCGACGGCCGTGCTGCGGAACCCGGAGGTCCCCGAGCGGAAGCGGTTCTGTTCGCGTTCCGCCTGCGGGGCGCCGGTGGGCCGTTCCCGCGGCGACCGGCCGGGCCGCACCGAGGGGTTCTGCACCAAGTGCGGTCACCCCTACTCGTTCGTGCCGAAGCTGCGCCCCGGTGACGTGGTCCGCGGCCAGTACGAGGTGGCCGGCTGCCTGGCGCACGGCGGCCTGGGCTGGATCTACCTGGCGGTGGACCGGGCGGTGTCCGACCGGTGGGTGGTGCTCAAGGGCCTGCTGGACACCGGGGACCAGGACGCGATGGAGGCGGCGATATCGGAACGCCGCTTCCTCGCCGAGATCGAGCACTCCAACATCGTCCGCATCTACAACTTCGTGGAACACCTGGACCAGCGCACGGGCTCGCTCGACGGGTACATCGTCATGGAGTACGTGGGCGGCAAGTCCCTCAAGGAGATCGCAAACGAGCGGCGCCGGCCGGACGGCCGCCGCGACCCGCTGCCGGTGGAACAGGCCTGCGCCTACGGCATCGAGGCGCTGGAGGCGCTGGGCCACCTGCACAGCCGCAACCTGCTCTACTGCGACTTCAAGGTGGACAACGCGATCCAGCAGGCCGACCAGCTCAAGCTCATAGACATGGGCGCGGTGCGGCGGATGGACGACGACGAGTCCGCCATCTACGGCACGGTCGGCTACCAGGCACCGGAGGTCGCCGAGCTGGGCCCTTCGGTCGCGTCCGACCTGTACACCGTGGCGCGCACCCTGGCCGTGCTGACGTTCGACTTCCAGGGCTACACGAACGTGTTCGTGGACAGCCTTCCGGATCCCGAGCACATCGACGTGTTCCGGCGGTACGAGTCCTTCTACCGGCTGCTGGTGCGGGCCACCGACCCGGACCCGGGCCGGCGGTTCGCCTCGGCGCAGGAGATGGCCGACCAGCTGACCGGGGTGCTGCGCGAGGTGGTGGCGCTGCAGAGCGGCCGGCCGAGGCCGCACCTGTCCTCGCTGTTCGGGCCGGAGCCGCGGGTCCCGGACACCCGGCTGTTCGCCGAGGACCCGTCCCGCGAGGTCTCCCGGCTGGGTGCGCGGGACACCGCCCGGCGGGGCGGGCCGCTGCGCGGCCGGTTCGGCGGCGCCGCGGGCCGGCCGGGCGGCGCTCCGGCGGCGCCCGGGCGGCCGGGCCGGGCGTGGCCGCCGGCGCGGGGCCGCGGCGCCGGGCCGGTGGCTTCTGGACTGGTGGGCTCCGGGCCGACGGGTTCGGGGCCGGCGGTGGCCGGCCCGGAGGCGGGCTCGGCGGCGCCGCCGCCTCCGGCCGTTCCTCCAGCGGGCGTTCCGGTGGCCGTGCCCGTGGCCGCCGCGGCTCCGGCGGTGGGTGCCGCGACACCGCCGGGTGGGGTGCCCCAGCTGGGCAGTTCCGCCACGCACGTGGCCGGCGGCCCGGCCGCCGGGCAGCAGGCGGGCCCCGCCGTGCCGTACGTACCCGCGCCGCGGCCCGCGGCACCGCCGGCCGTCCCCGGCGGCCCCGGCGCGGCGGGCGCTCCGTACGGGCGGGCCGCCGGCGGTACGGTGCCGCTGCTGGCGGCGCTGGACCCGCGGGACACCGCGCTGGCCCTGCCGGTGCCGCTGGTCGACGCGGCCGACCCCAACGCCGGATTCCTCGCCGGTCTGCTCGTTTCCCCGCCCGCCGACCTGCTCGGGGCGCTCGCGGCCGCCCCCGCCGACTCCGCCGAACTCCGGCTGCGGGAGCTGCGGGCCCGCCTGGAACTGGGCGAACCGGCGGCCGCCGCACGGGTACTGGCCGAGCTGGAGGTCCGGCACCCGGACGACTGGCGGGTGGTGTGGGCCCGCGGGATCGCCTCGCTGGCCACCGGGGACCACGAGCTCGCCGCGCTGTCCTTCGACGCGGTCTACGACGCCTTCCCCGGGGAGCCCGCGCCCAAGCTGGCGCTCGGGCTGTGCGCCGAGGTCCTGGGCCAGCTGGACAACGCCGCCGAGTACTACCGGCTGGTCTGGAGCACCGATCCGGGGTTCGTGAGCGCCGCGTTCGGCCTGGCCCGGGTCCAGCTGGCGGCCGGCGACCGGGCCGGCGCGGTGGGCACGCTGGAATCCGTACCGGAGTCCTCCATCCACTACACGGCCGCGCGGGTGGCCGCCGTACGGGCACGTCTGCGCGAACGGTCCCCGCAGGAGTCCCTGCTGCCCGATCTGGCGGCCGCAGCCCGGCAGGTGGAGGCGCTGCACAGGTTCGGCATCGGCCCGGAACGGCACGAGCGGCTCTCGACCGAAGTTCTGGGCTCGGCCCTCGACTGGGTACTGTCGGGTAGCCAGGGTTCCGACCCCGGCCCGGCCTCGCTGCTCGGCAGTCAACTGGACGAGCGCGGGCTGCGTTTGGGCCTGGAACGCTCCTACCGCGTGCTGGCCCGGCTGGCGCAGCGGGGCGAGGAGCGAATCGAAATGGTGGAACGGGCAAACCGTTTCCGTCCCCGGACGTGGGTGTGAGTGATGGAGCGGATGCATCAGCCGTCGGGCTGCCCCAGCTGCGCGGAACCGTTGGAGGACGGTGACCGCTTCTGCGGGCTCTGCGGGTACGACCTGTCCGCCGCGCCGCCGCCGGCGCCGGACCGGCCGACCCTCGCCGTGACCCCGCCGCGCACCGAGCCGGTGGCCCCGCCCGCCCCCGTGGCACCCCCGGCGCCCGCGGCCCCGCCGCCTCCGCCGGCGCCCCCGGTACCGGCCGGGTACGGACCGGCCGGGGCGGGCTACGGGGCTCCGGCCGCGGAGCCGGGCCTCCCCGCGGCGCCGGGCTGGGGCAGCGTCTCCGGGGCGGCACCCACCCTGGTGGACGGGGCGAGCGGCTGGACCGGACAGGCCCAGACCTGGGACGGGGCCGCCCCCGCCCGGTACGACGGCCCGCCGCCGGGGGCCGGGTACGGCGCCGACGGCCCGTACCCGGCGCCCGCCGGCCACGGCGCGCCCGAGCAGCACGCCCGCGGCGGCCACGCCGAGGACTGGGGCGGCTTCGGCGGCACCCCCGCCGGGCACGACCCCTCCGCGGCGGACGGCCACCCGCAGCCCGCCCGGCCCGACCCGCACGCGCACCAGGCCCCGCACGACCGGCCCGACCCCCAGGAACAGCCGGAGCCGCACGCCGAGCCGGAGCCGTACGCGCAGCCCGCGCAGGCGGCCCAGCCGTGCCCGGCCGCGCAGCCGCAGTCCGCCGGCTCCGCGGGCTCCGCGGGCAAGGAGTGCGTGGCCTGCCGGGCCGGGCGCGTGGACACCGACGGGTACTGCGAGAACTGCGGGCACGCCCAGCCCCGCGAGCGCGACCACATGGAGGTGGAGCTCGGCAGCGTCGCCGCCGTCAGCGACCGCGGCCTGCGGCACCACCGCAACGAGGACTCCTTCGCCGTCTCCGCCACCGCCCTCCCCGACGGTTCCGCCGCCACCGTCGCCATCGTCTGCGACGGCGTGTCCTCCGCCAGCCGCCCCGACGACGCCTCGGCCGCCGCAGCGGCCGCCGCCAGTGAGGCCCTGCTGGACGCCCTCCCCCGCGGCACGCACCCCCAGGAGGCCATGCACGGGGCGATCCTGGCCGCCGCCGACGCCGTCAACGCCCTCGCCCCGGAGGTCCCCGGTGCGCAGAACGCCCCCGCCTGCACCCTGGTCGGGGCGGTCGTCAGCGGCGGACTGCTGACCATCGGCTGGGTGGGCGACAGCCGGGCGTACTGGGTGCCCGACGACCGTGCCGCGCTCCCCCACCGGCTCACCGAGGACGACTCCTGGGCCGCGCAGATGGTCGCGGCGGGCCTCATGGGCGAGGCCGAGGCCTACGCCGACGCGCGCGCCCACGCCATCACCGGCTGGCTCGGCGCCGACGCGTACGAACTGGAGCCCCACACCAAGACCTTCAAGCCCGACCACCCCGGCGTCGTCGTGGTGTGCACGGACGGGCTGTGGAACTACGCCGAGTCGGCCGGGGACATGGCCGGGGTGCTGCCGGCCGACGCCGCCCGGCGTCCGCTGCACTGCGCCCAGGTGCTGGTCGGCCACGCCCTGGACGGCGGCGGACACGACAACGTGACGGTGGCCGTCGTCCCCTTCTCCGTGCCGGCCGGCTCCCCGGCGGCGGGAGCGGGGACCGACCGAACGCCGCCGCCCGCCACCCCACAGGCCTGATCCGCAAGGAGACCGTCCGTGGCGAACTTCGCCAAGCCGAGCGTCCCGCGCTTCACCGCCGAGGTGTACCAGAACGAGTTCCTCCCCGTGGGCGGCCGGGACGTCCACGCCATCGTCACCGTCACCTCGACGGGCGGGGCCACCGCCACCCGGGCCGCGCTCGCCGGGGTGGCCGGCTCCACCGCCGTGGTCATCATGGTCGACTGCTCCGGTTCCATGGAGTACCCGCCCACCAAGATGCAGGGCGCCCGGCAGGCCACCGCCGCCGCGATCGACACCCTCCGCGACGGCACCTCGTTCGCGGTGATCGCCGGCACGCACGAGGCCAGGGAGGTCTACCCCGGGCAGGGCCGGCTCGCGGTCGCCGACGCCACCACGCGCGCCCGGGCCAAGGAGGCGCTGCACCGGCTGACCTCCGGCGGGGGAACCGCGATCGGGACGTGGCTGCGGCTGGCCGACGGCCTGCTCTCCAACACCACCGCAGCCATCCGGCACGGCATCCTGCTCACCGACGGCCGCAACGAGCACGAGGAGCCGGAGCGGCTGCGCGCCACCCTCGACGCCTGCGCCGGCCGGTTCACCTGCGACGCCCGCGGGGTGGGCACCGACTGGGAGGTCGCGGAGGTCACCGGGATCGCCGGCGCGCTGCTGGGCACCGCGGACATCGTGGCCGACCCGGCCCATCTCGCCGAGGACTTCACGCGGATGATGGAGAACGCCATGGGCAAGGAGGTGGCGGACGTCGTCCTGCGCGTGTGGACCCCGGTCGGCGCGGAGATCCTCTTCGTCAAGCAGGTCGCCCCGGCCGTCCTCGACCTGACCGGACGGCGCACCGCGGCCGGTCCGAGGGCGGGTGACTACCCGACCGGCTCGTGGGGGGACGAGTCCCGCGAGTACCACCTGTGCGTCCGCGTGCCCGCGGCCGCGGTGGGACAGGAGATGCTCGCCGCCCGGATCTCGCTGGCGCTGCCGGCGGCGGTGCCGGGGCAGGCCGGATCCGGGTCCGCCTCGGTCCTCGCCCAAGGACTGGTCCGGGCGGTGTGGACGGACGATCTCGCCGCGTCCACCGCCATCAGCCCCCAGGTGGCGCACTACACCGGGCAGGCCGAGCTGGCACAGGTCATCCAGCAGGGCCTGCAAGCCCGCAAACTGGGCGATATCGGTGGGGCCACCGCCAAGCTGGGTCGTGCGGTGCAGCTGGCGGTCACGTCGGGGAACGAGGACACTGCGAAACTGCTGGCGAAGGTGGTCGACGTCGTGGACGCAGCGGCGGGTACTGTGCGCTTGAAGGCAAAGGTCGCGGACGCGGACGAGATGACCCTCGAGACGCGTTCCACTCAGACCGTACGAGTCAAGAAGAGCTGAAGCACAGCAGAGCAGAAGGGGGACGGGGCCATGCCGACCTGCCCGAACGGGCACCAATCGGTTTCCGACGACTGGTGCGAGGTCTGCGGCCACCGCATGGCCGCCCCCACGGGCGCACCCGCGGCGCCCTCCTACGGATACGGTTTCCCCCCGGCCGGCGGCGACGCCACCGCGCAGGCCGAGCTCTGCCCTCAGTGCCGCACCCCGCGCGAGGCCATGGCTCCCTTCTGCGAGGAGTGCCGCTACAACTTCCTCACCGGCGCGGGCGGCTCGTACTCCCCGCCGCCGGTGAACCCGGTCGGACCCCCGCCCGTGAACCCGGTCAGCCCGCCGCCGCCCGCCACGGGCCCGTTCGGCCAGGACCCGTTCGACTTCCAGGGCTCGCGGCCCTCCCAGGTCAACCGGCCGGCCGAGCAGCTGTCCGGCGGGGACGACTGGATGCTCCCGCCGCCCTCGCAGCAGCAGCACCACCAGGGACCGCCGCCGGTGCACCACCAGCCCGCACCGCACCACCACCAGCAGCCCCACCACCACCAGCAGCAGCAGCAACAGCCGCAGCGGCAGCAGCAGCACCCGTCGCACGCGGGCTACCCCGCGCCGGGCGGACCCTGGACCGCCACCATCGGCCCGGACCGCTCCTACTTCATGGCGATGATGCAGCGCAGCGGCCCGGAGGCGGCCGGGCTCAACATGCCCGCCTACTCCCCGGAGCAGCACCTCCCGCTGGCCGGCGGCCAGATCACCATCGGCCGCCGCCGCGCCTCCACCGGCGAGTCCCCGGACATCGACCTGTCGGTGCCGCCGGAGGACCCGGGCGTCTCGCACCAGCACGCGGTGCTGGTGCAGCAGCCCGACGGCAACTGGGCGGTGGTGGACCAGAACTCCACCAACGGCACCACGATCAACGGCGGCGAGGAGCCGATCCAGCCGTACGTGCCGGTTCCGCTGACCGACGGCGACCGGGTGCACGTGGGCGCCTGGACCACCATCACGGTCCGCCGCGGCTGACCGGCGGCCGGCTCAGCCCTCCCCCAGGGGCCACACGTAGGGCCCCTGGGGATCGTCCAGCCAGCACCACTGCCCGGAGCCGCTGACCGTCACCCCGAACCGCTCCCGGGCCGGCCGGCCCTCGCGGCGCCACAGGTCCAGCGCCTCGCGCGGGTGCAGCGCGCCGGCGGTGAGCACCAGCATGAACTGGAAGCGCTCGTTCTCCAGCAGCTCGTAGGGCACCCCGGCGGTGGGTTCCGGGTGCGCGGCCTCCGCGCCGCGCAGCGGCACGAAGTACGCGGAGGTGTGCAGGAAGCGGCCTTCGGCGAAGTCGGCGTCGCGGACCCGCAGGGCGATCAGCCCGGTCGACAGCGGGGCCAGGATCCGGGCGCCCGGCCTGCACTGCCCCAGCCAGGCGGGCGGGATCTGCGGGAGGGCGCAGGTGACGATGATCCGGTCGAAGGGCGCGCGGGCCGCGGCGCCCCGGGCACCGTCGCCGGTGAGCACGGTCGGGTGGTAGCCGAGCCGGGCGAGGTGGGAGCGGGCCGACTCGGTGATCTCCTCGTCGAGGTCCACGGTGGTCACGTGCCCGTCGCCGAGGCGGTGGCAGAGCAGTGCCGCGTTGTATCCGGTGCCGGCGCCGATCTCCAGTACGTCGTCGCCGTCGCGGACGTCGAGGGCGTGCAGCATCTTGGCCATGAGGGAGGGCTGGCTGCTGGACGAGACGAGCTCGCCGTCGCGCAGCCGGGTGGCGAGCGGGGTGTCCGCGTACACGCCGCGCAGCCAGCGGGCGCGCCGGGCGGGGTCGGGGTCCTCGCACCACAGCCGCTCGTGCCCGGCTCCCCGGCCGGTGAAGAAGAAGGGGACGAAGAGGTGCCGCGGCACGGCCGCGAACGCATCCCGCCACGCGGGATCGGTGAGCACGCCGGCCGCGACGAGCTCCCGCACCTGCGCCGCGTGCGCGCTCTCCGGTTCGACGAGGTGCACCGCCTGGTGTGCGCCCATGCCTCCACTGTGCTGCGCGGGGCCGCCCGGGGCGAACGGGGTCGTAGGACCGGGGTCCTCCGTCCGGGTGTCTGAGACGATGGTCGGGTGAACGAGATTCCGCGGGGCACGCTTCAGGAGCAGACCTTCTACGAGCAGGTGGGCGGCGAGGAGACCTTCCGCCGCCTGGTCCGGCGTTTCTACCAGGGGGTCGCCGAGGACCCGTTGCTGCGTCCGATGTACCCGGAAGAGGACCTCGGCCCGGCCGAGGAGCGGTTCGCGCTGTTCCTGATGCAGTACTGGGGCGGGCCGACGACGTACAGCAACCACCGGGGGCACCCGCGGCTGCGGATGCGGCACGCGCCGTTCCGGGTGGACGCGGCGGCGCACGACGCGTGGCTGCGGCACATGCGGGTGGCGCTGGACGAGCTGGGGCTGGCGCCGGAGCACGAGGCGCAGCTGTGGAAGTACCTCACGTACGCGGCCGCGTCGATGATCAACACGCCCGGCTAGGCCGGCGTAAGGGGCCTCTAGAGGGGGCGGACCTGGAGGGCGCCCAGGCCGCCGCCGGGCCGGCGGGTGGCGATGGAGCCGTACGGGGTGCGCAGGCGCAGCCAGCTCCCGGCGGTGAACAGCGCCACCGGCTCGGAGGCACCGGGCCGGGCGGCCCGGTCGGGCGGGAGGAAGCCGAGGGCCTGCGAGGCGTGGACCGCGCGCAGGGGGAGCTCGGTGCCGGCCAGGGTGCGGGACCAGATCTCGCGGCCGATGCGGTCGCGTTCCGCCCGGGTGCGGCGGTCGGCGGGCAGTGCCTCGTCGCGGGCGCGGAACTCGGCGACGGCGGCCGCCACCGCGGCGCGTATGGCGTCGGCGGGGGGCAGTCCCGGCACTTCCTCCCAGCCGCCGCGGGGCGGCAGCACCCCGGCCCAGGGCGGGCCGGTGACGGCCGCGGGTACGGCGGCGGTGCCGGTGGTCTCGTCGAGGGACTCCAGGAGCTGCCCGGCGGAGACGGTGAGGTCGAGCTCGGCCGGCTCGGCGAGCCGGGCGGTGCGGATGGCCAGTACCTCGAAGGAGGGCGGGCGTCCGAACACGGCGAGCGCGCCGCCGCCCGCCTGGAGGCGGACGGCGGCGGCGCGGTCGTAGTGGAGCAGCCGGCCCAGGAAGGCGGCGAGGTCCGCCGCCTCCCTGGCGTCGGCGAAGCGGAGCTGCCCGGTCACGCGGCGGGCACCGAGCGGGCCGAGTCGTCGACGTACTCCTGGAGGAAGGAGCGCTCCTCGTCGGAGATCCGGCGGGGGCGCTGCGACTCCAGGTCGAACGGCACGACGACGGTGGACGCGCGCACGTAGACCGTGTCCGATCCTTCGGCGTCCTTGACCTCGTAGGCGATGGTCAGTGACGCCGCGCCTATCTTCGTCACCCACGACTCGATGACGACGGGCTCGTGGCGGTGCACCAGCGGCCGCTTGTAGTCGATCTCGTGGCGGGCGACGACCGAGCCGCCCTGGAAGGACTGCGAGCCGTTCCCCGGCGCCAGCCGGAACATGAAGTCGATCCGGGCTTCCTCCAGGTAGCGGAGGAAGACCACGTTGTTGACGTGCCCGAAGGCGTCCATGTCCGACCAGCGCAGGGGGCACCGGTAGATGTGACGGGTCACGCTCAGCCCCGCGTGAGCTTCTTGTAGGTGGCGCGGTGCGGACGGGTGGCGTCCGGGCCGAGCCGCTCGACCTTGTTCTTCTCGTACGACTCGAAGTTGCCCTCGAACCAGAACCACTTGGACTCGCCCTCGTACGCCAGGATGTGCGTGGCGACCCGGTCGAGGAACCAGCGGTCGTGGGAGACGACCACGGCGCAGCCGGGGAACTCGAGCAGCGCGTTCTCGAGCGAGGACAGGGTCTCGACGTCGAGGTCGTTGGTCGGCTCGTCGAGGAGCAGCAGGTTGCCGCCCTGCTTGAGGGTGAGCGCCAGGTTCAGGCGGTTGCGCTCACCACCGGAGAGGACGCCGGCCGGCTTCTGCTGGTCCGGGCCCTTGAAGCCGAACGCGGAGACGTAGGCGCGGGACGGCATCTCGACCTGGCCGACGTTGATGTAGTCCAGCTCGTCCGACACGACCGCCCAGAGGGTCTTCTTGGGGTCGATGTTGGCGCGGGTCTGGTCGACGTAGGAGATCTTGACGGTCTCGCCGACCTTGATGTCGCCGGCGTCCGGGGTCTCCAGGCCCTGGATCATCTTGAACAGCGTGGTCTTGCCGGCGCCGTTCGGGCCGATGACGCCGACGATGCCGTTGCGCGGCAGGGTGAAGGACAGGTCGTCGATGAGGACCTTGTCACCGAAGGCCTTGGAGAGGTTGTTGACCTCGACGACGATGGAGCCCAGGCGCGGGCCCGGCGGGATCTGGATCTCCTCGAAGTCCAGCTTCCGCATCTTGTCGGCCTCGGCGGCCATCTCCTCGTAGCGGGCCAGACGCGCCTTCGACTTGGCCTGGCGGCCCTTGGCGTTGGAGCGGACCCACTCCAGCTCCTCCTTGAGGCGCTTCTGGCGCTTCTCGTCCTTCTTGCCCTCGACCTTGAGGCGCTCGGACTTCTTCTGGAGGTAGGTGGAGTAGTTGCCCTCGTAGGGGATCGCGCGGCCGCGGTCGAGCTCGAGGATCCACTCGGCGACGTTGTCGAGGAAGTACCGGTCGTGGGTGATCGCCACGACGGTGCCCTTGTACTGGGCCAGGTGCTGCTCCAGCCAGTTCACGGACTCGGCGTCGAGGTGGTTGGTGGGCTCGTCGAGGAGCAGCAGGTCGGGGGCCTCCAGCAGCAGGCGGCAGAGGGCCACGCGGCGCTTCTCACCACCGGAGAGGGTGGTGACCGGCCAGTCGGCGGGCGGGCAGCCCAGCGCGTCCATGGCCTGCTCCAGCTGGGCGTCGAGGTCCCAGGCGTTGGCGTGGTCGAGGTCCTCCTGGAGCTTGCCCATCTCCTCCATCAGCTCGTCGGTGTAGTTGACCGCCATCTCCTCGGCGATCGCGTTGAACCGGTCGAGCTTGCCCTTGATCTCGGCGACGCCGTCCTGGACGTTCTCCAGGACGTTCTTGGACTCGTCGAGCTTGGGCTCCTGCATGAGGATGCCGACGGAGTAGCCGGGCGAGAGGAAGGCGTCGCCGTTGGAGGGCTGCTCGATGCCGGCCATGATCTTCAGGACGGTGGACTTGCCGGCGCCGTTCGGGCCGACGACACCGATCTTCGCTCCGGGCAGGAAGTTCAGGGTGACGTCATCGAGGATCACCTTGTCGCCGTGCGCCTTGCGCGTCTTGCGCATGGTGTAGATGAACTCAGCCAAGAGAAACCGTCCGGCAGATCGATGGATGGGCAGATACACCCCATCTTGCCAGCCGTCCACCCCAAGGCGGAAACCCGTATGGTCAGGGCGACGCCCACGGCGGGCCCTGCCGGGCCGCGGCGACGCCCTGCGGTCCGGCTTCCGGGCGGCGGTTCGAGCCCCGCCGCCGACTGGGCCCCGCGCTCGGGCGGAGCGCCGGCCGCGCGGCCGCGGCTCCGCCGGGGCCCGCTCAGACGCCGCTCGGGCTGGATGGTGCGCCCCGACTCCGCCATGCGCCCGGCGCTCCGCCCGGACCCGCTCAGACGCCGCTCGGGCTCGATCGGCCCTGCGGCCCGGCTCCGGGCGGGCAATCTGGCCCCGCCGGCGATCGAGGCGCGGGCTGCGCGGCGGGGCTAGGGGCGGGGGCGGTAGACGGTCAGGGCGGCCGGGAGTTTGTCGAGGACCAGGTCGGTCGGGGCCGTGGCGTACTCGCCGTCGTGCGCGAGGGCCGTGCCCGGCGGGATGCCGGTGATGCGCAGGGCGTCGAGCCGGGTCGCCAGGTGCGCCGGGGAGCGGGTCAGGGGGCCGGTGAAGGCGGCGGCGAGGAGCCGGGTGCCGGGGTGGCCGCCGCCGAGGACCAGCCGGACGTCGAGGTGCGGTTCGTCGAGGCTCAGGCGGCGGCGCGGCGTGGGCCCGGAGCCGTGGTAGGTGCCGTTGCCGGCGAAGAGCAGCCAGACCGGCACCGTCCGGCCGCCCAGCCGGAGCCGTACGGGGTGCTGCGCGCGCAGCACCCGCCAGGCGGCCAGCAGCGCGGCCGGGCCGGAGCCGATCCGGGGTGCCCAGCGGACCCGGTGGCGGAGCAGCTCGGGGTAGACGCCGATGCTGAACGTGTTGAGGAAGTAGCCGGACTCGGCCGAGCCCGGGCCGGAGCCCGCGCCCGGGCCGGGGGTGAAGCGGCCCACGCTGACCCGGACGGCCTGTCCTTCGGCCACGGCCCGGCAGGTGTCCTCGGGGCCGGCCAGGCCCAGGTCGGCGGCGAAGTGGTTCAGGGTGCCGCCGGGGAAGACGGCGAGCGGGATCCCGGCGCGCAGGGCCGCGGCGGCCGCGGCGTTGACGGTGCCGTCGCCGCCGCAGACCCCGAGCACGGTGGACCGGGCCGCCGCGTCGGCCATCAGCTCCGGCAGTTCGTCGCCCGCGCCACAGGTGACGACCTCGGCCCGCGGCAGGGCCGCGCGCAGCCCGTCGGCGGCCGCGGCGCTGCCGGAGTCGGTGTTGACGACCACGGTCAGGCCGGCCCCGTCGGGCAGTGCCGGTGCGGCCACGGGGTCCTCGTCGCCGGGGGTGGCCCGGGACTGCTGGGCGTCCAGGGCGAGGCGCCGTACGACCAGGCCGGCGGCCACCCCCAGGGCGGCACCCGCGAGGACGTCCGTGGGGTAGTGGACGCCGGTGTAGACGCGGGAGAACGCCACCGAGGCGGCGACCGGGGCGATCACCGCGCCCCAGGCGGGGGCGGCCGCGGTCACGCCGGTCAGGTAGGCGAACGCGGAAGCGGAGTGCCCGGAGGGGAAGGAGGTGGTCCAGGGCTGCCGGGCGGGCAGCCGGACCTGGGGTACGCCCGCGGTCAGCGGCCGGGCCCGCCGGACCGACCACTTGCCGAGGGTGTTGACGGTGGCGGAGGCCAGCGCCAGCGAGGCCGCGCCGCGCAGGGCCGCGCGGCGGGCGCCGTGCGGGCCGAGCAGGGCCAGGCCCGCGGTGATCCCGCCCCAGAGCAGCCCGTGGTCGGCGGCCCGGCTGAGCCTGGGCAGCACCCGGTCGCCGCCGGGCCAGTGCCGCCGGGCCACCGCGTCGAACACCGCCCGGTCCCAGCCGGCCACGGCGCCCGTCCAGGTGAGCGGCCCGCCGTGCCGAGCCGCCCGGACGCCTTCTCGAACCTTCCCGTTCCCTCGCATTCCGTCCCTCTACCCCGGACCCGGCCCGTGACACGGGGTGCCCGGGCGGCTCAGCCGGATGGCCAGGGGCCGCTCCTGGGCGGGGGGCGGTGCGGTGCGGCTACTCCTCTTCTTCCAGGGGTCGCTTGCGCAGCAGCAGGACGACCATGCCGCCCAGGACCACGAGGCCGACCGCCAGGGCGGCGATCACCGGTGTGGCCGCGGAGCTGCCGCTGGCCGCCAGGCGGTCGTCGGCCTCGCCGTCGTCCTCCCCGGTCACCGCGCCGGTCGCCGCGCCGGGGACGCCGATCACCGCGC
This sequence comes from Streptomyces sp. NPDC012888, assembly GCF_042900645.1. NCBI lineage: Bacteria > Bacillati > Actinomycetota > Actinomycetes > Kitasatosporales > Streptomycetaceae > Streptomyces > Streptomyces sp. NPDC012888. The sequence continues at coordinate 278,791 of NZ_JBIBBM010000003.1, read as the reverse complement.
CGGGCGCGCCGTGCGCCGCGAGCCGGGCCGCCGCGGGCCACACCACGCGCCCGGTCGCCGTGGTCGCGGAGTCGCTGGAGCCGGCCACGATCTGGGCCTGGGACCGGGCGCCGCTGGTCAGGACGCGGCCGACCGGGACCCTGGTGGCGCCCTGGAGGGTCACGGTGGCCGAGCCGTCGGCGGTGCCCGCGGGCACCTCGAAGTACAGCCGGGTGCCGTTGACCGCGGTGGTGACGGGCATGCCGTCGGCGCCGAGCACCCGTACGCCCATCCGGACCGCCTCGGCGTCGGGCGTGACGGTGACGTGCTGGGCCCGGGTGCGGACGGTGACCGGGCCGATCCGGGTGCCGGCCGGACCGGAGACCTCGGCCGGGTGGAGGCCGAGCGAGGCGGGCGGTTCGGGCAGCCGGAGGGCGGCCCGCTGGAGGTAGTCGGCGAGCTTCTCGGCGGCCGGGTCGGCGGCCTCCACGGTCGCCCCGTCGGCGAGCCGCCAGATCGCGACCTGGGTTCCGGCCGCGGCGCTGTCCGCGGTGAGCGCCCCGGCCCCGGCGGCCTCCGCCAGCCCGGCAAGATCATTCAATTGGGGGTACGAGTGCTCCAGCACCCAGCGGATCCGGCCCGCCTGCCCGTTGCCGTCGAGCGGGCTGCCGCTCCACGCGGTCTCGGTGTACCGCTCCTGCGGCTGGGCGAACCCGGCCAGCCCCACGCCGTAGGTCTGGAGCGTCCCGCCCCCCTCGACCCGCATCTCGTACAGGCCTGCCGGGATGTGCCGGACGGCGCCGTCGCTGCCGCGCAGCACCGCCTGGCCGTAGGTCCGCAGCCCGTCCAGCACGGCGCTCACGCCCTCCGGCGGCCGGGCCGGGGCGGGCCCGTCGGTATGTGCGGCGCGCGCGGTGCCGGGCGCGGCGGTGAGGGCGGCGGCGAGCAGCGCGACGGCCAGTGGCCGCCGTACGCCGACGGAAACGGAACATGCGGGAACGGCAATAGACACAGTCTTCCCCTTCGGGCCAGCGACCCAGGTGCCCGTGAGTACCGGGGAATCCTAGCGGTCTCGAACACCTAGACCACCGCCACCTTCTGAGCTGGCGTCAGCAGCGGGTCGGCCTTGACCACCCGGCGGAAGGCGGCGGTGCCCCGGTTGAGGTCGTGGCCGATGGCGACCGCCTCCACATCGGCCGAGAACCACTTGCGGCCCTCTCTCTCCTCGTCCCGGACGCGCAGCCGACCGTGCACCATCAGGGGTTCGCCGATCGCGACCGAGCCCGCCAGGTTGGTGGCGAGGGTGCGCCGCGCCCAGACGGTGTAGAAGCTGGTGGGGCCGTCGGTCCAGGCGTCGTTGCGGCGGTCGAGGAAGCGCGGCGTGACCGCGAAGCGGAATCTCGCTGAAGGTCCGGTCGGTGTGTCGCGGTAGTCGACCTGGGTGGCCACGTGGCCTACCAGGGTCACCAGGGTCTCGTTCAATGCCGTCATCCCCCTCGGTCGTCGGTCGTCGGCGTCGGTGCGCGCGGTCGTGTCCCGCGTGCTGCCATCGTGCGACCGAGGAGGGTCGTGCCGTCCCGCCCTGTGGACTACTGGCGGGTTGTGGACAACCTGTGCAGCCGGTGCCCCTGGGTGGCGACCGTCGCGTACTGCTCCCTGACCTCGCGGTAGCGCAGCAGTTCGGCGGCCACCGGCTCCAGGACGCGGGCCCGGCCGCAGCCTGCGGCGGCCTGGCGGAGGCGGCGTTCGGCGTCCTGCCCGTACCGGCGGGCGGGTCCGCGGGCGGCCATGGAGCAGGCCCATTCGACCAGCGGGCCGCCCACGATGCCCGCGACCATCAGCAGTACGGGCGGCAGCAGGCCGGGTTCCAGCACCCCGGCGATCTGCCCGACCAGCCAGAGCCCGCCGAAGATCTGCAGCAGCGTCATCGCGGCCTGGGCGAGCACCGCGGCGGGCCACCAGGCGGGCCGGGGCGGCTTGCCGGCGGGCACGCCGACGGTGGCGGCGAGCTCGTCCAGCGCCTCGGGCAGGTGTTCCGCACCGCGTACGGCGGTCTCCCGGACGGCCTGGGCCCAGGGTTCGGGCAGTCCGGCCGCGGCCTCGTCGGCGACGCTGCGCACGGCCTGCTCGACCCGCTGCCGGGCGGTGACCTCCTGCTCGGGCGGCGGTTCCGGCTCCGCGCCGTAGGAGCGGCCGCCGATCGCGGCCAGCGCGGCCAGTCCGCTCAGCCGGTGCGGGGCGCGCCGGTTCTCGTACCAGCGCCACAGCCGCAGCCAGGGGGTGCCGCAGGCCTTGCCGGCGTTGCGCCGCCAGGAGCGTTCGGCGGCCAGGCCGGCCGCGTAGGCGCCGACGGCCTCGGCGAGCCGGTCCTCGAACTCGGCGCGGGCGGTCTCGCTGATCTCCGGGGCGAAGGCGGCGTGGCCGTCGGCGACGTACAGGGGGCGCAGCCGGGCGGCGGCGCGGTCGACGTCGGCGGAGATGCGGCGGGTGGCGGCGCCCCGTTCCTGGGTGAACTGGCCGATCAGTTCGCGGAGCTCCCCGACGCCTTCGCCGGTGAGGGCGGAGAGGGCGAGGACGGTGGCGCCGGGCTCGCCGTGTTCGCCGAGGGCCATGCCGTCCTCGTCGAGCAGCCGGCGGAGGTCGTCGAGGACCTGGTCGGCGGCCTCGCCGGGCAGCCGGTCGATCTGGTTGAGGACGACGAAGGTGATCTCGGCGTGTCCGGCGAGGGGCCGCAGGTAGCGCTCGTGGAGTACGGCGTCGGCGTACTTCTCCGGGTCGACCACCCAGATCACCGCGTCGACGAGGGCGAGGACCCGGTCCACGTGTTCGCGGTGGGCGCCGACGGCCGAGTCGAGGTCGGGCAGGTCCACCAGGACCAGGCCCTGGAGCTGGTCGGCGTCGGCGGTCTCGCGGGGGCGGCGGCGCAGCCGTCCGGGGATCTCCAGCCGGTCCAGGAGGCCCGCGGCGCCGTCGGTCCAGCTGCAGGCGATGGGCGCGGCGGTGGTGGGGCGGCGCAGTCCGGTTTCCGAGATCTGCACTCCGGCGAGTGCGTTGAACAGCGTGGACTTGCCGCTTCCGGTGGCTCCGGCGATGGCGACGACGGTGTGGTGGGAGGAGAGTCCGCGGCGGGCGGCGGCCTCGTCGAGGACCCGGCCGGCTTCGGCGAGGGTCAGGCCGTCGAGCCGGGTCCGGGAGAGGCCGACGAGCTGGCGCAGGGCGTCGAGGCGGGTGCGCAGGGCCCGCCCCTCGGGGCTCATGGGGGCCGGCGGCGGGGTCTTCCCGCCGTCGGCGCCGGCGCCGGAGACCGCCCGTACGAGTGCGTCGTCGGCGCCGTCGTCGTCCGCGTCCAGCTCATCCGCTTCGGCGACGCGGCGCGCGATCAGCCCGTCGTCCCATCGATCGTCGGTGCGGTCGGTCAGGGCGGTCACGAAGGTCACCTCTCCTTCTGCAGTACGGACAGCGCGGCGATCAGTTCCGCCTGCGGTTCCACGCTGACCTCCAGCGCGTCGAGCGGGGCGAGCCGGCGGTCGCGCTCGGCCCGCAGGACGGCGTCGAGGTGCTCGCCGACGAGTTCGCCGCCGCGGTCGCGCAGGCGGAGGGCGGCCTGGGCCCCCATGCGTTCGGCGAGCTTCTCGCCCGCGGCCCGGGCCCGTCTGCCGCCCAGCAGGACGGCGACGAGCATGGCGGCGATGCCGTCCGGGTCGGGTGGTGGCTGGCGGTCCAGCTTGGCGACCTCCTCCTCGGCGAGTTCCTCCAGGACCCGCCGCCATCGGCGTACGGCCAGGCCGATGCGTTCGCCGGCCTCCCGGTCGGGGGCGGGCAGCGGGACGGCCCGGGCGGCGGGCTCCCGGCGCCAGGCCGCGGCGATCCGTTCGTCGGCGGCGGCGACGGCGCACTGGATGAGGGCGGTGAGGCTCTCGGCGAGCGAGTCGAGGAGCTCGTCGGCGGTGGTGTCCAGCGGGAAGCCGCGGTAGCGGGTGAGGGCGTCCCCGGCGAGCACGGCGCCCTGGTCGAGCCGGGTGCGGACCCGCTTGCCCTCCTTGCGGTACGCGTCCTCGACCGCGCCGGTGAGCCGGACGGCGGCGGCGTGCTGGGCGGCGACGGCGGAGGCCAGCTCGGGCATCCGGCTGCGGAGCGAGTCGAGCACGCCGACGGCGGTACGGCCGACCGCCTGCTGCCGGGCGGCGGGGTCCTGGGCGTGGTGGAGCAGCCAGGCGGCCAGCGGGGCGACGGCGCTGGCGGGCAGCAGTCCGCCGCCGCCGGCCGATTCCGGCAGCTCGGGCACGGTGAAGCGGGGGACGTCACCCAGTCCGGCGCGGGTGAGGAGGGCGCCGTACTGTCGGGACACCTCGGCGAGCACCTGGTGCGGGACCCGGTCGAGGACGATGATCAGGGTGGCCTTGTACTCCTTGGCGGTGCGCAGCAGGTGCCAGGGCACCGCGTCGGCGTAGCGGGAGGCGGTGGTGACCATGACCCAGACGTCGGCGGCGCAGATGAGTTCGGCGGCGAGGCTGCGGTTCTCGACCACCAGGGAGTCGATGTCGGGTGCGTCGAGCAGGGCGAGGCCGCGGGGCAGGGTGCCCACGGTCTCGATGCGCAGCTCGCGGGTGTGCGCGCCGTGGCCGCCGGGGGGCCCGCCCGCGCCGGGCCGCCGGCCGGTGCGTCCGGCGGGCCGGGCGTCGTCCTCGCCCTTGGGGGCCCAGACCCGCATCAGGTCGGGCAGTACGCGCATGCCGGCGAACCAGTGGTGGTCGTCCGGATGGCAGACGAGCACGGGCGTCCGGGTGGTGGGGCGCAGCACCCCCGCCTCACTGACCTGCCGGCCCACCAGCGAGTTGACCAGGGTGGACTTGCCGGCGCCGGTGGAGCCCCCGATGACGGCGAGGAGCGGCGCCTCCGGGGACTTCAGCCTCGGCACCAGGTAGTCGTCGAGCTGCGCGAGCAGCTCGGCTCTGGTCTGGCGGGCGCGGGGGGCACCGGGCAGGGGCAGCGGCAGACGCACGGAGGCGACCCGGTCGCGCAGGGCGGAGAGGGCATCGAGCAGCTGAGGCCGAACATCCAAGGTCACCACATGCGAAGAATGCCCAATTTGTGACAATTTTTGAAGCTTATAGACCCTGCGCGCGCCGATCGCCACTCCGATACGGCACCGGGTACAGAAGGGACGACCAGGGCACAGGCATAACGAGTGCACAACATGCGGGGCCCGGTGGCGTAAAAGCGGTGCGAGAATCGCACCTGCCTGCGATTATCGGGACCGCTTCACGGAACCTCCACATCGTGGCACGCGAGTGAAGCAACCGGGACAAGGCGAGCGGAGCCCTATCCTTGACCCGGCTCGCGGTCACCTTCCGGCCCCCGTAGCTCAGTGGATAGAGCAGGTGCCTTCTAAGCACTTGGCCGCAGGTTCGAGTCCTGCCGGGGGCACTCTTCGTTCCGTACCTGACACAGAGCGCGTCACCTGACGAAGAGCGGTGGGCGTCCTGGGGCGGGGGTGCGCCCGCGCGATACATCTGGCGCATGCGAGCTGCTTACATCGAAGAACTCGGCTCACCGGACGGCATGAAGTTCGGAGAGCTGCCCAGTCCCGTCCCCGGGCCGACCGATGTACTGGTGGACGTCATCGCCACCACGGTCAACCCGGTCGACACTTTCGTGCGCTCCGGCGTGTTCCGGACCGAGACCCCGTTCCCGTTCGTCGTCAGCCGTGACGTCGTCGGCACCGTGGTGGAGGCCGGGCCGGGGGCCCTCGGGTTCAAGCCGGGGGACCTGGTGTGGTCGAACAGTCTCGGCCACGAGGGCCGTCAGGGGGCCGCCGCCGAGCAGGCAGTCGTGCCGGTCGACCGGCTGTACCACCTGCCCGACGGGGTGGACGTGGCCGACGCCGTCGCCGTGGCCCACCCGGCCGGTACGGCGCACCTCGCGCTGTTCACCCACGGCCGCGTGCAGCCCGGCGAGACCGTGCTGATCGCCGGTGCCGGCGGGAACGTCGGCAGCGCCGCCGTGGTCATGGCGGTCGACGCCGGGGCCCGGGTGGTCGCCACCTGCAGCGCCCGGGACATCGACTACGTCCGTTCCCTCGGCGCCAGCGCCGTGTTCGCCTACGACGACCCCGACCGGGCCGCCGCCATCCGGCAGTTCGCCCCCGAGGGCGTCAACCTGCACATCGACACCTTCGGTGATCACGACCTGACCGCCGCCGTCGACGTGCTGGCCCCGCGCGGGCGGATCGTCCTGCTGGCGGGCGTGCGTTCCCGGCCCGTCCTCCCCGCGGGCCCCTTCTTCATGAAGGACGCCTCGATCCTCGGGTTCGTGATCTCGCACGCCACCACCGTCGAGCTGGCGCACGCCGCGTCGTCCATCAACCGCCTGCTCGCCGCCAAGCAGTTGCGGCCCCGCGCCATCGAGACCCTTCCGCTGAGCGAGGCCGCCGAGGCGCACCGCCGCATGGAGCGCGGCGAGCTGCACGGCAAGCGGGTCGTCCTGCGTACCGACATATCCTGAGAGGAACTTCCGTGACCAGCACTTCCTTCGACTTCGAGAGCGACGCCACCACGTTCGAGGCGCGCGCCGAGATCGTGGTCAACGCCGACCCGCAGGTCGTCTACGACACCGTCAGCGACCTGGGGCGCAGCGGCGAGTGGAGCCCCGAGTGCACCGGCGGCACCTGGATCAAGGGTGAGCCGGGCCAGGTCGGCTCGATCTTCCGCGGAGACAACGTGCGCGGCACCGACGTGGTGGCCTGGGCGCCGGTCATCCGCGGGCCGTGGACCACCGAGTCCGAGGTCATCGAGGCCGAGCCGGGCCGGCTGTTCCGCTGGGTGATCCTCAACAGCGCCGGCGAGCGCCAGGACAGCGTCTGGACCTTCTCCGTCGAGCCGACCGAGGGCGGCAGCCTGCTGGTCCACCACTACCGGCTGGGCCGGCTGACCGAGGGCCTGGCGAAGATCATCCGCGGTCTGTCCGAGGAGGACCGCCTGCGGTTCGTCTCGCAGTGGAACGCCAAGCTGGGCGACGACGTCGCGGCCACGCTGGCCCGGATCAAGACGGTCATCGAGAAGTAGGACCCTCCTTTCCGCGCGGGGCCCCGGGAGACGAAGGCGTCTCCCGGGGCCCCCGTGGTCCCCCGTGTCCCCCCGCGTCCCCCGTGTTCCGCGTGTTCCGCGGTCCGGCAGGGGAAGACCGGACGGGCCCGGCACCTTGGCAGGTGCCGGGCCCGTCTCGTCGTGCGCGCGTTCAGGCGACGCGGGTGCGGAAGGGGGTGCCGCCGAGGAGGGCGCGGTCGTGCGGGGTGAGCAGCTCGGACTCGTCCGGGCCGGCCGGGACGATCCGGGTCGGGTTGATGCCCGGGATGCCGTAGTAGTAACTCCGCTTGATCTGGGCAAAGTTGACCGTCTCGGCGAAGCCGGGGGTCTGGTAGAGGTCGCGGGTGTAGCCCCACAGCGCCGGGTAGTCCCTGATCCGGCGGACGTTGCACTTGAACAGCCCGTGGTAGACCGGGTCGAAGCGGATGAGCGTCGGCCACAGCCGCAGGTCCGCCACGGTGAGGTGGTCGCCCACCAGGTAACGCCGTCCGGACAGCCGCTCCTCGATCCGGTCGAGGCGGGCGAACAGCCGGGCGACGGCACCGTCGTAGCTCTCCTGCGAGGGCGCGAACCCGGCCTTGTAGACGCCGTCGTTGACGTCGAGGTGCAGTTCCTCGGAGACCTGCGCGATCTCCTCGCGCAGTGCCTCCGGGTACAGGTCGGGGGCGTCGTCGGCGTGCAGCGGCCGCCATTCGGTGGCGAAGTCCGTCAGCAGGCCGTCGTAGTCGTTGCTGACCAGCCCGCCGGTGCGGACGTCGACCAGTGCGGGCACGCTCACCCCGCCCGTGTAGGCGGGGTCCGCGGCCAGGTAGGCCTCGCGCAGCGCGTGGATGCCCAGGACCGGGTCGACGCCGCCGGGGCTGCCGGTCTCCTCGGAGAACACCCAGTGGAAGTCGCCGTCGATGAGCTCGCGCACCGGGTCCGTCTCGGCGAGGCTCACGGCCCGGCCGAGGCCGAGCAGCTGGCGGGCCAGCACCACGCGGTGCGCCCACGGGCAGCCCCGGTTGATGACCAGCCGGTACCGGCCGGCCTGCACCGGCCAGCCGTCGGCGGCGTCCGCGGTCACCCGGGCGGTGAAGTGCTGCTTGGCGCGGACGTGTTCACGGGTGGGGGTCTCGTCGGCCTTCACGCGGGGGCTCCCGCGGAGGCGAACACGGCGGCGACGCCGGCCACCCGGAAGCCGAGGTGGTGGGCGGTCTCGGCGTCCGCCTTGGACACCCCGTCCGCGCCGAGGTCGATGTCGGTCTGGGCGCCGGCGCCCAGGGCTATGCCCAGGCGGTTCAGGTCGGTCTCGGCCCCGGTGCTGGAGTTCCAGCCGGGCACGAGGTCCAGGTTGACCCAGTGCATGCCGTGCTGGGCGGCGAGGATCGCGAAGTACTGGAGGGTGTGCAGCTTGTCGCCGTTCTTGGCACCGGAGTTGGTGAATCCGGCGGCCACCTTGTCCTGCCAGGCGCGCTTGGCCCAGCGGCCGGAGGTGGACTCGGCGAAGACGTGGAAGGCGGAGGAGGCGCTGCCCATGTAGGTGGGCGCGCCGAACACGATGGCGTCGGCGGCGTCCAGTGCCGCCCACTGCTCCTCGGTGATGGTGTCCACCGGGACCAGCACGGCCGTGGCCCCGGCCTCGGTGACGCCCTGGCCGACGGCGTCGGCGAGGACCTTGGTGTGGCCGTAGCCGGAGTGGTAGGCGACGGCCACCGTCACGGCGCTGCCCATGGGTTCTCCTTCGTGAGAGGGGGTGCTGAGGGGTGAGTCGGAGCGGGTCGGTGCAGATGACACCGCCCGGCAGGCCCGTGGGGGCCTGCCGGGCGCGGTCGGTCGTACGGGTCGTGCGGGTCGTACGGGTCGTGCATGTCGTGCGGGTCGTGCATGTCGTGCGGGGCCGTGGATCAGGCGCGGGGGACGAGCACTTCGCGGAGCTCGCTCTCCAGCCGGTCCAGGTCCTGCTCGTGCCCGTGCGCCGCGATGTGACCGTCCGGCCGGACCAGGTAGTAGTGCGCCTGCCGGCACCCCCCGCGGCGGAGGAGCTCGTTCCGGCTGATCGGGAGCACCCGTGCCTGCGGGTACCGTCCGGCGATGTGGCGGACCTCAGCCGTCCAGGCGGCGGCTGCCGCCCGCTGGGCCGGCGGCACCACGGCGATCGTCCAGGCCATCGGGTCGGCGGCCGGGCCGGCGATCCCCTGGGCCAGGGCGATCTCCCGGGGGAAGACCGCGCCGACCCGCAGGCCGCCGCCCGGCACCTTGCGGTGCAGCGCGCAGCGCGAGCCGCGGGCGGGCAGCTGGGTCCTGCGCACCGGCTCGTAGGCGAGCCGGCGGCCGGCGAGGACGGGCGTGTAGTACCGGGTGATGGCGCCGGTGCGTTCGAAGAGGCGGAACATGGCGTCCCGCGTCTTCACCTTCAGCGGTCCGTCGGCCATCCACGCCCGGGTCTGCACGTCGGTGTCCCGGACGATGCGGCGGGTGATGTGGGCGCGTTCCGGGCCGTAGCCGAGCAGCAGCGAGGAGGGCGAGTGGCCCTTGATCACCGCGGCCAGCTTCCAGGCCAGGTTGTGGGCGTCCTGGAGGCCGTTGTTCATGCCCTGGCCGCCGGCCGGGCTGTGCACGTGCGCCGCGTCTCCCATGAGGAAGATCCGGCCGCGCTGGAAGTCGGCGGCGTGGCGGGCGTGGACCCGGAAGACGGTCTCCCAGACGGCTTCCTTCAGCCGGATGCCGCGGGGGCCGCGCTCGTCGACGAGCTTCTGCATCATCGCGAGCCCGACGCCCTGGCCGCCGGCCGGCATCACGCTGAGGAACCGGAAGACGTCGTCGGGCATGGGGACGATGACCAGGGTGCCGGACGGCGCCTGGTAGTAGAGGATCTCGTCGCCCGGGAGCTCGCCCTCGATCCTGGCGTCGACCAGCGCGAAGGCCATCTCGTAGGTGGCGCCCTCGAACCCGGTGCCCAGCTGGCCGCGGACCGAGCTGCCCGCGCCGTCGGCGCCGACGAGGAACGGCACGCGGGTCCGCTCCAGGACGCCGTCGCCGTGCTCCAGTACGACCGTCACGCCGTCGGTGGCGTCGATGTCGCCCGAGTAGTCGACGTCGTCCACGGCGAGCAGGCGGACGTCGCGCTCCACCTTTCCGCCCAGGCTGTGTAGCCGCTCGGCGAGCAGCCGCTCGGTCTCGTACTGCGGCAGGTTGCGCGCCGCGTACTCGGCCGGGATCGGGAAGGTCGCGAGCGGGCGGCGGTCCGAGAAGTAGCTGAACGCGTCCACCCGGACGGACGCCTCCCGCAGGCCGTCGCCGACGCCGAGGTCGTCGAGCAGGTCCACGGCCCGGGGCCACAGCGACAGCGCCTTGGGCACCTCCATGGGGGCGGGGGCGCGGTCGATGACGCGGACCCGGACGCCGCGGCGGAGCAGCTCGCAGGCGGCCATCATGCCCGTCGGGCCACCGCCGACGACGAGCACGTCCACGTCGGCGAGGGCCGGCTTCGGCCGGGTGTCGAGCCGGGCCCCGGCCGGACCGAGGACCCGCCCCTGCCCCCCGGCCGCCGGAGCCGCCGGGGTTGCCGGGGCACCCGGGGCCGGCTGGGGGCCCCGGGCGGCGGGCTTGCGCTTGTTGTTCTGGGCGGTCACGACGCGTTCTCCACGCTGACGCGGAGGCGGCGGGCGAGCTCGATGCGCTGGACCTTCATCGTCGCGGTGCGCGGCAGCTCGCTCAGCGGCATCTGGACGGGCTCGGCCAGCTGCGGGTAGTCCTTGACGGCCCGCCGCCAGCGGTCCGGGTCCAGCGGCACGTTGCCCTTGGTGCACACCACCGGCACCGGCTCGTTGTGGGCGCCGGGGACGACGACCAGCTCGGCGAGCTCCTCGAGGCGGCCGAGGACGGTGTCCTCGACCTCCAGGGTGGAGGTGATGCCGGGGATCACGTCGACCTCGCGGTCGAGGAGGTGCACGCAGCCGCGGGCGGTGCGGTAGCCGACGTCGCCGGTGCGCCACCAGGTGCCGTCGCACTCGTGGGCGTACCGCTCCTCCTCCTTGTAGTAGTTCACGGCGCGGCCGTCGCTCTGCACCTCGATGAAGCCGGGGCTCTCCTTCGTGGAGCGCCGGCCGTCGCGGCTGACCACGCGCAGGCGGGTCATGCCGGGGATGGTGTAGCCCAGGCAGCGGCCGTCGGCCTTGTGCACGTTCTTCTTGGTGTACCAGCGGCCGACCAGCGGGCCGCACTCGCTCTGCCCGTAGAACTGGAAGAACAGGGCCTTGTTGCGGCGGGAGGCGTGCAGGAGCTTCTGCATGGTGGGCGGGTGGATCGCGTCGAAGGTGCCGCTGAAGTACTTGACGTTCGCCAGCGGGCCGCGCGGGTCGTCGGCGAGCTCCTCCCACTCCATGAAGGAGTTCGGGTGGGTCTCCAGGAAGCCCGGGCGGTGCTTGACGAACAGGTCGGCGACCTTGTCCGGCTCACCGTCGTTCATGACGACGGTCGGCATTCCCTTGGGCAGGACCACCGCGAGCGCCATGTACATCCGCGAGTGCACGTACGAGACGTGGACCGCGTAGGTCTCGCGGGTGCGGATCAGCGAGGCGAGCTTCTCCTGCGGGCGGAGCCGGCCGCGCAGCGAGCGGGCGGTGTGGACCACCAGCTTGGGGATGCCGGTGGTGCCCGAGGTGTGGGTCATCAGGGCGGGGTGGTCGAGGTCCATCTTGACCGGGTCCCGGCGGGGGGAGCCGGCCAGGTCGGCGAGGTTGACCGTCTCTTCGCCCGCGTCGTCCACGGAGATGACCCGGGCGGCCTTCCTGGCGATGTCCAGGCCGGACAGCTCCTTGCCGAGCTTCTCCGCGTCCGTGATCAGGTTGGCCCCGTCCAGGCGCTGGAGCAGCGCGGCGACGGTGTCGCCGTCGAGGGCGGGCGACAGCAGGGCGGGCACGGCGCCTATTCGGGCGGCGGCGGAGGCCAGGATGTAGATGTCGAAGTTGTGGGCCTTGTAGAGGGCCACGTTCTCGCTCGGGCGCACGCCGGCGGCCCACAGCCGGGCGGCCATGTCGTCCACGTAGTCGGCGAGCTGGGTGACCGTGAAGCGCCGGCCGGCCTCGGGCAGGGCCTGGAGGTCGTGGTCCAGCGTGATCGGGGTGTCCGGGTGGGCAGCCGCCGCCTCCTGCGGGACCGACCCGAGGTACAGGCCGTTCCTGGGTGCCGGGATTCGGAACATCGGAAGTCTCCTGAACGTGGAAGTGGAAGTAGGGCAAGAGGAGGGGGTGTGGGGGGAAGGGGCGAGGACGGGGCCGCCGGCGGCGGCCGGGGTCAGGAGCGGCGCGGGCGCGCGGCGTCCAGGGCGGCGCGCAGCGGCGCCTCGTCCTCACCGGTCACACCGAGGTGGAAGACGTCCCGCAGTGCCGTGACGACCTCCGCGTCCGAGAGCTCCCTGGTCTCGCGGCGGCCGTCGGGGTACTGCGTGGTCAGCTCCCGGTTGAGCAGGGTCTGGCGGATGCGGTCGTCTCCGCGCTGGGCGATCAGCCTGCCGACGAAGGTGGACAGCGGGTACGTGGCCGTGAAGTGGTTGGCCTCGTCGAAGTCGGCCCGGAAGTGGTGCTCCAGGCGCAGGGAGTAGACGTCGAACCAGCGGTCGGGGTGCCGGGAACGCAGCACCCACTCGTCGCCGTCGAGGTCGACCCGCCAGGTCCACTCCCCCACGGTCAGTTCGGCGCCGTCCTCGAACGGGATGGGCTCGATCAGGCCTTCGTCGCCGAACCCGACGTCGGCGAGCCAGCGCCGGCCGTCGCTCTCGACGAGCAGGACCGCGTGGGTGCGGGCCCGGACCTTGGTGCTGCCGCGGCGGACGCGGGCCAGCTGCCGGTCGACGGAGAAGCCGAGGCCTTCCAGGGCGGCGGCCAGGAGCAGGTTCTGCTCGAAGCAGTAGCCGCCGCGGCGGGCGCCGACGATCCGGTCGGCCAGGTTGCGCATCTCCAGGTCGTTGCCGCGGCCCAGGAAGAGGTCGAGGTTGGTGAAGGAGAGGGTGGACATGTGGGCCCGGTGGACGGCGCGCAGGGTGTCCAGGGTGGCGGTGCGCGGCCCGTCGTAGCCGATCCGGTCCAGGTAGGCGGACAGGTCGAGGTCCGCGGTCTGCCACTGGGCCTTGTCGGTGTCCACCCCGGTGTCGTCTCCCGCGGGCGCGGTGGCGGACTGGGGGCTGGTCATGGGTTCACCTCTCATCGGAGTACGCGGGCGAGGGGGCTGCGGCGGGTGCCGGGACGGGCGCCGGGGTGGCGGCCGTCCGTCCGGCGGCGGCCCGGGCCGCCATGGCGACCAGCAGGATGCCGATGCCGAGGGCGGCGGCGACGGTGAGCACCATGGCGGTGAAGTCGCTGATCGCCAGGGGAAGTTGGGCGCCCACCCCGGAGCCGAGGTTGAGCACGAAGCCGTACACGGCGATGGCGGTGGCGCGGGAGGGGCCCGCGCTGTCGCCGATGGCCTGCACCACGGCCGGGCCGACGGTGGAGATGCCGAGCACGAACAGGAACAGGGTGACGCCGAGCAGGACGGTGCTGTCGCCGGTCAGCGCGGCGGCGGCCAGGGCCACCCCGGCGAAGGCCAGCGAGAAGGAGGCCCGGCGCAGGGCCGGGATCCGCCCGAGGACGGAGGCGATCAGTACGGCGATGACCATGGCGGGCAGGGCGCTGGCGCGCAGCCAGAGCATCGCCTCCGGGTCGCCTACCAGCTCGGCGGGGCCGTTGAGCTGGACCGCGGTGTAGACGGCGGTGAGGCTGCCGACCAGCGCCAGGGTGATCGCGAAGAGCGGGAGCAGGGCGGCCGAGGCCAGGACGCCGTTGGAGACGGCGGGCTTGGGGGTGTCGGCCGTGCGGACCGGGTCCGGAAGCATGATCTTCCAGGCGGCCAGCGCGGCGAGGGCGAGCAGCGGCGCGGAGATCAGGAAGACCCAGCGCCAGCCGAGGGCCGTGCCGATGAGCTGGCCCTCGACCTGGCCGACGACCACGGTGGCGCCGGCGGCGCAGTTGACCGTGGTCAGGGCCAGCGGGAGCCGTTCCTTGGGCAGCCGTTCGCCGAGGTAGGCGTACGACATGGGGACGAACGAGCCGGCCATGGCGCCTTGCAGGGCGCGCAGCGCGGACGCCGTTCCGAGACCGTCGGCCAGCGGGACCAGGGCGGTGGCGACCGCCATGGCGGCCATGGAGCCGGACATGACGGTGCGCCGGCCGTACCGGTTGGAGAGGGGGCCGCTGACCAGCGAACCGCACGCGTAGGCGATGGCGAAGGCCGTGGTGGCCCAGGCCGCCGACTTCGTCGGCACCTCCCACGCCCTGCCGAGTTCCGGCATGAGCGGGATGGTGATGAAGGTCTGGCCGACGACGAGGAGCGCGGCCACCGACATCATGATCACTGTGGCGGCGAAGGGGGCCTGCGCCGCGCCTTTTTCACTGTGGTTAGGCATGGGGGACCTGTTCGCCTTTCAGTCGCGTGCGGTCGGACGGCGGGTTCCGCGGTGGACGCGGGAGTCCTGCCGTTCCCCCGGATGCGGGCGGCGGTGCGGCGGGTTCGCCGGCCGTCCGCGCCGGCTTCGGCACGGGTGGTGCCCGAGCGCCCCCTTGCGGGGGTGCGGAGGAGCCGGGAACACCGCGGGGGAGACGGTGCCCCGGCTTCCGCACGACTCATCCTGGGCCCGCTCCCGGCCGGGCCGCAGCCGTGGTCGGGTGACTCTGTCAGCTCAACCTGGACCGGTCGAACACGGGCGATTCCAGGCTCGAACGGGGACTTGACGTAGCCCCCGGGAGCCTTTTGACCGGCCCGCCCGGGGCTCCGCATGCTCCCCCGCAGGCCCGCTTTCCCCGGCTCCCCCGCGCACCGGCGCCGTGCGCACCGCTCCCCCCACCCGCGGCCGGCACCACCGGCCGGCCCGGTCCGGAGCCGTACGGGCCGGGGCGGCGCGGCCGCGGGCGCCCGGTCCGCGGCACTCCCCCACGATCCGCCGCCGCCGGGGCCACCGCACCGGCCGGCGCCCGGACGGGCCGGCCCCCGGGCCCGGACCGCGCCAACGGACCACGTCAACCTGTCCGCCGTAGTGAAGAGGAGCAGCAATGAACGCCAAGCAATCCGCCCCCGGACGGTGGATCCGGGACTGGGACCCCGAGGACGAGGCCTTCTGGGAGCGCGAGGGCCGGTACGTCGCGCGCCGCAACCTGATCCTCTCGGTGCTGGCCGAGCACATCGGGTTCTCCGTGTGGAGCATGTGGTCGGTCCTGGTCCTGTTCATGTCGCCGGACATCGGCTTCTCCTTCACGGCCTCGGAGAAGTTCCTGCTGGTGGTGGTGCCGACGCTGGTGGGTTCGCTGCTGCGGATCCCCTACAGCGCCGCCGTGGGCCGCTTCGGCGGCCGTAACTGGACGATCTTCGCTTCGGCGGTGCTGCTGGTCCCGGCCTCGCTCACCGTCTACTTCGTGCAGCGCCCCCAGACCCCGCTGTGGGTGTTCCTGCTGATCGGCGCGCTGGCCGGGCTCGGCGGCGGCAACTTCGCCTCGTCGATGACCAACATCACCCGCTTCTACCCGCGGCGGCTGCAGGGCTGGGCGCTGGGCATCAACGCGGGTGGCGGCAACCTGGGCGTGTCCGTGGTGCAGCTGCTCGGTCTGCTGGTCATCGCGACGGTGGGCGACCAGCACCCCTCGTACGTCGCGGCCGTGTACCTGCCGCTGATCGTCCTCATCTCGCTGTTCGCCGCGCTGAGGATGGACAACCTGGAGGTGTCGAAGACCGAGCCGGGGGCGATGCGCGAGGTGGCGAAGCACCCGCACACCTGGGCCATCGCGCTGCTGTACATCGGCACGTTCGGTTCGTTCATCGGCTACGGGTTCGCGTTCGGTCTGGTCCTGCAGACCCAGTTCGGTTCGACCCCGCTGGAGGCGGCCTCGTTCACCTTCCTCGGGCCGCTGCTCGGTTCGCTGTCGCGTCCGTACGGCGGGAAGGCCGCGGACCGGTGGCGCGGGCCGCGGGTGGTGTTCTGGGCGTTCCTGGCGATGGCGCTGGGTACGGCCGTGCTGCTCCTCGCCTCGCTGAACGGGTCGTTCGGGCTGTTCGTCGCCGCGTTCACGCTGCTGTTCGTGCTCAGCGGGTTCGCCAACGGGGCTACGTACAAGATGATTCCGGGCGTGCACGGCCGGGAGGCCGAGGTGGCCATCGCGGGCGGTGCCGACGCGGCGACCGCGTTCGCCCGCGCCAACCGGCTGTCCGGGGCGCTGATCGGCCTCGCCGGCGCGATCGGCGGCTTCGGCGGAGTCGCCATCAACCTGGCGTTCCGTACCGCCTACGGCTCGTGGGGCGAGGGCACCGTCGCGTTCGCGGCCTTCCTCGGCTACTACGCGCTGTGCATGCTGCTGACGTGGGCGGTGTACCTGCGCCAGCGGCCGGGCGCGATGCACGCGCCGATCCCGCCGATCCCGGTCGAGCGTCCGAGGGCCACGAGCCGTGTCTGACGCCACCGTCGCATCCGCCGGTACCGGCCCGGTCGCGACCCACTGCCCGTACTGCGCGCTCCAGTGCGGCACCCGGCTCGGCCGGAGCGGGGCGTCCGTCACCGTGGAGCCCGATCCCGACTTCCCCGTCAACCGTGGTGGCCTGTGCCAGAAGGGCTGGACCGCGCCCGAGGTGCTGGGGGTGCCCGACCGGCTGCGGACCCCGCTCGTCCGCGGGGCCGACGGCGAACTGGCACCGGCGACCTGGGAGCAGGCCCTGGACCTGGTCGCGGACCGGGTGCTCAGGATCCGCGACCGGTACGGGGCCGACGCCACCGCGGTGTTCGGCGGTGGCGGGCTGACCAACGAGAAGGCGTACACGCTGGGCAAGTTCGCCCGGCTGGCGCTCGGCACCAGTCAGATCGACTACAACGGCCGGTTCTGCATGTCCTCCGCGGCGGCGGCCCAGACGGCCGCGTTCGGCCTGGACCGCGGGCTGCCGTTCCCGGTGGAGGACCTCGGCCGGGCCGACGCGATCCTGCTGGCCGGCGCCAACCCGGCCGAGACGATGCCGCCGCTGATGCGGCACCTGTCGCAGGCCGACCTGGTGGTCATCGACCCGCGGCGCACCAGGACGGCCGCGCTGGCGGCCCTGCACCTCCAGCCGGCGCCCGGCACGGACCTGGCGCTGGCCCTGGGCCTGCTGCACGTCGCCGTGGCCGACGGGCTGCTCGACAAGGCGTACGTCGACGACCGCACCAGCGGTTTCGACGAGGCCTGGGGCCGGGCCGCCTCCTGGTGGCCCGAGCGGGTGGAGGCGACGACGGGCGTGCCGGTGTCCGCGCAGCGGGAGGCGGTGCGGCTGCTCGCCTCGGCGGAACGGGCGTACGTGCTCACCGGGCGCGGTGCGGAGCAGCAGAGCAAGGGCTCCGACACGGTGTCCGCGTTCATCAACCTGGCGCTGTCGCTGGGCCTGCCCGGCCGCGAGGGAAGCGGCTTCGGCTGCCTGACCGGGCAGGGCAACGGCCAGGGCGGCCGTGAACTGGGGCAGAAGGCCGACCAGTTGCCGGGGTACCGGTCGATCGCCGACCCGGCGGCGCGGGCCCACGTGGCCGGGGTGTGGGGGGTGGCTCCGGAGGAGCTGCCCGGTCCCGGCCGGAGCGCCTTCGAGCTGCTGGACGCCCTCGGCTCGGGGGACGGGCCGCGTGCGCTGTTCGTCTTCGGTTCCAATCCGGCCGTGTCGGCGCCGGACGCGGGCCGGGTCACCGAGCGGCTGCGTTCGCTGGACCTGCTGGTGGTCTGCGACTTCGTGCCGTCGGAGACGGCCCGGATGGCGGACGTGGTGCTGCCGGTGGCGCAGTGGGCGGAGGAGGAGGGCACCCTGACCAACCTGGAGGGGCGGGTGCTGCGCCGGCGCCGGCTGCTGAGTCCGCCGCCGGGGGTCCGCAGCGACCTGGAGGTGCTGCGGGAGCTCGCCGTCCGCCTGGGCCAGCCGGCGGAACGGTTCCCCGCCGAGCCGCGGGAGGTGTTCGAGGAGCTGCGGCGGGCCACGGCCGGCGCCCCGGCCGACTACTCGGGGGTGAGCCACGAGCGGCTGGACCGCGGCGAGGCCCTGTACTGGCCGTGCCCCGAGGGCGGCTCCGGCACCCCGCGGGTGTTCCTGGACCGGTTCGCGCACGCCGACGGGCGGGCCCGGTTCACGCCCGTGGAGCACCGGGACGCGGCGGAGGTGCCGTGCGCGGAGTACCCGCTGATCGCGACGACCGGCCGGGTGCTGGCCCAGTACCAGTCGGGGGCGCAGACCCGCCGGGTGGAGCAGCTGAACAATGCCGCGCCGGAGACCTTCCTGGAGG
The DNA here is from genome assembly GCF_042900645.1 of Streptomyces sp. NPDC012888. NCBI lineage: Bacteria > Bacillati > Actinomycetota > Actinomycetes > Kitasatosporales > Streptomycetaceae > Streptomyces > Streptomyces sp. NPDC012888. The sequence goes on along the minus strand of NZ_JBIBBM010000003.1, from coordinate 260,437 downwards.
TGCACCCTGACACGGCGGCCCGGGCCGGGCTGGCGGACGGGGACATGGCGCGGGTGCGGTCGCGGCGCGGGAGCACGCGGGCCCGGGTCCGTTTCGAGCCGTCGTTGCGCACCGACACCGTCTTCCTGCCGTTCCACTTCCCCGGTGAGGGCCGGGCCAACCTGATCACCAATGCGGCGCTGGACCCGCGCAGCCGGATGCCGGAGTTCAAGGTGTGCGCGGTGCAGATCGGAGCTGACCTGCCATGACCATGCCCATATCACCGGGGCCGCGGCCGGACGACCGGGTGGTCGTCGTCGGCCACGGCCCGGCCGCCCACCGGCTGGTGGAGCTGCTGACCCGACGCGGCCACCGGGGCCGGATCACCGTCCTGGGCGCAGAGCCCGTGCCCGCCTACACGCGGCCGCTGCTCTCCGCGGTCCTCGACGGCAGCCTGCCGGGCGGCGCGCTGACGCTGCCCGCGGCCGGAGCGGCCGTGGTGCACACCGGGGTGCGCGCCACGCGGATCGACCGCGAGTGCCGCCTGGTGCACGCCGACGACGGCTCCCGCCACCCGTACGACCGGCTGGTGCTGGCCGTCGGGGCGGCCCCGGTGGTGCCCGAGACGGTCCTGCCGGGGCAGGCCCTGCCCGGGCACGGCCTGGCCGGGCACGGCCTGCACGGTCCGCCCGGGCGCACCCCGCCGCCCGGGCCGGGGGTGCTGCGGACCCTGGCCGACTGCCTCGCGGTCGGGCCGGGGCCCGTCGTGCTGATCGGCGGCTCGCTGCTGGCGGTCGAGGCCGGGCTCGCCCTCCGCCGGTCCGGGCGCGAGGTGGCGCTGGTCCACCGGGGCGGGTACCCGCTGGACCGCTACCTGGACGCGCGGGCCGGCGGGCTGCTCACGGCGCGGCTGACCGCCGCCGGACTGGACCTGCACCTGGGCCGGACCGTGGCGGACCACGCGGACGGCAAGCTCACCCTGGACGACGGCCAGGTGGTCGCGGCCGAGCAGGTGCTGCTCGCCACCGGCGTGCGGCCGCGCACCGGGCTGGCCCGGCGCGCCGGACTGCCGGTGGCCGAGGGCGTACTGGTCGACGAGCGGCTCACCACCACCGACCCCCGGGTGTACGCGCTCGGCGACTGCGCCCAGCCCGCCACCGCCGCCACCGCCGGCACGTCCGGCAGGTCCGGCAGGTCCGGCACGTCCACCGCGTCCGGCAGCCCGGCCCGCACGTCCCGCGGCGCCGGCGCGCCCGTCCCCGCCGGGGAGCCGTTCTCGGGCCACGCCACGGCCTGGGACCAGGCCGCCGTACTGGCCGAACTGCTGTCCGGCGGGACCGCCCGGTTCACCGGGAGCCGGGCCCCGGTCCGCCTCAAGGCCCGCGAACTCGACCTGGTCTGCCTCGGATCGCCCGAGGACGCCGAGGAGACGGTGGTGCTGTCCGACGCCGGCGGAACCCGCTACGGGCGGCTCTCGCTGCGCGGGAACCGGCTCTGCGGGGCGGTGCTGTTCGGGCTCGGGCAGGCCGCCGCCACGGTGGCCCGGCTGTACGAGCGGGACGAACCGCTGCCGGCGGACCGGCTCGCCCTGCTGCTGGGCTCGGCCCCCGGCTACGCGGACGCCGGCCCGGTGGGCCAGGGCTCGGTCTGCCACTGCAACAACGTCACCGGCGAGGACCTGGCCGAGGCCTGGCGCGCCGGGTCCCGCACCCCGGAGGCGCTCGCCTCGGCCACCCGCGCCACCACCGGCTGCGGTGGCTGCGCGGGGGACGTGCGGCGGCTGTGCGCGCTGTTCGCGGAGCGGGAGCCGCAGCGGAAGGAAGAGGACGAGGGATGAACCGGGTACTGGTGGTGGTCGGCCACGGGATGGTGGGCCACCGGCTCGTGCAGGAGGTACGGGCCCGCGACACCGCCGACGACTGGCGGGTGGTCGTCCTGGCCGAGGAGCCGAGGCCCGCGTACGACCGCGTCGGGCTGTCCGGCTACGCCCACGGGGCGGAGGCCGAGGCGCTGGGCCTGCCCGGCAACGACTTCGCCGGGGACCGCGCGGTGGAGCTGCGCCTCGACACGCCCGTCACCGGCGTCGACCGCGAGGCCCGTACGGTGACCTGCGCGGACGGCACCGTCGTCGGGTACGACGCGCTGGTGCTGGCCACCGGGTCCCGCCCGTTCGTGCCGCCGGTCCCCGGTCACGACCTGCCGGGTTGTCACGTGTACCGCACGATCGAGGACGTGGCCGGAATCCGGGCGGCCGCCCGGCCGGGCCGGCCGGGCGTGGTCGTCGGCGGCGGGCTGCTCGGTCTGGAGGCGGCCAACGCGCTGCGGCTGATGGGCATGGTCCCGCACGTGGTGGAGATGGCGCCGCGGCTGATGCCGCTCCAGCTGGACGAGGGCGGGGCCGCGGTGCTGGCCCGGCTGGTCGGCTCGATGGGGGTGCACGTCCACTGCGGCGCGTCGATGGCCTCCGTCGACGCGGGCCCCGACGGCCGGGTGCGCGGCATCACCCTGGACGGCGCCCCGCTGGAGGCGGACCTCGTGGTGTTCTCGGCGGGCGTCCGCCCCCGGGACGACCTCGCCGCGGGCGCCGGTCTGGAACGCGGCCCGCGCGGCGGCTTCCTGGTGGACCGGCACTGCCGGACGGCGGACGAACGGGTGTGGGCCGTCGGCGAGTGCGCCGCGGTCGAGGGCCGCGCGTACGGTCTGGTGGCCCCCGGGTACCGGATGGCCGAGGCGGTCGCCCGGCAGCTGACCGGGGAGCCCTCGGCCGACTTCCCGGGCGCGGACATGTCGACCAAGCTCAAGCTGCTCGGCGTCGACGTGGCCAGCTTCGGCGACGCCCACGCCGGTACGGAAGGGGCGCTGGAGTTCGTCCGCAGCGGCTCGGGCCGCTACGCCAAGCTGGTCCTCGACCGGGACGGCACCACCCTGCTGGGCGGGGTGCTCGCCGGGGACGCGGCCGCCTACAGCACCCTCCGCGGCCTGCTGGACCGTCCGCTCACGGCATCACCGGACGCCCTGCTGGGGGCGCTGGAGCCGGCCGGCGGATGAAATGACAAAGCCTCACCGTGAAGGATGCCCGCGGCAACCGAAGAGGGCTAACTTCTATGCACCACGCGCATGTACGGCGTATGGCTCGGCAGGAGATGGGGCCCCATGGGTCTGAGAACGAGAGTGACCGGTGATCCCCTGCGGCAGCTCGCGGCCGAGGGCGTCTCCCTGTGGCTGGGCGGAGCGGGCCGGCGGGAGGTGGCCTCGGGACTGCTGGGGCGGCTGGTCCGCGGCGGCTCGGTGACCGGGGCGACCGGGGTCTTCCACGAGCTGGCCGACCTGGTCGCCACCCCCGCCTACCGCGGCCACCTCGCCGAACTCGCCTCGCTGGGGGCGAGCGCCGAACAGGCGGCCCGCATGCTGATCTGCCACGACCTGCGCGCCGTCTGCGACACCCTGCTGCCGCTGTGGGAGTCCGGCCGGGGCGCGGACGGGCAGGTGTGCGCGGTGGTCGGGCACACGGCCGACGCGGCGACCGCGGCGGCCGAGGCCCGCTGGCTGCACTGGACCGTGGACCGCCCCAACCTGCTGGTACTGCTCCCCGCCGACGCGGTGGGGCTGGCGGCCATGCGGCGGTGTCTCGCCGAGGGCATCGGCGTGGGTGCCGGCCCGGTCCACACCGAGCACGAGTACCAGGAGGTGCTCGCGGCCTGGTTCGACGGGCTCGAACAGGCCCTGGCGGCCGGTCTGCCGGTGCACCGCATCCCCTCGGTGGTCCGGGTACCGGTGGCCCGGGTCGACGCCGAGGTCCGGGCCGCCGCTTCGGCCGCCGCCGGGCCCCTCCCCCCGCCGCCGGCCGGGCAGGCCGGCATCGCGGTGGCCCGGGTGGTGTTCGGCGCCCACGAGCGGGTCTCCCGGGACCCCCGCTGGCGGATGCTCGGCCGGGCGGGCGCCCGGGTGCCGCGGCTGGTCTTCGGGGTCGGCGCGGACTCCGTACCGGTGTACGCGGGCGGACTGGTCAGTTCCGGCGCGGTGCAGGAACTCACCGAGGACGGGCTGCGGCAACTGACCGGCTCGGTGGTGCTGATGGAGGGCGACACGCTCTCCGGACGCCGCCTCAGCGCCCGGGACGACCTGGAGCGCCTGGCCGAGTCCGGGGTGCGCTGGCCCGAGCTGGCGCGGGACCTCCGGGGGGAGGCCCCGCGCCGGCGGCACCGCGCCTGGCGGGCGGTGGTGGACGCGGTGGCCAGGGAGCTCGCCCTGGCCGGCCGGTGACCGGCTCAGCCGGTGGCGCCGGAGACCAGCTGCCCGGAGCGGGGGGCCTCCGTCCGCCCGGGGAAGCCGTCGGCGGTGAGCTGGAGCAGCGGGGCCGACTTGACGGCCGTCTCCTCGAATTCGGCCTCGGCGTCGGAGAGGGCCACGACGGCACCGCCGATGCCGTACCGGGCCCGGCCCGGGGTCAGGACGAGGGTGCGGATGACGATGGACAGGTCGGCGGACCCGGACAGCGAGAAGTAGCCGATGGCTCCGGCGTACACGCCGCGCGGGCCGCGCTCCAGCCGGTCGATGATCTCCATGGTGCGCAGCTTGGGGGCTCCGGTCATGGAACCGCCGGGGAAGGCGGAGCGGACGCAGTCCACGGCGCTCAGACCGGGCCGGAGCCGGGCGGTGACGGTGGAGACCAGCTGGTGGACGGTGGCGTAGCTCTCGATCCGGAAGATGTCGTCGGCGCGGACGCTGCCGGGTTCGGCGCACCGGCCCAGGTCGTTGCGGACCAGGTCGACGATCATCAGGTTCTCGGCCCGGTCCTTCTCGCAGGAGGCCAGTTCGCGGCGGATCGCGGCGTCCTCGGCGGGGGTCGTGCCGCGCGGCCGGGTGCCCTTGATGGGGCGGGACTCGGCGATCCGGTCGGAGCCCACCCGCAGGAACCGTTCCGGGGAGGTGCTGAGCACCTGGGTGGAGCCGAACTGGAGCAGGGCGCCGAACGGTGCCGGGTGGCTGCGGCGCAGCGTCCGGTAGGTCTCCCACGGGTCGGGGTCGCCGTCCGCCTCGGCCATGTTGGTGAGGCAGACCTCGTACGTCTCCCCCGCCGCGATCTCGGTCTGGCACTCCTCGATCAGGTCGAGGTAGGCAGCGCGGTCGTGGCGCAGCCGCAGACCGGTGAGCGGGGCCTGGCGGACCGGCGGGGCGGACGGCGCGGGGGCGGTGTCGCGCAGGGTGCGGACGGTGCGGTCGAGCCAGGCGCGGGCCTGCTCCTCGGCGCCCTCTTCGGCGAGGGCGAGGACGTAGGTGGTTCCGTCCTGGTGGTCGATGACCACGGCGCGGTCGGCGAAGACCATGACGGCGTCGGGCTCCTCGGCGCGGTGTGCGGCAGCGCCGCCGCACTGGGCCTTGAGTTCGTAGCCGAGGTAGCCGACCCAGCCGAGGGTGAACTCGAAGGGCAGGTCGGGTACGCGGGTGGTGCAGGCGCGCAGGTCGCGGTCGATCCAGTCGAGGAAGTCCTCGGCGACGAGCTGCTCGGGGACGCCGCCGGCGGAGGCGACCGAGACGGTGCCGCTGGTGACGTCGGCCATGGCGACGCGGGAGAGCGGGCCGGCCGCGTTGCCGAGGAAGGAGAAGCGCCCCTCGGGGCCGCCGGTGCGGCTGCTGTCGAGCCAGAAGCCGTGCGGGCCGGAGCGGAAGAGCCTGTCGTAGACGGCCTCGCCCTCCCAGCGGGTGGTGACGATGTCGGCGAGGACGCGCAGCCGGCGGGCCCTGGCCGGGGCGGGTGCCGCGGCCGCCGTGACCGCCTTGGCGCGGGCGGCCGGGACGGCGGGGCGGGCGGTGCCGGTGCGGGCGTGGTGTTCCATGGCCAGCCGCCGGAAGTTGGCGATCAGCTCCCGCCCGTACGTGGTGGAGATCGACTCGGGGTGGAACTGAAGGCCCCAGCGGGGCCGGGTGCGGTGCCGCAGGCCCATCACCACGCCGTCCGGGCTCCACGCGGTGGCCTCCAGCTCGGCGGGCAGGTCGGTCACGGCCAGCGAGTGGTAGCGCACCACCTCGAAGGGCGAGGGCAGTCCGGCGAACAGGCCGCTGCCGTCGTGCAGGACCGGGGAGGTGCGGCCGTGGCGCGGTTCGGGCGCCCGGACCACGCGGGCGCCGTGGGCGTGGGCCAGGCCCTGGTGGCCGAGGCAGATCCCGAGCAGCGGCAGGTCGGAGTGGTCGAGGATGTCGCGGCAGATGCCGAAGTCCGCCGTCCGCTCCGGGGTTCCGGGGCCCGGGGACAGCACGACGGCGTCGAACCCTTCGAGGATCTCGGGGCTCCAGGGCAGCTCGTCGTTGCGCAGCACCACCGGCTCGACCCCGGTGGCCTCGGTGATCTGGTGGAACAGGTTGTACGTGAAGGAGTCGTAGTTGTCGACGAGCAGGGTGCGCACGGGAGTCCTCGCTGATACGTAGGGAGGTGAGAGCTGGGGTCGGGTGCGGCGGGCGGGGCGGCGGCTCAACGGGCAGCCGCGATCTCCAGCAGCAGGTGGTCCACCAGGTGGTCGCCCTCGACGACGGTGCGGGTGTCCAGGGTGCGCAGTTCGCGCCCGGTCTCCGCGGCCATCCGGTGCAGCAGGTCCAGGTCACCGCGGGAGCTGAAGTGCAGCAGGGCCGACCCGCCCGGGGTCAGCCGCTCGCAGACCCCGGCGAGGAAGCGGCGGTGCACGGCGTAGCCGGGGTCCACGTAGGCCTTGTCGTGGTCGGAGTCGTAGCGGTGGCCGGCCGGGGCCAGCACGTAGTTGGAGCTCCAGAAGACGAGGTCGAACCGCTCCTCGGGGTCGAGGCCCTCGAACAGGTCGCTCTGTACCGCGCGGACCCGGTCCGCGACGCCGTGGCGGGCCGCGTTCAGGCGGGCGTTGGCCACGGCCCAGGGGTTGATGTCGGAGGCGACCACCCGGTCGCATCCGGCCAGGGCGCCCATGACGGCGATGACGCCGGTTCCGCAGCCGACTTCGAGCATGGAGCCGGAGCGCGGGGCCTCCACCTTCTCGGTCCAGCCGAGGAAGTCCAGGGCGACGGAGGTGCTCGGCGAGTAGACCGGCGCGAACACCTCGTTCATCAGGTCCCAGGTGCGGCCGCGCATCTCGAACTCGCGCGGGCGGTCGGCGCGGGTGCGGGACTGGTTGCTGCGGGCCAGCGAACGCTCGTAGTCGCGGATTTCGGCCACCGGGTTCGTCGCCCGGGAAGCGCGGGTGGTGGCGGTGCGGTCGACGGCTGCCTGCGTCATGGTTCCCCCTCCTTGACGTTCGCTCAAGTTCGACTTGAGCCTCCGTGGCAGGAAGTCTGCGTCGGAAAGGGGTGCGCGCAGAAGGTGAGCCCTCCACACTTCAGGGCCCTCAGGGTGGTGTTCCGACCACTACCAGTGAAACCCAACCGGCCGATACCGTGTCAAATCCCCTGCCAGATGGAACCTTTCACTCCCTTTACGCCTCCACCCATTGACAATTGACCCTGCAGCGTGCGGTCGCCTAGATTCCCCCGGCAGAGCGGTTGTGCACCCCCCGACGTGAGGAAACAACCCAGATGGCATTACCTGCCCTGCCTACGCACGCCGGTCTCCTGACCGTGCTGGAACTTCTCGCCCGCGAAGCTCCCGCCGGCGCCTACGACGAACTGCGGGCACCCGCCGCCGCGCCCGGCGCGACCCCCGTCGGGGACGAGCGGCGCGAACAGCTCGACCAGGCGCTGCGCCTCGCCGACCGCGTGCGGGACCGGCTCGGCCGGCACCAGCAGCGCGAGGCCGTGCTCTCCGCCCTGGTGGACACCGCCCACGACCTGACCCTGCCCCACGACCTGGACGCGCTGCTCCGCGTGATCACCCGTCGGGCCCGGCTGCTGCTCAACCTGGACATGGCGTACATCAGCTTCCACGACGAGGAGACCGGCGACAGCTACGTACGCACCGCGGACGGCCACGCCACCGCCCTGACCATGGGGTTCCGCGTGCCCACCGGCACCGGCCTCGGCAACTCGGTCCGGACCTCCAGCGCCCCGTTCTGGACCCCCGACTACCTGGCCGACGACCAGGTCTCGCACCACCGGGTCATCGACGAGGTGGTCCGCGCCGAAGGGCTGCGGGCGATCATCGCGGTGCCCCTGCGGCACCGCGACTCCGCCCTGGGAGTGCTGTACGCCGCCGACCGGGACGTCCGGCACTTCACCCCGGACGAGATCTCCCTGATGTCCTCGCTGGGCGACCTCGCCTCGGTGGCCATCGAGAAGACCCGGGTGCTCGGCCGGGCCCGCGCCGACATCGCCGACCTGGAACTCCACACCTCCCGGGTCAGCACCGAACTGGCCGCCGAGCGGCGGGCCGGCGAGGCCCACGCCCGGATGACCGAACTCCTGCTGTCCGGCGGCGACCTGGGAGGGCTGCTGGCGCTCACCGCCGAGACGCTCGGCGGGACCGTCGCAGTCCTCGACCCCGACGGGACGGTCGTGGCCGCCTCCGGAGCGCCGCCGGGCGAGCTGCCCACCGCGCCGGAGCTGGCCCTGGCCGTCTGGGAGGCGCACACCGGCCGGGCACCGGTGCCCCTGCCCGCCGGCGGCCGGCTCGCCCCGGTCACGGCGGGCTCCGAATGCCTCGGCGGTTTGCTGGTGCACACATCGGAACCGCTGACCGAGACCGGACTGCGGCTGCTCCGGCTCGCGGCCGGTTCCACCGGCGTGCTGATGCTGATGCACCGCAGCACGACCGTCGCCGAGAGCCAGGTCCGCGAGGAGTTCTTCGACGACCTGCTGACCGTGCCCGGCCGGCCGCCGGCGCAGCTCCGGGACCGGGCCCGGCGGCTCGGCGTCGACCTGGAACGCCCGTACGCCGTGGTGGTGGTCCGGCCCGAGGGCGGTTCGCAGGGCCGGGCGGTGGTCTGGGCCTCGTCGTACGCGCTGCGCCACGGCGGGCTGGCCACCGTACGCGGCGGCTGCCTCACCCTGCTGCTGCCCTCGGAGGATCCCGGGGCCACCGCCCGGCAGGTCTCCGACGAGCTGACCCCGCTGCTCGGCCACCCGGTCACCGTCGGCGCCGCCGGACCCACCCGCGGCATGGAGGAGATCGAACCCACCCACGCCGAGGCCGGGCGCTGCCTGTCCGCCCTCACCTCGCTCGGCGGCACCGGCACCTCCGCCGCCGCCCGCGAACTGGGCTTCCTCGGCCTGCTCCTGGGCGACCAGCACGACGTCGCCGGGTACATCGCCGACACCCTCGGCCCGGTCATCGACTACGACACCCAGCGGCTGACCAACCTGGTGCAGACCCTGGAGGCGTACTTCGACTCCGGCAGCAGCCCCACGTACGCCGCCGAGGCCCTGCACGTGCACCCCAACACGGTCTCCCGGCGGCTGGAACGGATCACCGCCCTGCTCGGCGAGGACTGGCAGGAGCCGGCCCGGGCCCTGGAGGTGCAGCTCGCGCTGCGCCTGCACCGCACCCGGGACCAGCTCGCCCCCGCGGGCGGGGCGAGCGCCGCCGCGGATCACGCGGACCGTTTGCGGGAGCCGTAGGCCGCGCCCCGCACGCCCGTCGCCGGCGCCTGAGTCCGGCTCCGCGCCGTCGCCTGGGCCGGGCGTGGGGCCGGCACCGGCACCGCGGCGGGTGCGACGGCCGCCGTCGCCGGGCGGCCGGCCCCGCGCTGCTCCTGGGCCAGCGCCCAGGCCGCGTGCGCGGCGGAGGCCAGCGTGATGTGCCGGTGCCAGCCCTGGAACGAGCGGCCCTCGAAGTCCCGCATGCCCACCCGCTCGGACACCTCGGCGAACTCCCGGTCCACCCGCCGGGACAGCTCGGCGAGCCGCAGCAGCCCGGCCGGCGGCGCACCGACCAGGTCGGTCAGCCAGAACCGGTCCGGCCGGCGGCGCGGGTCACCCCAGTCGGCCAGCAGCATCACCGGCCGCACCAGGCCCCCCGCGCGTACCGGCTCCACCTGGACCGCCGCGGTGAAGGCGGTGCGGGCGGTCCCGTCGGCCCCGTCGGCGTAGCGCACCGGCCGCCGAAGCATCCTGGCCGCCTCCATCACGGTGCCCGCCCGGGACTCGGTACGGCCGATGCCCGGCAGGTGCGGGTCGACCACGGTCACCGGCACGTTGGGCAGGACCTGCATCAGGAACGGCACCCCAGCCGCGACGAACCGGCGCGGGAGCAGCTCGTGCCCGTCCTCCACCGGGTCCAGGACCACCGGCAGCCGGCGCGGCGTCCGCAGGTCCACGATGTCCAGCGCGGCACGGGCGGCGCACTCGGCGGGGGTCGTCTCCACCGGGAGGTGCAGGTTCCAGTTGACCGGGGCACTGACCTCGTCGCCCGCGGCCCACGCGCCGAACGCCAGCTGCCCGTTGACCATGTGACCGAGCCGGGTGTCGAAGCGGCGCTCCACGCCCACGGTGTGCGCGCCCGACTTGGGGATCACCATCGGCTTGACCACCCAGGCCTGGAGGCCCAGGGACCGCTCCAGCCGCGCCGCGAGCGCCTCGCGCACGGCCTGCCAGTCCCAGGTCGAGCAGCTGATGAAGTGGTGCAGGCTCTGCTCGCCGGCCGGCATCCCGGCGTGCGCGGCGATGTTCCGCATGGTCTTGCGCCCGGGAGCGGTCAGCAGCCCCCGGGTGTACAGCTCCGCCTTGCGCCGCTGGTCCGCGCGCGGCAGCGAGTCGAAGACCGAGGTGCACAGTCCGGCCGCCACGTCCTCCACCGCCGCGCGCGTCCATCGCGGCCGGGTTACCTCCAACCGTCGTGAGCCCATGCCCCCGCCCCTCGTCCCTCGTCCTGGTCAGCCTGAGTCCCCCTCAGCTTCGGGGCGGGGCCGGAGCCGGCACGAGGGTCGCTCGTCACACACCTGCGGCGGACGGTGGTGGCCGGGTCACCACCACCCGGCGCGACGGGCCGTCAGGCGGGTCCGGGCGGGCAGCGGGTGTGTGGCTGGACCACCATCAAACCTGTCGCTCGACCGGAACGGCACCGAACAGCCTGACCGCCCGGTAGTACGTCCACGCGGTGCCGTCGCAGGAGGTCCTCCGCGCCCCGGCGTAGCGGGCGCAGACCCGCTTAAGGTCGGCGTGGAAGGCGTCGTCCAGCCGTGCCTTCGCGGCTTCGAAGCCGCCGGCCAGGCGGTGGTTGCGGTAGCCGAAGTCGTGCCGGGCGCAGGCGGTGGCGAAGGGGAAGCCGAAGGGGTTGTCGGGCGAGGTGGTGCAGAGGTCGGTCGACCAGTCGAACCCGTACGCCGCCCAGGCCGCCCGGTCGGCACGGGCGGCGGCCCAGGCGTCGTGGCTGGCGGCCGTGACCTGCGTCCAGCGGCTGAGCACCAGGGGTTTGTCGGCGGGGGCGGGGGCGGGGGCGGCCTGGGCGGCCGGGCCCGCGGCCAGCACCAGCAGGGCCGCCACCGCACCGGCCGCGGCGGGCGTCGCACGTCGACGGCGCATCGTGTTCCTCCGGTCCGCGGGCGTCCGGCTTGGCTCCCGCGTTCCGGTGGTACCGCGCACCGGCCGTCCGTCCACGGGTGGAGGCCGGTATCCCCCCGAAGGTGGAGCAGGTTCGCACTGAAGACCGATTCCGGACCGCCCCGGGAGACGGAGACTGGGACCCATGAAGCGTCCTCTCGTCATCGCCGCCGCCACCGTCGGGGTGCTGGGCACCGCCGCGTTCGCGCTGCCGAACCTGCCGCCGAACGCACTGACCGACGTCGTCAACGAGCGGGTGTTCGACGAGAAGGACCGGAGTTACCGGTCCGCGGCGGACACGGCGGCGCTGCCGGCCTGGGTGCCCGGGGACGCGCGCAACGTGCGGTTCAAGGTGAAGACCACCGGGCGGGCGAAGCTGCTCCGGTTCACCGTCGGCGCCTCGGGCTGGGAGGGGCCGCGCTGTTCGGGCACCCCCGCGCGGGTGGACGCGCCCGAACTCGACGCGAGGTGGTGGGCGCCCGGACGTACCGGACGGGCCGACCCGGCCGACCGGGCCGACCAGGCGGTCCAGGCCCGCGCGGAGTGCCGGGACGCCGAGCAGTACCGGGTCGTGGTGCGCGGCAAGCGCGTCTACGCCTGGACCAACGGCGAGCCGTCGCCGGCGGGCCGGGGGACCCGCTAGACGGGCGCTAGACGGCGTCGTCGGCGAGGGCCCGGGCGGTGGCCTCGGCGAAGCCCTCCGGGTTGTCGAGCATGATGTTGTGCCCGCAGTCCGGGACCGCGACGACCCGTACCCCGGCGGCCCGCAGCTCCTCGGCCCCGGCGAGCGGCGCGTCCGCGGCCGGCAGCAGGAAGGTGCGCGGCACCTTCAGGTTCAGCAGGAGTTCCCGCATGGTCGGGACGGTGCCGGCGGCGAGGTGGACGGCGCTGCGGTACAGGGCCGTCCGGCCCGCCAGCCGCATGGTCGACCACCAGTGGGCGCCGACCCGGTCGCGGACCTCCGCCCAGCCGCCGGCCAGGAACTCCTCCTCGGTGTAGGTGGCGATGCCACTGCTGCCGGCCGTGCCGCGCACCGGCTCCACCGGGTCGAGGTTGGCGTCCACGAGGACCAGCCGGGACACCAGGTGCGGGTGACGGGCGGCCAGGACGACCGCCACCGCGCCGCCCATGCTGTGCGCGATCAGTTCGGCTCCCGCCGGGCCCGCCGCGCCCGCCGCCTCCAGTGCCTCCGCGAGCGCGTCCGCGTGCGCCTCCAGCGTGTACGGGAACGCCTCCGGCCGGTCGCTGTGCCCGTGCCCGAGCAGGTCGACCAGCAGGGAGCGGCGGCCGGCCAGCAGCGGGTGGACCGCACCGGCCGCGAAGTAGGCGGGCGCTGTCGCGCCGAGACCGTGCAGGTAGACCCGGGCGGGCCCGGGTCCCGGGAACTCCACCCATCTGATCCGGTCGCCCCCGGTCGTGACCACGGCGCTCTGCATGTGCTGCTCCCCCGTCCTCGACGTCTGTCGACGTCTGTCGACGGTGATCCTCTCGTACTCTCGTCGGGTGATCGAGTACGTGAAGGAACTCGGCGAGGCGGTAGCGGTGACCGGAGCCCCGCCCGCGCCCGCCCGGCCCCCGGGTCCCGCGGGCCCGGCCGTGGACGTGTGGTCGCTGGACATCTCCCGGCAGGTGGTCGGCGGCCACCCGGTGGCCGGGGCACTGCCGTTGCTGGACGACGCCGAGCGGGAACGGGCGGCCCGGCTGCTGCGCCCGGCCGACCGTCACCGCTACCTCGCCTCGCACGTCGGCCTGCGCGTCCTGCTCGGCGGCTACCTGGGGCTGGCCCCGCAGGAGGTGGCGCTGGTGCGCGAGGTCTGCCCGGGCTGCGGCGGCCCGCACGGCCGCCCCGCGGTGGCCGGAGGCTCCCTGCACTTCTCCCTCTCGCACAGCGAGGACCGGGCCTACCTGGCGTTCGCCGCGGTCCCCGTCGGGGTCGACGTGGAGGCCTGGCCGGCGCCGGCCGCGGTGGCCGACGTGGTCGGCACCCTGCACCCCCGGGAGTCGGCCGAGGTGCGGGCGCTGCCGGAGCCGGCCAGGCCGGCCGCGCTGGCCCGGATCTGGACCCGCAAGGAGGCCCTGCTCAAGGGCACCGGAGAGGGCCTGGGTTCGGGGGTGGCCGAGCCGTACGTGGGGTCGGCACCCGACCCGGCGGCAGTGCCCGGCTGGTCCCTGCTGGACCTGCCCGCACCGCACCGCTACGCGGCGGCGCTCGCGGTGGCCGCGGCGTAGCCCCCCGCATCCGGGCCGCGTTGCCCCCGCCGCCGGTCCGCGTGGCTCCGCCCCGGGCGGCGTGTCGTGCGGCCAGTCGGCGCACCCTCCGTGCGGGCCCGGCAGGGCTCGGCCAGCGTGGCGGCATGAGACCGATCACCCCCCTGCTGCCGGCCGCCGCGCTGCTCGCCGCGGCCGCGGTCGTGCCCGCCCGGGCAGCCGCGGCCACGGAGGGCCCCGCCGCTCCCGCAGTCACCGCAGTCACGTCCACCACCGCCACCTTCGCCTACGTCGTCGCGCTCAGGGACACCGGTGCGCGGGCGCTGACCCGTTCCCTGGCCGCCGAGGCCGCCGAGGCCGGGGACCGCGTCGGCCCGGTCTTCGGGGCCGCGCTGAACGGGTTCGCCGTACGCACCACCGCGGCTCGGGCCGCCGAACTGGCCGCGGATCCACGGGTGGCCTCGGTGGAGCCGGACACGCGGTTCCGGATCGCCGACACCCAGCCGGAGGCACCCTGGCAGCTGGACCGCCTGGACCAGCCGGCCCTCCCGCTCGACGGCTCGTACGACTACCCGGCGACGGGCGACGGGGTGAACGTCTACGTCCTGGACACCGGGATCGACACCGGGCACCGGGAGTTCGGCGGCCGGGCGGTGCACGGGCACAGCGCGGTGCGCTCCGAGGGGCCCGGGGACTGCAACGGCCACGGCACGCACGTCGCGGGCACGGTGGGCGGGACCAGGTACGGGGTGGCGAAGGGGGTCCGGCTGATCTCGGTGAAGGTGGCCGACTGCGAGGGCTGGGGCTCGCTGTCGGGGATGCTTTCCGGCCTGGACTGGATGGTGCGCCACCACGCCTCGGTGCGCTCGGCGACCCCCGTCCCGTCGGTGGCCAACATGAGCATGGGCGGTGGCCGGAGCCGCCTGTTGGACGGCGCGGTGCGGCGGGCGGTGGCCCGGGGCATCACGTTCGTCGCGGCGGCCGGCAACGACAACCGGGACGCCTGCCGCTCCTCCCCCGCCTCCGTCCCCGAGGCGGTCACGGTCGGCGCCACCGACGCACGCGACCGGCGGGCGCCCTTCTCCAACCACGGCCGCTGCGTGGACATCTCCGCGCCGGGAGTCGGCATCACCTCCGCCTGGCCGGGCGGCGGCACCGGGGCGGCGGCCCGCACCATGACCGGTACGTCCATGGCCGCGCCCCAGGTGGCCGGGGCGGCCGCGCTGGTCCTGGCGCGGCAGCCGAAGGCGACCCCGGCGCAGGTGGCGGAGGCCCTCGTACGGGAGTCCGTGCCGGGCCGCATCACGGGCATGCCGGCCGGCACCCCGAACCGGCTGCTCCAGGTGCCCGCCGCGGTCACCCTGCCCGACTTCCCCTGATGGGACATCAATTTCTGTGCGTTTCGGAGGAAGGGAAGTCATTGACTTCTTCCGGGCGCGACGCGTCAATGACGGCCACCGCACCGGCTCGGCCTCCCCCGCACAGCGGGTGGGGGGAGGGGTTCGTCATGACGAAGGAGTCGCGACCCAGTGAGTACCGATAGGTTCCGAAGAGTGGTGGCCGGGGCGGGAGCCCTCACCCTGGCCCTGACGGGTGGCGTGGTGGGCCTGGCGGCGACCGCGCAGGCGGCGACGAAGACCACGACCGTGTTCGTGGAGTGCGACGCCCCGGCACCCCAGCCGGACGGGTCCGGCAACCAGACCTTCGCCGTCACCCTGCCCGACACCGCCAAGGCCGGCGACACCGTGCCGATCACCGTGGACGCCGGGCCCAGCCCCCTGCTCCCGCAGTTCGCGGTCACCACCGAGAACACCACCAAGATCACTCTGGTGGTCGGGCAGGGGCTCCAGACCATCGTCGGCGACCCGGAGACGGTCACCGTCACCCCCGGTGTCCCGCTCGACCCGAAGCCCGTCGTCAAGACCGTCAAGGTCCCGGACGGCACCGAGGGCACCACCGTCGACGTCAGGCTGGACGTGATCGTGACGGACGCCAGCCTCGGCGGGACCGTCTTCACCACGACCTGCACGCCCAAGCCCCGGCCCAGCGCCACGCTGAACTCGATCGCGGTCGAGGCGCTCCCGAAGGACCCGGTCACCACCCGGCTGACGCCCAACAGCGGCAAGGCGGGCACCAAGGTCGTCGCCACCGGCGCCAACTTCCCGGCCGGCGGGGTGACCTGCTCCGCCCTGCTGGCGGGCACCGCCACCGGCGACACCGGCTCCGGCACCGCGGACGCCTCCGGCGCCGCGACCTGCGAGCTCACGGTCAGCGAGAAGGCCGACGAGATCCGGATCGACGGCGGCGCCGGCAAGCCGTTCGTCTTCCTCGAGGAGCAGCCGGGCGTGAAGAACCCGGTGGACGTCGAGGTGCTGCCCGGCCCGCTCGCCATCGGTCCCAAGGACGGCTTCCCGGCCGCCCAGTGGGGCTCGGTGACCATCAACGGCAAGCCGCAGAACGTGATCGGCGCGTTCAACGCCGCCACCGTGCAGGACTTCCGCGGCGGCAGCCTCGGCTGGGACGTCACCGCCACCCGTACTCCGTTCCTGAACGAGAGCACCGGGCACGCGATGACCAAGGCGCAGATCGGCATCCAGCCGACCTGCACCGTCACCAACCCGGACAGCCCGAGCACCTGCACCGCCGGCGCGCCCGGCGCGATCACCGGCACGCCGATGCAGGTGGCGTCGTCACCCGCGGGCGGGGACCAGCTGACCGGTGGTGAGTTCGCCGTGGGCGGCGCCGGGATGATCCAGCTCCCGCCGTTCATGTTCGCCGACACCTACCAGTCGGTCGTGACCTTCTCGATCGCCTGATCCGATCCCTCCGGGTGGTGGGGGGGGGGGGGGGCCCCCCCCCCCCCCCCCCCCCCCCCCCCCCCCCCGCCCCCCCCCCCCCCCCCCCCCCCCCCCCCCCCGCGGGCCGGGCGGGCGGCGCCCCCCCCCCCCCCCGCCCGACGCCCCCCCCCCCCGGGGGCGGGGGCGGGGGGGCGCGGGGGGGCCGCCGGGCGGGGGGGGGGGGGGGCGGGCCCCCCCCCCCCCCCACCACCCTTCCCCGTCCGCCTCCCCTGGAGCCCCGCCCATGCGCATCCGCACCCGTCTCCTGCTGCTGCTCGGCGTACTGCTCCCGCTCGCCACCGGGCTGGTGCCGGGCGCCGCCGCGCCGGCCACGGCCGCCGACAACGGCAGCTGGGGCGTGTTCCCCACCCCGCCGGCGGGCGCGTCCATGCCGGACCGGGCGTACTTCTTCCACCAGGGGGCGGCCGGCGCCACGGTCACCGACAGCGTCACCGTCCGCAACGGCTCCGACCGCGAGCTGACGTTCCGCGTCTACGCCACCGATGCCGTGAACACCCCGGTGGGCGGGGCGTTCGCCCTGCTGCCGGTGGAGACCGCGCCCGGCGGGCTGGGCCGGTGGGTCCGGCTGGGTCCGGAGGCCTCCGGCACCGTCACCGTCCCGGCCGGGGGCCGCGAGGACATCCCCTTCACGGTCACCGTGCCGGAGGACGCCACCCCCGGCGACCACGTCGGCGGGATCGTCGCCCTGGGCACAGCGACAGAGGGCACGGAGGGTGACCGGAAGGTCAAGGTGGGCGTCCGCCGCTCGGTCGGCGCCCGCCTCTACTTCCGCGTGCCCGGCCCCCTCACCCCGGGCCTGGGCGTGGAGGACGTACGCGTCGACCGCCGCGCGCCCCTCCTGCCCTGGCTGGACGACGCGCCGGCCACCGTCACCTACACCCTGGTCAACCGCGGCAACGTGGTGATCGACCCGACCGTCTCCCTCCGTGCCCGCGGCCTGTTCGGCCGGGAGGTGTGGGACCGCCCCCGCAAGGACCTGAAGCTGGCCCTGCTCCCCGGGCAGCGCGTGGAGCTGAAGGAGACCTGGCCCGACACGCCGCAGCTGGACCGGGTCACCCTGACCGTCACCGCGGGCTCCGCCGAACACCCGGACCTGACCTCCTCCTCGGACGCCCGCTTCACGGCGGTCCCCTGGCCCGCCGCCGGCGCCCTCCTGCTCCTCACCGGCGCGGCCCTCGCCGCCTGGACCCTCCGCCGCCGCCGCGCGCCGGCCACCACCCCGCCGGCCGCGGCGGACCGTACTCCGGCGACCACCCCCTGACCCGGCGTACGGACAGCAGGAACCCCCGGCCGGTGAGGGGTGGCCGGGGGTTCTGCGGACCGGGGGCGGGGTGGGTCAGTGGTTGCGGGGGAAGCCGAGGTCGACGCCGGCGGGGGCCTCCGACGGGTCGGGCCAGCGGGTCGTGACGACCTTGCCGCGGGTGTAGAAGTGGATGCCGTCGTTGCCGTAGATGTGGTGGTCGCCGAAGAGGGAGTCCTTCCAGCCACCGAAGGAGTGGTAGCCCACCGGCACCGGGATCGGCACGTTCACGCCGACCATGCCCGCCTCGATCTCCAGCTGGAAGCGGCGGGCCGCGCCGCCGTCCCGGGTGAAGATCGCCGTGCCGTTGCCGAACGGCGAGGCGTTGATGAGGGCCACGCCCTCCTCGTAGGTCTCGGCGCGGAGCACGCACAGCACCGGGCCGAAGATCTCGTCGCGGTAGGCGTCGGAGTCGGTCTTGACGTTGTCCAGCAGGGACAGGCCGATCCAGTGGCCGTCCTCGAAGCCCTCGACGGTGTGGCCGGTGCCGTCCAGGACCACGTCCGCGCCCTGGGCGGCGGCGCCGTGGACGTAGGAGGCGACCTTGTCGCGGTGCGCCTTGGTGATCAGCGGGCCCATCTCCGACGCCGGGTCGTTGCCCGGGCCGATCTTGATCTTCTCGGCGCGCTCGCGGATCTTCTCGACCAGGGCGTCACCGATGGCTCCGACGGCCACGACGGCCGAGATGGCCATGCAGCGCTCGCCGGCCGAGCCGTACGCGGCGGAGACCGCGGCGTCGGCGGCCGCGTCGAGGTCGGCGTCCGGCAGGACCAGCATGTGGTTCTTGGCGCCGCCCAGGGCCTGCACGCGCTTGCCGTTGGCGGACGCGGTGGTGTGGATGTACCGGGCGATGGGGGTGGAGCCGACGAAGGAGACGGCGGCCACGTCCGGGTGCGAGAGCAGCGCGTCCACCGCCACCTTGTCGCCGTGGACGACGTTCAGCACGCCGTCCGGCAGACCGGCCTCGGACGCCAGCTCGGCCAGCTTGTTGGCGGCCGACGGGTCCTTCTCGCTCGGCTTGAGGACGAAGGTGTTGCCGCAGGCGACGGCCAGCGGGAACATCCACATCGGGACCATCGCCGGGAAGTTGAACGGGGTGATGCCGGCGACCACGCCCAGCGGCTGGCGGATGGCGGCCACGTCGACCCGGTTGGAGACGGACGTCGACAGCTCGCCCTTGAGCTGCGTGGTGATCCCGCAGGCCAGCTCGACGATCTCCAGGCCGCGCGCGACCTCGCCCAGCGCGTCCGAGTGCACCTTGCCGTGCTCGGCGACGATCAGCTCGGCGATCGCGTCCCGGTTGGCGTCCAGCAGCGCCCGGTAGGCGAACAGCACCTTGGTGCGGGCGGCCAGCGAGGACTGGCCCCAGCTCTGGAAGGCCTCCTTGGCGACGCGTACCGCGGCGTCCACCTCGTCCGCCGAGGCCAGCGCGACCTGGGTGGTGACCTGGCCGGTCGCCGGGTCGGTGACCGGGCCGTAGTTGCCCGACGCGCCCTCGACGGTCTTGCCACCGATCCAGTGGTTGACGGTCTTCATTAGCGTTGCTCCTTCACAGATGGCGACGTCGCTGCGCGGCTTGCCGGTCGTACTCTTCACGGGCCTCGATCGCGGACGGACGGGTCGCGGTCTCGGCCACGGGAACATCCCACCACGCCTGCGCGGAGGGCGGGCCCGACACAGTGTCGGGCGTTCGGGTCCGTGTGTAGACACATGTGGGACGGTCCGCGGCCCGCGCCTCGGCGAGCGCTTCCCGCAGGTCACGGACGGTGTGGGCGCGGATCACGGCCATCCCGAGGGAGGCCGCGTTGGCGGCGAGGTCCACCGCCCCCGGGCCGGCGTCCCGGAATCCGGTGCCGAGCCGTTCGCCGCCCACCGCCTCGGAGAGCCCCCCGATGGAGGCGTACCCCCGGTTGTCGAGGACGACCAGTTTCAGCGGGACGCCCTCCTGCACGGCGGTGGCCAGTTCGGTCGGGTTCATCAGGTACGTGCCGTCGCCGACCAGCGCCCACACCGGCCGGCCGGGCTCGGCGAGGGCCACGCCGAGCGCGGCCGGGATCTCGTAGCCCATGCAGGAGTAGCCGTACTCGACGTGGTACTGGAGCGGGGACCGGGTCCGCCACAGCTTGTGCAGGTCACCGGGGAGCGAGCCGGCCGCGTTGACGAGGACGTCGTCGCCGGTGACCACGGCGTCGAGGGCCCCCAGGACCTGCGCCTGGGTGGGGGCGGCGTCCGGGTCCCCGGCGTGGAAGGCCAGGTCGACCCGCCGCTCCCAGTCCGCCTTGGCGGCGGTGTACGCGGCGGTGTAGCCGGACTCCACGCGGTGGCCGCCGAGCAGGGCGGCGAGTTCCCCGAGCGCTTCGCGGGCGTCGGCGACGAGGGGGCGGGCGGCCAGTTTGTGCGCGTCGTACGGGTCGAGGTTGAGGCCGAGGAACCGGACAGCGGGGTCCTCGAACAGGGTCGCTGATGCCGTGGTGAAGTCGGTCAGCCGGGTCCCGGCGGCGATCACCAGGTCGGCGCGGCGGGCCAGCGCGTTCGCGGTGGCGGTCCCGGTGTGGCCGATGCCGCCCACGTCGGCGGGGTGGTCGTGGGGCAGGGCGCCCTTGCCGGCCTGGGTGGACGCGACGGGGATGCCGGTGGCCTCCGCGAACGCGGCCAGCTCGGCCTGGGCGCCGCTGTGCCGGATCCCGCCGCCGGCGATCAGCAGCGGCCGGGCTGCCGCCTTCACGGCGTCCGCGGCTGCCTCCAGCTCCGTGCGGTCGGGCCGGGGGCGGCGCACGGTCCAGACGCGTTCGGCGAAGAAGTCCACCGGCCAGTCGTGGGCCTCCGCCTGGACGTCCTGGGGCAGGGCGAGGGTGACGGCGCCGGTGGCGACCGGGTCGCTGAGCACCCGCATGGCCTGGAGGGCGGCGGGGACCAGCGCTTCGGGGCGGGTGATCCGGTCGAAGTAGCGGGACACCGGCCGCAGCGTGTCGTTGACGGACACGTCGCCGGCCCAGGGCACTTCGAGCTGCTGGAGCACCGGGTCGGCGGGCCGGGTGGCGAAGGTGTCGCCGGGCAGCAGCAGGACCGGGATCCGGTTGACGGTGGCGAGCGCCGCGCCGGTGACGAGGTTGGTGGCGCCGGGCCCGATGGAGGTGGTGACGGCGTGCGCGGACAGGCGGCCGCTGTGGCGGGCGTACCCGACGGCGGCGTGCACCATGGCCTGCTCGTTGCGGCCCTGGAGGAAGGGCATGTCCTTCCCGCCGGTCTCCAGCAGCGCCTGGCCGATCCCGGCGACGTTGCCGTGGCCGAAGATGCCCCAGGTGGCGGCGATCAGGCGGTGCCGGCGGCCGTCGCGTTCGGTGTACTGGCGGGCCAGGAAGGCGATCAGCGCCTGGGCGGTGGTCAGTCTGGTCGTGCGGCTCATCGGGCGGTGTCCTCCGCACGGTGGAAGGGCAGCCGCGGGTCGACGGGCTTCCCCGGCCAGGTGTCCCGGATCCAGGCGTGGTCGGGGTGGTCGCGGATCAACCACTCTCGGGTGGCGTCGGGGCCCGCCATGACGTTCAGGTAGTACATGTCGTGCCCGGGAGCGGCGATGGACGGGCCGTGCCAGCCGTCGGGGATCAGCACGGCGTCGCCGGACCGCACCTCGGCGAGGACGTCGGTCTTCCCCGCGGGGGACGGTGTCACCCGCTGGTAGCCGACGCCGGGGGTGGCGCCGTGCGGGGCGATCTCGAAGTAGTAGATCTCCTCCAGCCGGGACTCCTCCCCGGGATGGTGCTCGTCGTGCTTGTGCGGCGGGTAGGAGGACCAGTTCCCGCCGGGGGTGAGGACCTCCACCGCGATCAGGCGGTCGCACTCGAAGGTGTCGGCGGCGGCGAAGTTGTTGACCTGCCGGGAGCAGGTGCCGCGGCCGCGGAGTTCCACGGGGACGTCGGCGGCAGGGCCGTACCGGGCGGGCAGCCGCCGCTCGCACACGGCCCCGGCGAGCGCGAACCGCCCCCCGCCCGCGGACCGCACCTCGACCCACCCGTCACGCGGCGCGTACGCGAAGTCCGTGACCCCGTCGAACACCCCGCTCCGCCCGCGCAACCGCATCACCCGCTCCGCGGCGCCGGGGTCCGGTCCGGCCCCGCCGGTGTCCGGGGCGCCGAGGGCGGGGCGGGGAGTCCCGGAGGGGTCCGGGCGGAGCCCGGGACCGGGATCGGGCGGCGGGGTGGGGGGCGCCTCCGCGCAGCGGACCTCGCACCCGCCGGCCAGCGGCAGCACGATCCACTCCAGCTCGCCGCAGGCGAACGCGTACGTCTCGCCCGCCGCGAGCTCCACCACCCGCAGCCGGGTGAGATCCAGCCCGTGTTCCGAGATCAGCGGCACCCGCCCAGCACCTCCTCCACCTCACCGGCATACGGCATCGCCGCCCCGCAGGCCAGCCGCCCCGCCACGATCGCTCCCGCGGCGTTCGCGTAGCGCACCGTCCGTTCCACCTCCCAGCCCGCCAGCAGCCCGTGGCACAGGGCGCCGCCGAACGCGTCACCTGCGCCGAGGCCGTTGACCACCTCGACGGGGACGGGCGGGACCTCGGCCACCGTGCCGTCCCGGTGCACGGCCAGCACGCCGTCGGGGCCGCGTTTGACCACCGCCAGGTCCACGCCCGCCGCCAGCAGCGCCCGGGCCGCCGCGTGCGGCTCCTTCTCGCCGGTCGCGACCTCGCACTCCTCCGCGTTGCCCACCGCGACCGACGCTCCCGCCAGGGCCCGCGCGTACGGTCCGGCGGGGTCCTCGGCCCCGTCCCACAGCGCCGGGCGCCAGTCCAGGTCGAAGACGGTCAGCGGGGACCGGTCGCGCGCGGCGAGCGCCGCCAGGGTCGCCGACCGGCTGGGTTCGGCGCTGAGGCCGGTGCCGGTGATCCAGAAGGCCCGGGCCGCCCGGACCGCCGCGAGGTCGAGCTCGCCGGGGTGGATCCGCAGGTCGGGCGCCTGGGGTTCGCGGCGGAAGTGGATCGGGAAGTGGTCGGGCGGGAAGAGCTCGCAGAAGGTCAGCGGCGTGGGCAGGCCCTCGACCTCACCGGCCCAGCGGTCGTCCACGCCGAAGCGCCGGAGTTCGGCGCGGAGGTACCCGCCGAAGGGGTCCGCTCCGGTCCGGGTGATCACCGCGGTGCGCCGGCCGAGACGGGCGGCCGCCACCGCGACGTTGGCCGGGGAGCCGCCGAGGAACTTGCCGAAGGTCTCGGCCTCGGCCAGCGTCACCCCGCTCTGCAGCGGGTACAGGTCCACCCCGATCCGGCCCATGGTGATCAGGTCGAACGGATCCGTGCTCACAGTCGGAACCTCCAGTGTCCAGGCGCGGTGCGGCCTAAGCTGGCCGCTATGACGTCCTCCCCGCACGCGTTGTCCCGTATCCGTGTCGGTTCGGCCCCGGACTCCTGGGGGGTGTGGTTCCCCGAGGACCCGGCGCAGACGGGGTGGGAGCGGTTCCTCGACGAGGTCGCCGAGGCGGGCTACGAGTGGATCGAACTCGGCCCGTACGGCTACCTCCCCACCGATCCCGTGCGGCTGGCGGAGGAGACCGCCGCGCGGGGGCTGCGGGTCTCGGCCGGCACCGTCTTCACCGGACTCCATCACGGCCCGGCGGTCTGGGAGCAGACCTGGGAGCACGTGTCGCGGGTGGCGGAGCTCGCCCGGGGCGTGGGGGCGGGTCACCTGGTGGTGATCCCGTCGTTCTGGCGGGACGACAAGACCGGCGCGGTGCTGGAGGACCGGGTGCTGACGGCCGGGCAGTGGCGGGACCTGGCGGAGCAGACGGAGCGGCTGGGCCGGGAGGTCGAGGACCGGTTCGGACTGCGGATCGTGGTGCACCCGCACGCGGACACGCACGTGGACACCCCGGAGAACGTGGCCCGGTTCCTGGACGCGACCGACGCGGAGACGGTCTCGCTGTGCCTGGACACCGGGCACTACGCGTACTGCGGCGGGGACAGCGTGGAGCTGATCGAGACGTACGGGGAGCGGATCGGCTACCTGCACCTCAAGCAGGTGGATCCGCGGGTGCTGGCCGAAGTGGTGGCGCAGCAGGTCCCGTTCGGCCCGGCGGTGGCGCGCGGCGTGATGTGCGAGCCGCCGTCGGGGGTGCCCGCGCTGGAGCCGGTGCTGGCGGCGGCCCAGAAGCTGGGGGTGGAGCTGTTCGCGATCGTGGAGCAGGACATGTACCCGTGTCCGCCGGAGCGCCCGCTGCCCATCGCCCGGCGTACCCGGGACTACCTGCGGACCTGCGGCGCCCGTTGAGGCGAGGGGGGACGGGGATGGGGACGGGCATGGGGACGGCCACGGGGACGGGATCGAGGAGGAGGGGTCGATGAGCGGCACGCTCGGGGTGGCGGTGATCGGTGCCGGGAGGATGGGTGCCGACCACGTGCGCCGGTTCGGTGTGACGGTGGGCGGGGCCCGGGTGGTGGCGGTGGCCGACCCGGACGGTGACCGGGCGAAGGAGGTCGCCGCCTCGGCGGAGGGGGCGAGCGCCCATACGGATCCGGCGGCGGCGCTGGCCGCCCCGGGGGTCGGGGCGGTGGTGATCGCGTCGCCGGGCCCGGCCCACGAGGAGGCGCTGCTGGCCGCGCTGGAGCTGGACCTGCCGGTGCTGTGCGAGAAGCCGCTGACTCCCGACGCGGCGGGTGCGCTGCGGGTGCTGGAGGCGGAGCAGCGGCTGGGGCGGCGCCGGATCCAGGTGGGCTTCATGCGCCGCTACGACGCCGAGTACGTGCGGCTGAAGGAGCTGCTGGACGCGGGCGGGATCGGGCGGCCGCTGTTCCTGCACTGCCGGCACCGCAACGCCTCCTCGCCGTCGTTCTTCACCAGCGGGATGCTGATCAGCGATTCGGTGGTGCACGAGGTGGACGCCGCCCGCTGGCTGCTCGGGCAGGAGGTCACCGCGGTGTCGGTGCTGTCCCCGGCGTCCTCGGCCGGGGCTCCGGAGGGGCTGAGGGATCCGCAGCTGGTGCTGATGGAGACCTCCGGCGGGGCGATCGTGGACGTCGAGGTCTTCGTCAACTGCGGCTTCGGCTACCAGGTGCGGTGCGAGGCGGTGGGCGAGGCGGGCAGCGCCCGGATCGGCGAGGGCCGGACGATGGACGTCGAGGCCGCGGGCCGCCGGTCCGAGGAGATCGTCCAGGACTTCACGGTCCGCTTCGCGGACGCCTACGACCGCCAGTTGCGGGCCTGGGTGGCGGCGGCCGCCCGGGGCCGGGTCACCGGCCCGGACGCCTGGGACGGGTATGCCGCGGCCGCCGTGTCGGAAGCAGGGCTGACGGCGCTGCGCACCGGAGTCCGCACCCCCGTGGAGATGGCCGGACGGCCGCCCCTGTACCACTGATCCGCGCTCCGCGCCCGTACGACACCCCCGCTCCCCCCTCC
The DNA here is from genome assembly GCF_042900645.1 of Streptomyces sp. NPDC012888. NCBI lineage: Bacteria > Bacillati > Actinomycetota > Actinomycetes > Kitasatosporales > Streptomycetaceae > Streptomyces > Streptomyces sp. NPDC012888. The sequence continues at coordinate 235,274 of NZ_JBIBBM010000003.1, read as the reverse complement.
GCTCCCGTGTCACTTCTGTCACGGCGGTGGAGCGGCTGTCACGCATGTCCGCGTTACGCGGGCCTTCCGTCACAGCCACACCACAGCCGCTCCCCTGCGCTCACCCGGTGTCGTTCTACGGGCACAACCCGAGTGATCGTCACCGTCCGTGCCCCGGTCCCCCCGACGGCCTCCCGGCCGCCCCTGCGGCGCGGACAAGGAGGTGCCCCGACATGACCGACCGGAAGCTGTGGTCGTACAAGGAGATCGCCGCCCACATCCGGGTCCAGCCCGACACCGTCCGCTCGTACCGCAAGCACGGGCTCCTCCCCCCGCCCGACCACGTGGAGGCCGGGAAGCCGTACTGGTACGCGGACACGATCCGCGCCTGGGTGGCGCGCCGTCCCGGCAACCGCGGCCGCCGGGACGACTAGACGGTCCTGCGTCCTACCGCGTTCCGGCCGGCTGGCGCTCCGGCCGGGACCCGGCCGGCGGGACCCCGGGTGTGCCCGCCTCCGGGCCTGCCGTCTCCGGTCCGGGGCGGTGTCCGGGGCCGGGGGCGGGGTCGCCCTCGCTGAGCCCGAACCGCTCGTGCAGTCTGCGCAGCGGGCCGGGCGCCCACCAGGTGGCGCGGCCGGTCAGCTTCATCACCGCCGGCACGAGCAGGCTGCGGACCACCATCGCGTCCATCAGCACGGCCAGCGCGATGCCCAGCCCGAGCATCTTGGTGTTGGTCACCCGTGAGGTGCCGATGGCCACCATCACCACGGCCAGGATGACGGCCGCCGCGGTGATCAGCCCGCCCGTGCGGGCCAGTCCGGTCCGCACGGCACCCTCGTGGTCCCCGGTGCGCTCGTACTCCTCCTTGATCCTCGATATGAGGAAGACCCCGTAGTCCATGGAGAGTCCGAAGGCGATGCAGAACATCAGCACCGGCAGGGTGGTCTCGATGTCTCCGGTGGCGGTGAAGGAGAGCAGTCCGGAGAGGTTGCCCTCCTGGAAGACCCACACCACCGCGCCGAACATGGCGGTCAGGCTGAGGGCGTTGAGCAGGACGGCCTGGAGGGGTATCAGCACGCTGCCGGTGAGCAGGAAGACCAGCAGCAGCGTGGCGGCCACGATCAGAGCGAGGGCCCAGGGCAGGCGTTCGGCGATGGCGTCCTGCGCGTCGACCAGCACGGCGGCCTGCCCGGTGACCGCCGTGTCGAAGGGCGCGGTGACGGACCGGACCTCTCCGACCAGGTCCTGTGCCTGCCGGCCGACGGCCTCGCCCTCTCCGAGGACGGTGAAGTAGGCGTACTGGCCCGAGCCGACCGGTCCTTCGGCGCGCAGCACTCCGGGGAGGTCCTCCAGGTGGGCCCGGTAGGCGCCGAGTTCGGCCGGGGTCGCGGGGCCCTCGGCGAGGACGACCAGTTCGGATCCGGGGCTGCCCGGGAAGCCGTCCCTGATGTGCTGCTGCACCACGTGCGGTTCGGCGCCGGCCGGCAGCTGCCGGTCGTCGACCGTGCCGAACCTGACTCCGAGGAAGGGCAGGCCGAGCAGGAGCAGTCCGACGGTGGTGGCGACGGCGAACAGAGGTGCCCGGCGCATCACCAGGGCCGTCGAGCGGGCCCATCCCCGGCCGGTCTCCTCGGGCGCGGGCCGAGCCGCGCTCGGGCCGCGCCGCCACAGGCGGCGCAGGTCCAGGGAGTTGACCCGCTCACCGAGCAGCAGCAGGGCGGCCGGCAGCAGGACCAGCGCCGCCGCGGCGGCGATCAGTACGACGGCGATCCCCGCGTAGGCGAAGGAGCGGAGGAAGTACATCGGGAACAGCAGCATCGCGGAGAGTGCCACGGCGACCGTGAGGGCCGAGAACAGGACGGTCCGCCCGGCCGTCCGCAGGGTGGTCCCGACGGCGGCCGCCGGGTCCTTCCCGGCGGCGAGTTCCTCCCGGAAGCGGCGGACGATGAACAGGGCGTAGTCGATGGCGAGGCCGAGGCCGAGCGCGGTGGTGAGGTTCATGGCGAACACCGAGACGTCGGTGAACTCGGTGAGCCCGCGCAGCACGGCATTGGTGCCGAGGATGGCGACGATGCCGACGCCCAGCGGCAGCAGGGCCGCGATGGCGCTGCCGAAGACGAGGACGAGCAGGACGAGGGTGACCGGCAGGGCGATCAGCTCGGCCCGGACCAGGTCCTCCTGGATGGTGGCGGTGACCTCCGCCTGTACGGCGACCGGTCCCCCGATGGACACCTCCACCGGGCCGTGGGTGCCGCGCAGTCCGGGGGCGATCCGGTCCAGGACCGCGGTGGCGGCCTTCTCGTCGCCCTGCACCCGGGCGGCGATCAGGCCCTGCCGGCCGTCCTCGGAGCGCAGCGCGGGTGAGGGGTCCTGCCAGTACGACCCGACCGGCACGACGCCCTGCTCGGCGGCGAGCCGGGCGGTCAGCCGCGCCGCTTCGGCGGCGACGGCGGGGTCGTCGACCCCGGCGGTCCCGGTGTCGAGGAGCAGCAGGAGGTTGGGCTGGGAGGCCGGGAACTCGCGCTCCAGCACACGGGTGGCGTAGGTGGACCGCGCGTCGGGGTCCTCCCAGCCGCCGCTCCCCATCCGGTCGGCCACTCCACCGCCCGCGATCACCGCAAGGGCCGTGACCACCAGGGCGAGCAGGAGTGACAGACGCGGCCGGGCGGTGACGATCCTGGTCCAGCGGCCCTCCCCCGAGGGCAGCTGGGTTTTGACTTCGGGCATGGCTCGGTGTCCCCTTCACCGTGATTGCCAGACGAAATAGACTGGCAAACACGAGCAGTCGCTCGCGTTTCTCAAGAATGCGAGCGATCACTCGCGTTTGTCAATCGCCCTTGGGAAGGAGGGCTTTGCCGTGTTGCCCGAGGAGAACCCCGCCCGGAAGGCCACCAGCACCGCGGAGCCGGCCCGCGAGGCCGCGGCGGAGCCGTCCGCGAAGTCCGCGGAGTCAGCGAAGTCCGGGAAGTCGGCGAAGTCCGGGAACTCCGCAGAGGCCGTGAAGCCCGCGGAGGCCGCACGGCCCACGAAGGCCACCCGCACCACCCGGGCCGCGAAGAAGGCCGCCGGGACCACCCCGACCACGGCCGCCCCCCGCCGCCAGGCGCGCGGCGAACGCCGCATCGCCCAGCTCCTCGAAGCCGCCGCCGGCGTGTTCTGCAAGTCCGGCTACGCCGCCGCGAGCACCAACTCGATCGCCCGCGAGGCCGGCGTGTCGCCCGGCACCCTCTACCAGTTCTTCCCGAACAAGGAGGCCATCGCCGTGGAGCTGGGCGGCCGGCTGCTCCAGCGGGCACACGAGATGCACGGCCAGGCCTTCCTGCCGGAGAACCTCGACCGGCCGCTGCCCGAGCTGCTGGACGCCGTCCTCGACCCGCTGGTCGAGTTCCAGTGCGAGAACCCGGCGTTCTGGGCCCTGATGCACGGATCCGGCGTGCCCGGCGTCGCCCTCGAACAGGAACACGAGGAGCTGCACACCGGCATGCTGGCCCGGGTCGAGGGGGTCCTGGCCCGCTTCCGGCCCGGGGCCACCCCCGCCGAGCTGGACCTGGTCGCCAACATGGTCCTGGGCATCTTCAAGTCCTCGATGGACCTCATCCTGGCCAGCGAGGGCGACCAGCGCGCCGCCTACAAGGCCGAACTCAAGGCGGTGCTGCTGCGCTACCTGGAGCCCATGGTCACCACGACTCCCCCGACGCGCTGACCCGGGGCGCGGGCCCGCCCTCCGGCGCCCCGGCCGGTCCGCGCGGCCACGACCGGAGGCCGGCCCGCGGGAAGAGCGGCACGGAGACCATCCCGGCGCCCACCAGCGCCGCGGCCTCGCCGGACGCCGGTACGCCCTGGACACCCAGCGCGGCGCGGCGTAGGCCGGCAGCGGCGCGATCACCGCGATGGATCGACCAGGATCAGCGTGCCCGCAAGCGCCATACGCGCCATTTACATATGGTTCACGCTACTTGTCCACTTGATGGAGAACGCCACGCTCGCTTAATACCCCCTAGGGGTATAGGCTGCGCCACCTACCGCACGTACCCGAAGAGGAGAACGACATGACCGCCGAGACGGACACCCAGACCACCACCGTCTACCGCGTGACCGGCATGACCTGCGGGCACTGCGAGGGCGCGGTGACCACCGAGCTGTCCGGCCTCCCGGGCGTGACCTCGGTCAAGGCCGTGGCGGCCAGCGGCGAGGTCACCGTGGTCTCCCAGGCCCCGCTCGCCGACGAGGACGTGCGGGCCGCCGTGGACGAGGCCGGATACGAGCTGGCCGGCCGCGCCTGAGCGCCCTTCCCCCGGCCCACCCTCCCCCGTTCGCACACAGGTTCTTCACGGGAGACGCAGATCACAGTGATACCGACGTAACCATCGGGGGCCCTGGTGGGTCTAATGGGGCGATGCCGGGAACGCCTGGGGGGCGTTCCGCGGAGGTCTTGGGGGATGTCCGGGCATCAGCCGGCCGGGGCACGTGCCCACGGGGAGCTTTGAGCGGCCCTCCCGACCCGTACGGGTCCCGGCAGACCACTGAACACCCCGGCTCGGGTCCCGTGGGGGGAATCCGGTGCCGGGGAACGGAAAGCGCCCCGCTCGTCGACCCGTGGGGGGATCGACGGCGGGGCGCTTTTCTCTGTCCTGAGGGACGTCAGCCCTGAAGGGCGCGCGCCGCGAGGGACGTCAGCGGGACTCGACCGGGACGAAGTCGCGCAGGACCTCGCCGGTGTAGATCTGCCGCGGACGGCCGATGCGGGAACCCGGCTCCTTGATCATCTCGTGCCACTGGGCGATCCAGCCGGGCAGCCGGCCGAGCGCGAAGAGCACGGTGAACATCTCGGTCGGGAAGCCCATGGCCCGGTAGATCAGACCGGTGTAGAAGTCCACGTTCGGGTAGAGGTTGCGCTCGATGAAGTACTCGTCGGCGAGCGCGTGCTCCTCCAGCTTGAGCGCGATGTCGAGCAGCTCGTCGGACTTGCCGAGGGCCGAGAGGACGTCGTGCGCCGCGGCCTTGATGATCTTCGCCCGGGGGTCGAAGCTCTTGTAGACGCGGTGGCCGAAGCCCATCAGGCGGACGCCGTCCTCCTTGTTCTTCACCTTGCGGATGAAGGAGTCGACGTCGCCGCCGGAGGCCTGGATGCCCTCCAGCATCTCCAGCACGGACTGGTTGGCGCCACCGTGCAGCGGACCCCACAGGGCGCTGATGCCGGCGGAGACCGAGGCGAACATGTTCGCCTGCGAGGAGCCGACCAGACGGACGGTGGAGGTGGAGCAGTTCTGCTCGTGGTCCGCGTGCAGGATCAGCAGCTTGTCGAGCGCGGAGACCACGACCGGGTCGAGCTCGTACTCCTGGGCCGGCACGGAGAACGTCATGCGCAGGAAGTTCTCGACGTAGCCGAGGTCGTTGCGCGGGTAGACGACCGGGTGGCCGACCGACTTCTTGTACGCGTACGCCGCGATGGTCGGGAGCTTGGCCAGCAGGCGGATCGTCGAGAGGTGGCGCTGCTTCTCGTCGAACGGGTTGTGGCTGTCCTGGTAGAACGTGGACAGCGCGCTGACCACGGAGGACAGCATCGCCATCGGGTGCGCGTCGCGCGGGAAGCCGTCGTAGAACCGCTTGACGTCCTCGTGCAGCAGCGTGTGCTGGGTGATCTCGTTGCGGAACGACGCGAGCTGGTCGACGGTCGGCAGCTCACCGTTGATCAGCAGGTACGCGACCTCGATGAAGGTCGAACGCTCGGCCAGCTGCTCGATCGGGTAGCCGCGGTAGCGCAGGATGCCCTGCTCACCGTCGAGGTACGTGATCGCGGATTTATAGGCGGCGGTGTTTCCGTAGCCGCTGTCCAGGGTGACCAGACCTGTCTGGGCCCGGAGCTTCGAGATGTCGAAGCCCTTGTCGCCGACGGTGCTCTCGACCACCGGGTAGGTGTATTCACCGTCCGCGTACCGCAGTACTACAGAGTTGTCGCTCACGTCATCCCTCACCGACGTAGTGCCTCTTCTTCGAGGTGCCCTGACTGCCTCTACCTTCCCCCATTTGGCGCAGGAGAGTGCACTCGGGGTCGGCCTTTGGTGTTTTTGACGGCACTGAGTGCCGTCAACCCGCCTATCCTGCCCTCTCGGGGACGGATGCGGAAACCCTAGGTGATGTTTCCCACCGGTATGCGGCCGGACAGCCTAGGGGCGACCGCGGTGTACCTCCTGCCTGCGGAAACCGTACGCACCGCCTGACCAAGGGCCTTGCGCGAACCGACCAGCACGACCAGTTTCTTCGCCCTGGTCACCGCCGTGTAGAGCAGGTTCCGCTGGAGCATCGTCCAAGCACTGGTCGTGACGGGGATCACCACCGCCGGGTATTCACTCCCCTGGGAGCGGTGGATGGTGACGGCGTAGGCGTGAGCCAGCTCATCCAGTTCGTTGAAGTCGTATGTCACTTCCTCGTCCTCGTCGGTCCGCACCGTCAGGCGCTGCTCCTCCGGGTCGAGGGCCGTGACCACGCCCACGGTCCCATTGAATACCCCGTTGGCCCCCTTGTCGTAGTTGTTCCTGATCTGGGTGACCTTGTCGCCCACCCGGAACACCCGCCCGCCGAACCGCTTCTCGGGCAGCTGCGGCCGCCCCGGGGTGATGGCCTGCTGGAGCAGGGCGTTGAGGTTGCCGGCCCCGGCCGGGCCGCGGTGCATGGGCGCCAGCACCTGGACGTCCCGGCGCGGGTCCAGGCCGAACCTGGCCGGGATCCGGCGGGCCGCGACGTCCACGGTGAGCCGCCCGGCCTCCTCGGTGTCCTCCTCGGCGAACAGGAAGAAGTCCGGCAGGCCCTCCGTCAGCGGGGGCAGGCCGGTGTTGATGCGGTGCGCGTTCGTGACCACACCGGACTGCTGGGCCTGGCGGAAGATCCTGGTCAGCCGGACCGCCGGGACCGGACCTCCCTCGGCCAGCAGGTCCCGCAGCACCTCCCCCGCCCCCACCGAGGGCAGCTGGTCCACGTCTCCCACCAGCAGCAGGTGGGCACCCGGCGCCACCGCCTTGACCAGCTTGTTCGCCAGCAGCAGGTCGAGCATGGAGGCCTCGTCGACCACCACCAGGTCGGCGTCCAGCGGCCGGTCCCGGTCGTACGCCGCGTCCCCGCCGGGCTTGAGCTCCAGCAGCCGGTGCACGGTCGAGGCCTCCGCCCCGGTGAGCTCCGCGAGCCGCTTGGCCGCCCGGCCGGTGGGCGCGGCGAGCACCACCTTGGCCTTCTTGGCCCGGGCCAGCTCCACGATCGACCGCACGGTGAAGGACTTGCCGCAGCCCGGCCCGCCGGTCAGCACCGCCACCTTGCGGGTCAGCGCCAGCCGGACGGCGTCCCGCTGCTCGGGCGCCAGCTCGGCCCCCGTACGCCCGGCCAGCCAGCCCAGCGCCCGGTCCCAGTCGACGTCGCGGAAGCCGGGCATGCGGTCCTCCCCAGCGCCCAGCAGCCGGCGCAGCTGGGCGGTGAGGGACAGCTCGGCCCGGTGGAAGGGCACCAGGTAGACGGCGCTGAGCGGCGGGCCGCCGTCGGGGTCGGGCACGGACTCGCGCACCACCCCCTCGGGATCGGCGGCGAGGTCGGCCAGGCAGTCGATGACCAGCCCCGTGTCCACCTGGAGCAGCTTGACCCCGTCCGCGATCAGCCGCTCCTCCGGAAGGAAGCAGTGGCCCTGGTCGGCGGACTGGGACAGGGCGTACTGGAGTCCGGCCCTGACCCGCTCCGGACTGTCGTGCGGGATCCCCACCGCCTGGGCGATCCGGTCCGCGGTGAGGAAACCGATGCCCCAGACGTCGGCGGCGAGGCGGTAGGGCTGGTTCTTCACCACCGAGATGGAGGCGTCCTCGTACTTCTTGTAGATGCGGACGGCGATGGAGGTGGAGACCCCGACCCCCTGGAGGAAGACCATCACCTCCTTGATGGCCTTCTGCTCCTCCCAGGCCGCGCCGATCAGCCGGGTCCGCTTCGGTCCGAGACCCGGCACCTCGACCAGCCGCGCGGGCTCGGTCTCGATGACGTCCAGCGTGTCGGTCCCGAAGTGGTCGACGATCCGCTCGGCGATCCTCGGACCGATGCCCTTGATCAGGCCGGAGCCCAGGTAGCGGCGGATCCCCTGGACGGTGGCGGGCAGCACCGTACGGAAGTTCTCGCAGACGAACTGCCGCCCGTACTGGGGGTGGGAGCCCCAGCGGCCCTCCATCCGCAGCGACTCGCCCGGTTGCGCGCCGAGCAGGGACCCGACGACCGTGAGGAGGTCCCCACCCCCTCGCCCGGTGTCCACCCGGGCGACGGTGTAGCCGCTCTCCTCGTTGGCGTACGTGATCCGCTCCAGAACCCCTTCGACCACTGCCGTGTTGGACATGCCCCGAAGGTAGCGCCCCGGGCCGACATCCCACCGGGTCTGTGGAAAACCCAAGGGGGCCCGGCCTCACGGCCGGACCCCCTCACGGTTACCCCTCCCGTGCCGGACTTCCCGATCCCCCCGGATCCTCCCCCGGAAGTGCCGACGCAGAGTACGACCCACGGCAGCGCCCGACGGTTGCACGCCGGGACAGGACTTTATTTTTTCGTGACCCAAGGGTGCCGCCAAATCACCGCGGACGTGGCGTTCCGGGCACGCGTGAGCGCTCCGGCCAGCGCCCGCGCCCCCACAGCGCCCGGCCCCCTCCCCCGCCTCCCGGGCTAGAGTTGTGGCATGGCTGACAGGGTGCGGTTGCGCGAACCGGAGCCCGGCGACCTCGGCTGGATCGTCCAGCGCCACGGCGCGCTGTACGCCGCCGAGTACGGCTGGAACACCGACTTCGAGGGCCTGGTGGCGCGGATCGTCGCCGACTTCGCCGAGGACCACGACCCGCACCTGGAACGGGTGTGGATCGCCGAGCTGGACGGCCGCCCGGTCGGCTCGGTGATGTGCGTGCGCGAGGACGGCGCGCCCGGCACCGCGCGGCTGCGGCTGCTCCTGGTGGAACCCGAGGGCCGCGGCCACGGCATCGGCGGCCTGCTGGTGGACACCGTGGTGGAGTTCGCCCGGTCCGTCGGCTACCGCGACCTGGTGCTGTGGACCAACGACGTGCTGGAGTCGGCCCGTTCGCTCTACCAGCGGGCCGGGTTCACGCTGGTCTCGGAGAAGCCGCACCGCTCGTACGGGGCGAGCCTGGTGGGGCAGGACTGGCGGCTGCCGCTGCAGGAACGCTCCCCGCGCTGACGCCCGCGTCCGACGCGGACGCACCGACCGGCCCGGGCGCACCGACCGGCCCGGGCGCACCGACCGGCCCGGACCTGCCGGACGTACCGGACGTACCGCCCTTTCGGGACGGTCCCAGCGAGGTCAGCGCCACCCCGCCCACCAGGAGCGCCGCCGCGACCCAGCGCGGCCCCGACACCTCCTCGCCCAGCACCAGGGCCGCCGAGGACATCCCGAACACCGGCACGAGCAGCGAGAACGGCGCCACCGACGAAGCCGGGTAGCGGCGCAGCAGGTACCCCCACGCCCCGAACCCGAACACGGTGGACACCCAGGCCACGTACACCAGTACGCCCGCCCCGGACCAGTCCAGACCGCGCAGCGCGGCCAGGTCCCGCTCCGGCCCCTCCAGCAGCAGCGAGAGCACCAGCAGCGGCAGCACCGGCACCGTGCACACCCACACCATGAAGTTCAGCGCGTCGGGCGGGGCGGCCCTGCGCGTCAGGACGTTGGACACACCCCAGCAGGCGGCCGCCGCGACGACCAGGGCGAAGCCCAGTACCGGCCCCGAGGCCCCCTCGTCCACCGCGGCCACGCCGACCCCGGCCAGCGCCACCGCCATGCCCAGCAGCCGCGTCCGGCCCGGGCGTTCGCGCAGCAGGACCGCCGCGAACACCACGGTGAACACCGCCTGCGCCTGGAGCACCAGCGAGGACAGCCCGGCCGGCATCCCCGCGGCCATCCCGGTGAACAGCAGCCCGAACTTGGCCAGGCCCAGGGCAAGACCGACGCCGAGCACCCACTTCCAGGCGACCTTGGGCCTGCCGACCAGGAACACGGCGGGCAGGGCCGCCACCAGGAACCGCAGCGCCGAGAGCAGCAGCGGCGGGAAGTGGTCGAGCCCGATCTCGATGACGACGAAGTTGAAGCCCCAGACGGCGGCGACGAGCACGGCCAGGGCGGTGTGTACGGGACGCATGCCCCGAGCATCGGGCGCTGCGACCGTGTAGCACCAGCGCGGATCTCTTCCGGGTCGGATGTAGCAGTGCTTACGCGTCGCCGGCCCGCCGCCCTACGATGGGCCCCATGCTCGACCTGTCCCGGCTGCGCGCCCTGCACGCCGTATCGGTCCACGGCTCGGTCGCGGGCGCGGCGTCCGCCCTCGGCTACACGCCCTCCGCGGTCTCGCAGCAGATCGCCAAGCTGGAGCGGGAGACCCGCACCACCCTGCTGGAGCGGCGGGGGCGCGGCGTGGTCCTCACCGACGAGGCCCGGCACCTGGCCGCCACCGCCCAGGAGCTGCTGGCGATCGTCGAACGCGCCGAGACCACCCTGGAGGAGCGCCGGGGACAGCCCGGGGGGCGGCTGACGGTGGCCGCGTTCGCCTCGGCGGCGCGCGGCCTGATGCCGGTGGTGCTGGCCGACCTGGCACGCCGTCACCCCGCGCTGGACGTACGGCTGACCGAGGTGGACCCCCACCTGTCGGTGGACCTGGTGGCCCGTGGGATCACCGACCTGGCGGTGGCGCACGACTGGGACGTCGCCCCGCTGCCCGCCCCCGAGGGGGTGGAGCAGCTGTTCCTGGGCGAGGAGCGGTGCGATCTGGTGGTGCCGGCGGAGCACCGGTTCGCCCGGCTGCCGCTGGTCCGGCACGCCGACCTGGCGGGGCAGCGCTGGGTGTGCCAGCCGCCCGGCCGGGTGTGCCACGACTGGCTGGTGCGGACCCTGCGGTCGGCGGGCATCGAACCGGACGTGGCGCACACGGCGGAGGAGAACCACACCCTGGTCGCGCTGGTGGCGGCTGGCCTGGGGGTGGCGGTGGTGCCCCGGCTGGGCACCGGCGCGCTGCCGGCCGGTGCGGTGGCCGTCCCGCTGGAGCCGGCGCCGGTCCGGCGGCTGTACGCCCTGTGGCGGACCGGGGCCGCGCGCCGGCCCGCGATCACCGAGGCCGTCCGTACGCTCCGGGCGCACTGGGTCCCGCCGGGCCCCTGAGCCGGCCGGGTGCCGCCGGCGTGGCCGGGCGCCACCGGGCGCGGCCCGGCGCCGTCGGTGCCGTCGGGCGCCGTTGGTGCCGTCGGGGGTAACCAGGGGTGTCGGCCCGCGCGGAGGGGCGGCCCGGCGCTAGCGTGCTCTGGTGCCCTTCCATGCGTCCCGACGCGGTCTGTTCACCCTGGCCGCGGGTGCGGCGGCCGCCGGAGCCGCCGCCCTGTGGCCCCGCCCGGCCGGCGGGTACGCCGACGCCCGCAACCCGGACCGGCCCCCGTCGGCGCGGCCGGAGCGCCTGCTCGAAGGGATGACCCTGGCCGAGCAGGTCGGCCAGCTGTTCGTCAGCCGGGCGTACGGGCATTCCGCGACCGACCCGGACCCGGCCGACGCCCAGGCCAACCTCACCCACTTCGGGGTCCGTACGGCGGCCGAGCTGGTCGCCCGCTACCACCTCGGCGGGATCGTCTACTTCGCCTGGGCGCACAACACGCGCTCGCCGCGGCAGATCGCCGCTCTCTCCGACGGGCTCCAGCGGGTGGCCCTGGACGCCCCCGCCCGGATCCCGCTGCTGCTCTCCACCGACCAGGAGCACGGGATCATCGCCCGGATCGGCAAGCCGGCCACCCTGCTGCCGGGGGCCATGGCGCTCGGCGCGGGCGGCTCGGTACGGGCCGCCCGCCGGGCCGCGCGGATCGCGGGCGCGGAACTCGCCGCGCTGGGCGTGCGGCAGGACTACGCGCCGGTCGCCGACGTGAACACCGATCCGGCCAACCCCGTGATCGGCGTGCGGTCCTTCGGTTCGGACCCGCAGGCCGTCTCGGCCCTGGTCGCGGCGCAGGTGCGCGGCTACCAGGACTCCGGGGTGGCCGCCACCGCCAAGCACTTCCCGGGACACGGGGACACCGCCACCGACAGCCACGTCGGGCTGCCGGTGATGGACCACTCCCGGGCCGAGTGGGAGGAGCTGGACGAGCCGCCGTTCCGCGCGGCGATCGCGGCGGGGGTGGACGTGGTGATGTCCGCCCACATCGTGGTTCCCGCCCTGGACCCCTCGGGCGATCCGGCGACCCTCTCCCGGCCGATCCTCACCGGGCTGCTGCGCGAACGCCTCGGGTTCCGCGGGGTGGTGGTCACCGACGCCCTCGACATGGCCGGCGTGCGGCAGAAGTACGGGGACGACCGGGTGCCGGTGCTGGCGCTGAAGGCGGGCTGCGACCAGCTGCTGAACCCGCCGGACCTGGCGCTGGCGCACCGGAGCGTTATGGCGGCCGTCCGGTCCGGGGAGCTGACCGAGGAGCGGATCGGCGAGTCGGTGCTGCGCGTCCTGGAGCTCAAGGCGCGGCGCGGCCTGTTCACGGACCCGTTCACCGACGCGGACGAGGTGGCGGCCGTCGTCGGCCGCCCGGCCCATCTGGCCGCGGCCGACGAGATCGCGGCCGGCACGACCACGGTCCTGGCCGACCCGCGCGGCCTGCTGCCGCTGGACCCGGCCGTCCGGCCCCGCCTGCTGGTCACGGGGGCCGACCCGGCCTCCCCGTCCGGTACGACCGGCCCGCCGACGGCCGTGCTGGCCCGCGAGCTGGCGGCCCTGGGGTTCGCCGCGCGGGCCGTCGCGGCGGACCGGGCGGTGGCCGCGGCACCCGGCCACGACGCGGTCCTGGTCTGCACGTACAACGTGCCGGAGGGGGACAGTCCGCAGCGGACGCTGGTGACGGACCTGATCGCGACCGGGGTGCCGGTGGTCGGCGTGGCGGTCCGCAACCCGTACGACGCGGCCCGGCTGCCGGAGTGCGCGGCGAGCGTGGCGACGTACTCGTGGACCGACGTGGAGCTGCGGGCGGCCGCCCGGGTGCTGGCCGGGGCGGTGCGGCCGGCGGGCCGGCTGCCCGTCCCGGTGCCCGGCCGGTACCCGCTGGGCCACGGCCTCACGTACGGAGACCGTGGCCCGGGGGTCACGCGGTAGCGGTGCGCGTCACGGCCGCAGCTGCGGCTCGCGCTCCGTCTCGTGCTGGTCGAGCCTGGCGTCCGCCTTGGCCAGCGGGCGGGCCTTCGCCGCGTCGGCCTGGACGGCGGCCGGGGCGACGCCGGCCCACTCCAGGATCTTGGCGGTGGCCAGGGCCCGCTCACCCTCCTGGAGCTTGGCGACGTTGGCCCCGTGGTTGGCGCCCGGCGCGGTCATCACGTAGGAGTCACGCGCGCCGTAGCCGAGGCGGAACGGTTCGGCGCTCCACGGGTCGTTCTGCCCGTTGACGAAGAGCATCCGGTGGGCGTTGTTCTGCACCCAGCGGTCGACGTCGGCCATCACCCACGGCTGGAAGGTCATGGGGATGTCGCGGGGCACGAAGTTCCGCGGCGGCTGGTAGCCGTAGCGGCTCAGGTTGCCCAGGTGGGGCTGCTTGATGTCGGGCGACCCGAGCTGGGTGCCGGCCTGGTAGTAGTACGGCGTGTACGTGTTCAGGCCCTGGTCGCTGTAGGCGGAGAAGCCGGAGATGGCGTCGACGCTGTCCCAGATCTCCTGGTCCGTGGCGGTCGCCGCGACCGGGACGTTCCCGCAGTCGGCGAGCAGGCTGTACTGCCAGAACGCCCACACGTAGTCGAGGACGACGGCCTCGTACGCGCGGTCGAGGTCGCCGACGGTGCTGAAGGTCCAGCCGTTCTCGGCGGCGGCCGCCGCGTACTTGGCCTGGAGCGGCTCGCGGCGCACCAGCGCCTCGCGCTGGACGCCGTTCAGCCGGTCGCGGCACTCCTTGGTGCCGACCTTGGCGAAGAACCGGTCGTAGGCCGAGTCCTCCTTGTTGACGACGTCGTTGGGCGCGACGTACGCGACGACGCCGTCCATGTCGCGCGGGTAGAAGCGCTCGTAGTAGGTGGCGGTCATGCCGCCCTTGCTGCCGCCCGTGGATATCCAGTTCTTCTTGTAGATCTTCTTCAGGGCGGTGAAGATCCGGTGCTGGTCGCTGGCGGCCTGCCAGATGTCGAGCTTCGCCCAGTTGGCCGGGTCGGGCCGGGACGGGGTGAAGAACCGGTACTCCATCGACACCTGGTTGCCGTCGACGATGGTCGTCGGCTCGCTCCGCCGCGGGTTGGTGTTGACGTTGTATCCGGAGGTGAAGAAGACGGTCGGGCGTTCGACGTCCTTGTGCAGCAGGGTGATCCGCTGCTTGAAGGTGCCCTCCCACGGCTTCCGGTGGTCCACCGGCTGCTCATAGTTCAGTACGAAGAACCGGTAGCCGGGGTACGGCTTCTCCTCGATGAGGCTCATCCCCGGTACGGCCAGGACCTGGTCCTTGATGTCCGGGCCGGCCCCGGGCCCGGCGGCGGTAGCCGCCTGGGCCGTGCCACCGGCCGCGCCCACGGTGCCGATCAGCACCACGAGCGACAACAGCCATCTGAGCGCCTTGCGCATTCACCCTCCCCTGGAGTTCACTGCGGTCGCCGTGAACCTACGGGGTCAACACGCCGCTGACCAGACCTCGTTGAGTCAGCCGGTCAACAGAGGATCCAGCCGGAGGTGACCGCGCCGGACCCGACCTCGCCGCGCACGTACACGCAGCGGCTGACCGCGTAGACCGTCACCGGTCCGGCGAAGCGGGTGAAGCGGCCGGAGTCGCGGACCGGGACGCCGCCGCGCGGCGTGATGGTGACGGACATGTGCTGCCGCACCCCGGACCGGTACGGGACGGTCACCGCGCACGCGTGGGTGCGGGTTTTGTAGACCCGCACCTCGCCCGTCGAGAACGACACGGTCTCCATCAGCCGGCCCGCGCAGCCGCCGGTCGCGGCGTACGCGGGCGCCGCGCCGAACAGCCCGGCGGCGGCCAGGCCCAGCGCCGCCGCGCAGACGCCCACGCCCTTGGCCAACGGGCCCTTGCGGCCCCATGCGTTGAACACGGTTCCCCCCACCAGCGGTCAGTCGTACGTATTACGAACGCACGCACGCCCATACGACGCGTGTGCCCCGCACAAGGTTGCCTCCCCCGCCGTCGCGGTCAGGCCGCAGCCCGCTCGTCCTCCCCGACGAACGTCCGCCACAGCGCGGCGTAGCGGCCGCCCCGCGCGAGGAGCTCCTCGTGCGTGCCGTCCTCGACGACGCGGCCGCGGTCCATCACCACGACCCGGTCGGCGCGGGCCGCGGTGGTCAGCCGGTGGGCCACCACCAGGGTGGTGCGCCGGCCCGCGAGCCGGTCCGTGGCCTGGTTCACCAGGGCCTCCGTGGCCAGGTCCAGCGCGGCGGTGGCCTCGTCGAGCAGCAGCACGTCCGGGTCGACGAGTTCGGCCCGGGCCAGCGCGATCAGCTGGCGCTGCCCGGCCGACAGGTTGCGGCCGCGCTCGGTGACGGCGTGCAGGTAGCCGCCGTCCAGCGTGGCGATCATGTCGTGGGCGCCGACCGCGCGGGCCGCCGCCTCCACCTCGGCGTCGCTCGCGTCGGGCCGCCCGTAGGCGATGGCGTCCCGGACCGTCCCCGGGAAGAGGTACGCCTCCTGCGGGACGACGCCCAGCCGGTGGCGGTAGCCCGTCAGGTCGAGCTCGCGCAGGTCGGTGCCGTCGACGGTGACCCGGCCGGAGGTCGGGTCGTAGAACCGGGCGACCAGCTTCACCAGGGTGGACTTGCCGGCCCCGGTCTCACCGACGAAGGCGACGGTCTGCCCGGCGGGTATCCGCAGCCCTATTCCGGCGAGCGCCTCGCCCTTCTCGCCGCGCTCCTCCGCGGTGCCGTAGCGGAAGTGGACGTCCTCGAAGGCGATCTCCCCGCGGAGTTCGCCCACCGGGCGCGGCGCGGCCGGGCGCGGGGTGCTGGTCGGCTCCCGCAGCAGCTCCTGGATCCGCCCCAGCGAGACGGTGGCCTGCTGGTAGCCGTCGAAGACCTGGGAGAGCTGCTGGACCGGGGCGAAGAACAGGTCGATGTAGAGCAGGTAGGCGACGAGCGCGCCGGTGGTGAGCGTGCCCGCCCCGACCCGGCCCGCGCCGACGATCAGCACGGCCGCGGCGGCCACCGAGGACAGCAGCTGCACGAACGGGAAGTAGACCGATATCAGCCACTGGCCGCGCACCCGGGCCTCCAGGTACGCGTGGCTGCGCTCGGCGAACCGGGCCGCGCCCGCGCCCTCGCGGCGGAAGGCCTGCACGATCCGCAGCCCCGACACCGACTCCTGGAGGTCGGCGTTGACCAGGCCGACCCGGTCCCGGGCCAGCTCGTAGGCCTTCACCGACTTGCGGCGGAAGACGATCGTGCCGACCACCAGCACCGGCAGGGTGGCGAAGACGATGAGTGCCAGGCCGACGTCGAGGACGACCAGGGCGACGAGGATGCCGAGGAAGGTGAACACCGAGACGACGGCGGTGACCAGCCCGGTCTGCAGGAAGGTCGACAGGGCGTCCACGTCGGTGGTCATCCGCGTCATGATCTTGCCGGTCAGCTCGCGCTCGTAGTAGTCGAGGCCGAGCCGCTGCAACTGGGCGAAGATCTTCACGCGCAGCGAGTACAGCACCCGCTCGCCGGTCCGGCCGGTCATCCGGGTCTCGGCGAACTGCGCCGCCCACTGCCCGGTCACCACCAGCAGCGCCAACAGGGAGGCCGCCCAGACCGCGCCGAGGGAGAGCCGCTGCACGCCGTCGTCGATGCCGTGCCTGATCAGGATCGGCAGCAGCAGGCCGGCGCCCGCGTCCACGGCCACCAGTCCGAGGCTGACGGCCAGCGGCGCCCAGAACCCGCGCAGCAGCCGGCGCAGCCCGTAGCTCTCCTCCGGGGCGGCGGCCCGCTCCTCGTCGATCCCGGGGACGTCCGTGGCGGGCGGCAGCGCGGCCACCTTCGCCAGCAGCTCCGGGGTGGCCGGCATGCCGGCGACCACACCGGTCATGGTGAACGGGGTACCGCCTCCGGCGGCCGGGGCCGTGGCGGTGGCCTTGTCCGGCCCGTCCTCGTCCCGCCGCCACAGCTCCGGGGTGATCCCCTCGGCGGGGCGCCGCTTGGCGTTGACCGGCTCCGCGTCGATCTCCGCCTCGATCTCCAGGTCCTCCAGGTCCCGTTCGAGGTCGGCGATGACGGCGGCCTCCTCCTCGCGGGTGCGCGGGGAGCCGGCGGCGAGCGCGTCCGGGTCGGTCAGCAGCCGGCGGAACAGCGCGGACCGGCCCTCCAGCTCGGCGTACGTGCCGACGTCGGCCAGCCGGCCGCGGTCGAGGACGGCGATCCGGTCGGCGAGCGCCAGGGTGGAGCGGCGGTGGGCGATCAGCAGGGTGGTGCGCCCGGCCATCACCGACTTCAGGGCCTCGTGGATCTCGTGCTCCACGCGGGCGTCGACGGCCGAGGTCGCGTCGTCCAGCAGCAGCAGCCGGGGGTCGGTCAGGATGGCCCGGGCCAGCGCGATCCGCTGCCGCTGCCCTCCGGACAGGGTCAGGCCCTGCTCGCCGACCGTGGTGTCGTAGCCGGCCGGGAGGGCCTCGATGAAACCGTCGGCCTGGGCGGCGCGGGCGGCGGCGCGGATCTCCGCCTCGCCGGCCCCGGGCCGGCCGTAGCCGATGTTGGCGCGCACCGTGTCGGAGAAGAGGAAGGAGTCCTCGGGCACCAGGCCGATCGCGGCCCGCAGCGAGTCGAAGGTGAGGTCCCGGACGTCACGGCCGCCGACCCGGACGGTGCCGGCGGTGGCGTCGTAGAACCGGGGCAGCAGCAGCGAGAGGGTGGACTTGCCGCTGCCGGAGGCGCCGACCACGGCGACGGTCTCCCCGGGCTCCACGCGCAGGCTGAAGCCGTCCAGGACGGGCCGGTCCGGGTCGTAGCCGAAGGACACGTCCTCGAACTCGACGGTGGCGGGCGCGTCGGCGGGCAGCTCCTCGTCGCCCTCGCGGAGGGTGGGTTCGGTGTCGATGAGCTCCACGACGCGCTCGACGCCGGCGCGCGCCTGCTGGCCGACGGTCAGGACCATGGCGAGCATCCGGACCGGGCCGACGAGCTGCGCGAGGTAGGTGGAGAACGCCACGAAGGTGCCGAGGCTGATCTGGCCGCGGGTGGCCATCCAGCCGCCGAGGGCGAGCATCGCCACCTGCCCGAGCGCGGGCACGGCCTGGAGCGCGGGCGTGTACCGGGAGTTCATCCGGATGGTCCGCAGGCGGCCCGCGAACAGCCGGCGGCCGGCCTCGCGGAGCTTGCCGGTCTCCTGGTCCTCCTGGCCGAAGCCCTTGACCACGCGGACGCCGCTCACGGCCCCGTCGACCACGGAGGCGACGGCGGCGGCCTGGCCCTGGGCCCACCAGGTGGCGGGGAAGAGCTTCTTGCGGCTGCGGCTCGCGATGAACCACAGCGCCGGGGCCATCAGCAGCGCCACCAGGGTGAGCAGCGGCGACAGCCAGAGCATGACCGCGAGCGAGATCCCGAAGAGCAGGAAGTTCCCGATGGTCATGGGGAGCATGAACAGCAGGCCCTGGATGAGCTGGAGGTCGCTGGTCGCCCGGCCCACCACCTGGCCGGTGGACAGCTCGTCCTGCCGCCGGCCGTCGAGGCGGGCGATGCTGTCGTACATGTCGGTGCGCATGTCGTGCTGCACGTCGAGGGCCAGCCGGCCGCCGTAGTACCTGCGTATGTACGTCATGACGTACACGGCGACCGCGGCGGCCACGAGCGCGCCGGCCCAGGGCCCCATGGGCCGGCTGTGGTCGCCGATGACGTCGTCGATGATGACCTTGGTGACCAGCGGGACCAGGGCCATGATCGCCATGCCGCCCAGCGACGATCCGAGGGCGAGGAGCACGTTCGTCTTGTACCGCCAGGTGTAGGCGGTGAGCCTCCGCGCCCATCCGGGCGCGTCCCCGGTCCTCTCTGCCGCCGCCACGTGACCTCCCCGTTAGTCCTGTCCTGCCGGAAGGCACCAACGCGCGCACCGGCGGTTTTCATCCCGCGGCAACAATTGAACGGGTGTGCGCGGGCCGGCGCGATCGGGGCCGTCCGGCCGGGGAGGGGCCGCTACAGGTGCGTCGGGGCGAACATGCGGAGGGTCGCGGGCAGGACGACCACCGAGGGGCCGGGGGTGGCGAGGGACTTGGCGAGGTCCTCGCGGAGGGACTCCGGGGTGGTGGTGACCGCGGGGACGCCGAACGCGGCGGCGAGGGCGGCGAAGTCCGGGCGGGCGAGCTCGGTGGCGACCGGGCCGCCGTACGCGTCCGTCATGTACTCGCGGAGGATGCCGTAGCCGCCGTCGTCCACGATCAGCCAGGTGACGTCCAGGTCGTGCTGGCGGGCGGTGGCCAGCTCGGCCAGGGAGTACATCGCGCCGCCGTCGCCGGAGACGGCCAGGACGGGGGTGCCCGGCTCGGCCAGGCAGGCGCCGAGGGCGGCGGGGAAGGCGTAGCCGAGGCCGCCCGCGCCCTGCGCCGAGTGCATGGTGTTGGGGTGCCGGGCGTCGAAGGCGGACCAGGCCCAGTACGACAGGATCGTCATGTCCCAGAAGGACGGGGAGCGGGCCGGCAGGGCGGCGCGGACGGCGGCCAGGACGGACTGCTCCAGCTCCAGGCCCTGCCCGTCGATCCGGGCGCGCACGGCGTCCAGGAGGGCCCGGACGCGGGCCGGGGCCCCGGGGTCCTCGCGGGGCCCGGTGGTCTCCAGGAGCGCCTGCAGGGCCAGCCTGGCGTCGGCGTGGATGCCGAGCGCGGGGTGGTTGGACTCCAGCTTGCCGAGGTCGGCGTCGATCTGGACGACGCGGCCCGACGGGAAGAAGGTGTGGTAGTTCGAGGAGAGTTCCCCGAGGCCGGATCCGACGACGAGGACGACGTCGGCGTCCTCCAGGAAGTCGGTGGTGTGCCGGTCCTCCAGCCAGGACTGGAGTGACAGCGGGTGGTTCCAGGGGAACGCGCCCTTGCCGCCGAAGGTGGTGACCACGGGCGCGGCCAGGCGTTCGGCGAGCTGCCGGAGCTTGCCCGCGGCGTCCGCGCGGACCACCCCGCCGCCCGCGATGATCACGGGGCGTTCGGCGTTCTCCAGCCAGTGGGCGGCGAGCGCGGTGAGCTCGGGTCGCGGGGCGAGCTCGTGCGGGGTCGCGTCCACCCCCGTGACCTGCGGGACGGCGGTCTCGGCGCGGAGCACGTCCTCCGGGATCTCCACCCAGACCGGCCCGTGCGGGGCGGTCAGGGCCGACTCCCAGGCCGCGGCGATCGCCGAGGGGATCTGCGACTGCGCGCGGACGGTGTGGACCGACTTGACGATGTCGCGGAAGGACGCCGCCTGGTCCTTCAGCTCGTGGAGGTGGCCGCGCCGGCCGCCGCCCAGACCCGCGACCGGCACCTGGGAGGAGACGGCCAGGACCGGCGCCGAGGCCGCCGCGGCCTCCGCCAGGGCCGGGAGCGCGGTCAGCGCGCCCGGCCCGGTGGACAGCAGGAGGGGTGTCGCCTCGCCGGTGAGGCGGCCGTACGCGTCCGCCGCGAAGCCCGCGTTGTTCTCCACCCGCAGGGTGACCAGCCGCAGGTCCGAGCGGCCCACCGCGTCGAAGACGGCGAGGGCGTGCTGGCCGGGGATGCCGAAGACGGTGGTGGCTCCCAGGCTGCGCAGGGTCTCCACGACCAGGTCACCGCCGGTCCGGCCCGGCGGGGGCGCGAGCGCGGCCGCCCTCTGGGCCTCGGTGGGACGGAGTACCAGGTCGTGGTCGTGCGTCACGCGCTGCGCGCCCTTCTCGTGCTGCGGGCTACTGGCCCTTCGAGGCAGCGATCTGCCGGCTCATGATGGTGGTCAGCTCGTACGCGGTGTGCGAGGCCGCGACCGAGGTGATCTCGGCGTGATCGTACGCCGGGGCGACCTCGACGACATCCGCGGAGACCAGGTTGCAGGAGGACAGGCCGCGGATGATCTCCAGCAGCTCGCGGGAGGTCATGCCGCCCGCCTCCGGGGTGCCGGTGCCGGGGGCGTGGGCCGGGTCGAGCACGTCGATGTCGATGGAGATGTACAGCGGGCGGTCGCCGATGCGCTGGCGCAGCTGGTCGGCGATCTCGTCGGCGCCGCGGCGGTAGACGTCCGCCGAGGTCACGATGCCGAAGCCCATCTTGGCGTCGTCGTCGAGGTCCTGCTTGCCGTACAGCGGGCCGCGGGTGCCGACGTGGGAGAGCGCCTCGGTGTCGAGGATGCCCTCCTCGACGGCCCGGCGGAACGGGGTGCCGTGGGTGTACTCGGCGCCGAAGTAGGTGTCCCAGGTGTCCAGGTGCGCGTCGAAGTGGAGCAGGGCGACCGGCCCGTGCTTCTTCGCCACGGAGCGGAGCAGCGGCAGGGCGATGGTGTGGTCGCCGCCGAGGGTCATCAGGCGGGAGCCGGCGCCCAGCAGCTCGTCGGCGGCGGCCTCGACCGTCTCGACGGCCTCGTTGATGTTGAACGGGTTCACGGCGATGTCACCGGCGTCGGCGACCTGCGCGAGCGCGAACGGGGAGGCGTCCTGCGCCGGGTTGTACGGGCGCAGGAGGCGGGAGGCCTCGCGGATGGCGTTGCCGCCGAAGCGGGCGCCGGGGCGGTAGGAGACGCCGGAGTCGAAGGGGACGCCGACGACGGCGACGTCGGCGGAGCCGACCTCGTCGAGGCGGGGCAGCCGCGCGAAGGTGGCCGGGCCCGCGTACCGGGGGATGCGGGAGGAGTCGACGGGGCCGCGGGGCTGCGTGCTCATGGGGTGCCCTTCTGTGGCTGCTGGGTGTGCGGTGATTCGAGCGTAAGCGGCGGCCGGGCGCGCCCGAAGTGTACGTTCTATCCATCGGTCGGGTTCGAACTGTACGGAGCATCCATGAGCACTGCCGAAGGGGACGCCCGGGGCACGGGAGCGGCGGCCCCCAGGCCGCCCGCGCCGGCCCCGACGGCCCCGCCGACGCCGACGGTGCCGCTGGCCGCGCTGGGCCTGCGGCTGCTGGCGGGCCCCGAGGAGGCCGGGCGTACCGAGGTCCACGGCGTGCACGCCTCAGAGATGGCCGACCCCTCCCCCTACCTGCTCGGCGGCGAACTGCTGCTCACGGCCGGCGCCTGGTCGGACGATCCCGCCGCGTACGTCGGCCGGCTGGCCCGCGCCGGGGTGGCCGCGCTCGGCTTCGGCGTCACCCCGGTGCACGAGCGGGTGCCGCGGCCGCTGGTGGACGCCTGTGCCGCCGCGGGGCTGCCCCTGGTGGAGGTGGAACCGGGCACCCCGTTCGCCGCGGTGGCCCGCACCGTGTGGCGGCTGATGGCCGAGGCCCGCACCCGGGAGCTCCGGCGGGTCGCCGAGGCCCAGCAGTCACTGGCCGCGGCCGCGTCCCGGCCGGACCCGGTCCCGGCCGTCCTGGGCCGGCTCGCCTCGGCGCTCGCCGGGTACGCGGAACTGACCGGCGGCGCCGGCACCCCCGCCGCCGCACCCACCGCGGACCGTCCCGTCCCGCCCCCGGTGCGCGAGGCGCTCGGCGCGCTCGCCGCCCGCGTCGCCGGCACCGGCCCGGTGACCGCCACCGACACCGCGGCGGGCTGGCAGCTGTCCGCCTACGCCCTGGGCCGCCGGCCGGCCGCGGACCCCGGCCGGGTGCCCGGGCCCGTGCTGGCCATCGCGACCCCGGAGCGCACCCCCGGCGACCACACCATCGCCGGTGCCGCCGCCGTCCTCCTCACCCTGCTGACCGCACCCCGGCAGGGCGCCGCCGAGACCCGCGCCGGAGCGGCCCGTTCCGCCGCCCTGCTGCGGCTGCTGCTCGGCCGGCCGCCCGCCGAGGCCGCCGCCCTGCTCGGCCCGGGCCCGTGGCACCTGGTGCACGCCCGGCCCGCGACCGGCGGCGCCCCCGGCGCGGAGGCCCTGGACTCCCTCGCCGCCGGGCTCGCGGCCGTACTCGTGGACGCGGCCGGGCCACCCGTACGGATCCTCACCGCCCGGGAGCCGGAGCCCCGGGCCGGCTGGCGGCTCGGGGTGTCGGGGCCCGCCGGCGCCGGGGAGCTCGCCGCCGCCGACGCGCAGGCCGCCGACGCCCTCCGCCGGGCCGAAGCGGCCCGCGCCGCGTTGCTGCGGCACCGCGAGGGCGGCCTCGCCGCGCTCGTCCCGCCCGGGGCGGCCGAGGCCCACGCCCGCGCGACCCTGGCGCCGCTCGGCCCGGCGCTGCGCGAGACCCTGCGGGTCTGGCTCGCCCACCACGGCGGCTGGGACCGCACCGCGGCCTCCCTCGGCGTCCACCGCAACACCGTCCGCCAGCGCGTCAGCCGCTGCGCCGCGCTCCTGGACCGGGACCTCGACGACCCCGACGTACGGATGGAGCTGTGGTTCGCGCTGGGCACCGCGTCACGGGTTCGCGGTGACCTCGAAGCCGGCGCCGAAGACGTCGGCGGGGTCGGCGGCGTCCCGGGCGCGTAGGTCGGCCAGGATGTTCGCGGAGCTGGTGTACACGTACCAGGGGTAGGAGAGGATCATCCCCTTGGTGATGCCCGCCCAGGGGCCCTGCGCCTGGAAGCCGTTGGCCTGCGACGGGTACGGCGTCCCCGGCACGTGCCAGATCGTCGGACCGCCGGAGTCACCGGCCTTGTGCTGCGGGTGCGCCTGGTAGACGCCGCGGGAGTTGTCGGTGATCCGCCCGTACCAGACGCCCAGCTGGCCGGAGACGACCAGCTCGTTGTTGTCGAACAGGCCGGCGCCGAGCAGCCGCTCGCTGTGCGGGGCCGGGGTCAGCGCGTTGGGGCTGGGCGTACCGCCCGGCACCTCCAGCACGCCGGTCTGCTTGAGCGTCGGGCCCTGGGAGGAGGGGTTCACCTCCGGGACCAGCTCGATGACCATGTAGTCCTTGGTGAGGTGCCCGGTCATGGACCCCTCGGGGTCCTTGAAGTACCGCACCCAGCCGATGGGGCCCCAGGCGATGTCCTGCCGGTGGTAGACGGGGATGACGTCGTCGCGCAGCTCGCGGTCCGCGTACTCCGGGCTGCGCAGGCAGTGCCCGGCCGAGATGGCTATCCGGCGCCCGTAGTCGTCGTCGCCGACGGCCCCGATGGTGCAGAAGGCGTCCGGGGTGGACGCGTCGAACACGATCTGCATGGCGTTGTGCACGCGCTTCGGAGCGCGGGGCTCCTGCGCGCTCGCGGCCCCGGCCGTACCGAGGCCGAGCGTCACGGTGGCCGCCATGGCCGCCGCCAGGCCGATCATCCGCCTGAACATGAGGGGTACCCGTTCTGTAGGGGTCAGGGACGAGATCACCCGAAGTCAACCGGTGCCGTCACTCCGGCAGAAGGGCAGATCCGGACGTCCTGCCACCCTCCGGCGGCGCGGTCCGTCGTCAGTGCCGCCGCATAGCCTGCGGGGATGATCCGGACGACCGACCCCCACGCCACCGCCACCGCCACCACTGACGGCGACCGCCTGTTCCCGCCCGCCCTCGCGGACCTGGCCCTGCTCACCTTCGACCCCGCCGAGGGCGAGGGCGTCGACTTCGCGCCCTACGGGACGTTCACCTCCGCGGAGGAGACCACCGACTGGCTGCGCCGCTGGACGGGCAACGACGAACTCACCGGCGACGCGTACCGCGTGTTCGGGCAGGACGGCAACGGCGGTCTCGCCGCCCTGTGGTGCGCCCGGCCCGGACGGCCACTCGCCGAGCAGCCCGTGGTGTTCCTGGGCTCGGAAGGCGAGTCCGGGGTGGTGGCCGGCAACCTGTCCGACTTCCTGTGGATCCTCGCCGACGGCTCCGGCCCCAAGGAAGCCGCCCTCGACCCGGAACGCGCGCCGCGCCCGGCCCCGGAGCCGGCCGGGCTCGCCGCGCGCCACGCGACCACGCCGCGCCGGCCGGCGCGCGAGATCGCGGCCGGCGCCCGGGCCGAGTTCCCCTCGTTCACCGACGACCTCGACGAACTCTGCCGCTGAGGGCGGCCCGGGCGCCGCGACGGAAACGCTCCGGCTCAGATGTCGATCACGCGGTAGGCGATCGTGTAGACGCCGCCCGAGCCCTCCAGGGAGCGGTACTGGGTCTCGGCCCCGGCCTCGGTGCCCGTGACCAGGGTGGCGCCCAGCTTGTCGTCGCCGCTGGTGGTGTCGTAGTCCCAGAGGGTCAGGGTGCGGGCCTGCTGCTTGCCGAGGACCAGGGCGGTGTTGCCGTTGCCGTCGGTCAGGCTGCGGACGTAGTTGGTGCCCATGGTCTGGTACTTGGCGGATCCGGGCCACACCTTGACCTGGTTGCCGTTGGCGTCGGTGATCTTGAGGTAGGCCTCGTCGTGGTCGCCCTCGCTCTGCTGGTGGCAGGTGAGCTGGAGCAGTTCGATCCGGACGTAGTCGATCGGCTCGGCGTGGGCGGTGCCGGCGAACGCGGCGAGGCTGCCGAGGCCGAGCGCGGCGGCAGCGGCGGCCATGCGTGCGGTGCGTGCGGTACGTGCGGTGCGGGTCTTGGCGGACATGTGGTTTCCCCCCGTGGTCTGCCTTTCGCCGGGGGCCCTCCCCGGCACGTCCACCACAGTGCCCGCCGGGCCGCCCGCCGCTCTACGCGCGTTCCGCTGAGCGGAACGCGCGCCGGGCGGACCTCCTACGGGCGCGCCACCGCCGGCAGCCGGGGCGTGGCGGCCGCGCCCCGGGCGAGTGCGCGGGTCACGGCGAGGCCGGTCTCGGCGACGGCCTGGGCCAGCGGTGCGAGGGCGCGGCCGGCCCGGACGAGCCCGGCCAGGGCCGCGACCGTGCGGCCGTCGGGCGCGCGTACGGGTACGGCCGCGCAGGCGACGCCGTCCATCACGTCCTCCCGGTCGAGCACCACCCCGCCGCCGGTGGGCCCGCGGAGCGCCTGGCCGGCGGCGGTGTCGAGCAGGAAGCTCATGCCGTCGCGGACCGGCACGAGGGGCTCGGGCTCGCCCGGGACCGAGCTGACGGTCATGGCGAGCTCGTCCTCGCTCAGTACGGTCAGCACCACGCTGGCGCCGGTGGCGGCGCGCAGCCGGTGCAGCGGCAGCCGTGCCGCGGCCCGCAGGCCGGGGTGGGGCTGCCAGGCCTGGCCGAGCCGGAACACCTGCGGTCCGAGGCGGTAGCCGCGTCCCTTGCGTTCGACCGCCCCCACGGCCGCGAGCTGGTCGAGCAGCCGGTGGACGGTGCCCTTGGGCACCCCGCAGGCCAGCGCGAGCTCCGTCACACCGGCCTCGCGTTCGTGCGTGCGCAGGGCCTCCAGCAGGGCGAAGGCTCCTTCCAGTACTCCTCTTCCGGCCGGGGCGGCCGGTCGTGCGGGTGCGTTCATCAGTCCCCCCGATCTCCCCCGAAGTGCGTCGTTCCCCGTTCCGCAGGATGCCGCTCGCGGCGGCGCTTGCGAAGGGGTTGCGGCCCGCGGCGTGTCCGCGGCCCCGAGCGGGCGGTGGTCCACATCTGGACAGGGCCCGGAACCCGCCGGTAACTTAGTCTGAGCAAGCGCTTAGCCAGTAGGCTGACAGGACTGGGATCGAGGAGGCGGCTCGTGCGCCGTACCGTATTCAACGAGGACCACGAGGCGTTCCGGGAGACCATCCGGGCCTTCATCGAGGCCGAGGTCGTGCCGGTCTACGACGAGTGGTTCGCCGCGGGCCAGGCGCCGCGCGACTTCTACTACAAGCTCGGTGAGCTCGGCGTCTTCGGCATCAACGTTCCGGAGGAGTTCGGCGGCGCGGGCCTGGACACCCACAAGTTCGAGGCCGTGCTGTACGAGGAGACCTCGCGCGCGGGCGTGAACTTCGGCGGCTCCGGCGTGCACGTGCTGCTCGCCCTCCCGTACATCAAGATGCTCGCCACCGACGAGCAGAAGAAGCGCTTCCTGCCGAAGTTCGTCTCCGGTGAGGAGATGTGGGCGCTGGCGATGACCGAGCCGGGCACCGGCTCCGACGTCGCGGGCATGAAGACCACCGCCAAGCTCTCCGAGGACGGCACGCACTACGTCCTCAACGGCGCCAAGACCTTCATCACCGGCGGCGTGCACGCCGACCGCGTGATCGTCTGCGCCCGCACCTCCGCCCCGTCGGCCGAGGACCGCCGCTTCGGCATCTCCCTGTTCGCCGTGGACACCAAGTCCGAGGGCTACTCCATCGGCCGCAAGCTCGACAAGCTCGGCCTGAAGACCTCCGACACCGCCGAGCTGGCGTTCGTCGACGTCAAGGTCCCCGTCGAGGACCTGCTCGGCGAGGAGGGCAAGGGCTTCTACTACCTCGGCCACAACCTGGCCTCCGAGCGCTGGGGCATCGCCTTCGGCGCCTACGCCCAGGCCGCCGCGGCCGTCCGCTTCGCCCAGCAGTACGTGACCGACCGGACGGTCTTCGGCAAGCCGGTCGCGCACTTCCAGAACACCAAGTTCGAGCTGGCCGCCTGCCAGGCCGAGGTGGACGCGGCCCAGGCCGTCGCCGACCGCGCCCTGGAGGCGCTGGACGCCGGCGAGCTGACCCCGGCCGAGGCCGCCTCCGCGAAGCTCTTCTGCACCGAGGTCGCGCACCGCGTCATCGACCGCTGCCTCCAGCTCCACGGCGGCTACGGCTACATGAACGAGTACCCGATCGCCCGCCTGTACGCCGACAACCGCGTCAACCGCATCTACGGCGGCACCAGCGAGATCATGAAGTCGATCATCGCCAAGTCGATGGGCCTGTAAGTCCCCTTGAACGACGTACTGTCCGATCTCCTCGATCTGCTCGACCTGGAGCAGATCGAGGAGAACATCTTCCGCGGCACCAGCCGTCAGTCGCTGGTGCCGCGCGTGTTCGGCGGCCAGGTCGCCGCGCAGGCCCTGGTCGCGGCCGGCCGCACGGTGCCGGCCGACCGGCCCCCGCACTCGCTGCACTCGTACTTCCTGCGGCCCGGCGACCCCGGCGCGCCCATCGTGTACTCGGTGGACCGGATCCGGGACGGCCGCTCCTTCACCACCCGGCGGGTGGTGGCCGTCCAGCACGGGCAGCCGATCTTCCACCTGTCGGCGTCGTTCCAGACGTACGAGGAGGGGCTGGACCACCAGGCGGCGATGCCCGCCGCCCCCGATCCGGAGTCGCTGCCCACGGCCGCGGAGGACCTGCCCCGCTACCGCGGGCTGTTCCGCGACGAGGGCACGGTGGATCGGCTGCTCCAGGCGCGCGGGGCGGTGGACCTTCGGTACGCGACGACCCCGCCGTGGGGTTCGATCGGCGAGCCGGTCGAGCCGCACTCGCAGGTCTGGTTCCGTACGGCCGGCAAGCTGGCCGACGATCCGCTGCTGCACACCTGCCTGGCCACGTACGTCTCGGACATGACGCTGCTGGACTCGGTGCTGCTGGCGCACGGGCGCGGCGGCTGGGCCGTCGGCGACGTGGTGGGGGCCTCGCTGGACCACGCGATGTGGTTCCACCGGCCGTTCCGGGCGGACGAGTGGCTGCTGTACGACCAGGAGTCCCCGACCTCGCACGGCGGCCGGGGCCTGGGCCAGGCCCGGATCTGGACCCAGGACGGGCGGCTGGCGATCACGGTCATCCAGGAGGGCGTGGTCCGCGTCCCGCGCGGCTGAACCCACCCGGCCGGGCGGGCGCCCGGCCCTTCGCCCGGACGGGTCACCCCTGGCCGAGTCCCGCCGCGTGGAGGAGGTACGCCACCATCGGGTCGTAGTAGCGGGGGTCGCGGACGTGGTCGTCGAGGGGGACGGCCACCTGGAGGGTGCCCTCGGCCTCGGCGAGGAAGAGGGCCGGGTCGTTGCAGTCGGCGTAGCCGACGGCGTCCAGGCCCCGCTGGGCCGCGCAGCCGGCCCAGCCGTGGTCGGCGACCACCAGGTCGGGCAGCGGGCGGCCGGTGAGGGCGAGCCCGTCGAGGATCGCGTTCATCGGTTCCGGCGAATGGGTGTGCCACAGGGTGGCGCCGCGCTCCAGGACGGCCACGTCGGCGAACTGCCACACCTGCCCCTCGTCGGCGGTGAGCCCCGACGGGATGACCACGATCTCGCAGCCGGCCGCGCGCAGCGCCGCCGCGGTGGCCCGGTGGACGTCCAGGAGGCCGCCCGGGTGGCCGGTGGCCAGCAGGACGCTCTGCTGGTCGAGCGCGGCCTTGCGGAGCCGGGCCGCCATCCGGTCGAGGCCGGCCACGGTGAGCTCGGGGTCGATGGTGTCCTGGCCGAAGCGGTGCCCGGGGTCGTCGACGACGCCGACCCGTTCGGCCATGACGGCGAGCACGTCCTGCTCGTCGGTCCAGCGGTCGCCCAGCTCCAGCCCCAGCCAGTAGTGGCGGTCGCCGTTGGCGAGCTTGCGGTAGTGGGAGAGGTTGTTGTCCCGGGGCGTGGCCACCTGCCCGGCGATACGGGTCCGGACGAGGTGGTCGACGAGTTCGGCGCGGCTGGGTATCGGCATGGGCCCATTCTGCCGCCGCTCCGGCCCGCCCGGGGGCCACGGTCCGTCAGCCGGACAGGGCGCCGAAGGATCCGTGCGCGAGCCGGCGCAGCAGGGACTCGGTGGCGGCGCGGCCCATGGACCCGAGGTGGGGGGTGG
This sequence comes from Streptomyces sp. NPDC012888, assembly GCF_042900645.1. Classification (NCBI taxonomy): domain Bacteria; kingdom Bacillati; phylum Actinomycetota; class Actinomycetes; order Kitasatosporales; family Streptomycetaceae; genus Streptomyces; species Streptomyces sp. NPDC012888. The sequence goes on along the minus strand of NZ_JBIBBM010000003.1, from coordinate 205,749 downwards.
AGTTCAGCAGGCCGAAGACGGCGTGGACGGCGACCCGGACCTCGGCCTCGGGCACGCCGGGGTGCAGCTCACGGACCACTGCCACCCACAGTTCCACGTACTGCCGCTGGAGCTGCCGGACCAGCTTGCGGTCGGCCTCGCGCAGCCGGTCGAGCTCCCGGTCGTGGAGGATGATCAGCGCCCGGTCGTCGAGGGCGAAGTCGATGTGTCCGTCGATCAGCGAGGACAGGGTGGCGGCGGGGTTCCCGGCCGCTTCGGCGACCCGGTGGCGGCCGCCGGTGAGGAGCCGTTCGCTGATGCCCACCAGCAGCTCGGCCAGCATGGCGTCCTTGCCTGCGAAGTGCCGGTAGAGGCCGGGGCCGCTGATGCCGACGGCGGCGCCTATCTCGTCCACGCCGACGCCGTGGAATCCGCGCGCGGCGAAGAGGCGAGCGGCCTCGTTGAGGATCTGCTCGCGACGGGTGGGGGCGGCCGCTGATGTGGTCATGGGAATCCATTCTAGACAGGGCCGTTAGCGCTCGTTAACCTAGGCGCGTCATGTGTTAACGCTCATTAACCGAGGGCAAGGGGGCTCACGGGATGCAGCAGGCACCAGTGCTGACGAGCGCCGCGGATCCGGCGTCCGAAGCCTGGCGGACCAACGAGGCCGCCCACCACGAGCTGGCCGAGGGTCTGCGGGCCCGGCTGGAGGCCGCCCGCCTCGGCGGCGGCGAGAAGGCCCGCGCGCGGCACACCGCCCGCGGGAAGCTGCTTCCCCGTGACCGGGTGGACGCGTTGCTCGACCCGGGCTCCCCGTTCCTGGAGCTGGCCCCGCTGGCCGCCGAGGGGATGTACGGGGGCGCCGCGCCCGCCGCCGGCGTGATCGCGGGCATCGGGCGGGTCAGCGGCCGCGAGTGCGTCATCGTCGCGAACGACGCCACCGTCAAGGGCGGCACCTACTACCCGATGACCGTGAAGAAGCACCTCCGCGCCCAGGAGGTGGCCCTGGAGAACCGTCTCCCCTGCCTCTACCTGGTCGACTCCGGCGGCGCCTTCCTGCCGATGCAGGACGAGGTCTTCCCGGACCGCGAGCACTTCGGGCGGATCTTCTACAACCAGGCGCGGATGTCGGGCGCCGGGATCCCGCAGATCGCGGCCGTCCTCGGGTCCTGCACGGCCGGCGGCGCGTACGTCCCGGCGATGAGCGACGAGGCCGTCATCGTCCGCAACCAGGGCACGATCTTCCTGGGCGGCCCGCCGCTGGTGAAGGCCGCCACTGGCGAGGTGGTCACGGCCGAGGAGCTCGGCGGCGGCGAGGTCCACTCCCGGGTCTCCGGCGTCACCGACCACCTCGCGGAGGACGACGCGCACGCGCTGCGGATCGTCCGCGACATCGTCGCCACCCTGCCCGCGCGCGGGGCGCTGCCCTGGGAGGTCACCGCCCCCGAGGAGCCGAAGGTCGACCCGTACGGGCTGTACGGCGCGGTGCCGGTGGACTCCCGCACCCCGTACGACGCCCGCGAGGTCATCGCGCGGATCACGGACGGCTCCCGCTTCCAGGAGTTCAAGGCCGAGTTCGGGCAGACCCTGGTCACCGGCTTCGCCCGGATCCACGGCCACCCGGTCGGCATCGTCGCCAACAACGGCATCCTGTTCGCGGAATCCGCCCAGAAGGGCGCCCACTTCATCGAGCTGTGCGACCAGCGCGGCATCCCGCTGCTGTTCCTGCAGAACATCTCGGGCTTCATGGTGGGCCGCGACTACGAGGCGGGCGGCATCGCCAAGCACGGCGCCAAGATGGTGACCGCGGTGGCCTGCACCCGGGTACCGAAGCTGACGGTGGTCGTCGGCGGCTCCTACGGCGCGGGCAACTACTCGATGTGCGGCCGGGCCTACTCGCCGCGCTTCCTGTGGATGTGGCCCAACGCCAAGATCTCCGTCATGGGCGGCGAGCAGGCCGCCTCGGTCCTCGCCACCGTCAAGCGCGACCAGATGGAGGCCGCGGGCCAGGACTGGCCGGCCGAGGAGGAGGACGCCTTCAAGGCGCCGATCCGCCGCCAGTACGAGGAGCAGGGCAACGCCTACTACGCCACCGCCCGGCTCTGGGACGACGGGGTCATCGACCCGCTGGAGACCCGCCAGGTGCTGGGGCTGGCCCTGACCGCCTGCGCCAACGCCCCGCTGGGCGAGCCCGGCTTCGGCATCTTCCGGATGTGAGGACAGGACTGTGACCAACCCTTCGATGTTCCGGACCGTCCTGGTCGCCAACCGGGGCGAGATCGCCGTCCGCGTCATCCGGACCCTGCGGTCGCTGGGCGTGCGCTCCGTGGCCGTCTTCAGCGACGCGGACGCCGACGCGCGGCACGTGCGGGAGGCCGACACGGCCGTCCGGATCGGCCCCGCGGCGGCCGCCGAGAGCTACCTGTCGGTGGAGCGCCTGCTGGACGCGGCGCGGCGCACCGGCGCCGAGGCGGTGCACCCCGGCTACGGCTTCCTCGCCGAGAACGCGGCGTTCGCCGCGGCGTGCGCCGGGGCGGGCCTCACCTTCATCGGCCCCCCGGCGTCGGCGATCTCGCTGATGGGCGACAAGATCCGGGCCAAGGAGACGGTACGGGCGGCCGGCGTCCCGGTGGTGCCCGGCTCCTCGGGCAGCGGCCTGTCCGACGCCGAACTGATCGCCGCGGCACACGAGATCGGCACGCCGGTGCTGCTGAAGCCGTCGGCCGGCGGCGGCGGCAAGGGCATGCGGCTGGTGCGTGACGAGGCGCTGCTGGCGGACGAGATCGCGGCGGCCCGCCGCGAGGCGCGGTCCTCCTTCGGGGACGACACCCTGCTGGTGGAGCGGTGGATCGACCGGCCCCGGCACATCGAGATCCAGGTTCTGGCGGACGGTCACGGGAACGTCGTCCACCTGGGCGAGCGCGAGTGCTCGCTGCAGCGCCGCCACCAGAAGGTGGTCGAGGAGGCCCCGTCGGTGCTCCTCACGCCGGAGATCCGGGCGGCGATGGGCGAGGCGGCGGTGAACGCGGCCCGCTCGTGCGGGTACGTCGGCGCGGGCACGGTGGAGTTCATCGTGCCGGGCGGCGACCCGTCCTCGTACTACTTCATGGAGATGAACACCCGCCTCCAGGTCGAGCACCCCGTGACGGAGCGGATCACCGGGCTGGACCTGGTGGAACAGCAGCTGCTGGTCGCGGCGGGCGCGCCGCTCGGCTTCGGCCAGCAGGACGTCCGCCTGACCGGGCACTCCGTCGAGGCGCGGATCTGCGCCGAGGACCCGGCGCGCGGCTTCCTGCCGTCCGGGGGCCGGGTCCTGGCCCTGTCCGAGCCCGCCTCGGACACCGTCCGCACCGACTCCGGGCTGAGCGCGGGCGTGGACACGGGCAGCACGTACGACCCGATGCTGTCCAAGGTCATCGCGTGGGGCCCGGACCGGGCGGCGGCGCTGCGCTCCCTGCGGGCGGCGCTGGCGGACACGGTGATCCTGGGCGTCCAGACGAACACGGGGTTCCTGCGGAGGCTGCTGGCGCACCCCGAGGTGGTGTCCGGCGACATGGACACCGGGCTGGTGGAGCGCGACCTGGAGACGCTGCTCCCGGCGGGCGTCCCCGCGGAGGTCTACGCGACGGCCGCGCTGCTGTCGGGCCGGCGGGACGGCGGCTCCACCGCCGGCTGGGTCGACCCGTTCGACGTCCCGAGCGGCTGGCGGCTGGGCGGCACGCCCGCCTGGACGGTGCACCACTTCCGCCTCCCGGGCCAGGACCCGGTCGCCGTCCGCACCCGCACCCGCACCGGCGGCGCGTCGTACGAGATCGCCTTCGACGGCACGGAAGGCCCGGCACCGGCCCGTCTCGTCGAGGTGCTCCCCCAGACCGTCACCGTCGAACTGGACGGCGTCACCCACCGGTTCCACCACGCGCCGTCCCCCGAGGGCCTCTGGCTCGGGCGGGACGGCGACACCTGGCACGTGCAGCGGCACGACCCCGTGCGGGCGAGCCTCACGGGGGCGGGCCGGACCGGCGCGGACACCCTCGCCGCGCCCATGCCCGGCACCGTCACGGTGGTGAAGGTCGCCGTGGGCGACGAGGTGGCCGCCGGACAGAGCCTGCTCGTGGTCGAGGCGATGAAGATGGAGCACGTCATCTCCGCCCCGCACGCCGGCACCGTCACCGAACTCGACGTCACCCCCGGCACGACCGTCGCCATGGACCAGGTCCTGGCCGTGGTCACCCCGGCGGACGAGGAGGGTGCGAAGTGAACGGCCTGCCCATGACCGTGCCCGCGCCGGGCCTGCCGGCCCGGGTCCGCATCCACGAGGTCGGCGCCCGCGACGGCCTGCAGAACGAGAAGACCGCCGTCCCGACCGACGTGAAGGCGGAGTTCATCCGCCGGCTGGCCGCCGCCGGCCTCACCACCGTCGAGGCGACCAGCTTCGTGCACCCCAAGTGGGTGCCGCAGCTGGCCGACGCCGAGGAGCTGTACCCGCGCCTGGCCGGCCTCGACGGCGTGGACCTGCCGGTGCTCGTGCCGAACGAGCGCGGCCTGGACCGGGCCCGCGCCCTGGGCGCCCGCCGGATCGCCGTGTTCGGCTCCGCCACCGAGACGTTCGCCTCGCGGAACCTCAACCGGACCGTCGCCGAGTCCCTCGCCATGTTCGAGCCGGTCGTCGCCGCCGCCAAGGCCGACGGCATGCACGTGCGCGGCTACCTCTCGATGTGCTTCGGCGACCCCTGGGAGGGCCCGGTCCCCCTCTCCCAGGTGGTCGGCGTCGCCAGGGCGCTGCTGGACCTCGGCTGTGACGAGCTGAGCCTGGGCGACACCATCGGCGTCGCCACCCCCGGCCACGTCAAGGGCCTGCTCACGGCCCTGAACGGGGCGGGCGTCGCCACCGACCGCATCGGGGTCCACTTCCACGACACCTACGGTCAGGCCCTGTCCAACACCCTCGCCGCACTCCAGCACGGCGTCACCACGGTCGACGCCTCGGCCGGCGGGCTGGGCGGCTGCCCGTACGCGAAGAGCGCCACCGGCAACCTCGCCACCGAGGACCTGGTGTGGATGCTCCACGGCCTCGGCATCGAGACCGGGGTCGACCTGGCCGCCCTCACCGCCACGAGCGTGTGGATGGCCGACCGGCTGGGCCGCCCCAGCCCCTCCCGTACCGTCCGCGCCCTCTCCCACAAGGAGCAATGACAGCCATGCCCCTCGACCACCGGCTCACCCCCGAGCACGAGGAACTCCGCCGTACCGTCGAGGAGTTCGCCCACGACGTCGTCGCGCCGAAGATCGGCGACTTCTACGAGCGGCACGAGTTCCCCTACGAGATCGTCCGCGAGATGGGCCGCATGGGCCTGTTCGGCCTGCCCTTCCCCGAGGAGTACGGCGGGATGGGCGGCGACTACCTCGCCCTCGGCATCGCCCTGGAGGAGCTGGCCCGGGTCGACTCCTCCGTGGCCATCACCCTGGAGGCGGGCGTCTCCCTGGGCGCCATGCCCCTGTACCTGTTCGGTACGGAGGAGCAGAAGCGCCAGTGGCTGCCGAAGCTGTGCGCGGGCGAGATGCTGGGCGCGTTCGGCCTGACCGAGCCGGGCGCGGGCAGTGACGCCGGCGGCACCCGCACCACGGCCGTCCGGGACGGCGACGAGTGGGTGATCAACGGTTCGAAGTGCTTCATCACCAACTCGGGCACGGACATCACGGGCCTGGTCACGGTCACCGCGGTGACCGGGCGCAAGGCGGACGGCCGTCCGGAGATCTCCTCCATCATCGTGCCGTCGGGCACGCCCGGGTTCACGGTGGCGGCGCCCTACTCAAAGGTGGGCTGGAACGCCTCCGACACCCGGGAGCTGTCCTTCGACGACGTCCGGGTGCCGCTCGCGAACCTGGTCGGCGAGGAGGGGCGGGGCTACGCCCAGTTCCTGCGGATCCTGGACGAGGGCCGGATCGCCATCGCGGCGCTGGCCACCGGTCTGGCGCAGGGCTGCGTGGACGAGTCGGTGAAGTACGCCCGGGAGCGGCAGGCCTTCGGCCGGCCCATCGGCGACAACCAGGCCATCCAGTTCAAGCTGGCGGACATGGAGATGCGCGCCCACATGGCCCGCCTGGGCTGGCGGGACGCGGCCTCGCGGCTGGTGGCCGGGGAGCCGTTCAAGAAGGAGGCGGCGATCGCGAAGCTGTACTCCTCGACGGTGGCGGTGGACAACGCCCGCGAGGCCACGCAGATCCACGGCGGGTACGGGTTCATGAACGAGTACCCGGTGGCCCGGATGTGGCGCGACTCCAAGATCCTGGAGATCGGCGAGGGCACGAGCGAGGTGCAGCGGATGCTGATCGCCCGTGAGCTCGGTTTCGCGGGCTGACCGCTGACGCGGGGTGCGGTCGGCCGAAAACCGACCGTCCCTGACCTGACGAAGTGTCCGAAATTAGTTGCCGGGGCGTTACTTAGGGCCCCCTTACCCGGAGCGTTGAGGTTAGGCTAACCTTCGTTCCGAACGGCCCAGAGGCCGCCCCGGCAAGTACGAAAGCGGACACAGACATGCCCAAGCCCCGAGCCACCATCCTCACCCGTCGCGGCCTGATCGCCGCGGGCGGCGCTCTCGGCCTCGTCGCGGCCCTCACCGCGTGCGGTGGCTCCGACTCGGGCAAGACCGCCGAGCCGGGCGACAAGGGTGCCTCCGCGGCCTGGGCGTTCAAGGACGACCTCGGCAAGGACCTGTCGGCGAAGAGCACCCCGAAGAACATCGTCGCCTTCACCGGTACGGCCGCGGCCCTCTACGACTACGGCATCCAGGTCAAGGGCGTCTTCGGCCCGACCAAGACCGCCGACGGCAAGCCCGACGTCCAGGCCGGTTCGCTGGACATCTCCAAGGTCGAGATCCTCGGCAACACCTACGGCGAGTTCAACGTCGAGAAGTACGCCGCCCTGAAGCCGGAGCTGCTGGCCACCAACACCTGGGACGGCACCTACTGGTACGTCCCCGAGGACTCCAAGGACAAGATCCTCAAGCTGGCCCCGGCCGCGGCCGTCGCCGTCGGCGGCAAGGACCAGAGCGGCAACAACGTCACCCTGACGAAGGCCCTGGAGCGCACCGCGGACCTCGCGAAGTCCCTCGGCGCCGACCTGAACGCCAAGAAGACCGTGGACGCCAAGGCCCGCTTCGAGGCCGCCGCCGCCAAGGTCCGCGAGGCCACCAAGGCCAACCCGGGCATCAAGGTGCTGGTCGGCTCCGGCTCCGCCGAGATGTTCTACGTGTCCACCCCGGAGACCTCCGCCGACCTGAAGTACTTCAAGGAGCTCGGCGTCGACTTCGTCCTCCCGGAGCAGGACAAGCTGGACCAGGGCGGCTTCTTCGAGTCCCTGAGCTGGGAGACCGCCGGCAAGTACAAGGCCGACGTCATCCTGCTCGACAACCGCAGCGCCACCCTGCAGCCCGACGCCCTGAAGGACAAGCCGACCTGGACGGGCCTGCCGGCCGTCAAGGCCAACCAGGTCGTCCCGCGCGTCACCGAGCCGATCTACTCGTACGAGAAGTGCGCGCAGATCCTGGAGGATTTGGCCAAGGCGATCCAGAACGCCAAGAAGGTCAGCTGAACCCGCTGAACCAGCTGGTCCAGCTGGGCCGGCTGGACCCGGCTCGACCCGGCCGGACCCGGCCGGCGCTGAACGCAGCCTGAACCCACGGCCGGCCGCGCGCGACCCGCGCGGCCGGCCACCGCACTGCTCCCAGGGGGACAAGACCCATGACCGCCACCGCGTCCGAGGTCCCGGCCGAGGCCCACTTCCGGTTCTTCGAACTGGAGGTGCTGCGCACCCGCCGCCTCGGGCACTCGTTCCTGCGGGTCACGTTCGGCGGCGAGTCGCTCGCCGGCTTCCGCTCCGGCGGCTGGGACCAGAGCCTGTCGCTGTTCCTCCCGGTGGGCGACGCGGAGCACACGGTGCTGCCGTCCACGGACGAGGACACCTGGTTCGGCGCCTGGCGGGCGGTGCCCGACGCGGAGCGACCGGTGATGCGCTCCTACACGGTGCGCGAACAGCGCCGTACCGAGGAGGGCGCCGTCGAGGTCGACATCGACTTCGTGCTCCACGGGGACTCCTCCCCCGCATCCCGCTGGGCGGGGCGGGCCGTGCCCGGCCGGCGCATCATGGCGATCGGCCCGGCCGTCGCCGCGAACAAGTCCGTCCGCTTCCAGCTCCCGGCCGGCACGGACGCGGTCTGGATGTACGCCGACGAGACCGCGCTGCCCGCCGCCGCTGCGATCCTCCAGGCCCTGCCCGAAGGCACCCCCGTGCACGCCTGGTTCGAGGTGCCGCACGAGGACGACCGGCTGGAGCTCGCCACCTCCGCCAAGGCGGAGATCACCTGGATCGTCCGGGCCGACTCCGGCCCCGGGCGCACCGAGCGGGTGCTCACGGAGATCCGCGGCACCGAACTGCCCGCGGCGGCCGCCCCGTACGGCTGGATCGCGGGCGAGGCGGGCACCGTACGGGCGGTCCGCCGCCACATGGTGCAGGAACGTTCGGTCAACCGGCGCGCGGTGCGCTTCACCGGTTACTGGCGCCTCGGTGCGAGCGAGGAGCAGCTGCTGGCCGAGGCGTACGCCGGCCAGGCACCCAGCGAGGACCCCGACTCCGCGCTGTAGTAACGCACTTCACATGACGAGCCCCGGCTGTCCAGCCGGGGCTCGTCTATTTGGCGCAAAACTTAGGTTAGGCTAACCTAAGCCTTGCTGCCCCACACGCCTCTTCCCTGTCCCGGAGGATCTGTTGATGCGCTCGCATCTGCTCAACGAGTCGACCGCCGACCTCTACCGGCGCACCGTCACCGCGGGCGTCGACCGAGTGGCCGCGAAACTCGCCTCCACCGAGAAGCCCCACACCGGCATCTCCGTCGACGAACTCGCCCCGGTCATCGCCTCGATCGACCTGGACCGTCCGCTCGGGGACCCGGCCGCCGTCCTGGACGAGCTGGAAGAGGTCTACCTCCGGGACGCGGTCTACTTCCACCACCCCCGCTACCTCGGGCACCTCAACTGCCCGGTGGTCATCCCCGCCGTACTCGGCGAGGCGATCATGGCGGCGGTCAACTCCTCCATGGACACCTGGGACCAGTCGATCGGCGGCACGCTCATCGAGCGCCGCCTCATCGACTGGACCGCCGAGCGCATCGGCCTCGGCCCGGACGCGGACGGCGTGTTCACCTCCGGCGGCAGCCAGTCCAACTTCCACTCGCTGCTGCTGGCCCGTGACGAGGCCTGCCGCATCGTCCTCAAGGAGGCCGCGGACCGCGGCGAGGCGCTCACCAAGGCCGAACTCCTGCCGAAACTCCGCATCTTCACCTCCGAGGTCAGCCACTTCAGCGTGAAGAAGTCCGCCGCCATGCTGGGCATGGGCTACGAGGCCGTCATAGCCGTCCCGGTGGACCGCAACCGCCGCATGGACACCGCCGCCCTCGCCCTGGAGCTGGAGAGCTGCCGCGCCGAGGGCCTGTTCCCGATGGCCGTCGTGGCCACCGCCGGAACCACCGACTTCGGCTCCATCGACCCGCTCCCGGAGATCGCCGCGCTCGCCGCCGAGCACTCCGCCTGGATGCACGTGGACGCCGCGTACGGCTGCGGTCTGCTCGCCTCCCCCACCCGCCGCCACCTCCTCGACGGCATCGAGCACGCCGACTCGGTCACGGTCGACTACCACAAGTCGTTCTTCCAGCCCGTCTCCTCCTCGGCGATGCTGGTCCGCGACCGGGACACCCTCAAGCACGCCACCTACTACGCGGACTACCTCAACCCGCGCCGGATGGCCGAGGAGCGGATCCCCAACCAGGTCGACAAGTCCATCCAGACCACCCGCCGCTTCGACGCCCTCAAGCTGTGGATGACGCTGCGCATCATGGGCGCCGACGGCATCGGCGGCCTCTTCGACGAGGTCGTCGACCTGGCAGCGGCCGGCTACGAGGTCATCGCCGCCCACCCGCGCTTCGAGGTGGTCGTCCGCCCGCAGCTGTCCACCCTGGTCTTCCGCTACGTCCCCGAGGACGCCTCCGTACGCCCCGACCTGGTCGACGAGGCCAACCTGCACGCCCGCAAGGCGCTGTTCGCCTCCGGTGAGGCCGTGGTCGCCGGCACCAAGGTGGACGGCGCCCAGTACCTGAAGTTCACCCTCCTCAACCCGCAGACCACGACGGCCGACATCGCCGCCGTCCTCGACCTCCTCGCCGCGCACGCCGAGCAGTACCTGGGAGAATCCCTTGTCCACGCCTGAGACCACCGAGACGTACGACTTCATCGCCATCGGCCTCGGCCCCTTCAACCTGGGCCTCGCCTGCCTCACCGCGCCGATCGACGAGCTGAACGGTCTCTTCATCGAATCGAAGCCGCACTTCGAGTGGCACGCGGGCATGTTCCTGGACGGCGCGCACCTGCAGACCCCGTTCATGTCGGACCTGGTCACCCTCGCCGACCCGACCTCGCCCTTCTCCTTCCTCAACTACCTGAAGGACAAGGACCGGCTGTACTCGTTCTACATCCGGGAGAACTTCTACCCGCTGCGGACCGAGTACAACGACTACTGCCGCTGGGCGGCCGACCGCCTCGACAACGTCCTGTACTCCACCTCGGTCACCTCGGTCACCTACGACGCGGCCGCCGCGGTGTACGAGGTCCACACCGACAAGGGCGCCACCCACCGGGCCCGCCGCCTGGTCCTCGGCACCGGCACCCCGCCGCACGTCCCGGCGGCCTGCGACGGCCTCGGCGGCGACTTCATCCACAACTCCGTCTACGTGCAGAACAAGGCGGAGCTGCAGAAGAAGAAGTCCATCACCCTGATCGGCTCGGGCCAGAGCGCGGCGGAGATCTACTACGACCTCCTCTCCGAGATCGACACCCATGGCTACCAGCTGAACTGGGTGACCCGGTCCCCCCGCTTCTTCCCGCTCGAATACACCAAGCTGACCCTGGAGATGACCTCCCCGGAGTACGTGGACTACTTCCACGCCCTCCCCGAGGACACCCGGTACCGCCTGGAGAACCAGCAGAAGAACCTCTTCAAGGGCATCGACGGCGACCTCATCAACGAGATCTTCGACCTGCTCTACCAGAAGCGGGTGTCGATGCCGGGCGCCGTCCCGACCTCCCTCCTCACCAACACCTCCCTCAACAGCGCCGCGTACGACACCACCACGGGCACGTACACCCTCGGGCTGCGCCAGGAGGAGCAGGAGCGCGACTTCTCCCTGGCCACGGAGGGCCTCGTCCTGGCCACCGGCTACAAGTACTCGACCCCGGAGTTCCTGCGGCCGATCCAGGACCGCCTGAACTTCGACGGCCGCGGCCGCCTGGACGCCGCCCGCAACTACAGCGTCGACACCACCGGCCGCGGCGTCTACCTGCAGAACGGCACCACCCACAACCACTCGCTCACCTCGCCCGACCTGGGCATGGCGGCGTACCGCAACGCGTACATCATTGGTGAGCTGCTCGGCCGCGAGTACTACAAGGTCGAGAAGTCCATCGCGTTCCAGCAGTTCACCGCCCCGGAAGGCACCCACCGATGAGCACCACCCCCGGCATACTCTTCAAGCGGACGGACGACGCCCTCGGCGAGTTCTCCGTCCGCCCCCTCGACCCGCTCGCCGAAGCGGAGCTCCTGCACGCGTGGGTCACCCACCCCAAGGCCTCCTTCTGGCTGATGCAGGACCTCTCCCTGGAGGAGGTCACCCAGGAGTACGAGCGGATCGTCGCCCACGAGCACCACGACGCGTACCTCGGCTACCACAACGGCGAGCCTGCCTTCCTGATGGAGAAGTACGACCCGCGCGAGCTGGAACTGGTCGGCCTGTACGACCCGGAGCCCGGCGACGTCGGCATGCACTTCCTGGTGGCGCCGACCGAGCAGCCGCTCTCCGGCTTCACCCGCGCCGTGATCACCACGGTCATGGCCGCCCTGTTCGACGACCCGGCCACCCGCCGCGTGGTCGTCGAGCCGGACGTCGGCAACAAGGCCGTCCACGCCCTCAACGAGGCGGTCGGCTTCGTGGCCTCCCACCCGGTCCAGAAGCCGGAGAAGGAAGCCCTGCTGTCCTTCTGCACCCGCGCGCAGTTCGAGGCGGCCACCGGCATCTACGCGACCGGCGTGACGGAGGTGTCGGCATGAGCCTCACCGACGCGATCACCCACCTCTCCCCCGAGCTGTGGCTGCGCGCCAACCGCGCGCTGGTCCGCAAGGCCCTGGCGGAGTTCTCGCACGAGCGCCTGCTGACCCCCGAGTCCCTCGGCGACGACCGCTACTCGGTCGTCTCGGACGACGGCACGGTGGAGTACCACTTCACCGCGGCCCTCCATGCCCTGGACCACTGGGCGGTCGACGAGCCCTCGATCACCCGCCTGAAGGACGGCGTCTCCCTCCCGCTGGACGCCCTCGACTTCCACATCGAGTTCCAGCAGACCCTCGGGCTGAGCGCGGAGGTCCTCCCGGTCTACCTGGAGGAGATCTCCTCCACCCTGGCGGGCTCGGCGTACAAGTACACCAAGCCGCAGACCCCGTCCTCCGTGCTCGCCAAGTCCTCGTTCCAGGACATCGAGACCGGCATGACCGAGGGCCACCCCTGCTTCGTGGCGAACAACGGCCGCCTCGGCTTCGGCGTGCACGAGTACCACTCGTATGCCCCGGAGGCGGCGAACCCCGTCCACCTGATCTGGGCGGCGGCCCACAAGGACGTCTCCACCTTCACCGCGGGCGCCGGCCTGGAGCACGACAGCTTCATGCGCGCCGAGCTCGGCGACGCGACGGTGGACCTCTTCGCGGCGAAACTGCGCTCCCTGGGCCTGGACCCGTCCGCCTACCACCTCTTCCCGGTCCACCCCTGGCAGTGGTGGAACAAGACCACGATCACCTTCGCGGCCGAGATCGCGACCCGCCGCCTGGTCCTGCTGGGCGAGGGCGAGGACGCGTACCTCCCGCAGCAGTCGATCCGTACGTTCTTCAACACCACCACCCCCACCAAGCACTACGTCAAGACGGCCATCTCCGTCCTGAACATGGGCTTCATGCGGGGCCTCTCGGCCGCCTACATGGAGGCCACGCCGGCGATCAACGACTGGCTCCACAACCTCATCGAGTCGGACGACGTCCTCCAGTCAGCCAACTTCTCGATCATCCGCGAGCGCGCCGCCATCGGCTACCGCCACATGCAGATGGAACGCGCCACCGACCGCTACTCGCCGTACCGCAAGATGCTGGCGGCCCTGTGGCGCGAGTCGCCGGTGAACTCCCTCGGCGACGGGGAACGCCTGGCCACCATGGCCTCCCTCCTCCACGTCGACTCCGACGGCAAGTCCTTCGTGGGCGCCCTGATCGCCGAATCCGGCCGCACCCCGGCGGAATGGCTCAAGCCCTACCTCCGCGCCTACCTCCTCCCCCTGATCCACTGCTTCTACCAGTACGACCTCGCCTACATGCCGCACGGCGAGAACACGATCCTGGTGATCAAGGACGGCGTGGTCCAGCGGGCGATCTTCAAGGACATCGCCGAAGAGATCGTCATCATGGACGCCGAAGCGGTCCTCCCGCCGGCGGTCGAGCGCATCCGCGCCGACATCCCGGAGGACATGAAGCTCCTGTCCATCTTCACGGACGTCTTCGACTGCTTCTTCCGCTTCCTCTCCTCGATCCTCGTCACCGAGGGCATCTGCACCGAGGAAACGTTCTGGCAGGCCGTGGCCGACTGCGCCCACGACTACCAGGACTCCATGCCGGCCCTGGCCGAGAAGTTCGAGCGCTACGACTTCTTCGCCGAGGAGTTCCAGCTGTCCTGCCTCAACCGCCTCCAGCTGCGCAACAACAAGCAGATGGTCGACCTCGCCGACCCGTCCGCCGCGCTCCAGCTGATCGGCAACCTCAAGAACCCCGTCGCGCCCTACGCGCGGCGGTGAACGAAGGAGCGGCGGCGCCGATACGGTCCCTCGACGCCGCCGCTCCCTCCCCGGACGGCGTGTCCGCGAAGCCCAGCCTGGCCCCCTTCGCGCACACGCCGTCCGCTTTTCCCCGCGCGTCAGCCGATCTCGTCGTAGGAGGCACCCGGGAGGTACCCCAGGCCCAACGCCCTGCGCGGCGTGGACGAGGCCATGGGCGCGTAGCCACGCCGCAACTGTCCCGAAGGCGTCTGGTGCAAGGGTTGATCGCACGGCCTCTCAGTGCAGACGCAACCGGTCCACACTCAGAACCATCTTCATCTGCTCTGCCAGAGCAAGGTTCGCAGCCCCGGCCCGGCGCATGAACCGAGTCGCGGGAAACTCATCAGCGGGAAAGCCGCTGAGGAACTCCAGATCGTTCTTGATCTCGGCTACGGACGCTTCACCAGCCTCGTCACTCTTAACGAAGTATTGCCCTTCGGCACTCTGATGGTCCGCCAAAAATTCAGCGACCTCCGAGCAGATTTCAGCGATCGAGATCACCGCGTTTACTGCAGCCTCTGGATCTTCCTCAACAAAGCTTGACATCGCAGACACCGACACGGAGATTGCATCTGCCGCGAAGCCGGCCGCATCCCCCCCGACGTCCTCGAGGCGAGCGATCCATCGCTCCGCCTCTCCTCGGACTCGCACGAGATCTGCGGCCGAAGCTTGTCGGATACCGCGAAGGTCCAACCACACGGCGTCCAGGCCGTTGTTGATCCGATAAAAGGAATCAACGTGTCCTGAATCATGGAGGAAGGCCATGGACACCGATCGCACCTTCGTTGCGCATAGGGCTGTGATAGCCAGCCGCTGACGCGGGGTCAGCCGTGCGCACTCCACACGGACGACTGCGACATCTTCGACAAAACCCATCTCAATTCACCTCACGGAGTCCAAATCGCCTGTGTATCACTGACCAGCGTCGCACCGTGGCCCTGAAGGAAGCCCCGACAGTCCACACAGAACGGCCTATTGACTGCCAGGCCCGTCGGCTTCAGGTCGAGATGGACGGCCGTCTCCCAGAGCTTGACCTCTGCATGCGGGTAGTTGCCTGCAGCGTCCACACCAGTGCGCGATATCCCGAGTTCATGAGGGAGTAGCTGTGCACGTTGAATCTGCGAGATATTCTTCCGTGCTCCAACGGCCACAACGTCGAGAGACTCCGGTCCAGCGCCGACCGCGTGCATGACTCCAGTGGTCGCCCTGTCGTTCGCCTTCCCTGCCGGAATGAGTGTGTGCAGGGTGTCAGCCCGGTCCTGCAGATTGTCAAGATCGAGAGCCCCGCCGCCGCAGTTGTGAATGAGCAGTGGGGTCGCACCAGCCAGCACATAGTACGTGTGGAGGTCGGCGACGGTGAGGTTGTGGACGGTGGATTGGGGGCTTGTCCAGCGTTTAATCGCCGTGATCTGCACGGACGTGCCGGCGCTGGTACGGAGCCATTGGCCCGGCTGGAGGTTGGTGGCGGCGACCCAGGCCTGGCGTTCGGGCACCCAGAAGGGGTGCTTGTCCGTGGCGGTGAGAGTTGCGTCCGATGAGCCGTCCTTAATGCTTATCTGGACGAGATTCTTGGAGCCCTCACCGGTGATCTCGGCCGTGACTTCCTTGGCTTCGGTTATTCCGGTCTCAGGATCCGTGGCCAGTACCTTGTCGCCACTCTCGATGGCCTCGATCGGCTTGGTACCACCATCTGCCAGAACGACGAGCGTGCCGGCCGCGAAGCTGTTCTTCGTCGGGCAGCTGCCCCCACTGGGTGCAGCAGCCTTGCTACGGCCCACCGCTGAGGCCACCTTGGAGGCCGCCGCCTTGACGGCGACGGCGCCTGCCGCGCCGGCCGCTCCGCCGGCGGCACCCCATACGGCACCGGTGGCCGCCGACTTGAGCCGGCCTGTGACGCTGTGGTCAGCGCCTGGGTCCAGGCCGTTGCTGACCCAACCACCGACTGCTCCAGCCAGGGCTCCACACCCTACGGCGATGCCGAGTCCGACGCCGCCGGTGGCGGCTCCTGCTGCAGCTGCAGCTGCAGCTGTGTAGCAGGCGGCCCCGACGGTCACTTCCACGGCTACCGTGATGATGATGTTCTTGTTCTTCTTGGCCCAGTTCCACCCCTGCTTCAGCTTGCAGGTGGACAGCCAACCGCACTTCTTACCGCTACCTGACCCACTGGACTTGCTGCTGCTGACTCCGCTGCCGTCGCCGGTACCGCTATCGGTCTCGGTTGTGATCTGCTGCGGATTATCAGGCGTTTCGTCGAAGCCACCGCCGTTCGCAGTGCAACTGCTCCAGTAGGCGCAGTTGTCTTCCTTGAGCCCTGTCGGGTCCCACTTGCTCACCGGGTTGCCGCTGGCGTACGTGTAGCCGTTCATCTGGAGCGGGTCGGTGACGTCGATGATCGGGTCGACCGAGATGAAGCGGCCCGTGGTCGGGTCGTATTCGCGGGCGCCGATGTGGGTCAGGCCCGTCGAGGGGTCGTCGGGGCGCGGCCTGCGGACACCCGCCACCGCAACCACCACCACGGCGACGGAGTGGACGGAGCTGGTCAGGTTCACCAGCGAGGGCCACGACGTCGTGGTGCAGTGGCCGGGCACCCTGCCCGCCCCCGTCGTCGACGGGCCCCGCGCCCTGTACGAGAACGTGCGCCCCGGGATCGACCTGCTGCTCACCGCACGCGACAGCGGCTACGGCCACGTACTGATCGTGCACGACAAGCAGGCGGCGGCCGACCCTCTGCTCGCCGAGCTGGACTACCTTCTCAGCTCCCCCGACCTGACGTTCAGGATGAACGCCGAGACCAAGGTGGTCAGCGCCCTGGACGGTCAGGGCGTGGAGATGGCCGTCTCCCCCACTCCCTTCATGTGGGACTCCGCCGGCGAGGCCCGCCACACCGTGGACGAGGCCCCGGCGGTGCCGGAGGCGGCGAAGGACCACCCGGCCCTCGGGCTGGCCGCCCTCGCCGGTCCGCTCACCGGTGGTCACGCGGCTCCGGTGGACGCGGAACTGGCGGCCGACAACACCCTCCGCATGAAGCCGGGCGGCAGGATCCTGAACGATCCCGACACGGTGTATCCGGTGTTCGTCGACCCGTCGTTCACCGGCCGCAAGACGAGCTGGGCCACGCTTTATGCGAGGTATCCGGACAGCAGCTTCTACAACGGCCAGAACTTCAACGACGGCACGAATGACGCCCGCGTCGGTTACGAATCGGATACGAACGGCCTGTCGCGCGCAGCGTTCAACTTCGAGTTTTCCTCGAAACTCCACAACGCGGCCGTGAAATCGGCTTACCTCAGGACCCTCCAGACGTATTCCTACAGCTGTTCCGCCCGCCAGTACGAGGTGTGGCAGACCGGCTGGGTGTCCAGTAGCAGTACGTGGAGGAACACGAACAACTCGACTTTCTGGGCCAAGTACGTCAACAAGGAAAGCAACGGCCACGGATACCGTTCCGGCACCTGTCCGGACAAATGGGTGGGCATCAACATCTGGTCGGCGGTCGACGACGCGGCCAAGAACCGCTGGAACGCGCTCAGCCTGGGACTGCGGGCCTCGAACGAGTCGGACACCTACTCCTAGAAGAAGTTCGCGACGAACGGCGAGTACGCGCCGTACATCGACGTCGAGTACAACCGGAAGCCCAACGAGCCGACGCAGGCGTCCATGAAGACGTCCCCGGGCGGCACCTGCCAGACCGGGACACCGCCCCCGGCCATCGGCAAGACCGACCTGCGGTTCGAGGCCCGCGGCTCCGACCCCGACGACGACGCGAAGCTCGGCCGCGACCTCAAGCACGTGCGCATCAAGGTGTGGCGCGCGGACGGTCACGTGGTCACCGACAGCACCCTCACGCCCGACAGCACGGGCCTGGTGTGGACGGACGTCCCCTCGGCGAGCTTCACCCACGGGCACCGCTACTACTGGTCCGCCTGGTCCATCGACCAGGCCGGCTGGTGGTCCGCCGGCGGCCCGGCCGGCACCGACGCCGTCTGCTCGTTCACCGTCGACCACGTCGCCCCGCCCAGCCCGGCCGTGCGGTCGGTCCACTTCCCGGAGCCCGGACCCGACGGCTCCGAGTGGAGCCTCCACCCGGCCGCCACTCCGGACCAGTGGATCGAAGTCCTGGGCAACGGCGCGCGGGCGGAGGACATCGCGGAGTTCCAGTGGAGCCTCAACCGGCCCACCTACGACCAGAAGACCTGGGTGTGGGACGCCGCGAACGCGCTCGGCTCCATCAAGCTCAAGGTGGACACCGCCGGGCCGAACGTCCTCTACGTACGCACGAGGGACAAGGCCGAGAACGTGTCCCCCGCGACCACCTACTTCTTCTACGTACGTCCGCGGCCGGGCCAGGACAAGCCCGGTGACGTCACCGGCGACGGCATGCCCGACATCCTCGCCGTCGACGGCGCCGGAAACCTCCGCACCTACGCCGGTGACGCGGCCGGCGACACCGACGCCTGGATGCCCGCCGCGCTGAAGGACGGGAAGCCGGTCGAGGACGGGTACTGGACGGACGGCCCGGACAAGGCCGCCCTGATCACCCACTCGCTGGACTGGATGCCGGGCGACGGACTGACCGACCTGATCGCCCGGATGCCGGACGGAAAGCTGTACGTCTACCCCGGTGACGGCACCGGCCGCTTCGACGTCGGCCGCCGCAGGCCCATGCTGCTGCCGCCCGGCGCCCCCGACCCGGCCGGCTTCAGGCAGATCGTGGCCGTGGAGGACGTCACCGGCGACCGCGTGCCGGAGCTGTTCGCCCTCGCCGGCGACACGCTCTGGGCCCTCACCGGCTACCGGGGCGCCAGCTTCGGCGAAGCCCGGCAGGTCGCCACCGGCTGGGCGGAGCGGGACCTGATCGGCGTCCGCGACGTCTCCGGCGACAAGGTCCCCGACCTGCTGTTCCGTGACTCGCCCTCCGGCGACCTGCTGTTGCGCAAGGGCAAGGCCGGTGCGGACGGCGGAGTGGACCTCGGGTCGTTCAAGTCGGCGGTCGCCTCGCTCGGCGGGGCGGACACCGAGTACGGGGACTCCGGCTGGAGCCGGGCCGCCGTCCCGAGGCTGCACGGGACGGCGGACGCGACGGGAGACGGGATTCCCGACTTCTGGATGGTGCACGACAACGGTGTGCAGCGGCTCGTGCCCGGCGGGACCACCGCGCACGGCTGGGGCGGCGCCGGCGACGAGGACGGCTGGCACCTGTTCAAGGCCATCGGCTAGCCGGACGCCGACCGGCCGCACCAGAACGCCCCCGCCGGCAGGAGCCGGCGGGGGCGTCGCGCGTCCGCGGTCAGGACCAGGGGACGTCCGGGGCGCGGTGGTAGCCGATGTTCTGGGCGTCCAGGGTCGGGGCCTGGGCGGCCAGGCGTCGGGCGTGGGCGGGCCAGTCCAGGCGGGTGGCCGGGGACCAGGCGAGTTCGGCGAGGCTGAGGACGCGGGGGAAGGCCATCAGTTCCCAGTCCTCGCGGGTGGCGATGGTCTCCGTCCAGAGCGGGGCCTCGACGCCGAGGACCGCGGATTCCGGGACGCCGGGGAAGTACGCGCCCGGGTCCCAGGAGTAGGCGCGTTCGACCGGGACGTAGCCGGCCCAGGTCAGGCCGGGCTTGGTGTCCTTGTCGTACTTCATGTCGAGGTAGGCGTGGTCGGCCGGGGAGAGGATCAGCTTGTGGCCGGCCCTGGCGGCGGCGGCGACCCGGTCGCGTTCCGCCGCCGCGGTCTTGTCGTGGCCCCACCACTGGAGGACGGCGCCGTCCGCCGGGTCCGCCGCGGCCAGCTGGTGCCAGGCCACCACGGTCTTGCCGTACGCGGCGACCACGGCCTGGGCCCGCTCCATGAAGGCCGCGTAGTCCGCGGCCGGGGTGGCGTGGGCCTCGTCGCCGCCGATGTGGAGGTAGCGGCCGGGGGTGAGGGCGGCGACCTCGCGGAGCACGTCGTCCACGAACTCGTACGTCAGCTCCTTGGAGACGCAGAGCGAGCTGAAGCCGACCTTGGTGCCGGTGTAGCGGGGCGGGGCCTTGCCGTCGCAGTTGAGTTCGGCGTAGGAGGCGAGGGCGGCGTTGGTGTGGCCCGGCATGTCGATCTCCGGGATCACCTCCACGTGGCGTTCGGCGGCGTAGGAGACGAGGGCCTTGTAGTCGTCGCGGGTCCAGTGGCCGCCGGGGCCGCCGCCGACGCCGCCCACCCCGCCGTACGAGGCGAGCCGCGGCCAGGAGGCGATGTCCAGCCGCCAGCCCTGGTCGTCGGTGAGGTGCACGTGCAACTTGTTGATCTTGTACTGGGCGAGCTGGTCGACGTAGCGCTGGACCTGGGCGACGGTGAAGTGGTGGCGGGCGATGTCGATCATCGCGCCGCGGTAGGCGAAGCGCGGGGCGTCGGTGACCGTGCCGCCGGGGACGTGGGTGCCGGTCACCAGCTGGCGCAGGGTCTGGCCGGCGTAGAAGAGTCCGGCCGGGGTGCGGGCGGTCAGGGTGACGGCGGGCGCGGTGGACTCCAGGCGGTAGCCCTCGTCGCCGAGCCCGCGCGCCGACGGGTCCAGGCGCAGGACGATGCCGTCGCCCTCGCCGTCGGCGACCGGCAGCGGCAGCCCGGTGGGCCCGCGCAGCTGCTCCGCGAGGCGTTCGCCGATCTGCCGGACCTCCTCGGAGCCGGTGCCGGTACGGATGACCGTGCCGGGCGCGAGGACGTGGGCGGGGCCGCCGGGACGGGCGGACACGGGCGCCGGCAGCAGCCGTTCGTACGGTCCGAGTTCGGCGCGGCGGAGCCGTTCGCCGGGTTTCGGGTCGTCCGCGCCGCGGGCCTGGGCGCAGGAGACCGCCGCCGCGAGGACCAACAGGACACCGAGGGTGCGCACAACCCGTCTCATGGCCCCAGGTATAGGCCAACGGCCGTGCCGTGGCCGATGAAAGAATCGGCGGATGGCAGAAATCATCCAGAAGGACGGCACATGGACCTTCGACGGGGACGTGGTGCGGATCGTTCCCGGCCGGGACAAGGGGACCGGGCTGCTGCGCCAGACCCTCGGCGGCATAGCCGTGCCGCTGCGCGCGCTGGCCGGGATCGGCTACGAACCGGGGCGGAAGGCGGGCCGGCTGCGGCTGCGGCTGCGTGAGGGCGCCGATCCGCTGCTCCAGCTGACGGCGGGGCGGCTGCCGGAGGCCTCGGACCCGTACCGGCTGGCGGTGGACCCGGACCGGGCCGGGGTGGCGGAGTACTTCGTCGACGAGGTGCGCAACGCGCTGCTGCTGGAGCAGGTGGAGAGCGGGCCCGTGGACGAGTGGCTGGTGCCGGGGCCCGACGTGCCGCTCGTGGTCGGTGCGGGGGACGGCACCGCCGGGTTCGACGGGGACCGGATCACGCTGGAGTGGAACTGGAAGACGGAGGAGGCGAAGAGCTCCGGCGGGACGCGGACCTTCCGGGTGGGGGACGTCTCGCGGGTGGAGTGGTGTCCGGCGGCGGGACTGGAGAACGGCTACCTCCGCTTCACCCTGGCGCAGGCGACGGCCAAGGCTCCCGCACCCAAGTACGACCCGCACGCGGTGGAGCTGTTCGGCTTCAAGAAGGACCCGCTGATGGCGCTGGTCGGGGCGGCGGTCCTGGCGCGGATGCCGCATCCGGCGGCACCGCCGGCGGCCGAGGAGCCCGCCACGCCCGCGCCTGCGCCCGCCCCCGCGCTCCCCGCCGCGGCCGGAACGGCCGAGGACCACGACGCGCTGCTGCGGCGGCTCCGCGAGCTCGGGGAGCTGCACCAGGCCGGGGTGCTCACGGCCGAGGAGTTCACGGCGGCGAAGGCGGCGGTGCTCAGCCGGTTCTGAAGCGGCCGGCGGCTGAAGCCGCCGGTTCCGCGCCCCCGGTTCGCGCCCCGGGTTTCGCGCCGCCGATTCCGGCCACCGGACGGACACTCCGACGGCCGCCCTGGGCCGGAATGCACCATTCCTTGGTCTGGACCATAGAGATCCTGCCCGAAATCGGGCAGGATCTTTGCGTTCCGCGCCTTGAGACGTCAATATCTACGGGTGCTCGACCGCCGCCCGTCACACGACGACCTCGTCGACCACCTGGTGCGCAGCACCGCGCTCCAGCGCGGCGAGGCCGCCCGGGTGGTGCTCGACGTGCTGGCGTACTTCAACGAGACGACCGAGGAATTCGTCCGCCGCCGCCACCGCGAGCTCCAGGCGGCCGGGGCGGTCAACTCGGAGATCTTCGAGCGCATCGCGGCCGAACTGCCGCACCGCGCCGTGGCGCCCCCGGAGCTCTCGCTCCGGCAGCTGCGCCGCATCGTCTACGGCTGAGACCCGGCCGGGCACGACCCACACAACCTCAGGAGGGGCATAACCACATGTGCGGAATCGTCGGATACATCGGCAAGCGTGACGCCACCCCGCTGCTGCTGGAAGGCCTGCAGCGCCTGGAGTACCGGGGTTACGACTCCGCCGGCCTGGTCGTCAACTCGCCGAAGTCCGGCGCGCTGAAGATGGTCAAGGCCAAGGGCCGGGTCCGTGACCTGGAGGCCCGCGTCCCCAAGCGCTTCGCCGGCACCACCGGTATCGCCCACACCCGCTGGGCCACCCACGGCGCCCCGAGCGACGTCAACTCGCACCCGCACCTGGACCCCGAGAACAAGGTCGCCGTCGTCCACAACGGCATCGTCGACAACGCCGCCGAGCTCCGCGCCAAGCTGGAGGCCGACGGGGTCGTCTTCGCCTCCGAGACCGACACGGAGGTCATCACCCACCTGATCGCCCGCTCCCAGGCCGACACCCTGGAGGAGAAGGTCCGCGAGGCGGTCAAGGCGATCGAGGGCACCTACGGCATCGCCGTGATGCACGCCGACTTCTCCGACCGCATCGTCGTCGCCCGCAACGGCTCCCCGGTGATCCTCGGCATCGGCGAGAAGGAGATGCTCGTCGCCTCCGACGTCGCCGCCCTGATCGCGCACACCCGCCAGGTCGTCACCCTCGACGACGGCGAGATGGCCACCCTGAAGGCCGACGACTTCCGCACGTTCACCACCAGCGGCACCTCCACCAACGCCACCCCGGAGACCGTGGAGTGGGAGGCCGCCTCGTTCGACATGGGCGGTCACGACACCTACATGCACAAGGAGATCTCCGAGCAGCCCGACGCGGTCGACCGCGTGCTGCGCGGCCGGATCGACGACCGCTTCTCCACCGTCCACCTCGGCGGCCTGAACCTGGACCCGCGCGAGGCCCGCGCGATCCGCCGGGTCAAGATCCTGGGCTGCGGCACCTCCTACCACGCCGGTCTGATCGGCGCCTCCCTCATCGAGGGCATGGCGCGCATCCCGGCCGACGCCGAGCCGGCGTCGGAGTTCCGCTACCGCAACCCGGTGGTCGACCCGGACACCCTCTACATCGCGGTCTCCCAGTCCGGTGAGACGTACGACGTGCTGGCCGCCGTGCAGGAGCTCAAGCGCAAGGGCGCCCGCGTCCTCGGCGTGGTCAACGTCGTCGGCTCGGCCATCGCCCGCGAGGCGGACGGCGGCGTGTACGTGCACGCCGGCCCGGAGGTCTGCGTCGTCTCCACCAAGTGCTTCACCAACACGGTCGTGGCCTTCGCGCTGCTCGCCGTGCACCTGGGCCGGATCCGCGACCTGTCCGTCACCGACGGCAAGCGGATCATCGAGGGCCTGCGCAAGCTGCCCGCGCAGATCAGCGAGGTCCTGGAGCAGGAGGACGAGATCAAGCGGCTGGCGGCGGAGTACGCCGACGCCAAGTCGATGATGTTCATCGGACGGGTGCGGGGCTACCCGGTGGCCCTGGAGGCCTCCCTCAAGCTCAAGGAGATCTCCTACATCCACGCCGAGGCGTACCCGGCCTCCGAGCTCAAGCACGGCCCGCTCGCCCTGATCGAGCCGGAGCTGCCGACCGTCGCGATCGTCCCGGACGACGACCTTCTGGAGAAGAACCGCGCGGCGCTGGAGGAGATCAAGGCGCGCAGCGGCCGGATCCTCGCGGTCGCCCACCGGGAGCAGGAGAAGGCGGACCACACGATCGTGGTCCCGAAGAACGAGGACGAGCTGGACCCGATCCTGATGGGCATCCCGCTCCAGCTGTTCGCGTACCACACCGCCCTGGCCATGGGCCGGGACATCGACAAGCCGCGCAACCTGGCGAAGTCCGTCACGGTCGAGTAGCCGGACCGGAGCCCCGCACGGCGGACGGCCCCCCGCGCGCACCGCGCGGGGGGCCGTCGCCGTTCCGGACCCGCTTCCGCCTCCGGCCGGCGCCGGAGGCCGCCGTCACCCCGTGGCCACCGCGCCGCGGCGGGCGCGGCCGACCGCCATGGGCCACTTGGCGAGCGCGGCCGTCGCGCCGTACCAGGCCAGGAGACCGGCCACGGCGGCCACCCAGCCGCCGGCCTTGGCCAGGCCCCCGCTGTCGGCGAACGCGCCCACGGCCAGGAGCAGCAGGGACAGGGTGAGCAGGGCGTACACGCCCTGGCCGAACACGCCGCCGGCCGCGGCGACGGTGAGGGTCAGCGCGAGCAGGGCGAAGAGGACCAGAAACGTTCCGGCTGCCTCTGCGGAGGCACTCGCACCGGCTCCCTTGGCCCAGGTGAACCAGAAGACGCCGAGACCCGCGAACGCGGTGCCGTTGAACCCGTTGCCGCCGCGGTACTCCATGAGTCCGAGGAGGAAGAGGGCGGCGCCGCCGACGTACGTGGCGAGGAGGACGGAGTCGGCCGCGGAGACACCGTCGATGATGCCGGTGTGGCCGAGGCCGAAGGCGAGAAGGGTGAGACCCAGGGCCAGGTGCCCCAGGGTCGAAGTGGTGGCCGAGCTTCCCGCGGCGACGTCTTTGTCCACGGCGGGCTCCCTTCTGATCTGCAGTTTTGTGCTGTCACCCAGCGAGTTTTATGTACCCCTCACATCGGTTCACAACCGCACAATAGGCAGACGATGCGTCACTTCCCGATTACGGAATGACAACGACGGGCCGCTGTGCCCGCTTCGCCAGCCGGCCGGCCACCGAGCCGAAGATCCGGCCCACGAACCCCTGGGTGGAGCCGACCACGATGGCGTCGGCCGAGTACTCGCGGCCGACCTCCTCCAGCTCGTGGCAGATGTCCCCGCCCCGCTCGACCAGGATCCACGGCACCTCGGCCAGGTAGTCGGCGCAGGCCAGCTCCAGGCCCAGCACCTCGGTGCGGTGGTCCGGCACGTCGACGAAGACCGGCGGCTCGCAGCCGGCCCAGACGGTCGTCGGCAGCCGGTTGGCGACATGGACGATGATCAGACCGGAGCCGGAGCGGCGGGCCATCCCGATCGCGTACGCGAGCGCGCGCTCGCTGGAGGTCGAGCCGTCGAAGCCCACCACGACTCCGTGCCGGAAGGCCGGATCGCACGGGTGGGGGCGGGGGTCCTCGGCGGGCCGCAGGTCGGGCGACGCCGCATCGGCTACCCGCTTGCGCTTGCGGTCCGATGGATCGGGGAATTCGTGACCGGCCATGGATGTCTCGGCGTTGGGGTCCTCGGAGATCAACGGGCAGAGTGGCGACGCAGGGTGACGGGACTCACGTCCGGGAAGCATCTTCCCAAGCCCTTACCCCCCAGGGTACGGCGACACTCCTGTCCTGCACAGGGCTTGCCGCCCTTGGAGAGCGTCCCAGGGAGCATGCCGGAGCGGGGGCCGCTTGGCAATGGCGAATGCCCCCTACAGCCAGTGACGAGCCACCCGTGCGCGCAGTGACCGAGCCGCCGGGCAGGGCGTTGGACAGGAGTCCGACCCGTCCAGGAAGACCCCGCAGGGAGTACCACCGTGTCAGGCCGCCCGGTTCACCCCGTCCAGTCCGACCGGCCGCACCGGCCCGCGCGCGAGGACCCCGCGGGGGACGTGGTGCGGTGGGCCGCCTTCAGCTGTCTGCTCGTCCCGGTGGTCCTCGTCGTCTACGGGACCTCCTTCGGCGGGGCGGCGGTCGCCACCCTGGGACTGGTCGCGGTGACCACCGCCTGCCGGGTGATGCTCCGGTACGCGGAGAAGACGGAACGGACCGCCGCCCGGGTGCTCGCGGAGTCCCCCGCTCCGTCCGCGCACCGCGGGCGGCACTCCCGTACGGGGTCCGGGGCGCACCGCGGGTGTCACGGCGCGGGCGGCGCCTCCCCCCAGGACTGACCGGTTCGCACACCCGCGCCCGCACGTTTTCAGCCAACTTCGCATCTGCGTGCAACCCTTGCCGGAATGTTCCCCCAACCCGCCCACCATCAGGGACGACTGTGTGCGGGACGGTCGGGGACCCTACCGGTACTGGCCACACGGCGGCGGGCCGCTTCCCCGCCAGGTCGCGGAGTGGAACGCTTCCTGATCGAATGCTTTTCGCCAAGTTGCCAAGTCGACATAGCGCTGCGTGCTGAACTTGTCACGCCGACACCACGCGACGCAGTAGATTCGATCATGTATTTACGGCGGGGGACACGTGCAAGGCCGAGGGGAAACGTGCAGGTGCGACCAGACCAAGGAGTCGCGACACCCAAGGGGGGCTTAGCGCCATGAGCCAGGACTCCACCGCCGTCGTCACGGACGCCGGCCGGAAGCTCGCGGGGCGCCGCCGCAGGGAAATCGTCGCGGTGCTGCTCTTCAGCGGCGGACCGATTTTCGAGAGTTCCATTCCACTCTCCGTGTTCGGCATCGACCGGCAGGACGCGGGAGTGCCACGCTACCGACTGCTCGTGTGCGCCGGGGAGGACGGTCCGCTGCGGACCACCGGCGGACTCGAACTGACCGCCCCGTACGGGCTGGAGGCGATCGCCCGCGCGGGCACCGTCGTCGTCCCGGCATGGCGGTCCATCACATCACCGCCGCCTCCGGAAGCGCTCGACGCCCTGCGTCAGGCGCACGAGGAGGGGGCCCGGATCGTAGGGCTGTGCACGGGGGCGTTCGTCCTCGCCGCCGCGGGCCTGCTGGACGGCCGCCCGGCGACGACGCACTGGATGTACGCGCCGACGCTCGCCAAGCGGTACCCGTCCGTCCACGTCGACCCGCGCGAGCTGTTCGTCGACGACGGCGACGTCCTGACGTCGGCCGGCACCGCGGCCGGAATCGACCTGTGCCTGCACATCGTGCGCACCGACCACGGCAGCGAGGCGGCCGGGGCCCTGGCCCGCAGGCTCGTCGTGCCGCCGCGCCGCACCGGCGGCCAGGAGCGCTACCTCGACCGGTCCCTGCCGGAGGAGATCGGCGCGGACCCGCTGGCCGAGGTCGTCGCCTGGGCACTGGAGCACCTCCACGAGCAGTTCGACGTGGAGACGCTCGCCGCCCGGGCGTACATGAGCCGGCGCACGTTCGACCGCCGGTTCCGGTCGCTGACCGGCAGCGCCCCGCTCCAGTGGCTGATCACCCAACGGGTGCTCCAGGCACAGCGGCTGCTGGAGACCTCCGACTACTCCGTCGACGAGGTCGCCGGCCGCTGCGGGTTCCGGTCCCCGGTGGCACTGCGCGGGCACTTCCGGCGGCAGCTGGGTTCCTCCCCGGCCGCCTACCGCTCCGCCTACCGGGCGCGCCGCCCGCAGGCCGAGGTGCCGGTCGCACAGCTCCAGGACGGTCCGGTGCCGCACCAGCGCACCCCGCAGCCCCAGCGGGCCGCGGCCGCGCTGGCCGCGACCGGGCCGACGGTGACCGAGCTGTACGCCCCGGGCCGGGCGCTGCGCGAGCACGCGTAGCACCGGCGGGGCGACCCCGCGCGAACGGCCCCCCGGGGTCCGGCCCACGGCCGGACCCCGGGGGGCCGCCGCGCGTACCGGCCGTACCGCCCCGGCCGGATCCGGGCACGCAGCGCCTAAGGTGGTACGCATGAACGATCGCATGGTGTGGATCGACTGCGAGATGACCGGGCTCTCGCTGACGGACGACGCACTTATCGAGGTGGCCGCGCTGGTCACCGACTCGGAGCTCAACGTGCTCGGCGAAGGCGTGGACATCGTGATCCGCCCGCCGGACGCCGCCCTGGAGACCATGCCCGACGTGGTGCGCGAGATGCACACCGCCTCCGGCCTGCTCGACGAGCTGGCCGGGGGGACCACCCTCGCCGCCGCCGAGGAACAGATCCTCGCGTACGTGCGGGAGCACGTGAAGGAGCCCGGAAAGGCCCCGCTCTGCGGGAACTCCGTGGGCACCGACCGCGGGTTCCTGCTCCGCGACATGTCGACCCTCGAGGCCTACCTGCACTACCGGATCGTGGACGTGTCCTCGATCAAGGAGCTGGCGCGCCGCTGGTACCCGCGGGCCTACTTCAACAGCCCGCCCAAGAACGGCAACCACCGGGCGCTGGCGGACATCAAGGAGTCCATCGCGGAGCTCCGCTACTACCGCGAGGCGCTGTTCGTGCCGCAGCCCGGCCCGGACTCGGACGCCGCCCGGGCCATCGCCGCGAAGTACGTCCTTCCCGCCGAGTAGGGCCACCGGAGACGGGCCGGGGAAAACGTGGGCGCGAGCACCCCCGAAAACCCTGTACCCTTTTCTTCGGCCGGTCGGAATCCCGACCGGACATGGTGGGTGTAGCTCAGTTGGTAGAGCACCTGGTTGTGGTCCAGGTGGCCGCGGGTTCGAGTCCCGTCACTCACCCTGAACCGAGGGCCCGGTCCGCGAAAGCGGACCGGGCCCTCGGGCGTTTCACGAGGAGCCCCGGACCACCAGCTCGGCCGGCAGCCGCACGTCGACGGGCTCCCGCTCCCCGGCGATCCGGTCCAGCAGCGCCCGCGCCATCTCCCCGCCCAGCGCCCGCAGCGGCGGCCGGACGGTGGTCAGCGGCGGGTCCAGGTGCCGGGCGAACGCCGAGTCGCCGAAACCGACCAGCGCCACGTCCCCGGGGATCCGGCGGCCCCGGGCGAGCAGCTCCCGGCGGGCGCCGGCGGCCATCAGGTCGGACGCCGCGAAGACCGCGTCGAGGCCCGGCCGGCGGTCCAGCAGCTCCGCCACGGCCCGGCGGCCGCCCTCCTCGGTGAACTCCCCGCCGGCCACCAGCCCCTCGTCCGGGATCCGCCCCGCCCCGGCCAGGGCCTGCCGGTAGCCCTCGAGCCGGGACCGGGCGGCGGGCACGTCCAGGGGGCCGGCGACCGCGGCTATCGCCGTACGCCCCCGGGCCAGCAGGTGCCGTACGGCGGCCCGGGCTCCCCCTGCGTGGTCGGCGTCCACACCGGCCGCGGCTCCGCCCGCGGGCCGCGGCCCGCCCACCACCAGCGGCGTGCCGCGCTCCGCCAGCAGCGCGGGCAGCGGATCACCGGGCGGTACGGAGGGCAGCAGCACCCCGTCGACCCGGTACGCGGCGAGCCGGTCGGCGAGCCGGCGGCGGTCCCCGCCGGCCGGGGTCAGCAGCAGCTGCATGTCCGCCTCGGCGAGAACCGCGCCCACGCCCCGGACCAGCTCCGCGAAGCCCGGGTCGTCGCCCTCGGGCCCCGGCAGGACCAGCGCGACGGCGTCGGCCCGGTTCCCGGCCAGCGCCCGGGCGGCCCGGTCCGGCACGTAACCCAGCTCGGCCACGGCCGCCTCCACGGCCGCCCGCGTGTGCTCGCTGACCTTCGCCGACCCGTTCACCACCCGGGAGACGGTGCCCCGCCCGACCCCGGCCCGCCGCGCGACCTCTTCGAGGGTGGGCCGTCCCCCGCCGCGTATCCGCCCGCTCATGGCTGCCTCCCGCTTCCGGGAGGAACATACCCGTCCCCCTGCTCCCCGACAGGGTCCTGACAAGTCGGCCGGGGAGCGGTTAGCGTCCTCCCCACGGGCAATCCAGCGCGCCGGAGAAACGGGAGGGTCGGCGTGCGGATGGAGGCTGTCCGTGTCCTCACCCACCACCCACCCCGGCGGGGCCGCCGGTTTCCGCGGGGTCTTCGCCCTGGGCGGCGCCGCGCTCCCCGTGTACTCCTTCCTCGCCCGGCTGCCCGCCGCGCTGTGCCCCACCGGCACCCTGGTACTGATCAACGCGCGCGAGGGCATCGGCAGGGCCGGGGCGGTCGCCGCCGCGCTGTGGCTGGGCCAGGCCCTGGGCGGGCCGGTCATCGGCCGCCTCGCCGACCGGCGCGGCCACCGGCCCGTTCTGCTCGCCGCGTGCACCGCGAACGCGCTGGTACTGCCGGCCCTGGTCGCGGCCGTCCTGGCCGGGCTGGGCCTGCCGGTCCTGGTGGCGCTCGCCGCGGCCGCCGGGCTGACCGTGCCGCAGATCGGGCCCCTGTCTCGCACCCGCTGGGCCGGACTCGCCCGCGGCAACCCCCGCCTGACGGGCTCCGCGCTGTCGTTCGACACCACCCTCGACGAGGTCGGCTTCGTCGTCGGCCCGGCGCTGGCGGGAATCCTCGCGGCCGCCGTGCACCCCGCCTCGGCCCTGCTGCTCGCGGCCGCGCTGATCCTGCTGGCCGGCACGCTGTTCGCCGTCCACCCCACCGCTCCGGGGCCCGCCGCGGGCCCCGCCACCCCGGCCCGTACCCGGCTGTGGTCGCCCGGCCTGGTCCTGCTCCTCACGATGGCCCTGCTCCAGGGTGCGGCCTGGGGCGCGGCCAACACCGGGGTCAACGCGCTCGCGGCCGCCCTGGGGAGCCCGGGCACGGCCGGGGTGGTGTGGGCCGCGATGGCGGTGACCAGCTCCGCCGCGGGTTTCGTCACCGTCGCCCGGCCCGGCCGCGGCGACCTGACGACCCGGCTCCGGTGGACCGTCGTCGCCCAGGCCCTGCTCACGCTGCCGCTGCTCGCCGTGACGGGTCCGGCCGGGGCGGCGCTGGCCGTGGCCGGGATCGGGCTGGCCGTGGCCCCGCACCTCATCGCACTGTTCGGGCTGGTGGAGCGGGTCGCGCCGGCGCAGCGGCTGGGTGAGGCCATGACGGTACTGGGCAGCGGCCTCATCACCGGCCAGGCCCTCGCGGCGGCCCTCGCCGGCCCGCTGGCCGCCGTGCACGACCACCGGGCGGCGTTCGCCGTCGCCTGCACGGCCATGACCGCCTCGGCGGCCCTTGCGCTGACCCGGGCGAACCGCGCCCGGCCGCCACTCGGGCTGGAGGCGCGACCCGGCTCCGCCACGTGACCCCGGGCCCCGGCCTGGCCCGCTCAAACGCCGCTCGGGCTGGAAGCGCGGGCCGGGACCGGCACAGGGGCTGGAGTGCGGGTCGGCAGTGTGGCACGGCTGGGGGTGGGGGTGGAGGGTCGGGGTGTGCGGGACGTAAAGCGTGATTTGTGGCGCTGCCGCCGACCCGCTGACCAGTCCCTCGCACAGCGCCGTAAATCATGCAGTCCCGCACACCCCTACCCGGAACCCCCGCCCCCAGCCGCACCCCCGCCCCGCCGTACGGATGGCGCTGCCGCCGACCCGCTGACCACTCCCTCGCGCCGCGCCGTGAACGAACCCCTGCTGCGCCGTACGGGTGGCGCGGCCGCCGACCCGGCGTGCGGCGCCTTGCCGGGCCGGGGGACCTCCCGGACGGTGTGTGTGACGCTCGGAAGGAGTCACACATGCGAGTCATGATCCGCGGTCACGTGGACACCTCGGCCGGCAACGAAGCACTCAAGAACGGCCGGCTCCCCGCCGTGATGAACGACCTCATGGAGAAGGTGAAGCCGGAGGCCGCCTACTTCGGCCTCGCCGAAGGGGTCCGGTCCTTCTTCATCGTCTGCGACCTGACCGACAGCTCCGCCCTGCCCGCCCTGCTGGAGCCGCTGTTCTTCGAGCTCCACGCGGAGGTCGAGGTACAGCCGGTGATGAACCCCGAGGACCTCAGGAAGGGTCTCGCAGCCATGGAGCACACCCCGAAGGGCTGATCCTCCGGCCGGACCACCTCACCTGCGGCGCCTCCGCCGCCCGGAACGCCCGCCCCCGCCCTGGCCGCGGGCGCGGCCGTCCAGCCCGATCCACACCCGGACCTCGGTGCCGCCCAGCACCGACCGCCCCAGCCGGACGTCCCCGCCGGTGGATTCCGCGACCCGCCGGACGATGTCCAGGCCCAGGCCGGTGGAGCCGTCCCGGGCGCCGTCGTTGCCGCGCCGCATCGCCGCCTCCGGGTCGGCGATGCCCGGCCCGGCGTCCGACACGAGCACGATCACCGCGTCGCCCGCGTCGTGCACGTCCACCGCGAACGGGGTGCCCTCCGGGGTGTGCCGGAACACGTTGCCCAGCATCGCGTCGAGCGCGGCCGCCAGCTCCGGGCGCGCCACCGGGATCCGTACCGTCCGGTCCACCCCGGCGGTCCGCACCTCGCGGCCCTCGTCCTCGGCCAGCGCCGACCAGAAGGCCATCCGCTCCCGGATCACCTCGGAGGCGTCGCAGCCGGCCACGGCGGCCGCGGCGGCCGCGGGCCGCTGCTCCCGCGCGGTCCGGATGATCGTGTCGACCTCGCGTTCCAGCTGCTCGACCGCCGCCCTGGTCTGCTCGGCGGCCGGGCCGTCGCCGAGGGAGGCGGCGTTGAGCCGGAGCACGGTCAGCGGGGTGCGCAGCCGGTGCGACAGGTCCGCGGCCAGCTCCCGCTCGTTGGTGAGGAGTTCGACGACCTGGTCCGCCATCGAGTTGAACGCGACCGCCGCCGAGTGGAGTTCCCTCGGTCCCTCCTCCGGGACGCGGGCGCCCAGCTTGCCCTCGCCGAGTTGCTGGGCGGCGTGCGCGAGCCGTCTGGCGGGGCCGATCATGCGGGCGCCGAGCCGGTCCGCGACCGCCACCGAGCCGATGACGAGGGCCAGTCCGACGCCCGCCAGGACCAGCCAGGCGGTGGCGACGCCGTTGCTGACCTCGCTCTCCGGTACGAGGACCTCCACCACCGCGATGTCCCCGGAGCCGAGGGCGGTGGGCTGCAGCAGTGCCGAGCCGCCGTCCGCCGCCGGGGCCGTACGGGCGGCCCCTTCCGCGCGGGTGAGCTCCACGGCCCGCTCCCCCGCCCAGCCCCGCCCCCCGCCGGCCGCGCCCCCGGTCGCGCCACCGGCCGCTCCACCGGCAGCCACGGTCTCGGCCGGCGCCCCGCCGACCGCCGGGAGGTGCACCGCCATCCGCCCGGCCGCACCCATGTCGGTGCTCTCCAGTGCCCGGCGCAGCTGCTGGGTGTCGGTGGTGATGGACAGGGTGGGGCCGATGGTCGCGGCCTGCCGCTCGGCGTTGGAGAAGGCCCGGTCGCGGGCCATCTCCTGCACGACCAGCCCCAGCGGTACGGCGAAGGCGACGACGACCATGGTGGTCACCGCGAGGCACACCTTGACCAGGGCGAGTCTCACGCCGGCGGCTCCAGCTTCACCCCTACGCCCCGGATGGTGTGCAGGTAGCGGGGGTTGGCGGCGGTCTCGCCCAGTTTCCGGCGCAGCCAGGACAGGTGGACGTCGATGGTCTGGTCGTCGCCGTACGACTGCTGCCAGACCTCGGCGAGCAGCTCGCGGCGGGCCACCACGACACCGGGGCGGCCGGCGAGGAAGGCCAGCAGGTCGAACTCGCGGCGGGTCAGGTCCAGGGCCGTGCCGTCGAGTTCGGCCTGGCGGCGCAGCGGGTCGATGGACAGTCCGCCGACGCTCAGCACCCGCGAGGGGGGTTCGGCGCCGGCGGCGGACCGGGCGCGCCGGAGTACGGCGGCCATCCGGGCGGAGAGGTGCTCCACGGAGAAGGGCTTCGTGAGGTAGTCGTCGGCGCCGTCGTTGAGCAGCCGGACGATCTCGGCCTCGTCGTCCCGGGCGGTGGCGATGATCACCGGTACGTCGGTGATGCCGCGGAGCATCTTCAGCGCCTCGGAGCCGTCGAGGTCGGGCAGGCCGAGGTCGAGGATCACCAGGTCGAAGCGGAAGTGGGCGACCTCGCGCAGGGCCTCCAGCGCCGTGCCGACGCTGCGCACGGTGTGCGAGGCCTCGGTGAGGTGCCGGATCAGGGCGGAACGCACGAACTGGTCGTCCTCGACCACGAGCACACTTGCCATGGCCCGCACCGTACGCCATTCGGGGGATGCCGCGGGGTGGCGGCCGGGTGGTGGTACGGGTGGTGCAGTATGTGCCCGATGCGAAGAGGACTCGTCCAGGCCCTGGCCTGGACCCTGGCGACCGGGGCCGCGGTGACCCTGTCGTGGTGGGGTGTGCACACGGTCATGTCGGGTACGGCCTACGACCGCCCCCGCGCCGTCCCGCTGGCCGTCCCCCCTGTGTCCTCCTCCACCTCGGGCGCGGAGGTGCCGCCCCCGGCCCCGGCCCCCGCCTCCGAGCCGCCCGCGGCGACCCCTTCCCCGCCCGCGTCCTCGTCCCCCTCCGCCGCTCCGAAGCCGCCGCGGAAGTCCGCGCCGCCGTCGTCCCGTCCGCCGCAGCTCCAGGGGGGCGGGACGACGGGTGAGGTCCGGGGCCGTACGGTCTCCGGCGGCCGGGTGGTCTTCGACCTGGGCACGTCCTCGGCGGAACTGGTCTCGGCGACGCCGGCGCCGGGCTGGCAGATGCAGGTGTGGAAGCAGCCGAAATGGATCCGGGTGACGTTCACCCGCGACGGCCGCGAGTCCTCGGTCTTCTGCGTCTGGAACGACCACCCGCCGATGATCCAGGTGGACGAGAGGTAAGTCACGACGAGAGGTGAAGTCGTACGACTCGTACGACTCGCACGACTCGCACCGTACGGCTACCAGGGCGCTCCAGGGCGAGTGAGAGGTCAGGTCATGGCGATCTCGGCGAACGAAGCACGCCAGCGGTTCTACCCGCTGATCCGCAAGGTCAACGAGGACCATCAGCCCATCGAGGTCACCTCACGCGACCACGGGGACATCGTGATGATGTCTGCCGCCGACTTCAGGTCGTGGCAGGAAACGGTCTACCTGCTCCGCTCGCCGCGCAACGCCCAGACCCTCATGGAGGCGGTCGCGCGCGACAAGGCCGCAGAGCCCGCCGTCACCAAGACCGTGGCGGAATTGGACTCCCTGGCGGGCGACGAGTGAGGAGCGTTCACTTCGGTCCGGCCGCGTGGGAGGACTTCCTGTTCTGGCTGAGCGCGGACCGCAGGGCGGCTCGCCGGATGGCGCGGCTCATCGAAGAGATCCAGCGGACGCCCTTCAAGATCGTCAAGGCCCGCTACCACTACTGAACCCAAGCGGAAACCCCCGACCGGGGGCTTCGCCGCGCACGGGTCAGCGGAAGGCGGACGGCGGCGGGGCCGGGGACGGGGTCGCCGTGGTGTCGGTGACGGGCGTGGCGCCGCCGGCGAAGTCGGCCAGGGCGCGGCCGTGTTCCACACGGCCGGGGTGCGGGTCGCCCGCCACGCGGCGGGTGAACTCGGCGATGGGCAGTTCCCGGTCGGCGGCCACCAGCACCGCGTTGCCGAAACGTTTCCCCCGCCAGACCACCGGGTCCGCGGCCATCGCCAGCTCCCCGAAGCGGGAGGCCGCGGTGGCGATCTGCCCCCGCAGGTGCGCGAGCGGCGGGCCGTCGGCCAGGTTCGCCACGTACCACCCGGT
This sequence comes from Streptomyces sp. NPDC012888, assembly GCF_042900645.1. Lineage (NCBI taxonomy): Bacteria > Bacillati > Actinomycetota > Actinomycetes > Kitasatosporales > Streptomycetaceae > Streptomyces > Streptomyces sp. NPDC012888. Next base: position 170,438 of record NZ_JBIBBM010000003.1, on the reverse strand, counting down.
GGGCGACAGCGCCCGCCGTACGTCGTCCAGGAACTCGGCGCTGGTCAGGTGGGCCGGGGTGCGGGCGCCGCCGAAAACGTCCGCGATCACCAGGTCCGCCCAGCCCTCCGGGACCTTGGCCAGCCCGGCCCGCGCGTCCAGCGCCCGGACCCGGATCCGGGCCTGCGGGTCCAGCGGGAGGTGCTCCCGTACGAAGGCCACCAGCCCGGCGTCGATCTCGACGACCTGCTGGGCGGAGCGGGGACGGGTCGCGGCGGTGTACCGGGCGAGGGTGAAGGCGCCGCCGCCCAGGTGCAGCACGTTCAGCGGCTGCCTGGCCGGGGCCGCCAGGTCCAGGAGGTGGCCGATCCGCCGCTGGTAGGAGAAGTCGAGGTGGGTCGGGTCGTCCAGGTCCACATGGGACTGGGGGGCGCCGTCGATCAGCAGGGTCCAGGCGCGGGAACGCTCGCGGTCCGGGGCCAGCTCGGCCGTGCCACCGTCCACCCGTCCGCTGACGGCCTCCTCGGCCTCCCGTCCGCTTCGCCGCCTGCTCTTCGCCACTCCGCCATTATCCCCGGCTCAGCGGCAGTTGTCGGCGGCCTCGATCAGCCGGGCGGCCTCGCCCAGAGCGGCCCGCAGGACGGCGGGGTCGGTCACCGGGCCCACGCCCTCGGGCGGCAGCAGCCAGCCGGTTCCCGCGCCCCCCGTGGTGGGCGCCCCGCCGGTCACCACCCCGGCCGGCCCTCCGGGCACCTCGAACCGCATGCCGCGGCCGCTGGTCTGGGTGCACGCGCTTCCCGGCACGTCCCAGGCATCGGCGGTACCGGGCGGGACGAGGAAGCCGAGGGTGTCCCCGGAGCCGTCGTGGAGCACCGGGCCCATACCACCCGCCGGGGCGGCGGCGCGACGGATGATGTCGACGGCCTCCAGCCCCTGGCGGGCGGGGACGGTCACGAGATCGGGGGCGGAACCCGCCTCGGGCGCGGAGCCCCTCGCACTGCTCTCCATGCCGGCCTCCAACAAGGGAACCCCTCCTCCGCTGGTCCTTGACCACTCCTCAGGGGTCAACGCGCCAGGACGTCAACGGTGGCGGCGGGATACCGCCGCAAAGGATGGCAGTTCATGGCGGATCGCGGGTGAGATATCCGGTTTGTAGCCAAACAGGGGGTACGACCCTCCGGGCTGGCGGTACGTTCATGCGCGCCGGGCGCCCCCGCCGCCCACCGGCAGCGGCACTGCTTGCGAGAGGCCACGTCGATGACGGCGTCCCCCACCTCCCTCACCCCGAACACCTCCTTCCGGCGGCTGCGCGGGCAGCGCTCCGCGGCGGAGTTCGCGGCGCTGGTGCGCCGCGCGGCCCGGGAAATCGGAGAAACGGTTTCCTGCGACGCCCGCTACATCGGCCGCGTCGAGTCCGGGGAGATCCGCTGCCCCAACTACGCGTACGAGCGGGTCTTCCTCCACATGTTCCCCGGGCACACCCTGGCCGACCTGGGGTTCTCCCCCCGCGAGGCGGTACGCGGCCGTGACCGCGACCGGGGCCGGGACCGGCGGGCGTTCATGGCGGGCGGCTCGGCGACGGTGGCCGCCGCCACGCTCAACCTGGGGCTGCTCGGCGACGGTCGCCGCGTGCCGGCCGGGCGGCCCGGCGCGGCGGAGGCCGCCGCCGTCGAGGACGCCGTACGCCGGATCCGGCTGCTGGACGACCGGCACGGCGCCGACGGGCTGTACCGGCGGGCCACCGAACCGCTGCGCACCGCGTACGCCCTGCTCGACGCGGGCGCCACCCGGCAGTCCACCGAGGACCGGCTGCACAAGGGGGCCGGCGAACTGGCCCTCTCGGTGGGCTGGCTGGCCCACGACTCGGCCCGCTTCGACGACGCCCGCTCGCACTACGCGGAGGCACTGGCCACCGCCCGGGTGTCGGGGGACGCCGGGCTGGAGGCCCATGCCTTCGCCAACACCGCGTTCCTGGCCCGGGACGCGGGCCGGCCCCGCGAGGCGGTCCGCGCCGCCCAGGCCGGGCTGCGGGCCGCCCGCTCCACCGGCTCGGCACGGCTGATGTCGCTGCTGCACCTGCGGGAGGCCAACGGCTGGGCGGGGCTGGCCGACCGGAAGGCGTGCGAGGAGGCGCTGGGGCGGGCGCACACCGAGTTCGCGAAGGGGCCTTCGGCCGAGGACCCGGAGTGGATGTCCTTCTTCGGCGAGGCCGAACTGGAATCGCTGGAGTCGCGCTGCTGGTCGGCGCTGGGCGACCACGGCCGGGCGGCCAGGCACGCCCGCCGGGCCGCCGACCTCCAGGACCCGCACTTCGCGCGGAACGTGGCGCTCTACACCGCCGAGCTGGCCGGCGACCTGGCGCGTGCGGGGGCCCCGGACGAGGCCGCGTGGGCGGCCGGGCGGGTCCTGGACCACCTCGGGGAGGTGCGGTCGGCCCGGATCCGGACGATGCTGCAGGGCACGTCGGCGGCACTGGTTCCGCACCAGCGGTCGCCGCGGGTCACCGCGTTCCTCCACCGCCACGCCCGCACCTGACCCCGGGCTCCGCCCCGGGGCGGCCGGAGCCCGGGGGCACCCGCGGCAGCCGCCCGCCCTCCAAGCCCGAGCGGCGATTGAGCGGGCCCGGCCCGGGCTCCGGACAGCCGTCGCAGCCGGGCCACACCATCAGCCCGAGCGGCGATTGAGCGGGCCCCGGCGGAGCCACAGCCGCGCAGCCAACGCTCCGCCCCACCACACGGGGCTCCGCCCCATACCCCGCTCCTCAAACGCCGGAGGGGCTGCATTGCCCCACCGGCACCGGCCCGCAGGGCCAAACCCCGCCGGACGACACCGAGCCCGAGCGGCGATTGAGCGGGCCCCGGCGGAGCCACAGCCGCGCAGCCGGCGATCGTCCGAGCATCGGCGGAGCCGGGCCGCGCGGCCGGCGCATGGGGCGTCGCCGGGCGGGGTCAGGCGTCGAGGTGGCCCGTGTCGTTCCAGCGTTCCAGCGCCGGCGCGCCGTACGCCCAGCCCAGGACCGACAGCGAGGTCGGGTCGAGGCGGATGCGCGCGCCGAAGGAGGCGTCCAGGCCCAGCCAGCGCGCGGCCAGCGTGCGCAGGATGTGGCCGTGCGCGAAGACCAGTACGTCGCGCTCGGCGGAACGCGCCCAGGCCACCACCTCGTCCGCGCGGGCGGAGACGTCGGCGACGGACTCACCGCCCGGGACGCCGTCGCGCCAGATCAGCCAGCCGGGCCGGACCGCCTGGATCTCGGCCGGGGTCATGCCCTCGTAGTCGCCGTAGTCCCACTCCATCAGCGTGTCCCACGGCTCGGCCCGGGCGCCGAAACCGGCCAGGTCGCAGCTCTCGGCGGCCCGCAGAAGCGGGCTGGTGCGCACCTCGACGCCGGGCAGCCCGCCCCAAGCGCCCGCGGCGAGGCGCTCGCCGAGGAGCTTCGCGCCGCGCCGGCCCTCCTCCAGGAGGGGGACGTCCGTGCGGCCCGTGTGCTTTCCGGACAGGGACCAGGACGTCTGCCCGTGACGGGCCAGGAGGATGCGCGGGGCCATGTTCTGTTTCTCCCGGTCGGTTTTTCCGCAGATGCGCTCGTCCGTCCATCATCCATCACCGGAACCGCCCCGATTGTCAGTGCCGGATGGGACACTTCCGCGGGTGAGCTCCTTCCCGACCGGCGGCCCGCCCCAGCCGATGCCCCTGCGGCAGCGGCTCGCCGACCTGCGCGGCCCGGCCGTGCCGCCCCGCCCGCTCGACGCCCGCGCCCTGGCGGCGCTCGCCGCCAACCCCGGTTGCGGCAGACGTGCCCTGCTGGACGGCGCCGGGGTGGACAAGACGGCGCTGGCCGGGGCCCTCGGTTCGCCGGCGGGCTTCGGCCAGTCGCAGTTCGCGATCGCCCGCGGCAACTCCTTCGAGGCGCGGGTCAAGGCGGACGGCGGGGCGGAGCTGCTGCGGCTGGTGCACGAGCGGCTGGGTGCGGGCGGTGAGCCGCCGGGCGGCCGGGCGCGGGTGCCGGACCTGGCCGCGGCGGGCCCCGAGGGCCGGGCCGGGCGTACGGCGCTGGCGTTGCGGGAGGCCACCGCGGCCGCCCGCGAGGAGGGCGCCTGGAGTTTCCTGGACCACCCGATGCTGGTGCTGGAGGTGGCCGGCACCCCGGCCTACCTGGAGCCGGACGCCGTCGTCGTGCATCCGGACGGCCGCTGGACGGTGGTCGAGATCAAGTCCTTCCCGATGATCGACGGTTCGGCGGACGCGCCCAAGGTCGGGGCCGCGGCCCGGCAGGCCGCGGTGTACCTGCTGGCGCTGGAGCGGACCGCGGCGCGGCTGGAAGGGGCCGAGGCCGGGCACACGGCGCTGCTGGTGTGCCCCGAGAACTTCTCGAACCTGCCGACCGCCGCCGTGCTGGACCTGCGCAAGCAGCGGGCGGTGACCCGGCGTCAGCTGGACCGGCTGACCCGGGTCGAGGAGCTCGCGGCGGCGCTGCCGGCGGGGCTGAGCTTCGACGTGTCGCGTCCGGCCGAGGAGCTGGCGGAGGCGGTGGCCTCGGTGGCCGCCTCGTACGCGCCGGACTGCCTGGCCGCCTGCGAGCTGGCGTTCCACTGCCGGGACCGGGCCAGGGAGGCCGGTTCGGTGACGGTGCTGGGCCGCTCGGTGCGCGGGGAGCTGGGCGTGCTGACCACGGTGGAGGAGGCGCTGGACGCGGCCGCGGGCCGGGGTGAGGGCCCGGATGACGGGCCGAGCCCCGAGCGGGCGGCCCTGCGGCTCGCGGCCCGGTTGCGGGCCGAGGCGCTGGACGCCGCGGGAGACGGCGGCCGCCGTCTGGCGGGGCTGCCGTGTCCGCGGCCGGAGGTTCCCTGATGTCCCTGCTGAGCACGCTGGCCCGGCTGGAGGCGGTACGGGCGGGCCGGGCGCGGCCGCTGGCCACCGTGCGGCACCGGCACATCGGCGAAACGCCGATGGTGTTCGTGCCGCTGACCACCGCCGGTGAGGCGGGTGCGCCGTTGGGCGCGATGGTGGGGACCGACCGGGATCGGCCGCGGGTCCTGGTGGTTCCGCAGCCCCGTGACCGTGACCTGCGGTGGGAGTTCCTGGCCGGGCTGGCCGAGTGCGTGATGCCGTACGTGGACGGCTTCGCGGACGTGGTGGAGCCGGCCGAGCGGACCGAGACCGATCCGGAGACGGGCCGGCGGGTCAAGGTGGAGGCCGAGCTGTGCGTGGACGCGCCGCAGATCGTGGTGCCGAGCCGGGCGGGCGTGGAGTACGTCCGCCTGCTGGGGCGTTCGATGCGGTTCCGGCGTACGGCGGAGCAGGATCCGGAGGCGGCGTATCCGGTGCCGGCCCGGGTGCCGCTGCTGGGGCGCTGGTTCACGCACCTGGCCGAGCGGGCGCGGGTGCCCGGGTCATCGATGCTGCTGGCGGCGACGGACCTGCTGGCCGAGCACTGGGCGACGGGGCAGAGCAGCCTGGAGGACCAGCACCTGGGTGCGCTGCTGGGGTGGATCGATCCTCCGGAGGGCCTGTCGGGGGCGGAGTGCGCGCGGCGGGCGGAGCTGGGCCGGGACGAGCGGGGGCTGCTGCTGGTGCCGCCGGCCGGGCCGGCGACCGATCCGGCTTTCGACAACCGGGTGCTGGCGCCGGCGATGGCGCGGTACGACGCGGCCCGGGCGGCCGGCGGGCCGCGCGGCGGGGAGGCCGCCGGTGCGGCCGAGGAGGAGGTTCGGCGGCTGGTCGCGGAGCAGATGTACCCGACGTGGTGGTCGGTGTGGCGGTCGCTGGACCTGCTGCGCGGGCTGGAGCCGGGCGAGCGCACGGTGGAGCGGTGGGCGCGTGACCGCTGGTCGTTCACCGGGCACCGGGACCGGGTGCGGGCGGGTGAGCCGCCGCAGCCGCGCCGGGACGACGCGGTGACGGCCGCTCAGAAGCTGGCGACGCGGGAGACGGAGCAGGCGCGGCTGGACGCGCAGCGGGCTCTGGACGATCCGCTGGTGATGGCGGAGCGGCGGATGGCCGGGGAGGCGTTCGCGGGGGAGGTCACCGAGGTGGTGATGGAGTGGACGGAGTCGAAGCGGCCGAGTCCGCGCCCGCTGGTGACGGTGTGGACGGAGGACCTGCCTCGGCTGCCGGAGGGCGGCGGGCGGGTGTGGCGCTCGCTGGACGGGCGCCCGCAGGCCGCCGAGCTGGTGGGCGGCCCGTCCCCGGTGGCGGGCGGGGGCGCGCCGGGCGGCGCGTACGTGGTGCTGCGGCTGCTGGACAAGATGGGACGGGGCCGTGATCCGGAGCCGGGGTCGGTGCCCGAGAAGGGCGACCGGCTGTGCTGGACCCTGTTCGAGCACGAGGTGCGGGGCGGGCCGAAGCTGCCGGACCCGGAGCAGACCCCGTGGACGCACGGGGGTCCGCCGGGTGCGCGAACGGGCTCCCCGGCGCCCGACGCCGTGACCGACGAGGACGTGCTGTGAACCCGGGGTCGCGGGCCGCCTTCGATCCGGGGGCGGCTGCCGCCCGGGCCACCGGGGCGATCCTGCACGACACGCTGCACGGCCCGGGCCGTGGTGTGGTGGTGGACTCGCCGCCGGGTGCGGGGAAGTCGACGCTGGTGGTGCGGGCGGCCCGGGAGCTGGCAGCGGCCGGGCGCCGGCTGATGATCGTCGCGCAGACCAACGCGCAGGTGGACGACCTGGTGCTGCGGCTGGCGGAGAAGGATCCGGAGCTGCGGGTGGGGCGTCTGCACAGCAGTGACGGGGACGCCTACGACCCGGCGCTGCGCGACCTCGGGTCGGTGGTGCTGTCGGCGAAGCCGGGCGATCTGGCCGAGCTGCCGGTGGTGATCTCGACGGCGGCGAAGTGGGCCTTCGTGCGGGGTGCGGAGCCCTGGGAGCACGCGATCGTGGACGAGGCGTACCAGATGCGTTCGGACGCGCTGCTGGCGGTGGCCGGGCTGTTCGAGCGGGCGCTGTTCGTGGGTGACCCGGGGCAGCTGGACCCGTTCAGCGTGGTGGGGGCGGAGCAGTGGGCGGGGTTGTCGTACGACCCTTCGGCGTCGGCGGTGGCCACGCTGCTGGCGCACAATCCGGAGCTGCCGCAGCACCGGCTGCCGGTGTCCTGGCGGCTGCCCGCGTCGGCGGCGCCGCTGGTGTCCGAGGCGTTCTACCCGTACTCGCCGTTCCGCAGCGGTACCGGGGCGGGTGAGCGGCGGATGGGGTTCGGGGCGGCTTCGGACGGGTCGGGGCCGGACCGGGTGCTGGACGAGGCCGCGGAGTCGGGCTGGGGTCTGCTGGAGCTGCCGGCCCGGCACACGCCGCGGACCGATCCGGAGGCGGTGCGGGCGGTGGCGTTGGTGGTGCGGCGGGCCCTTGACCGGGGGGCGTTCGCCTCGGACGAGCAGTCGCCGGAGCCGCGGCCGCTGACCGCCGACCGGATCGCGGTGGGCACGGCGCACCGGGACCAGGCGGCGGCGGTGCGTTCGGCGCTGGCGGCGCTGGGGGTGGCGGGCGTCACCGTGGACACGGCGAACCGGCTCCAGGGGCGGGAGTACGACCTGACGGTGGTGCTGCATCCGCTGTCGGGCCGGCCGGACGCGACCGCGTTCCACCTGGAGACGGGGCGGCTGTGCGTGCTGGCGTCGCGGCACCGGCACGCGTGCGTGGTGGTGGCGCGGGCCGGTATTCCGGAGCTGCTGGACGACCATCCGTCGACGGAGCCGGTGCAGCTGGGGGTGGCGGTGCGCTTCCCGGACGGGTGGGAGGCCAACCACACGGTGCTCCAGCACCTTTCGGAGCACCGGGTGCCGTGGCGTCCCTGAGTGCCGGGCGGTGACGGCTCAGGTCTTCGCCGGCGGGTCCTGGGAGGTGTGGGACAGCAGGGTGCGGCCGATGCCGGCGAGGGCTTCGAGCTGTTCGGGGCTGAGGACGTCGACGAGGTGGCGGCGGACCGACTCGACGTGCAGCGGGGCGGCCCCGAGGATGGCGGCCGTGCCGGCTTCGGTGAGGACGACCTCGGCGCCGCGGGCGTCCTCCGCGACGTCCTCGCGGCGGACCAGCCCCCGGTGTTCCATGCGGGTGAGCTGGTGGGAGAGGCGGCTGCGGGACCAGAGCATCCGTTCGGCGAGGCCGCTGATCCGGCGGCGGCCGCCGGGGCTCTCGCTGAGCATGGACAGCACGTCGTAGTCGGCTTCGGAGAGGTTGCTGTCCTGGCCGAGGTCGCGGTTGATCCGGGCGTTGACCACGGGGAACATCCACCGCCAGGCGCGCCAGGCGCGCTGTTCGGGCTCGGTGAGCCAGCGCGGCGGCTGCTGCCGGCCCGGTGTCCGGCGGGGGCGTGCTGGCCCCTCGGGGTCCCCGGGGGTGTCGGGGGCGTCGGTCATGGGCCCACTCTAACCAGGTAGGTGATATGTCATCCGGATGGTTGACACGTCATCAGCACACGGGTATTGATGACATGTCAACTATCTGTACGACCTCGATCTTCGACCTCGTCGACGCACCCGAGAGGGCTCCATGCCGCGCCTGCACGTCATCTCCACCAGCACCCGCCCCGTCTCGAACGGCCGCCCGCTCGCCGCCTGGATCGGCGAGGTCGCCGCGCAGCACGGCGGCTTCAGCGTCAACCCGGTGGACCTCGCCGAGATCGCCCTGCCGCTGCTGGACGAGCCGGAGCAGCCGTACGCCCGCCGCTACGCGCACCAGCACACCAAGGACTGGAGCGCGCTGATCGAGGCCTCGGACGCGGTGCTGTTCGTGCTGCCGATGTACAACCACAGCTTCTCGGCGCCGCTGAAGAACGCGATCGACTTCCTCTACCACGAGTGGAAGGACAAGCCGGTCGGCCTGGTCAGCTACAGCGCGGGACCCACCGGCGGCGCCCCGGCCGCCGAGGCGATCAGGGTCGTCCTGGGCCGCCTGGGCACCCGCCTCGCCGCAACCGACGTCGCGGTCCCGGGCATCGCGGACCTGGTGGGCCCCGAGGGCTTCAACGCCCCCGAGGGCCTGGCCGAGCGCATCACCACGGTCCTCGACGAGCTCGCCAAGCTGGCGACGGAGGGTCCCGCCGCGGAGTGACGCCCGCCCGCCCCGGGCCCTCCCGGGGCGGTCTTGCGCTGCGTTGGACAATGGAGGGTGGTCCCGGGAACCCGCTCCGGGGCCCGACGGACGGCGAGCGCAGGAGGACACGCATGGCAGAGCCCGAGCGGACCGAGCGGAGGCTTCGGCCCGCCCCGCTGCTCTTCGAGCCCTCGGAGGCTGCCGCGGACCCGGAGCACTTCTTCGACCTGGAGTCCATCGAGGACCCCCGCGAGCTGCTGGTCCGGGCGACGGAGCTCACGCTGGCGTTCCGCGCCGCGCAGGACCGGGCGATGGAGTTCCAGGCCGTCGCCGCGGCGCAGCTGGCCGATCCGCGCCGCTTCGACCGCCTCTCGCCGGCCGCGATCGCCGCCCAGGCGGAATGGACCGAGGACTACGCGCACCGGATGATCGAGTTCGGTGAGGACCTCCTCCGGGGCACCCGGGAGGCGTAGGCGGACCGCACCGGCGGCATATGCGCGGCGCAAGATACTCCATTCCCGATTCCGACGTGCGGTTTTCGGTAACTCCGTGAAATCGGTCACGTACGGGGGGTAGACCTGGGGCATGACGACGCTCACCCCGGACACCGACTCCCCCGTCCTCGACCGGACGCGGGGCGCCTCCGCCGCCCACGTCACCCCCGAGGGGGCCGCCTGGCTGGTCTCCGCCTCCGCCCACCCGCAGAGCACCCTCGCGGTGTGGCGGGCCCGGCCGGGCTCGCCCGCCGTGCTGCCCTGCGGGACCGCGTTCGACGTCGTCAACGTGCCGGTGGTGTTCGGCCGCCGGGTGCTCGACCTGCTGTGGCACGAGGGGCCCGGCTCCGGCCCGGTGGCCGTGCACCGGGGGCGGATGCTGCTGTTCGCCGCCCCGGGCACCGCCCACCGGCTGCCCTCGCTGCTGCACTGGGAGGAGTGGGCGGACGCCGTGCCGGCCCCGCTGTGCCACGGGCCGGGGGACGCGGTGACCGTGCCCGCGCTGGAGCCGGCGCCCGGGCCGTCCCGCTGGCTGGTGGCCCCGGACAGCCGGTCCCCGTGGCTGCCCGGGCCCGACGCGCTGCTGTGGGCCTGCGTACGGGCCGCCCGGGCCGCCGCCTCCGCCGACCTGCGGCTATCGATTTTTCCTTCGGCGGATCCGGGTGCTAATGTCTACGACGTCAGCAGGCGCCGCTAGCTCAGTTGGTTAGAGCAGCTGACTCTTAATCAGCGGGTCCGGGGTTCGAGTCCCTGGCGGCGCACCGACGGAGCGAGGCCCCCACTCATCGAGTGGGGGCCTCGCTCGTGTCGCCACACTTCCCGCCACCCCGCTCAGGTGGTGATCTTGACGGTGTAGGCGCCGGACGGTGTGCGGTCCGCCACTTCGACCGTGATCCGCTCCCCGGGGACGGTGAAGGTCTCCCCCACCTCCAGCGGCGCGTCCGCCAGCGGCGGGTACACCGACCGGTCCCAGCACGCCTCGGTGTCGGGGTGGGCGTCCAGCACCTCGATCGGGCCGCCGCCCGAGGCCGCCTCGTTGCGGACCCGGTAGACCAGCACCCCCTCGGTGCAGGTGTCCCCGTCGTTGCCGGCCGAGCCGCGCGCCTCGACCGCGATCGCGCTGCCCGGGCCGGTACGGACCACGGCCAGGCGGGTGCCGCCGGTACCGCCGTGCGGGACGGCCTCGGCGAGCGGCTGGAGGGTGTGCAGGGAGGAGCCGCTCCGGACGCAGTCGACCTGGTCGTGGTTCAGCCAGCCGAGCTTCCACTTGTGCCAGGCGAACAGGTCGGGGGCCATGCCGAACTGGCTGCCCATGACGTCCCAGTCGCCGACGTAGGTGTCCCAGTCGCCCTTGCCGTCGGTGGGCCGGTGGTAGAGGTCGGGCAGGTCGAAGACGTGGCCGGTCTCGTGGGCGAGGACGTTGCGGTCCGGCGGGTGCTGCTCGAACACGGTGACGATCCGCCGCAGCTGGGCCCCGTCGGCGTGGATCGGGCGGTCGAAGTTGACCACCTTGGTGGCGTCGGAGTCCACGCCGGGCGCGTCGGGGTCGGCGACGAAGTACACGATGTCGTAGCGGGAGAAGTCCACCGCCCGGTCGGCCGTGGTCACCGCGTCCCGCAGGTAGGCGGCGCGGTCGTCCGGGGCCCAGTCACGCTGTATCCCGTACGCGGTGGACGGCTTGGGCATCCGGAGCCACTGCCGCTGCGGGTGCGGGACCAGCTGGAACTTGCCGTACGAGGCGCGGGCGAAGAAGTCGCTGGTGGCCGGGAAGTAGTCGCCCGTCAGCTCCTCGGGGGTGTTCCGCGGCGTGGCGTCCGGGAAGGACAGGAAGATCATGACCGCGTCCAGGCGGCGCTCCGGCCTGGGGTAGGCCCGGTTCCAGGTGTCCAGGCCCAGCGAGTGGTGTGCGGCCGTACGGGCGAGGGCGCAGGGACCCGCCCCGGTGTCGGCGGCCGCGGGTCCCGCGACGAGAGACATGGCGGCCATGGCCGTCAGAGAGGTGAGGGCCGCCGCGGCGCTGCGCATACGACGGTCCACTCCCCCGGGTGTCTGCTGTCGCGGCACATCGACCTCCGGGTGGGGGGACTCGATCCTTCCCATCCACCTTGCGGCGATTGTCCTACTTATGTCCTGTTCCGGTGCCCCACATGAGTGAGCGACAGCCACGCGGCGTGTCGCACAAGCCCGAACGAAAGATTACGAAGCGTCACGACCGATCACGGGGGTGCCGCTTGCGTTCAGAGCTGCGCAGAAACGATCGACCGCCAGGGAGCGCGCCGGCCGTCAGCACGCTGAAGCGCCCCGCCCGGGATGGCGACGCCGCTGGATAGGCCCTCCCGCCAGCCTCTATGATCGGCACACTTTCCTGCGCGGACCTCACGAGCACTGCGGGAGCGAACGGTGGGCGGAACCTCGGAAGGAACCGGTTCGGCGGCCGACAGCATCCGACCGACGACTACGGAGCGTGAACTGCGCGATTACCGGGCCGCATTCAACGCGGCTCACCTCGCGATGGCGGTCGTCGACCGCGACGGCCTGGTCGTGGCCGCCAACGACGCCCTGGCCGGGCTGCTCGGCGCCGAGCCGGACTCCCTCGTCGAGCGGGCGGCGGCCGACCTGGTGGACCTGGCCGCCGAGGCGCGGACCTGGCAGGCGTACCGGGAGGTGCTGCGCGGCCGGCAGGCCCGGCTGCGCTGCACCCGCCGGCTCAAACACCCCGACGGCCACACCCTGTGGACCGAGGTCACCCTCGGCCCGGTGCCCGGCACCCGCGACGTCCTGCTGTCGGTCGCCGACATCAGCGACCGCCGCGACCTCCAGGCCCGGCTGCGGCACCTCCAGATGCACGACCCGGTCACCCGGCTCCCCAACCGGGCCCTGTTCTTCGAACGGCTCTCCGCCGCGCTGGAGTCCTCGTCCTACGCGCACGGCGGCACCGGCCGGATCGGCCTGTGCTACCTGGACCTCGACGGGTTCAAGGCGGTCAACGACACGCTGGGGCACCGGGTCGGCGACCGGCTGCTCACCGCCGTGGCGGGGCGGCTCACCCAGTGCGCCGACCAGTCCGGGTACGGGCGGACCGGGGGGCACCTGGTGGCCCGGCTCGGCGGCGACGAGTTCGCCCTGCTGGTCGAGGACTCCACCGGCACGGAGGAGCTCGTGGACCTGGCCCGGTCCGTACTGGCCGCCGTGCAGGAGCCGTTCGACCTGGCCGGGCAGCGCCTGTCGGTCTCCGCCTCCATCGGCGTGGTGGAGCGGCCCACCGCCGGGACCACGGCGACCTGCCTGATGCAGGCCGCCGACACCACGCTGTACTGGGCGAAGGCGGACGGCAAGGCCCGCTGGACGGTCTTCGACCCCGAGCGCAACGCGCACCGGATGACCCGCCAGGCCCTGTCCTCGACCCTCCGGCCGGCGGTCGAGCGGGGCGAGTTCGAGCTGGAGTACCAGCCGCTGGTCGATCTGGAGAGCGGTACGGTGCGCGGGGTCGAGGCGCTGGTGCGGTGGAGCCACCCCCAGTTCGGCACGCTGGCGCCGAATCGGTTCATCGGAATTGCGGAAGAGGACGGCTCCATCGTCCAGTTGGGGCAGTGGGTCCTGCGGACCGCCTGCCGGCAGGCCCGGCGGTGGCAGATCGAACACCCCAGTGACTCGCCGGTGTTCGTCTCCGTGAACGTGGCGGTCCGCCAGGTCTGGGACTCCGACCTGGTCGGGGACGTGGCCGAGATCCTCGCGGAGACCGGACTGGCCCCCCAGCTGCTCCAGCTGGAGCTGACGGAGTCCGCGGTCATGGGCTCGGCGGGCCGCCCGCTCCAGGCCCTCCAGGCGCTCAGCGACATGGGCGTGCGGATCGCCATCGACGACTTCGGGACCGGCTACTCCAACCTGGCCTACCTGAGCCGGCTCCCGGTGTCGGTGCTCAAGCTGGACGGCTCCTTCGTGCGCGGCTTCCGCTACGAGGAGGGCACCCACCCCAACCCGGCCGACGAGACCATCGTCGAGGCCCTGGTGCAGCTCGCGCACCGGCTGGGCCTCACGGTCACCGCGGAATGCGTGGAGACCGCCGGCCAGGCGGCCCGCCTCCGCCGCGTCGGCTGCGACACCGGCCAGGGCTGGCTGTACTCCCGCGCGGTCGCCCCGGACCGCATCGCCGAGATGATCACCACCCGCCCCGACCCGACGCCCTGACCCCGCCCCGGGCCCGCCCCGCCGGACCTCGGCCCGGGCCCGGGCCTGGGCCCCCGCGCCGGCCGGGCGGCCGCCCTCCCGCCCGCCCGGGGGGCTCCGCCGCTGGCGGCCTCAGCCCTTCTCGCCTATGGCGGCCCTCAGCCAGTCGAGCGTGCCCTGGCCGAGCAGTTCGTCCGCCAGCCGACGACCCGTCTCCGTCGTGAGGCGGGCCCGGCTGTTGTCGATCCACCGCTGCGCGGCCTCGTACCCCTGGGCCCTGTACTCGATGCCCTGCAGCATGCATTCCAGCTTGTCGGCGTCACGCGCACAGACCGCCTCCCGCGAGTCCTGCGCCTCGTACTCGGCGACCAGGTCCCGGATCGCCGACGCCAGCACCTCGGGCATGCCGGACGTCTGGTCGGCCGTGACTGCCTGTGGGTCGGCGGCGGCCGCGTATTTCTTACCCAGGTGGTTGACGTCCCCGGTGCGGGTCTCCTGGGTGTCGTGCCAGACGGCGAGGAACGCGGCGCGCGCCGGGTCCGCACCCTCCAGCTTGGCGATGACGGAAGCGATGAGCGAGGTCCGCCAGGAGTGCTCGGCCACGCTCTCGGGGTCGTTGACGCCCGCCATCCACCAGCCCGTGCGGCGGGTGTGCTTGAGCGTGCCCGCCTCGTAGAGGAATCGGGCCACCGCGGACAGGTCGTCAGCCACTGGTTCTCCTTCCTATGCCTCGGCGAGGCGGATCGCGTAACGGATGGCCTCCAGCTCTCTGCGTGTACGCGTCGAGAGCGTGGTGTCATCCAACAACACGTCCACCTGGTCACGCAGCGCGCCCACGGTGGTGGATTTCTGGCCGAGCAAGCCGGGACGTGCGGCGAGGAGCGCCCAGAGCGTGTGCACGTTGAGGTCGAAAAACCCATGCCGGGGCCTGAGCCCGCCCAGCAGGTGACGCAGCAGCAGGTGACCGTGCCAGGTCCGCTCGTCAGTGCCGGCGATGAAGTCGTCGGACAACTCAGGATGCGCAGATTCCCCGGTCCAATAGGCCCAGTAGCTGAGGTTGGCCATCTCGCCCGCCTCGTCACCGTCCAGGGCGGTCGAGATGAACCACCGCATTCGGTCCCGGTCACCCTGGCGCGCGGCGACGGCCGCGACGGAGCGCGACGACAACCACCGCGTCAGCCAGTCGGATGGCCGCTCAGCTCGATGCCGTTCCGCAAGCCAGTCCGTGGTGTCCGACGCGTCATCGTATCCGGCGAGGTACAGGGCCTGTCGGCGCGACAGGAACTGGTCGGCAGAGGATTCCTCGGCAATCCGGCGCATGTGGGCGAAGAACCGGCGGCGCTCCTCCCGAGTGAGCTCGGGACGACTCGCCGTGGGACCGCGACGTGGCCTCGTCGGGGGCTGGAGACCACGCAGGGGTTCTGGTGTCACCCCGTTCAGCGGCCACGCGAGCAACTCGACGAGATCGCGCTGCATGACCCACGCCCCGAGCGGACTGCGCTCGGGCGTTGCCGCTTCGTCTACCAGGGCGCTGGCGAGGAGCACGTCGGCTTCCAGGGCCCGCACGAGTGCGAGCAACAAGGCGGGGCTGGCGCCCAGGCGCATAAGCCGGTGCCGGTGCGCGAGCAAGTGCCCCGTGGGGAGTGCGGTCAGGGGCCGACGGCCTGATTCCCAGCCGGCCACGGTGTCCGTGGAAACCGTGAACGCCTCCGCCAGGGTCTGCTGGGTATGGCCGAGCTGCTCACGGATGATCCGGAACACGTGCCCCGAGACCGTCCCGCCGCGGTCGCTTCGTCGGCCTCCCTGACCAGTGGTCGGGGTCGAGGTGGCTGTGTGGCCCATCAGGCTCCCTCTGCCGTGGTGCTCGCGCAAGTAACCCGTACTGGCGGTCACTTCGAGCCGGTCGGCGCCCTGCCTACGCTCATATCCGTGGTCGCCAGGCTGCTCAGAGTAGCGGCCGCTGACAGCGGCCGCCCATGATTCCCACCCCGTGACAACGTGAGGGAGCGCGCCATGCACGCGGACGACGATCGACACGACAGGCCGGCCATCGAGGAACTCGTCGCCTCCGTGGACGTGACCGCCGTACTGACGGCCATCGCCGACGCCGTCGACGAGGCGGTCGAGCGGGACATCGACGCCGCGTTGGCCATGCAGCACGTGCCGCCGCCGTTCGAGCTCGCGGAGATGACCACCCGGCTGATCACCGCGTGCGCGGTGCTGGCGCCGCAGGTCGAGCGGATCCCGCACGGGCCGCACCGCCGGGCCGGCGAGGCGAACGCCGACGCGTGGCGGGTGCTCGCCGACGACGGGCCGGGGGAGGGTCCGCTCGGGAACTGGAGCTACGCCCGGCAGCTGGCCGTCACGGCTCGCGGGATGTTGCGGGCCGTTCAGGCGGCCCGGTGAGCCGGCCCGGGGGGAGGGAGAACACCGCCGCCCCCGGCCCGGTCGGGGCGGGGGCGGCGGGTCGCTCGGCGCGAGGTGGGGGGATCAGCAGGCGCCGAGGTCCTTCCAGACGCCCCACTCACCGGTCGTGCCCGGCTCCTCGTTCTGGGTCCACCACTGGGCCTTGTACTTGCGGCCCTTGTGGGAGACCTCGCTGCCGCCGGTGTAGACGGTGCCCGCGGCGTAGGCCGGGAGCGAGCCGCAGCCGGTGGTCGGCGGGGTCGTGGGCGGAGTCGTGGGCGGGGTGGTCGGCGGGGTCGTCGGGGGCGTGGTCGGCGGGACGGTGGTGCCGCCGAGGGCGTCGTTGATCTGGTTCAGCAGCGTGGTGTTGGCGTCCAGGCCGAGCAGGGAGTACATCATCGCGCCGGCCAGGCCGCGCTGCTTGCCGTAGTCGACCCGGGCCTGGATGGACTTCTGGTTCAGGCCGGTGAAGAACTCGCCGTCCTTGTAGAAGTACGAGGACTTCGACCGGTCGTCCCAGAAGGTGGTCGCCGGGTTGTCGACGATGCCGCCGAGCTCCTTGTAGTGGGCGATGCCGGCCTGCTGGCTGTACTGGCGCGGGGACGAGCCGCCGGTGGCGGTCTGCGCGAGGCCGTTGGTGGTGCCCGCCGGGACGCCCTTCCAGCCGCGGTAGTAGAACTCGTAGCCCAGGGTCAGCTTGTTCGCCGGGAAGCCGCCGGCGATGCCGTAGGCCGGGTTGCCGTCGATCCAGGAGTCGATGGCGTTGTCGATCGAGTACTTCTCGGTGCCCGGCGCGATCGGGTCGGTCGGGTCGGCCGCCGAGGGCAGCAGCGGGGACTGGTGGTACGTGGGCCCGTCGCCGTCCCAGGCGCCGTGCATGTCGTACGTCATGATGTTGGCGTAGTCCAAGTACTGGCCGATCTTGTCGGTCTCGATGTACTTGATCTTGTCCTGGCCGGCCGGCAGGGCGGCGGTCAGCAGGTACTTCTTGCCGCCGTTGGCCGCGCCCTCGGCGTCGAGCTGCTTGCGGAACTCGGCCAGCAGCAGGGTGAAGTTCTGCTTGTCCTCGGGCCCGTAGTGGTTGCCCAGGTGGCCGCCGGACGAGCCCGGGTACTCCCAGTCGATGTCGATGCCGTCGAAGATGCCGGCCGCGGTGCCGGGACCGCCGAAGCCGCCCTCCACCGGGAGGTCGCCCTTGATGTACTGCTTGATGCAGGAGGCGACGAACTTCTTGCGGGAGGCGTCGGTCTTGGCCGCGTCGTGGAAGTACTTGGAGTAGGTCCAGCCGCCCAGCGAGATGTTGATCTTCAGGTGCGGGTACTTCGCCTTCAGTTCCTTGAACTGGTTGAAGACGCCCACGATCGGCTGGTCCCACTTGTCGGCGACGCCGTCCACGCTGTCGGCCGCGCTGAAGGACTTCTGGTAGTCGGCGTAGCTGTCGCCCGCGCCGTCGCCGGCGTTGGGGTTGTTGTCGTCGCCGGCCGCCTTGTTGGCCTCGAAACAGGTGAGTTCGGTGGGGTGGATGTTGCCGAACGAGTAGTTGATGACGTCCAGCTTGCTCGCTATGCCCCGGGTGTCGAGGTGCTTGGGGTAGAACGCGTTGCCGTAGACGCTCCACTGGTCGTAGTACGCGATGCGCACGTTGCCCGCGGCGGCGGTCCCGGCGGCGGTCGTGTCCGCGGCCTGCGCGGTGCCGAGGCCGGCGAAGGTGGCCAGCGCTCCGGCGGCGAGCGCGGCCGTGGCGGTGGCCGCGATGAGGGGTTTACGGATGTGCATGAACAGCCTCCGGAGGTGGGGAGGGAGGAGGTGACAGCCCGGGTGGAGCAAGTGATAGCGATCACGGCGAGGCGGCGTCAATGGTTTGAGCCAAAGAAGGACTAGACCACTCAGCCGACACTTTCCCAAGTCAGAGGCCTGAAGGCGCATCAAAAACCGCCCGCCACCCCCGGTGACGAGCGGTTTAAGACTCCCTTCAGGAAGCCCCGCGCAAGGTTTTGGCAACGAACCAGCCAAACTCCGTTCACAGGCCCTCAGCCAGTCGGAGCGTCCGCCTCCGGCATCCCGTACGCATCTGCTACGAGCTCGTACGACCTCAGCCGGGCCGCACCGCCGTGCGCGTTGGCGGTGAGCATGAGCTCGTCGGCACCGGTCCGCGCCACCAGCGCGTCCAGCCCGGCCCGCACCTCGTCGGCGGTCCCGTGCACCACGTCGGCGAGCCGGCCCTCCACGAACTCCCGCTCCGCCGGGGAGTACGGGTACGCCGCCGCCTCCTCGGGCGTGGGCACCAGCCCCGGCCGCCCGGTGCGCAGCCGCAGCATCGCGAGGGCGCCGGTGAGCACCTGGGCGCGGGCCTCGGCCGGGTCGCCGGCGGCCAGCGCGGCGACGCCGAGCAGGACGTACGGGGCGTCGAGCACCGCCGAGGGGCGGAAGCTCTCCCGGTACAGCCGGAGCGCGGGCAGGGTTCCGGCGGGCGAGAAGTGGTGGGCGTACGCGAAGGGCAGCCCGAGCTCGCCGGCGAGCCGCGCGCTGTACCCGGAGGAGCCGAGCAGCCACACCGGCGGCCGTCCGGTGGGGCCCTGCACCGGGCCCGGTACGGCGTGCACCCCGGCGTAGGGGTGGCCGTCGGGGAAGTCGTCGTCGAGGAAGCGGGTGAGCTCGGCCAGCCGGCGGGGGAACTCGGCGGCCTCGGCGTCCGGGCGGGAGGTGCCGCGCATGGCGGCGGCGGTGCGGCCGTCGGTGCCGGGCGCCCGGCCGAGGCCGAGGTCGATCCGGCCCGGGGCGAGGGCCTCCAGGGTGCCGAACTGCTCGGCGACGGCCAGCGGGGCGTGGTTGGGCAGCATCACCCCGCCGGAGCCGAGGCGGATCCGGGAGGTGTGCGCGGCCAGGTGGGCGAGGATCACGGCCGGGGAGGAGCTGGCCACACCGGGCATGGAGTGGTGCTCGGCGACCCAGTGGCGGTGGTAGCCGCGGGACTCGGCGAGCCGGGCCAGGGCGGCGCTGGTGCGCAGGGACTCGCGGGCGGTCCCGCCGGTGCCCACGGTGACCAGGTCCAGCACCGACAGCGGCACCGGCGCGGTTCCGTGCGCCCTTCCCCGTATCGCGTCCCGTGTGTCGTCCATCGTCGCTCCCGTCGCCGCCGCCGTAGTTCCGAACAGTTTCGAACAGGGGGTGCCGGCCGGGCATTCCCGGCACAGTGGGACACCGGACTTGACCTTGGCATATGCCAGTGAGATAGATCCCGGTCGAGGGGCATGATTGAGCCATCAATCTCCTCAACGGGCGCTCCACGTGGGCCTCTTGGTGGCTATCGTGGTAGGGCAAGCGGTAACAACCTGCTAGGGGGAAACCGTGGCGCTGAAGCCCGAGCCGACCGCGCCGTTCCACTCGGTGCAGTACGCCCTTCGCGTGCTGGAAACGATCGGACGGCACCCCGGTGGCGTGACCGACGTGCAGATCGCCCGCGAGACGGGGCTGCCGGTCGTCCACCTCACCCCGATGCTCCTCATGCTGCGCCGTGAGGGGTACGTCCTGCAGGTCTCCGACGGCGCGTACACCATAGGCGACTCGCTGGTGCTCCTCGGCTCCGGCACCGACCGCCAGCAGGCGCTGCACGACAAGCTCCAGGAGACCCTCGACCGGCTGCGCGACTCGGTCGGCGCCGCCGTCTACATCAGCCGGTACGTGGACGGCGAGGTCAAGATCACCCAGTTCGCGGACAGCCCGCGCACGCCGAAGGTGCACGAGTGGGTCGACTTCCGCTCGGCGGCGCACGCCAGCGCGGTGGGCAAGTGCCTGCTGACCCAGCTCGACGTGAACGGACGCCGCGACCACCTGTCCCGCCACAAGATCGCCCGGCTCACCTCGAAGACGATCACGAACGAGCGGGTGCTGTTCTCGAAGCTGGACAGCCAGCCCGCCACGGTGCCCGTGCTCGACCTCCAGGAGTACGCCGTGGGCACGGTCTGCGCGGCGGTCCCGATCACCGCCGGGGCCGCGGTGGGCTGCCTGGCGCTCTCGATGCCGGTGGAGCACGCCCACCGGCTGCGCGCGGCCGCCGACGCGCTGAACCGGAAGGCCGCGCCGCTGCTGCTCTCGCTGACCCTCTGAACCGTCCCCGGACGGCGTCCGCGGGGGTGGTCACGAGCACCCCGGAGGAGCAGGTAGTATTTTCTCTGTCAGCAGGCGCCGCTAGCTCAGTTGGTTAGAGCAGCTGACTCTTAATCAGCGGGTCCGGGGTTCGAGTCCCTGGCGGCGCACCTGATCTTCGGGCGGTTTCCGGTTCACCGGGAACCGCCCGAAGTGTTTTCCGGCCCCGTGTTCCCGACGGTCCCGGTGCTCCCGCTGGCCCCGGTGCTCCCGCCCGTCATGCCGTTCCCGCTGGTCAGGGCCGTCCGCACGGACCACAGCACCGAGACCAGCGGTACGGCCACCACCGCGCCGATCACCCCGGCGGCGGTCGCCCCCGCCAGCACGGACACCGCCACCACCAGCGGGTGCAGCCGGACCGCCCAGCTCATCACCAGCGGGTGCAGCAGGTGCCCCTCGATCTGCCCGATGACCACGATCAGTGCCACCACGATGCCGGCGACCAGCGGCCCCTTCGCCGCCAGCGCGACCACCGCGGCCACGGCCAGTGCCACCGGCGACCCGACGAGCGGCACGAACGCGGCGAAGAACTCCAGCAACGCCAGCGGCACGGCCAGGGGGACGCCGAGGAGGTAGAGGGCGATCCCCACCAGGACCGCGTTCGTGGCGGCGACCAGCACGATGCCGTGCGTGTACCCGGTGAAGGTGCGCCAGGCCGCCAGGCCCGCGGGCTCCCAGCGGGCCCGGGCCGGCTCCGGCAGCTGCCCGCAGAACCAGGCCCACTGGCGGTGCCCGGAGTGGATGAAGAACACCGCGGAGAACAGCGCCAGGGCCAGCACGGCGAGGACGTGCACCACGTGCCCGGCACCGCTGACGGCCGTGCTGAGCAGGGTGGACCGGTGGCTGGAGAGGAACTGGCCGATCCGGCCCTGGACGCCGGACAGCGCCTCCCGGTCCAGGTGGAACGGCGGCCGCTCCAGCCAGGCCTCGATCCGGTCGATGCCGTCCCGGAACTCCTGGGCGAGCGTCGTGGTCTGGCCGGCGACCGCCTCGGCGACCAGGGCGAGCACACCGAGCACCAGCGCGATCGCGCCGAGCAGGGTGGCGGCCACCGCCAGGCCGCGGGGCAGCCCACCCCGTACGACCAGGTCGGCGACCGGCCGCAGCAGGGCGGTGGCGACCAGGCCGAGGAACAGGCCGACGCCGATCTCGTGGAACCTGCCGAGCACGGCGAACGCCGCGTAGACGGCGGCGCCGACGACGAGCAGCCTCCAGGCGTGGGCCGCGGCCGAACGCAGCAGCGGGGAGACGGGGGCGGGCGGGCCTGGTCGCATGCCGTACCCCGTACCACCACAGGGCCGCCGGGCCACGGCCCGGGCCGGGGATTCCTCCGACCGGGGGCCGGTCCGGCGGGCCGGGTGCCGCGGGAGGTGCACGGGGTCCGCGGCCCGGTGAGGATCGGCTCATGGACGCGCTCCACTGGATCCTGCCGGTCCTCGCCGCGGTGTTCGCGGCGGCCGCCAACGCGCTGGCCACGGTGCTCCAGCGGCGCGCGGCGCTGAGCGTGCCGCAGAGCCAGGGCTTCCGGCCCGGCCTGCTGCTGGACCTGGTCCGGCATCCGGTGTGGCTGCTCGGCATCCTCGCGGTGATCGCGGCCGGGGTGGGGCAGGCCGTGGCCCTGGCGACCGGGCCGCTGGCGCTCGTCCAGCCCCTGTTCGTACTGGAGCTGCCGCTGGCGCTGCTGATCGCCTCGCTGTTCGCGCGGCGGGCGATGCCGGGGGCGCAGTGGTGGGCGGTGGCGGGCGTGGTGGCCGGGCTGGGGCTGACGCTGGTGGCCTTGTCGCCCGCCGGGAACCGGACCGACGTGCCGGCGGACCGGTGGGTTCCGGCGCTGCTGGGGTCCGTCGTGGCGGTGGTGGCGCTGACCGCGGCGGGGTTGCGCCGTCCGCCCGGGCGGACGCGGGCGTGCTGCCTGGGCCTGGCCACCGCCATCTGCTACTCGCTGTCGGCGGCGCTGATGAAGTCGGCGGTGCACGAGCTGGACCTGCACGGGCCGCGGGCGTTCCTGACCAGCTGGGAGACGTACGGGCTGGTGGTGACGGGCCTGGCCGCGCTGATGCTGCTGGAGCACGCCCTCCAGGGCGGCCCGCTGGTCGCCTCGCAGCCCGCGCTGACCCTGGGGGACGCGACGGTGAGCCTGGTGCTGGGCGTGCTGCTGTACGAGGAGGACGTACGGGCGCACGGGTGGTGGCTGGTGCCGGAGCTGCTGGGGGCGGTGCTGATCGCGGTGGGCGTGCTCTCGCTGGCGCGGGCCGAGTCACCGGAGGAGGCGGTCGGCGCGTAGCGGGCGGTCTCCCCGCGCCTCGCCCTACCGCGCACCGGGCCCGGCGGCGGGGGCGAGGAGGTGCTCGCGGCCGTGGCTGCGGTACGCCTCGGCCAGCGCGGCGAGGGCCGGCCCGTCCAGCGGGACGTACCGGTCCGTGCCCGGGGGGCGGTGCCAGACCGGGTCGGGGGCGCAGCGGAACCCGGTCCGCCTGAGGGCGACCCGGTGGACCTTGTTGGTCGCGGTGACCGGCATCGACGCGACCACCCGGACGTAGCGGGGGGCCATCTTCGTGCCCAGGTCGGGCTGGGCGGCGAGGAACGCGGCGAACGCGTCCGGGTCGAAGTCCCGGTCGTCGCGGAGGGCCAGCGCCGCCATCACCTGGTCCCCGGCGGCCTCGTCGGGCACCGCGTACACGGCGACGGCGACGGCGTCGGCCCAGCGGGCGAGGATGTTCTCGATCATCGCCGCGGCCAGGTTCTCGCTGTCCACCCTCAGGCGGTCGTCGGTGCGGCCGGCGAACCAGAGGTGGCCGTCGCCGTCGCGGAAGAACAGGTCGCCGGTCCAGTACCAGCCGCCCCGCCGGCGTTCCGCCTCCGCCTCCGGGTTGCGCCAGTAGCCCTCGAACAGGCTGCGGCCCCGGTTGACGAGTTCGCCGATGGCCTCGTCGCCGTTCAGCAGGCGGCCCCGCGCGTCGAGACGGGCCGGCGGGCATTCCCGGCCGGTGGCGGGGTCGACGACGGCGAGGTCCTCGCCGGGCGCGGCCCGGCCCAGGGCGCCCGGCGGGGTGTCCGGTCCGCGCTGGAGGGAGGCACCGCCCTCGGTGGCGCCGTAGCCCTCGACCAGCCGGACCCCGAACCGGTCCGCGAACCGGGCGGCGTCCACGGCTCCGGCCTCCGTGCCGAAGCCGAGCCGGAGCGGGTTGTCGCGGTCATCCGGGCGGGGCGGGGTGGCGAGGAGGTACTGGACGGCCCGGCCGACGTAGGTGAAGTAGGTCGCGCCGTAGGCCCGTACGTCGTCCAGGAAGGCGGAGGCGGAGAACCGGCGGCGGAGCGCCACCGGGGCGCCGGCGGCCATGGCGGGCAGCCAGTCGGCGATCACCGCGTTGCCGTGGAACATCGGCATGCAGATGTAGTGGACGTCCTCGGGGGTGAGGGAGAACTGCCGGGCGAGGGACGCACCGGCGGCGGCCAGGCGGCCCTGGGTGCAGACGGCGGCCTTGGGGGCGCCGGTCGAGCCGGAGGTGAAGTAGAGCAGCAGCCGGTCCGCGGGGGCGGGGGCGCGTCCGCGCAACGTGGCGTCGCCGGGGGCCGCGCCGGCGTAGGCGGCGAGGAGGGCGGCGTACTCCTCGCCGTCGGTCACCAGGATCCGTACGCCGGGCAGGTCGAGGCCGGTGAGCAGCGGCAGGTGGGCGCGCTCGGTCACCAGCAGCGCGCAGTCGGTGTGGAGGACGTCGCGGGCGAGTTCGGGGCCGCGCCGGGTGGGGTTGATCCCGGCGACGGCGGCCCCGGAGAGGGCCGCCGCGGCCAGCCAGAGCGGGAACTCGGGGGTGTTGTCGAGCAGCACGCCGATGTGGGGTTCGGCGTGCCGCGGCAGCAGGTCGGCGAGGAGGGCGGCGCGCGCCGACGCCTCCTGGGCCGCCCGGTGCCGGCTGAGGACGGTGGTGCCGTACTTCAGGCCGGGCCGGTGGTCGCCCCATTGGCGCACGACGAGCTCCGCGACGGTGGCGGGTGTGGCCGTGGTTCCCGGGTTCCCCGCCGTACCCATGGTCCGCATGCGCGGACCATAGCTGAGAGTGCGTCAGAACTGAACGTCGGAGCAGGCGTAGAAGGCGTTCGCGGTGTCGTGGATGGTCCAGACGGCGAGGATGAGGTGCCTTCCGGACTTGCCCGCGGGCAGGTTGCCCTGGTGGGTGTAGGTCATCGGCGGGCGGGCGCCGTTGTAGGCGACCGTGAGGAAGGGCTGCGACTCCAGGGCGGAGCGGGTGAGCGGCCTGGTGGGGTCCCAGCCGTCCTTGGTGACGTAGTACTTGAAGTCGGTGGTGGCGTGGTTGGCGGTGAACTGCCACCGGAAGGTGTGGGCCGCGCCGCTGGTCAGCCGGGTGGCGGGCCAGCCGCCCCGGCGCGGGTCGTCGAGCTGGGCGAACTGGGGGTTTCCGCCCGCGCATATGGTCCCGTCGGAGGGGCCGAGGGCGGGGAAGCCCTTGGGGCCCTCGACGCTCTGCGGTTCCCACTGGATCTGGCCGCAGTCGGCGACCGTCTTGTTGGCGCAGAGCTTCTGGCGGCTGATCGGGCTGTCGGTGTAGCCGTGTCCGGTGGCCGTGGGGGCGGTCAGGACGGAGGCTCCGGCGAGGACGCCGAGTCCGAGGACTGCGACGGCCAGTCGTCTGGCGGTGGCCACGGCCGTGGCGGCGGCCGTGGCGGTAGGGGTGTGACGCATGATGCTCCTTGAACGTGGGGGGAGTTCCGTGAGCGCGCGCACGCCGGGGATTCGCGTGCAGGTCTAGACCAAGTCGCAAGTCTCAGGTTATGGACGCAAGTTGGCCATGTCCATACCAATGGGAGAACGGGTCCCAGGCCGGGCACGGAACGGCCGCCCGCCGTTCGCCGGGGCCCGGGCGGGGCGGCGAACGGCGGGCGGCCGTCGTGGAGTCGGGGCCGGCCGGCTACTCGGGCCGACCGGTGTAGAAGGCGACGGTCAGGTCCTTGACGAGGGCCTTGCGCTCGTAGTCGTCCAGCTCGACGAGGCCCCTGGAGGTGAGCCGGTTGACGGTGTCGTCGACCGCGTCCACCACGGACGTCAGCACGCTGTCGCGGTGCTTGGCGTCGATCGCGGCGACCCGGCGGCGCTGCATGGCCGCGGCGACCTCGGGGGCGTACTCGATCCGGGTCGGCTGGGCGGAGAACACCTCGATCCCTACGGCCTCGGTCTCCGCCGCCAGCATCCGGGTCAGCGCGTCGCCCACCGCCTCCGCGTCGCGCAGGGTCGGTGCGTCCTCGTGGAACGCGTCGGCGGGGAGCTGGGAGAGCACCCGGGCCATGGCCGCCTCGACCTGCTCGGCGAGGTACTCGGTGTGGTCGGCGACCGCGAGGGTGGCCCGCGCGGTGTCCCGCACCTGCCAGACGACCTGGACCACGACCTGGAGCGCCAGACCGCCGGCGTCGACGGCGGGCAGCGGCTCGCTGCGCCAGTGGCGCAGCCGTACGTCGACCCGGCGGCGCAGCAGGAGCGGGCTGATCCACAGCAGGCCGGTGCGGCGCACCGTACCCCGGTAGCGGCCGAACAGGGTCAGCACCCAGGCGTGGCCCGTCTTGCCGCGGCCCAGGCCGCCGAGGGACAGCAGCGCGACGACGCCGAGGAAGGCGAGCGGGGGCCAGGCCCGCGGGCTCAGCCCGCGGTAGGGGCGCGGGGTCGCGCCGAACCCCTCGACCAGGCGGGCGGGCAGCGCGCCGGCCCGCCACAGCACCGCGGCGCAGCCGGCCAGGGCGAGCGTCCCCAGGGCCACGGCGGCCCAGCCGGGCAGTACGGGCCCGCGCCGCTCGCGGAGCGCCGCGTCGCCGGGCGGCACCCGGCGCCCGGCCCCACCGGGCAGCGCGCCCGACCGGGGCCGGTGCCGCGGCGCGGCGGGGGGCGCGGGGGGAGCGGGGGGCGCGGCGGGCACCGAGGGGGCGGGAAGCCGGACCGGCGGGGGCGCGAGCGCGGCCGGCTCCCCCGGGAACACCAGGTGCTGGGGGATCTCGGTGGCGGTCGCACTCCGGACCGGCCCCGGGCCCGGCACCGGCTGCGCCTCCCCCTCGGCCAGCCCGCGCGCGACGGCCTCGGCGACGACCACCTCGACCCCCGGCCCGGGGATCCGCCCCTGCGCCTGCCCCGTGCCACCGTCCCGCGCGGCGGGCATCAGGGCGGGGCCGGCGGAGCCGGCGGGCATCACGGCGGGGCCGTCGGGGCCGGCGGGGTCGGCGGGGTCGTGGGGTGCGAGCTGCCGGGCCTCGGCTTCCTGCGGTACGGGCGCCTCCGGCGCGGGGACCATGCGTACGGGCACCGACAGCCGCAGCGGGGCGCCGTCGGGTGCCGCACCGCCCGCCCCGCGCACCTCGGGCCGGACGGGGCGCGGCCCGGCCGCGAACGGCCGGGGCCGGTGCGACGCGGTCGCCGGGGACTCCGGGCCGACCGGAGCGGGGCGGCCCGGAGAAGGAGCGAGGGGCTCAGGCGCGGCTCCGTACGCGGCGACCGGGCCCGGGCCCGGCTCCCCCGGGACCCCGACCGGCCGGGCGCGACCTGCGTCCTCCCCGGCCCGCTCACCGGTCAGGGGCAGTGCCTCGGCAGTGGACCGCCCCTCGACCTGGGCCGCGAACCGGCCACCGTGCCCGGAGGCGCCCTCCGCCACGGACGGCCCCCCGGCCCCGGCCCCGGCCCCAGCCCCGGCCCCGGCCTCGGCCACGAACCGGCCCGCGAAGGCGGGCCGCACCTCGGCCGCCGACCGCCCTCCGCTCATGGGCCAACCCCCGCTCACCCAGCGGCCCCCGCGCCCGGAGGCGGCCTCCACCACCACGGACGGGCTTTCGGCCTCGGCCGCTGCCCCGGCCGCGGGCACGGGCACCGCCGCGGGCACGGGCACCGCCGCGACCGCGGGCACGGCCGCGACCGCGGGCGGGTTCGGGGCGGTCGGGGGCTGTGGGGCGGGGGTCAGGGGGGACATCACGCCGGTGGTGGACGTCGTGCGGGTGGGGAACATCGTTGCCTCCGTCATGCGAACAGCCGTCGCCAGGTTTCCGGGCCGGGGTAGCCGCCGGCCGAGGCGCCGCGCCAGCCCATGGCGCGCTGGAAGGCCTCGACGCTGCGGCGGTCGGCCTCGGACCAGCGCGGGCCCGGGCCGGATCGGTAGTGCTTGCCGAAGCCCTTCGCCACCAGCCGGCGGCCCATCGCTTCGATCGCCGGGTGCGAGCTGCCCGGCCGGAACACGGCCGCGCCCGGGTACGGCGGGGCGAGCCGCACCGGCCGGAGCGAGGGCGGGCCCGCCGCGCCGGACGCGGCGGGCGGGATGTCCTCGCCCTCGCCCAGGACCAGCAGCCGCCAGGTGTTCGAGCCGGGGATGCCGTCCGCGTCGGCTCCGCGCCAGCCCTGGGCCCGCTGGAAGGCCTGGGTGGCGCGGAGGTCCGCCTCCGTCCACTTCGTCTTCGGGCCGTTCGGGTAGAACCGCTGCCCGCCCCGCTCGATCAGCATCCGGGCCAGCTGGGCGACGTACTGGTTGTCCTTGCCGGGGCCGAACATCGAGGAGCCGGGGAAGGTGCTGGTGATCGGCGTGATCTGGCCCGGGGCCGGCGCCGTCGTCGGGGCCGTTGTCGGCGCCGGGGTCGGCGCCGGGGTCGGGGCCGGGGTCGCGGGGCCGGCCGGGACCACCGGCGGGGTGACCGGCTTCGCGGGGGCGGGCGCCTCGGCGGCCGGGGGCTCGGCGGGCGGCCGGGCCGGTTCCGGGGTGGTGGGCTCGACGGCGCCGGTGATGCCGTTGTAGCGGTACGGCAGGTACTTGGCCGAGTTGTTCCAGTAGGCGTACGGCGTGGCCTTGCGGCGGGTGTGCGGCCGCGTCTGCTCGTAGGCGACGTAGTGCGTGCGGGTCTCGTCCACCCAGCCGCCGAAGAGCACCACGTGCGAGCCCTTGTTGGGGTCCGCGGGGTTGTGGAAGAGCAGCATGTCCCCCGGGAGCAGCTCCTCCTTGGTGATCTTCGTGGCGAACTTGTCGAGGCTGCCGGTCCACTCGTTCGTGCCGAGGTCCCAGGCCATCGAGACGTAGCCCGAACAGTCCTGCCGGTAGCCGTCCGTCCAGTACGAGGTCATGCTGTAGGGGACCTCGGCGTCCAGCCACAGCTTCGCCCGGTTGATGATCGTCGCCCGGTCGATCCGCTTGGCCCGCGGCCGGGCGGGCGTGCCCTTGGGGCCGTGCAGGGGCCCCCGGCCACCCTGCGGGGTGCCCGGGTCGCCGCCCGCGGGGCCGCCGTCGGCGCGCTCGGCGCCCGCCCCGCCCGGCGGCGGGACGACCGCGGCCGCCGCCTCCGAGGTGCCGCCCAGGACCACCCCGGCGGCCGTCATCAGTACCAGCGCCCGGCGGGCGCCGTGCGCGGCCGGGTGGCCGCCGTCACGCAGCGCTATGGCCCGCGCCCCGGCCAGGGTGCGGCGCCGCCGCACGCAGCCGGGGCACCCGCAGTCCGCCGCAGGCTCGTATTCCTCGAAGGCCGGCATGTGCATCTGCGTCGTCATGGGGTTCAGCGCACTCCCTACATCGGACCTGGCGCAGCGTCAGATGGGACGCGGCCAAGAGATATAGTGCACAGAAACCCACACGAAGGTGAGTTAATCGGACAAGCCGGGCGTGGCTGGTTCACGAGCACCCACGCAGGTGGGGTAGAGTTTTCTCTGTCAGCAGGCGCCGCTAGCTCAGTTGGTTAGAGCAGCTGACTCTTAATCAGCGGGTCCGGGGTTCGAGTCCCTGGCGGCGCACAGACGGAAGAAGCCCCTCGCAGCAGCGAGGGGCTTCTTCGTCGTCCGGCTAGCTCCCGCCGCCGAGGTTCCGCGCCCCCGTCAGGTAGGCGGAGACCACCACGTTCGCCGTGTACGCCTTGGCCGCCTTGTCGTACGTCCCCCCGCACGTGACCAGCCGCAGCTCGGCCCGCCCCGGCACCCGGGGGCCGTACACCTTGTGCGGGTCGAAGGACTTCCGCTCGTGGACCTCGACGGCCTCGACGGTGAACTCGGCGACCGTGCCGTCGTCCCGCACCACCCGCACCTCGTCCCCCGGCTGCACCGAGCTCAGGCCGTAGAAGACGGCGGGCTTCGACCGGGTGTCCACGTGCCCGACCAGCAAGCCCGGACCCCCCGCGCCGGGCCGGGTGCCGTCCACCCACCAGCCGACCGTTCCCGGCTGGTCGTAGGGCGGCGGGTCGACCGCACCCTGGCGGTCCAGACCGCGGGGGATCACCGGTGCCCGGATGCCCAGCGACGGCATCTCGACCCGTACCGGCCGGGCGGCACCGGGCAGCGGGTCGTACGAATCCGGCAGGCCCACGGCGGTCATCGCCCCGGGCCGGCCGGCCCGGGCGGCGCCTTCGGGCACGTCGGTGATCTCCCTGCCCCACAGCCACAGCCCGAGCACCAGCACCGTCCACGCGGCGACGGTCAGCATCCTGCCGCCGGCGCCGGTCTTCGGCTCGTCCGTCATCGGCCGCGCCCCGTTCCGTCCGTCACTCCCCGCTGCGGCGGCGCCGCAGCCTCAGCGCCCGGCCGGCCACCGCCAGGGTCGCCGCGCCGGCCAGTACCGCGCCGATCAGGGTGTGCGGGAGGCCGGGCCCGTCCTGCTCGGGCTCCTTCTTCTCGGCCGCGGTGGGCAGCCGGTCGGCCATGCCGCCGCCGCCCGCGTGGACCGGCCAGCGGGGTGTGTGGTGCGGGTCGGGACGGTGGTGGTCGGGGCGGTGGTGGTCCGGTCGGTGGTGTTCACCCTTGTGGTCGACGATCCGGATGGACCCGGTGGCCTTGCCCTCCTGGCCGTCGCAGTTCACGTGGATGGTGTGCCAGCCGGGCCGGGCGTGCGAGCTGATCACCGCCTCACCGGTCAGGCCGTGGCCGTGCTTGCCGTGCAGCCCGGCGGGCGAGACGAACACGGGCGACTTGGCGACGCCCCGGTCACCGTGGCAGCCGTGGACGCGCAGCTCGACCTCCGCACCGGGTTCGGCGGTGGACGGGGTCGTCCAGACCGTCCCCCGGGGCTCCTCCTTGGCGGAGGCGGCCGGGGCCGACAGCACGGAAAGGGCCGACACGGCCGTCAGGGCGGCGGCCGCCCGGGTGACACGGACAGCAATCAGGGCAGTGCGCATCGTGAACCTCCTCGTGCAAGGAGGTTCACCCGGACCGCGCCGCCCCGCACCCGGAGCGGCGCCGTACGGGTCAGGCGCCGCGCCCGTCAGACCAGGTCGACCAGGTCCGCGATGGAGTCCACGGTCTTGGTCGGGCGGTAGGGGAACCGCTCGGTGTCCGCGGCGGTGGTCAGGCCGGTGAGGACGAGGAAGGTCTGCATGCCGGCCTCCAGGCCGGCCAGCACGTCGGTGTCCATCCGGTCGCCGATCATGGCGCTGGTCTCGGAGTGCGCGCCGATGGCGTTGAGGCCCGTGCGCATCATCAGCGGGTTCGGCTTGCCCGCGAAGTACGGCTTCTTGCCGGTGGCCTTGGTGATCAGGGCCGCGACGGCCCCGGTGGCGGGCAGCGGGCCCTCGGTGGACGGGCCGGTCTCGTCGGGGTTGGTGCAGATGAACCGGGCGCCCGCGTTGATCAGCCGGACGGCCTTGGTCATCGCCTCGAAGGAGTAGGTGCGGGTCTCGCCGAGGACCACGTAGTCGGGCTCGTGGTCGGTGAGGACGTAGCCGATGTCGTGCAGGGCGGTGGTCAGGCCGGCCTCGCCGATGACGTACGCGGTGCCGCCGGGGCGCTGGTCGTCCAGGAACTTGGCGGTGGCGAGGGCCGAGGTCCAGATGTTGTCGACGGGCACGTCCAGGCCCATGCGGCGGAGGCGGGCGTGCAGGTCCCGCGGGGTGTAGATGGAGTTGTTGGTCAGGACGAGGAACGGCTTGCCGGATTCGCGCAGCCGCTTGATGAAGGCATCGGCGCCGGGGATCGGGGTGCCCTCGTGGATGAGGACCCCGTCCATGTCGGTGAGCCAGGATTCGATCGGCTTGCGCTCTGCCACGGACTTCTCTCCGCTCTGATGCCTCTGGATGCCTCTGGGTTCGACCCTGTGGTCTGTACCACCACCCTATCGGGAGCGGGCCGTGGACGCCGGGGGCGTCCACGGCCCGGACGGGACCGCGCGGGATCAGCCGAGGGTCACGTTGTCGACGGCCCAGTACCAGTTGTTGTTCCCGGTGTAGCGGAAGCGGACCTGGACGTCGGTGGCGCCGGCCGGGACCTGGAGGGTGACGGCCTCGGACTTGGCGACGGCGTCGGCGGTGTGGCTCCTGACCACGACCGGCGTGCCGCCGTCGTACGAGACCAGGACCTGTGCGGTCTGGCCGGTCTCGTGGCGGTAGTGGGTCTGGTAGCGCAGCGTCTTCGTGGTGCCGCCGGTGACCGCCCACTTGGGGGTGACCAGGGTGGAGTCGAAGGTGCCGGTGTGGGTCTTGTCGTCCCACTCGTCGGAGTCGGCGACCGCGAACACGTCGCGGGAGCGGACGTTCAGCTCGCGCCACTGGTCGCGCTGGGCCTGGCTCCAGAACTCGTCGGTGGCGAAGGTCCATCCGGCCCACTCGGTGACACCGCCGGTGCCCATCCGCGAGTTGTCCACCGACCAGCCTGCGGGCGGGGTCCGGGTGAAGCCCTTGGTGCCGGCCGGGATGCCGGTCTCGTCCACCCGGGCCTGGAGGGCGGGGCGCAGGGTGTCGAAGGGGTCGCTGTCGGGGGTGTCCAGCGGTACGCCGTCCAGACCGGCGGTGGAGACGCCGACCTGCTGGAGGGCGATGGCGGCGACGTCGACGAGGCGGACGTCCTCGCGGACCGAACCGGCGGGGATCCCGGGGCCCTTGGCGATGACGAAGGTGCCGCGTTCGGCGATGGAGGAGCCGCCGTGGCCGCCGGAGGAGGTGTGGCCGTGGTCGGTGGTGACCAGGATCTTCCAGTTCTCCTGGGCGTACGTCGGGCGCTGCTGGACGGCGGTCAGGAGCTGGCCGACGAGGGCGTCGACGCGGGCGATGGCGTCCAGGTACTGCTGGCTGGAGGCGCCGTGGGAGTGGCCGGCGGCGTCGACCTCGCCGAGGTAGACGAAGGACGCGTCCGGGTTGCCGGTGCGCAGCTCGGTGGCGGCGGCGGAGGCGACCTTCGGGTCCTCGTTGCGGTAGCCGTCGCGGTCGCCCTTGAGGGAGAGCCGCTTGTCGACCTTGGCGGAGAAGATCGGGCCGTTCTGGTCGGTGGAGGTGATGGGCTCCCAGTCGGCGGCCGCGTAGGTGTTGAGCGTGGGGTCGGCGTTCTCGACGCGGGTCAGGAAGTCCGGGTGGGCCGTGTAGTTCTTGCCGGTGAAGGAGTTGTCCTTCACCCCGTGCTTGTCGGGCCACACGCCGGTGGCGATGGTGGACCAGCCGGGGCCGGAGGAGGTGGCGGCCATGGGGTTGGCGTAGAGATTGCTCCTGGCGGTGAGGCCCTGGGCCATCAGGCCGTTGAGGTGCGGGGCGTTGGCGGCCTTCACGCGGTCGAGGACCACGCCGTCCAGACCGATGACGAGGACCTTGTCGGTGTTCGCGAGTTCGCCGGCGCCCGCGGGGTGGGCGGCCAGGGTGGCGGCGATCATCACGGCGGCCGTGGCGGCGACGGCGGCGGTGCGTCGGCCGGGCAGGGCAGGGGACACGTACTCCTCCTGGGAGCAAGTGAGGGGCGGGGGACGGATGCACCTGAGGCGGGTCCGGACCGAGTGTGCGGTCCTCGGTCCAGACCTGTTATGCAAGTGACACTCTGTCCGGGGCGGGTGGCCGCCGGGTTACGCGTCAGCTTCCGGTGGCGGACTTCCACGCGTCGACGTATGCCGTGAGGTTCTTGTCGATGTCGGCCCAGTCCGGCTCGAAGATCTCGACCCCGGACATGATCTTCATGAGTTCCACGGCGTTGGCGTCGGTGGGCCTGACGTCGGTGCGGGCCGGGAAGCCGCCGCCGACCTCGCTGACCAGCTTCTGGGCGTCCTCGCTGAGCAGGTGGTCGAGGAGCTTCTTGCCGTTCTCGGTGTGCGGGGCGTCCTTGACCAGGCCGGCCGCGTACGGCAGGGCGAAGGAGGTGGGCTTGCCGCCGTCCCTGGCGGGGAACCAGATGCCCAGGTTGGGCATGGACTTGGACTGGGCGAAGTTCATCTGCACGTCGCCGTTGGCGACCAGGATCTCGCCCTTGTCGGTCTTCGGCGCGAGCTTGCTGGTGGAGGACGACGGGCCGACGTTGTTGGCCTGGAGCTTCTTCAGGTACTCCATCGCCGGCTCCTTGCCGCCGAAGTCGTGCATCGACTTGATGACCACGGCGGTGCCGTCGCCCGCGACGCCGGGGGTGGAGTACTGGAGCTTGCCCTTGAACTTCGGGTCGAGGAGCTGCTCCCACGTCCTGGGCGCCTCGGGAAGCTCCTTCTTGTTGTAGACGAAGCCGAAGTAGTTGTTGACGACCGAGGTCCACTTGCCGCCGGAGTCCTTGTCGGCGCCGTTGACCCGGTCGGAGCCCTGGGGGCGGTAGGGCTGGAGGAGGCCCTTGCCGTCGGCCTGCTGGATGAACGGCGGCAGGGTGATCAGGACGTCGGCCTGGGTGTTGGTCTTCTCGCGGACGGCGCGCTGCACCATCTCGCCGGAGCCGCCCTCCACGTACTCGACCTCGATGCCGGTCTTCGCGGTGAAGTCGGCGAACACCTTGTCGTACCAGCCGTCGCCCTTCTCGCCCTTGAGGCCGTCGGCGCTGTAGACGGTGACGACCTTCTCGTCGCCCTTGGCGTCGGCGGTGGTGGAGCCGCCGCAGGCGACGAGGACGGGGGCGAGGGCGAGGCCGGCGGTGAGGGCGGTGGCGGTGCGCAGGAGCTTGCGGGACATGGCGCTTCCTTCTGGGGCGGGGCGGGGGTTCAGCGGTAGGAGGCTCTGGTGCGGATGCGGGAGACGGCCAGCAGGACGAGCAGGGTGGTGGCCATCAGGACCACGGCGAGGGCGGAGCCGCCGAACAGCGAGCCGCGGTCGGTCGCGGTGAAGACGCGGACCGGGAGGGGCATCCAGTCCGGGGGGTAGAGCATCATCGTGGCGCTGAGCTCGCCCATGGAGAGGGCGAAGCACAGCCCGGCGGCCGCGTTGAGGGAGGGCAGCAGGAGGGGGAGCCGGACCCGCCACAGCACGTACGCGGGGCGGGCGCCGAGACTGGCCGCCGCCTGCTCGTACGCGGGGTCGAGGCGCACGATGGCGGCCGACACCGACTGGTAGGCGAACGCCGTGACGAGAACGGTGTGCGCGAGGACGACGATGCCGCTGGTGCCGTTGAGGAGCAGCGGCGGCCGGCTGAACGCGACGAGCACGGCGAGGCCGACGACGACGGACGGCACGGCGACCGGCAGCATGAACAGCGCGTCCAGGGTCCGCTTGCCGCGCCGGCGCAGGTTCGCGGCGGCCAGCGCGGCCCAGGTGCCGGTGGCGAGGGCGAGCAGGCTCGCGGTGACGGCGGTGACCAGGCTGGTGGTGAGTGCCTGGAGGGATTCGCCGCGGACGGCGGACGCGTAGTGCTCGGTGGTGGGGCCGGAGGGGAGGGCGCCGGACCAGTTGGTGGCGAAGGAGGCGGCGATCACCACGAGCAGGGGCAGCGCGAACAGCGGCAGGAAGAGGACGAGGAACAGGGCCCAGGCCGCCCAGCGGCCCGTCCGGCTATGCACCAGCACGCTTGCTCACCACCCGGTAGAGGCCGAACAGGCCCACGGAGATCGCGATGTTGACGACGGCGACCACGCAGGCGGCCGGGTAGTCGGATTCGAGGATGGCCTTGCCGTAGACGAGCATCGGGAGGGTGGTGACGCCCTTGGCGCCGGTGAACAGGACGATGCCGAACTCGTTGAGGCACATCACGAGGACGAGGCTGCCGCCGGCGGCGAGCGCGGGCAGCGCCTCGGGGAGGATCACCCGGCGGACGATCCTGAGCGGCCTGGCCCCGAGGCCTGCGGCGACTTCCAGCTGCGCGGTGTCGAGCTGCGAGAACGCCGCCAGCAGGGGGCGCATCACGAAGGGCGTGAAGTAGGTGATCTCCGCGAGGAGGACGCCCCAGGGGGTGGTCAGGAACCGGAAGGGGCCCTCGGCGGCGCCGGTGACGTCGGTCCACAGGCCGTTGGCCATGCCGACGCTGCCGTAGATGAAGAGGAGGGCGAGGGTGATGAGGAAGGAGGGGAAGGAGAGGAAGACGTCGACGAAGCGGGCGACCGCCCTGGCGCCGGGGAACGGGACGAAGGCGATCACCAGGGCGAGGGTGAAACCGAGGACGAGGCAGCCGGCGGTGGCCCCGGCCGCCAGCCACACGGTGGTGCCGAGCGCCTCGCGGAACGCGGTCGAGCCGAAGACCTGGGCGTAGGCGGAGAAGGCGCCGCCGCTGTCCGGGGTCAGGGACTGCTGGACGACCAGGGCGAGCGGGTAGAGGAACACCAGCCCGAGCACGGCCAGGGGCGGCAGGGCCCACACGGCTCCCGGTATCCGCCGCCGCGGTGCCGGTGCTGTTGCCGTTGCCGTTGCCGGTGCCGGTGGTGTTTCCGGTGCTGTTGCCGGTGCTGTTTCCGGCAGGCGGGCCGGGGCCGGGGCGGGTGCGCGGACCGGGATGGCCGCCGGGCCCTGGGCGTCGGTGGGGGATGCGGGGCGGGTCCGCGGCCGGGGCTCGGGGTGGCGGGTGGAGGGCGCGGGCTCAGGCATCGCCGGCCCCCCTCCCCCGGCGGGCGGTGGGGGCGGCGCCGGCCGGGAGGAGGACGGCGTCCCCGGGTTCGAAGTGGAGGCTGACCTCCGCGCCCAGGGCCGGGGTCTCGCGCAGTTCCGGCAGGTCCGCCTTGACCCGGTGCCCGTCGACGTCCACGTACAGGCGGTGCGTGGAGCCGCGCCACTGGACCTCGGCGACGCGGCCGGTCAGCGTGTTGGGGCCGGTGCCCAGTGCGAGCAGGTGCGGGCGTATGCACAGGGTCGCGCCGGAGCCCGGGACCGCGCGGCCGGTGTCGTCCAGGCGCAGGTCACGCCCGGCGAAGACCGCGCCGGACTCCGCGACCGTCACCGGCAGCAGGTTGGCGTTGCCGACGAACGAGGCGGTGAACTCCGTGCGCGGCGACCGGTAGAGCTGCTGCGGAGTGCCGACGTCCTGGAGCCGGGCGCGGTCCATGACGGCGATCCGGTCCGCCAGGGTGAGCGCCTCCACCTGGTCGTGCGTGACGTAGAGGATGGAGACCTCGGGGAGTTCGCGGTGCAGCCGGGCGAGTTCGGCCAGCATTCCGGACCTCAGCTGGGCGTCCAGCGCGGAGAGCGGCTCGTCGAGGAGCAGCACCCCCGGCCGGATCGCCAGGGCGCGGGCGATGGCCACCCGCTGCTGCTGGCCGCCGGACAGCTCGCGGGGGTAGCGGCGGGCGTAGGCGCCCATGCCGGTCATGTCCAGGGCGGCGGTGACGCGGCCGGGGATCTCGGCCTTGGGCACCTTCTGGGCCTTGAGGCCGAAGGCGACGTTGTCGGCGACCCGCATGTGCGGGAAGAGCGCGTACTGCTGGACCACCATGCCGATGCCCCGCCGGTACGGGGGGAGGTGGGTGACGTCCCGTCCGCCGATCAGCACCCGGCCGGAGGCGGGGGTGACGAAGCCGGCGACCGCCCGCAGCGCGGTGGTCTTGCCGGAGCCGGACGGGCCGAGGAGGGCCATGACCTCGCCCGGCTCGACGGTGAGGTCGAGCCGGTCCAGCACGGTCGTGCCCTGGTAGGCGACCGAGACGGACTCGAAGCGGATGCCGCTCACGACGACCGCTCCAGCAGGCCCGGGAGTCCGGCGACCGAACCCAGGACGTGGGTGGCGCCGTGCGCTTCCAGGGCCGCCCGGTCGTGTGCCCCGGTGAGGACGCCGACGACGGTGCCGGCGCCGGCCCGTACGCCGCTGAGCATGTCGTACGCGGTGTCGCCGGCGACGACGACCCGGCGTACGTCGTCCACCGCGCCGGTACGCAGGAACGCGGCCAGCACCATGTCGGGGTAGGGGCGGCCGCGGCCGCCCGCGTCGGCCGGGCAGAGGGTGAGGCCGGCGAGGTCGCGCCAGCCGAGCGCGTCGAGGATGGCGTCCTGGGTGACCCGGGCGAAGCCGGTGGTCAGGACGACGGTGTGGCCGGCGGCGCGGAGGGCCTCGACGGTCGCGCGGGCGGCGGGGATCTCGTGGACGAGGCCGCCGTCGACGAGTGCGCCGTACGCCTCCTCGAAGGCGGCGTTGGCCTGCTGGGCCAGCTCCTCGGTACCGAACAGGTGGCGGAAGACGGAGATCTTCGACTCGCCCATGGTGTCGCGGACGTACTGGAGCCCCGCGGCGTGGTCGGGGGAGCCGGGCTCGACGCCCAGCCGTTCGGCGGCCCGCTCGAAGGCCCGCTCGACCAGGCCGCCGTCGGCGACGGTGGTGCCGGCCATGTCGAGGACGACCAGGGTGCCGCTTCTCGTGGTGCTCATCAGTTTCACCAGCCCAGTTCGTTCGCGGTGGTCTCGGCGATGGCGGGAGAGCAGGTCATGCCGCGGCCGCCGGGCCCGGTCACCAGCCAGACGCCGTCGCCGACCTGCTGGCGGTGCGCGACGCGGCTGGTGTCGGAGCACTGCGCGTACACGCCGGCCCAGCGGCGGCGGACCTTGGGCAGCGGGCGGCCCAGGAAGGACTCGACGACGCCGGTGAGGTGGTCGTAGGGGTCCTCGACGGTGTCGAAGGCGAAGGGGTGGTCGTACTCGTGGGTGTCGCCGATGGTCAGTCCGCCGTCGAGGCGCTGGACCATCAGCAGCTGCATCCTGTGCGCGGCGGCGGTCTCCGCCTGGGGCTGCGCGGCCTGGAGCGCGTCGAGCGCGGCCGAGCGGTAGGCGGGGTAGTAGCGGAAGCTGTCGGCGTCGGCGACCGAGGTGGTCAGCGGTTCCCCGAGCGGGTCGGTCTGCATCATCTGGAGGCGGACCCGGCGGACCGGCAGGTCGGGGGCGAGTTCGCGGACCAGGCCGGAGAGCCAGGCGCCGGTGGCGAGTACCACGGCGTCGCCGGTGTGGACGTCGCCGTGGTCGTCGCGTACGGCGCCGGGGCCGGCCAGGTCGCGTACCTCGCGTCCGGGCAGGAAGGTGTACCGGCCGGAGGCCTCCAGGGCCCGGCGGAGGGCGGGTTGGGCGGTGCGCGGCTCGACGGCGGCGTCGCGTTCGCACCACAGGGCGGCCTCGAAGGTGCCGCGCAGGGCGGGGTTGGCCGCGCGGGCCTCGGCCGCGGTGACCAGTTCGTAGCCGCGGGCGGCGGCGTCCGGGCGCTTGGTCGCGGCTTCGGCGACGGCGTACTCGCGGGCGTCGCGGACCGGGGTGAGCGAACCGTTGGCGCGGAAGCCCAGGGCGGGGACGTCGGCGCCGATTCCCTCCCACAGTTCGCGGGCGCGCAGGGCGGTCTCCAGCTCCTCTCCGCCGGCCCGCCCGCTGACCCATATCTGGCCGAAATTGCGCAGTGACGCGCCGCGGGCCTCGGCCTCGCGCTCGATCTGGACGACCTGGTGGCCGCGCTGGACTGCTTGCCAGGCGTGCATGGTGCCGACCACGCCGCCTCCGACGACTATGACTCTCACGCCGGTCACGGTGGTGCCGGGCCATGACCCGGGGAGGTCGCCGCGGCGACCGGGGGGTGAACAGCCCCCGACGCTTGGCCTAGACCCGTTACCGTTCCGTGATAACCCTCCGCCCGTTTCATCCGGCATACGACTTTTCGGCCCTGTCCGCGCCCGGCGGCTACTGGGAGGTGAGGCGGGTGGTGAAGCTGAACCGGTCGCCGCGGTAGAGCGAACGGACCCGCTCCAGCGGCCGCCCGTCCCGGTCCCGCGAGAAGCGGTGGATGAGCAGCATGGGCAGGGCCGGCGGGGTACCGATCAGCAGGGCCTCGCGGGGCGTGGCGAGGACGGTCTCCAGCTTCTCGTCGGCGTCCCCGAAGGCGATGCCGAGGCGGTCGCGCAGATAGCCGTAGAAGGAGGAGTCCGGCTGGAATTCGCTGTCCAGGCGCGGCACCCGGGCCACCCGGATGTACGTGCTCTCCAGGCCGACCCGCTCGTCGTCGGCGAGCAGCACCCGCTCCATGTGCCAGACCGGCTCCCCCGGTTCGGCGCCGATGCCGGGGGCGAGGGCGGGCGGGCAGGGGAAGGTCTCCAGCCCGATCAGGTTCCGGCCGGGACGGCGGCCCTGGCGCCGCACCCCCTCGGTGTAGCTGGCGAGGGACAGCGGCTGCTCCAGCTTGGGGCCGGCGACGACGGTGCCGCGGCCGGACCGGCGCAGCCGGCCTTCGAGCAGCAGCTCGCGCAGGGCCTGGCGGACGGTCTCCCGGGAGACCTGGTAGCGCTCGGCGAGGTCGCGTTCCGTGGGCAGCAGGCCGCCTTCGCCGAGGTCCTCGACGAGGTCGGCGAGGCGCGCCTTGACGGCGTAGTACTTCGGGATCCGGCCGTGCTCGGGGATCCCGGAACGCACGGGCGCCCCCGGCCGGTGCCCGTGACCCCCGGCCGGACCGCTGGAACCACCGGAACAACCGGAACCACTACCGGAGCTACCGGAACTGGCGGAACTGGCGGAACTGGCGGAGGAACTACCGGAACTACTGGCCCTGGGCTCGATCGATTCCACGCCCGGACTCTACGGGTGATCAGCGCAGCGGGAGCCGCCGGGCCCGGGCACGCAGCGCCAGCCCGCCACCGACCAGGCCCGCGGCGAGCGCGACAGCGGCGAGGGGGGCCGCGGGCCGGTGCCGCGCGCCCGTCTCGGCGAGGGCGCCGGCCTCGCCGTACCGCCACGCCGGGTCGCCGGGCCCTTCGACGTCGAACCGGTAGCCGCCGGCCTCGCCGACCCAGTCGCCGTCGTCACCCTTGCGGTGGACGATGGCGGCGTCGGCGACGACTTCGCCGGTGGGCGCGCCGTCCGCGAAGGCGAGGGCGACCTTGACGGTGATGCTGCCGCCGGGGGCGACCGCGAACCCGGGGAAGCCGCGGCCGCCGTCGAACACGGCGATGATCTCGTCGCGGTCGGTGCGCTCCAGGGAGACGGGCTGGGCGCCGGAGGGGGTCTGGAACTCCATCCGGAAGTGCTCGGGGCGCAGGGCGCGGGTCTTGTCGGTGAACACGACGACGGGGTGCACGGCGGTGCAGGGCGCGGCCGTGGTGTTGGACAGGTCCAGGTACCACGTCTGCGGGTCGCCGCCGGTCCGGTAGACGGCGGGACCACCGCGGATCCGCGCGCCGATGGGGAACGCGGTGCTCTTGCCGTCGCCGCAGTCGGCCCTGGCCAGCGAGGGCAGCGCAGGCGCCGCCTGCGGCCCGACGCCGGGCGCCGGCCGCGACCCGACCCCGGGCCCCACCTGCGGCCCGACCCCGGGCACCGGCCCCCCGACGGCTCCCCCGGCCTGCGCCCCGCCGGCGCCGGGAGGCCCGGCCCCCGAGTCTGCGGCGAGGCCGGGCACGGCCGCGGAGGCCGCGGAGCGGGCGGAAGCGGAAGCCGGGCCAGCCGCCCAGCCGGACGGGGCGTGGCCGGCCGCCAAGGCGGCGGGGGCGGAAGCGGAAGCCGGGCCAGCCGCCCAGCCGACGGTGGCGGGGCTGACCGCTACGCCCAGCATTACGGCGGGGAGGGCCAGGGCTTCGCGCAATCGCATGGGGCCTTCTCCGCTCGCCGGAAGGATGGTCGGACCAGGTGACTATCACGCCGCCTCGTCCCGCACCCTGCCACGCGCGCGCGACCCCCCACCCCCACCACGCCCGGCACCTGCCCCTTTCCCCTCATTCGGCCGACGCAACCCCGGCGCCGAAGCCCGCCACACAGCCGCCCCGCCGGGCCATTCCAGCCCCGCCGGCGATCGAGGCCCGGGGTACGGGCAGAGCCCCGCAAGCTCCACCAGAGCCCCCGCCGCACGACCACGGCTCCGCCCGAACCCGCTCAAACGCCGCTCGGGCTCGAAACGCCCACCCGGAACCCGGGCCCGCAGCCACACCACGCCCCGCCAAAACCAGCCTCGCCGGCGATCGAGGCCCGGGGCCCGGACGGAGCCCCGCAAGGCCCAGCGGAGCACCCGCCGCACAGCCGGCCCCCGCCGGGCCATCTCCAGCCCCGCCGGCGATTGAGGCGCGGGGTCCGGGGCAGAGCCCCGCAAGGCTCGGCGGGGCACCCGCCGCACCGGCACGTTCCGCCCCGGGGAAGGGGCCCGCCGGGGGTCAGCCCGTGCCGAAGAGCGGGCCGAGGACCAGTTCCGCCGCACCCTCCGCCACACCGCCCCGCGCCAACGCGACCCCCGGCGCCCGCGGCCCCAGCGCGCGCGACCGCAGGACCGCCGCCACGCCCGCCAGGTACGCCTCCGGGGCGGCCCGCACCACCCTGCCGCCCAGCAGCACCCGGTCCACGTCCAGCAGGGCGACGAGGTTCGCCGCCGCCTCGCCGAGGACGCGGGCCGCGCCCGCGGTGTCCCCCCGCGCCACCGCGTCCATGCAGAGCACCTCCGCGCAACCGCGCGCCCCGCAACGGCAGCGCGGGCCGTCCAGCAGGAGCACCTGGTGGCCGAACTCCCCCGCGCCCGGGCCGCCGTCGCGGCCGCCGCGGTGGATCCGGCCGTCCAGGCGGAGCCCGGCGCCCAGGCCCGTACCGACGTGCAGGTAGGCGACGTTGCCGGGGGCGGAGCCGGCCGCCGCCACCCCCGCGTTGGTGTCCTTGTCGAGCTCCACCCGGACCCCCAGCCGCGCCGCCAGCGCGTCGCGCAACGCGAAGCCCTCCCACTCGGGGAACCCGGTGACCCGGCCGAACACCCCGGCCCGGCGGTCCAGCGGCCCGGGCGCCGCGACGCCCACGCCCAGCAGGCCGTGCCCGCCGGGGTCACCGGGGCCGCCGGGGCCACCGCCCGGCAGCCCGGTGACCGCCCGTACGACCTCCTCCAGCGCCGCCCCCGGCCCCGCCCCGAAGTCCAGCGGCGAGCGCGCCTCGGCGACCACCGTCCCGGCGAGGTCCACCCGCACCACCCGGAGCTCGTCCCGGTCCAGGTGTACTCCCACCGCGTGCCGGGAGTGCGGCACGAGCCGCAGCAGGGTGCGCGGCTTGCCGCCCGTGGAGGCACCCCGTCCCGCCTCGGCGACCGTGCCCTCCGCCCGCAGCCGCGCCGTGATCTTGCTGACCGCCTGTGGGGTGAGCCCCGTACGCGCGGCCAGCTCGCCGCGGCCCAGCCCTTCCGGCCCGGCCTCGCGGAGCAGCGCCAGGACCAGGGCCGCGTTGTGGTCGCGCAGCCCCGGCAGGTTGACCCCCGCCTTGCCGTCACCGCTCGTGTCAGTCGTCCCAGCGTTCACCTCGCCATTCTCCCCCGTCCTTGCACTTTGGCAACACTGTTGCCAAAGTGGCTGCCATGAGCACGAGCCCCCTCCC
The DNA here is from genome assembly GCF_042900645.1 of Streptomyces sp. NPDC012888. NCBI lineage: Bacteria > Bacillati > Actinomycetota > Actinomycetes > Kitasatosporales > Streptomycetaceae > Streptomyces > Streptomyces sp. NPDC012888. The sequence continues at coordinate 127,834 of NZ_JBIBBM010000003.1, read as the reverse complement.
CCCACTCCGCGTCGGCCTCGTCGGCTACGGCCTCGCCGGCTCCGTCTTCCACGCCCCGCTGGTCGCCGCGACCCCCGGCCTGGTGCTCGACACGGTCGTCACCGCGAGTCCCGAACGCCGGGCCCAGGCCCGTGCCGAGTTCCCCGGCGTACGGTTCGCCGACTCCCCCGCCGACCTGTGGACACCCGGCTCCGCCGTGGACCTCGTCGTGATCGCCTCCCCCAACAAGACGCACGTTCCGCTGGCCACCGCAGCCCTGACGGCCGGCGTCCCGGTGGTCGTGGACAAGCCGCTGGCCGGCACCGCGGCCGAGGCCCGGGAGCTGGCGACGCTCGCCGAGCGCCGCGGGGTGCTGCTGTCGGTCTTCCAGAACCGCCGCTGGGACAACGACTTCCTCACCCTGCGCCGGCTGATCGAGGGCGGCGAACTGGGTGAGATCCAGCGCTTCGAGTCCCGCTTCGAGCGCTGGCGGCCGCAGCTGAAGGGCGGCTGGCGGGAGTCCGGCGCGCCGGAGGAGATCGGCGGCCTGCTGTACGACCTCGGCAGCCACGTGGTGGACCAGGCCCTGGTGCTGTTCGGACCGGCCGTACGGGTGTACGCCGAGACCGACGTACGCCGCCCCGGCGCCCAGGCGGACGACGACACGTTCATCGCGCTGACCCACGCGAACGGGGTCCGCTCCCACCTGTACATGAGCGCGACCGCCGCCCAGCTGGGCCCGCGCTTCCGGGTGCTGGGCAGCTCGGCGGGTTTCGTGAAGTACGGCCTGGACCCGCAGGAGGGCGCGCTGCGGGAGGGTCGCCGGCCGGGCGTGGGGGACCTGCCGTGGGGCGAGGAGCCGGAGCACTGCTGGGGGCAGGTGGGCTCCGGCGAGTCCCCGCTGACCGGCGGCGGCCGGCCGGTGCGGACGCAGCCGGGCGACTACCCGGCGTACTACGCGGCGGTGGCGGCGGCGCTGCGCGAGGGTGGCCCGGCCCCGGTCCCCGCCGACGAGGCGGCGCGGACGCTCGCCGTGCTGGAGGCGGCCCGCCGCTCCTCCGCCGAGGGCGTCACGATCACCCTCCCGGCGAACTGACGCGACCGGGCCGGACCGGGGCGGGCCCGACCCGGCCGGGCCCGCGGCACCACGTACGGCTAGGCGCTCTTGAACTCCTGCCGCTGCCGGCCGAGCCCGCTGATCTCCACCTCGACGACGTCGCCGGCCCGCAGGAACGGCTTCGGTTCCGGCTGGCCCGCTGCCACGCCGGCCGGAGTGCCGGTGACGATCACGTCACCCGGGTACAGGGTCATGAAGTGGCTCAGGTACCGCACGACCTCGCCCACCGGGAAGATCTGGTCGGCGGTGCTGCCGTCCTGCTTGGCCTCGCCGTTGACCCAGAGCCGCACGTCGAGCGCCTGCGGGTCGGCGACCTCGTCGGCGGTGACCAGCCAGGGGCCGAGCGGGGTGAAGGTCTCGCAGTTCTTGCCCTTGTCCCAGGTGCCGCCGCGCTCGTTCTGGAAGGCGCGCTCGGTGACGTCGTTGGCGAGGACGTAGCCGCCGACGTGGGCCAGGCCCTCCTCGGCGGTGGACAGGTAGCGGGCGGTGGCGCCGATGACGGCGCCGAGCTCGGCCTCCCAGTCGGTCTTCACACTGCCGCGCGGGATCAGCACGGTGTCGTCCGGGCCGACGACGGTGTCCGCGGCCTTCATGAACACGATGGGCTCCGGCGGCGCCTGGGCGCCCACCTCGGCCGCGTGGCAGCTGTAGTTCAGGCCGATGCCCACGATCTTCCCGATCCGGCCGACGGGCGCGCCGACGCGCAGGCCCTCGGCGTCGAGGGCCGGGAGCTCCCCGGAGGCCGCCGCGTCCCGCACCCGGGACAGCACGGACGCGTCGGCGAGCAGCGCACCGTCCACGTCCGCGACGAGGCCGGACAGGTCGCGCAGGATCCCGTCCTGGTCGAGCAGTGCGGGGCGCTCGGCCCCCACCGGACCGACACGCAGCAGCTTCATGGGCATTCTCCCGTGGTCGAGGGTGGTCGGCCCATGGGCATGCCCCGGGCCGGACGATGGGTTGCGGCCATCGGAGGATTGGTCGATCCTCCAAGAAGTCCGTTCAATCCGCAAGACCCTGTTCACGGACTGGACCGCCCGTCCCACCGGTGCTGCAACCAGGCCCGCTCGGCAGCGGTCCACGCGGTGGTCGTCAGCAGGTAGAGACCCGCGGCCAGCGGTACGACGGCCGCCGTGACCAGCGTCCCGAACGCCATCAACGGCATCACCCTGACCATCCGCCCCATCACCGCCGCTCCGGGCTCGTCCCCGGCGGGCGGCACGGGCCCCTGGCCCGCCGCCATCGCCCGGCGCGCCCGCAGCACGGTCCAGCCGGCGACCGCGGCGATCGCCGCGAACAGCCCGAGGAACACCAGGCCGTGCGGCCCGAACACCCCGCCGTTCCCCAGGACCTCGGTCCAGCGGGAGCCGAGCGGCGTACCGAACAGGCCCTGCGTCAGCAGCCCGTTGTCCTCGCCGCCGATCCGGTCCGCGGAGAAGACCTGGTACATCACGAAGAACACCGGCAGTTGCACCAGCAGTGGCAGGCACCCGGCCAGCGGCGACGTGCCGGCCTCCGCGTACATCTCCTGCACGGCCTTCTGCAGCCGGTCCGCGTTCCGCGGGCCGGGGTGGCGGCGCTTCAGCTCGGCGAGCCGGGGCGCGAGCGCCGCCCGGGCCCGCTCACCGCGGAAGGCGGCCCGGGTGAGCGGATGCAGGGCGACCCGCACCAGCACGGTGAACAACACGACGGCGGCGGCGGTCGCCGAAGCCGCGAAGAGGGGCTCCACCGCATCGGCGAGCCGGGAAACGAACACAGCGAGGACAGCGAGAACGGACACGTGAACCCTCCGGGGGTCTCGTCCTGCCGGCGCACGTCGGAACCCGGAGGGACGCGTGCGGCGGCGACACCGAAAGACGACTGACGACTTCTGGTGTGACGAGCCACGAGGGGCGCGCAGAGACGAACGAGGAGCTGGTGGAGCGGAGCGAACCCCTACGCGGCCGTCAGGGACGGCCGACCGGGCGCCCTGGGGCGGGCCCGGCCCGAGGCGTCGGGGTCGCGCTGCGGCAGGAAGGCCGTACGCCGCTCGCGGTCACGTATCGCGGTGCGTATTCGGTTCGGCGGCACGGGAGGGGCGCTGCGCGCCAGCAGCGCCGAACACCCCAGCAGGGCGGTGGCCGCCAGGGCCACGGCGGAGGCGAGCCCGCCCTCACCGAGCGCTGCGGAGCCGGCCACCGCCGACCCGAGCAGGAAGACGAAGAGCACGAGAAGAACGGGACCGACCGTCGCACCGAGCCACGCCGGCACCCCACGCGCACCCGCACGCAAACGCCCGACCATGTCGTCCCCCCTCCCCTTCAGCTTCTTCAGTGACGTGAACGCTCTCACCCCGACAACGGACCCCACCACGCCGGAGTTCCCACCCACCGGACCGATCCCGCTACTTCTTCAACACGCCCCACACCACCAGCCGGTACGCGGAGCTGTACTCGGGCGTGCACGTGGTCAGCGTGATGTACGCACCCGGCTCGCTGTACCCGTACTCCGGCCGCACCGCGCTGCGCGGCACCTCCGCGATCACCCCGGTGTCCCGCGGAGTGGTCTGCGGCAGCGTCTTCCCGACCTCGTACACGTACCGCTTCCCCCGTACGTCGACGACCAGCTCGTCCCCCGCCCGCAGCCGGTCGATGCGGCGGAACGGCTCACCGTGCGTGTTCCGGTGCCCGGCGAGCGCGAAGTTGCCCACCGCCCCCGGCGCCGCCGTCCCCGGGTAGTGCCCGGCGTACCCCTTGTCCAGTACGCCCTTCTTCCCCACCCCCTGCGCGACCGGCACCACCACCCCCAACCGCGGTATGCGCAGCACCGCGTACGCCGCCCCGCGCCCACCACCACCACCGCCACCGCCGCCGCCGGCCGACGGCACGGGTCGCGGCGACTCCACCGAACCGGTGGCAGGTGCCCCGGCCCCGTCCCCCGCCCCGGCCGGCGGCGTCTCCCCGGCATCCCCCGGCCCGGCCTCCGGCACACCGCCCCGGCCGACCCCGGGCGCGGCCGCCGCCCACGCCTCCTCCAACCGCCCCACCTGCTCCCGCGCGCCGGCGACGGCCTGCCGGTTGGTCCACCACACCTGGTGCACCACCAGCAACAGCACCACCGCCCCGACCGTGACGGCCAGCTCGGCCCCGGCCCACAACACCCGCGCCAGCCCCCGTCGGCGCCGCGACTGAACCACCACCGGTATGCGTTCCCTCACGGCGGGCACCCTAGGACCTCCCCCACCAAGTGACCAGCGGCAGTAACGTGTGGACCATGCGCCCCGACACGCCTGCCGAGCACATCGCCGAAGCCGAGCGTCTGATCCGCACGGCGACCCGCTACCCCGAGGACCAGGAGCCGCTGCTCCTCCAGGCCGCGGCCCATCTCGAACTGGCCGACGCACGCGAGCGGGCGAGCACCCTCTACGACCAGCTCCTGTCGTCCTCCCCCGCCAACCCCCACCTGATCAAGGCCCTCCAGGCCGCCAACCTGTGGGAGTACGGCCACGAGGCCGAGGCCCGGGCCCTGATCTCCGGCATCCGCGCGGCCGCACCCGTGGACCCCGCCCCCTGGGAGGTGATCTCCGAAGCGCTGGAGGCCCACGACGAGTTGACCGCGTCGGAGGAGTGCTTCACGGAAGCCGCGACCCTCCTCATCAAGGAGCCGGAGCCCCTCACCCCGGCCACCACCGCCCTGCTGACCGGCCGGCACCGCGTACGCCGGCTCCTCGGGCTCCCGCACGACGACTGGGACATGGTCGCCGACACCCGCCACACCGGCCCGGTCCCGCTGGACGAGCTCCACGACCCCAAGCGCATCTGGGCCCTCGGCTCCGACGACCCCGCCGAACTCCGCGCGGAGATCGCCCGGCTCCGCGCCGAACTCGGCGACCGCCGCGCCGCCCTCTCCCGGCCCTTCCCGGTCGCCCTCCTCCACTGGCCCGTCGAGGAGCTCACCGAGCTCCTCACCGCCTACCCCACCCTCGCCACGGAGTACCCCTCCCACACGGCCCACCTCACGGCCGTGGAGTCCTCGCTCCGCGCCCTCGCCGCCTCCGGCACCCACAACCTGGGCATCGTCACCGGCAGCGTGCCCTCCTACGAGGCCTTCGCCGCCTCCGAGAAGACCTCGCCCGCCTCCCCCTCCCTCCTGGCCGAGTACGCCACGACCCTCGCGGCCCGCGGCAAGGCCACCTCCTGGCCCCCCACGCCCACCTCCCCCTGCTGGTGCACCTCGGGCAAGCCCTACGCCGAATGCCACGGCACGTCCTAGCCCCGCACGAGGCGAACGACCCGACCCGACCCCTCACACGGAGGCCCTCGACCGCCCCCCGTTCAACACGGCTCGAAAGGCAGCAGGAGTTGTTGGTGGCCACGGGCTACCGCGGTGGGTGGGGTGGGTCTTGTCGCGCCCAGGGCCAGGAGGGCGGTGACGGCGGCCGTGACGGTCGCGGGCGTGGTCCGGAGGATGGCCGGGGTGGTGCTGACCACGAGGATGCCGTGGGCTTCGAGGCGGAGGCGGCGGTTGAGGGTGGCCTGCCAGGCGTCGCGGGTGAAGTGGTATTCGACGGAGTCGACTTCCAGGGCCACCCCCTGGTCGGGCCAGTAGGCGTCGGGCGAGGCCAGGAACGCGCCGGTCGGGGTGTGGAGGCGGGCGTTCCAGAGGGGCGTGGGCAGGCCCGCGGCGAAGAGGGCTTCACGGGCGCGCCCCTCGGCCAATGAGCGGGTGCCGGCGAGGAGTTCGGCGGCTGCCGCGCCGGCGGCGGGACGGCGCAGCAGCCGCGCCGCCCGGAGCTCGGCGTGGAGGTCGGAGGGGTTGCACCAGCCCGACTGGACCACGTTGGCCAGGACCGAGCGGACCAGATCCGCGGAGTCGGCGTGGGCGACGAAGTCGGCCGCGGCCCGGAGCGGGCGGGCGGCGGGGACGCCCGAGACCATGACGGTCGGCGGCCAGCGGCGGGTGGGCAGCGGGTGGACGCCCGGGGCGCGGTGGAGCCTGCGTGGGGCGCGGATCAGGACGTGCGCCGGGGTGGCCGGAGCGCCTCGGACGCCGAGCAGCGCCAGGGCCGCTCCGCCGGTGAGGGCCGCGGTCGCGCCGGTGAGCGGGTCTGCCGGGGGCTGGGCGGCGTACAGCACCGCGGACAGGGCGCGTTGACGGGCGCTGGGCGGGCCGGTCTGGAGCAGGTAGACGTGCGGCAGGAGGCGCTGCCAGGGGCCGCCGGGGCGGCTGCGGCGGGTCAGGGTGCTCGGGGCGAGGCCCGTACGCAGGAGTTGGTGGCGGGTGGCGAGTCGGAGCTGGCGGTCCGGCGCGGGGACGGTTCGTGTCATGTGGTCGGTATGCCCGCGGTGGAACCCGTTCGATTCAGCGGTTCGAGTGGTTTGGGTGGTGCGGGGACAGGAACACCACCAGGGCGTTCTGGGTGCCGGGGAGGGGTTCGACCTCGTGCCAGCCGAGGCGGCGGTAGGTGGCCACGGTGTCCGCCGCCGCGCGGGAGGTGAGCAGCCAGGCGCGCCGGTCCGGGGCGTCGGCGGTGATCTCGGCGAGAAGGGCGCGGCCGGTGCCGTGGCCGCGGGCGTGGGGGCGTACGGCGAGTTCGTCTACCTCCAGGGCGCCGACCAGCAGGGACTCCACGCGCTCGGGGCCGAGCTGGGCGGCGACCCGGTCGTATCCGCGGCCGGTGGGGAAGGGGGCCCTGGTCAGCCAGGCGGTGGCGAAGCCGTCGATGCCGGCCTGCGACTGGGCGAGGGCGGCGCGGAACCCGGTGCGGCGGGTGTCGGCGGCCAGCCGGGCGGCGAACTGGCGAATGGTTTCTTCGTCCTCGTTCCACGGCGGGGCGGAGAACACCTCGGCGTAGGTGTCGACCAGTTCGTCGGAGAGGTCGAGGACGGTGGGTCCGTAGCAGATCACGCTTCGCCGCTCCTGGTCCGTTTGGTTCCGTTGAGGGGGAAGAGCGAATTTACGGCGCGATGGTTCCGGAACGGTGGGTTCGACGTATCCGGCGAGTGTGCGACAAATCCACCCGTGTCGGGTGCGGGGCCGCGGCCGTTGATGGGGGCGTGGAGAGACTGTTCGGAGTGCTGGGCGCGTGGGCGCTCGCGTTCCTCCTCGTACTGGGGTTCCTGGCGGTGCTGCCGGCCGGGGTGCAGGACGCCGTCCCCGACGCGGCGGTCGGCGGGGCGGTGCTGGTGCTGGGCCTGCTGGGTGCCCGCCGGGTCGTCCGGCGGCCGCGTTAGCCTCGGAGGATGACGATCACGATGATGACGCAGGTACCGACGTCGGCAGTGGCCGCGGCCGGGCTGGTCGGCGGTTACGCCGTGGCCCGCTGGACGAAGAAGCGGCCACTGGGCGGGTTGGTGCTCGGGGCGGCCGGGGTCGCTGCCGGCCGGGAGTGGCACCGGCGCGCGGGCACGCCGGCCGCGGCCGCGCTGGGCACGCTGTACGTCGCCGCGTTCGCGGGCTCGCACCCGCTGGCCAAGAAGGTCGGCGCCTGGCCGGCGGTGCTCGGCGTGGCCGGCGCGGTGGCGGCGGCGTCCTGGGCCGTCGCCGACCGATAGACGGCGTTCGTCTCCGACTACTGCCTCCTGACGGACACCAGCGGGAACGGCCGGGCGCACTGCAGCGGCAACAAGGGCGCCTTCACCTCCTTCCGCCTCGGCGTGGTCCATTCCCCGGGCGACAGGGCCTGGATCGACGTCAACATCGTGGGCGGCAAGGACCGCAAGGGCATGGACCTGCACGGCAAGCACTACCTGCGGATCTCCGGCAACCTGGCCGCCGTCCAGGTGTGCGGCTGGTCCAGCCTCGCCTCCTACGACAGCGGCCAGGCCGGCGCCTCCCTCCACGGCGGCGGCTTCTGCCCCGGCGGCTGAGCAGGGGCGCGCGACGGGGGCGCGTCAGGCGCCCAGGGCTCGGGAGACGGTGTAGATCAGCAGGCCCGCCAGGGCGCCGACCACCGTGCCGTTGATGCGGATGAACTGCAGGTCGCGGCCGATGTGGGCCTCGATCTTGCGGGAGGTGTGCTCGGCGTCCCAGCTCGCCACCGTCTCGGTGATCAGCGAGGTGATCTCCGCCCGGTAGGTGGTGACCACGTACACCACCGCCCCCTCGGTCCAGCCCTCCACCTTGGCCTGGAGGCGCCCGTCCGAGGCCAGCCGGGCCCCCAGGGAGAGCAGCGAGGAGCGGACGCGGAGCCGGAGCTCGCTGCGCTCGTCCTCCGCCGTGGAGATGATCATCGTACGGATCGCCGCCCAGGCGGAGGCGATGACGTCCTGGACCTCGCCCCGCGCCAGGATCTCCGACTTCAGCCGCTCCACCCGCACCCGGGTGTCGGTGTCGGACTGGAGGTCCGCCGCGAAGTCCGCCAGGAAGCGGTCCACCGCGCCCCGCGCCGGGTGCTCCGGCATGTCCCGCATCTCCGTCACGAACCGCAGCAGCTCCCGGTACACCCGGTCGCCGACCTTGCGGTCCACGAAGCGCGGCGTCCAGCCGGGGGCGCCGCCCTGGACGGCGTCCATCACCGAGTCCCCGTGCGTGACCAGCCAGTCGGCGGCCTTCGCGCAGATCAGGTCCACCACCCTGCGGTGCCCGCCGTCGGCGACGATCCGCTCCAGGGTCTTGCCGACGCCGGGGGCGATCTCGGCCGTCTCGGCCCGCCGGGTGATGGCCTCGCCGACCACCGCCTGCACGTCGGAGTCGCGCAGTACGGTCAGGGCGCCGCGCAGCGCGGTCGCCAGCTCGGCGGTGACCCGGTCGGCGTGCTCGGGCTCGCTCAGCCAGGCGCCGAGCCGGCCGCCGATGCCCAGGGCGTGCAGGCGGGCCCGTACGACCTCGGAGGAGAGGAAGTTCTCGCCTACGAACTCGCCCAGGGTGACGCCGAGCTGGTCCTTCTTGGTCGGGATGATCGCGGTGTGCGGGATGGGCAGGCCGAGGGGCCGCCGGAACAGCGCGGTGACCGCGAACCAGTCCGCGAGCGCGCCCACCATGCCCGCCTCGGCCGCGGCCGCGACGTAGCCGGCCCAGGCGCCGGCGCCCCATGCCTGCTGGGCCGCCTTGGCGAGGACGTAGACCAGGGCGACGAGGAGCAGCAGCCCGGTCGCGGTGGTCTTCATCCGGCGGACGCCGCGCCTGCGCTCCTCGTCCGCCGCGCTGAACACGAACATGCCGGAACCGGGGCCGGCACCGGCGCCGGCGCCCGCGCCCGTAGCGGTTCCTGGTGCGACGGTCTGCCGCGCTGTGCGTTCCACGTGCTCCTGCCTTCCCCCGGGGCGCGCCGGTTTTGTCTGCATAGCATCCGACTACCCACGGGCTCCAGGAGTTCCCGGCACGCCCGGGAAACGCCGACGGAAACGCCCACCGAAACGCCGACCGAAACGCCTGCCGAAGCGCTACAGCTCCTTGCGCGGCGGCGCCGCGGGCAGTCGGGGTGCCTTGACCTTGACCTCCACCCCGCCCCAGAAGGCCAAGCCCGTCACGACCACCCGCGGCGCCCCCGGAGCCGCCGGCCCCGGCGAGTCACGCTGGTCGAAGGCGCCCATGAAGCCGAAGCCCCGTACGTCCACCTCCACGCCCGGGGGCACGACGATCTCGATGCCGCCCATCACCGCGACGCAGTTGATCACGACCTCGCGTTCCGCGAACCGGGCCTCGCGCAGGTCGATCTGCCCGCCGCCCCAGAAAGCCACCGCCGTGAACCGCGCCGGCACCGTCCAGTGCCCCTTGCGCTGGAAGCCCGCCATCACGGCCACGGCCGCCGAGGAGGTCCCCGCGCCGCCGATCCGGGCCGGCCAGGGCTCCGTACCCGGCCAGGACTCCCCGTACGGCCGGGCCGCGCCGGCGTGCGCCGCGGCGCCCGGGCCCGCGGTCCCCGGCGCCGCCGGGAGGTCCCGGGTCAGCGGCTCCAGCTCCCTGTACGTGCGGGACTTGTACGCCGCCTCCAACCGCTCCTCGAACTCGTCCATGTCGAGCCGGCCCTCGGCGACCGCGTCGCGCAGCCGCTCCACCACCCGCTCCCGGTCCGCATCCGAAGCCCTCAGATCGGGCAGCTCCTCCGGCCGCTCATCGCTCATGCGCGACAGCCTAGCCACTCGTACGACTTATCCGCGGCCCGCGTACATACGCGCGATCACGTCCTCGATGTCCGGTTCCCGCACGGACAGGTCCACCAGCGGGTAGTCCGCCGCCACCGCGGCCACCAGCGGCGCCGCCGACTGCCCCGCCGGGAACGCCAGCCACTGCCGCGGCCCCTCCACGCGGACCGTCCGCGCCCCCGCCACCTCGATCGGCGGGAGCTCCCGCTCCAGGTCCACCACCAGGGTCCGCTCCACTTCCCCGGCCGTCCCGGCCGTGTGCAGGCCGCCCAGCGGCCCGTCGTACATCAGCCGCCCGTGGTCGATCACCATCACCCGCTCGCACAGCTGCTCGATGTCCTGGAGGTCGTGCGTGGTCAGCAGGACCGTCGTACCGGCCTCCTCGTTCAGCTGCCGCAGGAACCCGCGCACCTTCGCCTTGCTGACCACGTCCAGCCCGATCGTCGGCTCGTCCAGGTACAGCACGTCCGGGTCGTGCAGCAGCGCCGCCGCGATGTCCCCGCGCATCCGCTGCCCCAGCGACAGCTGCCGCACCGGCACGTCCAGCAGCGCGCCGAGGTCCAGCCGCTCCACGCACCGGTCCAGGTTCCGCCGGAACCTGGCCTCCGGGATCCGGTACATCCGCCGCATCAGCCCGTAGGAGTCCTTCAGCGGCAGGTCCCACCAGAGCGTCGTGCGCTGCCCGAACACCACTCCGATCCGGCGCGCCAGCCGGGTCCGCTCCGCCGCCGGGTCGATACCGGCCACCCGCAGCCTGCCGCCGCTCGGCGTCAGGATCCCCGTCAGCATCTTGATCGTCGTGGACTTCCCGGCACCGTTCGGCCCGATGTAGCCGACCACCTCGCCCGCCGCGACCTCGAAACTGATCCCGTCCACGGCTCTGACCTGGTGCTTCTCCCGCCGGAACCGGCCGGCCCGACGCCGCACGTCGAACACCTTCTCCACGTCCCGCAGCTCGATCAACACGTCCACGAAAGACTCAGCTCCCCGTACTCCGGTAGCAACGCACACCCGCCCGCCACGCCAGCGCGGCCGGCACCGACACCACGAACGCGACCAGCGGACTGAGGGCGGCCGCCCAGCCCGGCAGGCCCAGCGGCTCCGGCCGCCCGAGCAGCGCGAGCGCCGGCACCCAGTTCACGAAGGCCAGCGGCACCACGAACGTCACCCCGCGCAGCAGTTCCCGCGCGAACACCGTCGGCGGGTACTGGAGCATCGTCGCCCCGCCGTACGTGAACGAGTTCTGCACCTCCGCCGCGTCCCCGGCGACGAACTGGAACGCCCCGCCCGCCACGAACACCGCCGCGAAGATCGCCGCCCCGGACAGCACCATCACGGGCACCAGCAGCACCCGCCAGAGCGTCCAGTCCACGTCCAGCACCACCAGCGACCAGCCCAGCACCACCAGCCCCTGCGTCACCCGGCCCAGCCGCCGCAACGCGAACCGGTCCGCGGCCACCTGCGCCAGCACCGGCACCGGCCGCACCAGCATCGTGTCCAGCGAGCCGTCCCGGACCCGCTGCCCCATCCGGTCCATGTTGCCCAGCAGCAGGTCGGCCAGCCCGAACGAAGCCGAGCACGAGCCGTACAGCAACGCGATCTCCGGCAGCGAGAACCCGCCCAGCCGGTCCACGTGCCGGAACATGACGTAGATGCCGGCGAAGTCCAGCAGCGTGATCGCCGCGTTCCCGAACGTGGCCAGCAGGAACGACGCCCGGTACGTCATCGTCGAGCGGACCCACATCGCCACGATCAGCCCGTAACCCCGCAACCCCTCCAGCAGCGGGCCCCGGAGGCGGACGTCCTCCCGCTCCGCCGGCCCCGGCCGGCGCACCAGCGTCTCAACCACCCTGGACCACCACCTTCCGCGTCGCCGCCGACTGCACCAGCCGCCCCACGCCCAGCAGCGCCAGCGCCCAGCCCAGTTGGAAGACCAGTGCCCGGACCGCCGAACCCGACCCGGAGTGCCTGCCCAGCAGCACGTCCAGCGGCACCTGCAGGACCGCCGACCAGGGCAGCGCCCGCAGCAACTCCCCGAACCAGCCCGGGAAGACCGTCAGCGGCAGCAGCACACCCGAGAAAGCGATCATGACGACGGTGGACACCATGTTGATCCCCGACCCGTCCATCAGCCAGAACCCCGCCAGCCCCACCAGGAAACGCAACGCGAAACCGACCACCAGGCCCAGCAGCACCGACACCAGGAACAGCAGCCACCGCCCCGGCGCCGACGGCAGCGCCAGCGGGAAGGCCAGCGCCCCGGCCAGCAGCGGCACCACGCCCCGGCCCAGCAGCTGGAAGGCGGCCCGTCCGAGGTCGGCGGCCAGCCACCACAGCTGGAGGTCCGCCGGCCGGTAGAGGTCGACGGCGATGTCACCCGTACGGATGCGCTCCTGGAGCTCCTCCTGGAACCCGCCGCCGATCAACGCCGCCGCGGCGAGCAGCGACTGGCTGACGAAGACGAAGGCCAGCGCCTCCGCCCGGTCGTAGCCGCCGAGCCCCGGCCGCTCCGTCCACAGGGCGAGGTAGGTGTACGCCACGATGAACCCGAAGACGGTGTTGGTGAACACACCGGCCGCGGTGGCTGTTCCGTACGTGGCGTATCGCCGGAACCCGCCCGCGGCCACCGCGAGATAGAGACGCACCGTTTCTCTTCCACTCCTGCTCTCGTTCCCACGTCGGCCAAAGCGCGCGAGCTTAGTGCGGAGGGGCGATCCACGCGAACGGTTTACGCCCGTCAGAGGCGGATCGGACCGCCGTCGGGTAGACACACATCGGGTACGGAAACGGATATTTCACGCGGCGCCGAGGAGCCCTGGAGATGAGCGACCAGTCACCACCGCCCGCCTGGTCCCCGCGTGACCCCGACACCCCCGCCGCCCGGCACCCCCGACCGCCCGCCACCACGCCCGGGCCACCACCGGGCACTGCGGGACGGAAGCGGACCGGACTGCGCCGGCTGCTGCCCACCTGGCGCATGCTGCTCGGCGCCTTCCTCCTCTGCGCGTTGCTGATCGCCGGCGCCCTCACGGCCGGCTACCTGCTCGTCGACATCCCGCCCGCCAACGCCGCGGCCACCGCCCAGTCCAACGTCTACCTCTACGCGGACGGCTCGCAGCTCGCCCGCGACGGCGAGGTCAACCGGCAGAACGTGGGCCTCGCCCAGGTGCCCCGGACCGTCCAGGAAGCCGTACTCGCCGCAGAGGACCGCGACTTCCACTCCGAACGCGCGGTGGACCCCACCGCGATGCTCCGCGCGGCCTGGAACACCGCCACCGGCAAGGGCGTCCAGTCCGGCTCGACCATCACCCAGCAGTACGTCAAGAACTACTACCTGGGCCAGGAACAGACCCTCACGCGAAAGGCGAAGGAATTCTTCATCGCGATCAAACTCGGCCGCGAGAAGTCGAAGAACTACATCCTCGAAGGCTATCTGAACACCAGTTACTTCGGCCGGAACGCGTACGGGATCCAGGCCGCCGCCCAGGCCTACTACGGCAAGGACGCCGGCGAACTCACCACCACCGAGGGCGCCTACCTCGCCACCCTCCTCAACTCCCCCAGCGCCTTCGACGTCGTCACGCACCCGCAGAGCCGCGGCCGCGCCCTCGCCCGCTGGAACTACGTCCTCGACGGCATGGTCAAGAAGAAGTGGCTGACCCCGGCCGAACGCGCCACCGCCCTCTTCCCCGAACCCCAGAAGGTCCGCCCCGCGGCCGGCCTCTCGGGCCAGCGCGGCTACCTCGTCGAAGCCGTCAAGGACTACCTCGCCACCCACCGCGTCCTGGACGAGAAGACCCTCGCCGAAGGCGGCTACCGCATCACCACCACCATCGACAGGCGCCGCCAGAACGCCTTCACCGACGCCGTCGACGAACGCCTCATGAGCCGGCTCGACCCGCGGACCCACAAGGCCGACCGCCTGGTCCGCGCCGGAGGGGCCTCCATCGACCCCACCACCGGCAAGGTCGTCGCCCTTTACGGCGGCGTCGACTACACCCGGCAGTACGTCAACAACGCCACCCGCCACGACTACCAGGTCGCCTCCACCTTCAAACCCTTCGTCTTCGCCTCCGCCGTCGAGAACGGTTCCCGCACCCAGGACGGCCGCCTCATCACCCCGGGCACCGTCTACAACGGCGACGACAAACGCCCCGTCGCCGGCAGCCGCACCCCGTACGCCCCCGAGAACGAGGGCCGGGAGTCCTACGGCGACATCTCCGTCCGCACCGCCACCGACCTCTCCGTCAACACCGTCTTCGCGCAGATGGTCGTCGACGTCGGCACCACCCGGGTCAAGGACACCGCCATCGCCCTCGGCATCCCCGCCGACACCCCCAACTTCGACCCCGGCCCCGCCATGGCGCTGGGCACCCTGCAGGCCAGCGTCCTCGACATGGCCCAGGCCTACGCCACCCTCGCCGACCACGGCCGGTTCACCCCGTACACCCTCGTCGAGAAGATCACGAAGAGCGGCGAGACCGTCGACCTGCCCCGCCGGGAGTCGCGCCAGGCCATCAGCCGCGAAGCCGCCGACACCACCACCGCCATGCTGGTCAGCGTCGTCGACAACGGCACCGGCACCGCCGCGCTCGCCGCCGGCCGGCCCGCCGCCGGCAAGACCGGCACCGGCGAGCTCGACCGCTCCGCCTGGTTCGCCGGCTACACCCCCGACCTGGTCACCGTCGTCGCGCTGATGGGCCAGGACCCCGACACCGGAACCCTCCAGTCCCTCTACGGCGCCCTCGGCGAACCCCGCATCAGCGGCGGCGGCTACCCCGCCCGGATCTGGGCCGCGTACACCAGGGCCGCCCTCGCCGGCACCGAACCGGCCGACTTCGACCTCGAACCCCAGGCCGGCGCCGACCGGCCCCAACCCCCGCCGCCCGCCGACGAACCCCGCCGGCCCGGCCGCCCCCGGACCCCGCCGGACCGCCCCAGCCCACCCGGCCCGCCCACCCAGGGACAAACCGACGGCGGCACCCCGCCGACCGGCGGCCAGGAAGGCGGCCGGACGGACGGGGGCCGCACGGACGGGGGACGCACGGACGGGGGACGCACGGACGGAGGCAGGGACGGAGGCACGGACGGCGACACGGACGCGGGGCCGGGCGGCGGACCCGGCGGCGGACCGGACGGCGGCACCGACCAGGGGGGCGAGGACCAGGGCGGCACCGATCAAGGCGGCACAGAACAGGGCGGCACGGACCAAGGCGGCCGGACGGGCGGCGACCCCGGTCGGTGACCGCGGGTCAGCGACCCCGGTCAGTGACCCGAAGTCGCCTTGAGCCCCACCACCGCCACCAGCAGCAGACAGATGAAGAAGATCCGGGCCGCCGTCACCGGCTCACCCAGCACCACCATGCCCAGCACCGCGGCACCCGCCGCACCGATCCCGACCCACACCCCGTACGCCGTACCGATCGGCAGCGTCTTCGCGGCGTACGACAGCAACACCATGCTCGCCACGATCCCCGCACCGGTGAACACGCTCGGCCACAGCCGCGTGAACCCCTCGGTGAACTTCATACCGATCGACCAGCCCACTTCGAGCAGACCGGCGAGCAACAACAGGACCCAGGCCATGACAGGCACCTCCGGACGAGAACGGAACGGGGTGCGTCGTCTTTTCGTACCCGGTACGGCGCGTCTCGTCGGGGGCCGAACCCACCGTAGCAAAAAGCACACAAAAGGGGCCGGTGACCCCGGTCACCGACCCCACCGACCGAACGCCGGACGCTACAGGTAGAGCCCCGTGGAGTCCTTCGACCCCTCCAGGCGCTCCGCCGCGACGGCGTGCAGGTCACGCTCCCGCATCAGCACGTACGCCACGCCCCGCACCTCGACCTCGGCCCGGTCCTCCGGGTCGTACAGCACCCGGTCGCCGGGCTCCACGGTCCGCACGTTCTGGCCGACCGCGACCACCTCGGCCCAGGCGAGCCGCTTGCCCACGGCGGCCGTGGCCGGAATCAGGATCCCGCCGCCCGAGCGGCGCTCGCCCTCGGGCGAATCGGACCGCACGAGCACGCGGTCGTGCAGCATGCGGATGGGCAGCTTGTCGTGGGTGGGGTTCTCGCTCACGTCTGTGAACCTACCTGCCCGGATCAGCCGCGCTTGCGGCGGGCCGACAGCGCCAGCAGGCCGACCACGCCGACGGCCAGCATCGCGACCGGAAGGGCGCGCTCCAGGCGCGGCGAACCCGCCCCGTCCCGCAGGCCGCCCGTCACCCTGCCCACCAGGTGGTTCACCGTCGCCACGGCACGCCCGACGGTGTGGTCCACGTGCGAGGCGACCTTGGCCTTGGCGTCCCCGATGATCGTCTTGGGGTGCATCCGCACGCCGATCTCGTCGAGCGTCTCGGCGAGCTGCTCGCGCCGGCGGACGATGTCCGCCTCGATCTGCGCAGGGGTCCTGGCATCCGACACCGCGCTGCCTCCGTGGTCGTCTGTGGGCATGGTCCGTCATGGACAGTCTGTCAGCTTACGCTCGGGGTGGTACCGATCCCCCTCCCAAGGAGACTGTCGAGATGAGCGAGCGACTCCAGCCGGGCGACACCGCCCCCGCCTTCACCCTGCCCGACGCGGACGGCAACGAGGTCTCGCTCGCCGACCACCTGGGGCGGAAGGTGATCGTCTACTTCTACCCGGCGGCCCTCACGCCGGGCTGCACCAAGCAGGCCTGCGACTTCACGGACAACCTGGAGGTCCTGGCCACGGCCGGCTACGACGTCATCGGCGTCTCCCCGGACAAGCCGGAGAAGCTGGCGAAGTTCCGCGAGAAGGAGGACCTGAAGGTCACCCTGGTCGGCGACCCGGACAAGGCGGTCCTGACCGCGTACGGGGCCTTCGGCGAGAAGAAGCTCTACGGCAAGACGGTGACCGGCGTCATCCGCTCCACGGTGATCGTGGACGAGCAGGGCAAGGTCGAGCGCGCCCTGTACAACGTCAAGGCCACCGGCCACGTAGCCAAGATCATCAAGGACCTCGGCATCTGACCCGACCCGCCGGGCAAGCCCCAACTGCCATGTGACGGCGACCACCTGGTGTCGCGGAGCGCTCCGCAAGCCGGTCGCGGGACGGAGCCGGACGGCCGTAGACTGGGCGCGGCCAGAAGGACTGGATGTCCGAATTGGTCAATATGTCGCGGTTGTGGTGGAATTGGCAGTCACGCTGGGTTTAGGTCCCAGTGGGGTAATACCCCGTGGGGGTTCGAGTCCCCCCAACCGCACACGCAGAAGGCCCCGTACGCAGTGCGTACGGGGCCTTTCCCGTCGAGCGTCAGCCCAGTAGTTCGCGCAGGACCGGGACCAGGGCGCGGAAGGCCTGGCCGCGGTGGGAGATGGCGTTCTTCTCGGCCGGGGTGAGCTCCGCGCAGGTGCGGGTGTCGGCCAGCGGCTGGAGGATCGGGTCGTAGCCGAAGCCGCCGGTGCCGGACGGGGTGTGGCGCAGGGTGCCCAGGAGACGGCCTTCGACCACGCGTTCCGTGCCGTCGGGCAGGGCGAGGGCGGCCGCGCAGAAGAAGTGGGCGCCGCGGTGGGCGTCGTCGATGTCGGAGAGCTGGGCGAGGAGCAGGTCGAGGTTGGCCTTGTCGTCGCCGTGGGTGCCGGACCAGCGGGCGGAGAAGATGCCGGGGGCGCCGCCCAGGACGTCCACGCAGAGGCCGGAGTCGTCGGCGATGGCGGGGAGGCCGGTGGCGCGGGCCAGGGCGTGGGCCTTCAGGAGGGCGTTCTCGGCGAAGGTGGTGCCGGTTTCCTTGACGTCGGGGATCTCCGGGTACGCGTCCGCGCCGACCAGCTCGTGTGGCAGGCCGGCGTCGGACAGGATGGCGCGGAGTTCGGTGATCTTGCCCGCGTTGCGGGTGGCGAGGATCAGGCGGCTCATGGCACCGATTATCCAGGCGTGCAGACCTTGGAGATCTCGGTGGCGGCGTCGGCGACGGGCTTGACGTCGGGGGCGGGGTTGCCCTGCTCGATGGCGGTGCGGACGTTCTTGACCGCGGTGTTCATCGAGTCGATGGCCTTGCCGAGGTCGGTGTTGTCGGTCTGGTCGCCGATCTTCTTCAGGTTCTGGTCGATCTCGTCGAGCGCCTTCTTGGCGTCCTCGGGGCTGTTGCCGGCGTTCGCGACGGCCTGGGTGAGCTGGTTCGCCGAGTCCGTGATGGCCACCGCCGTGTTGGCGCAGTCCATTGCCGTGGAGATCGCGTCACAGGCCGACAGGGCGGGGATGGTCAGGACGGCGGTCAGGGCCAGGGCGGCTGCGCGGTGGTGCTTGTGCATCGGGACGGCTCCCCCTCGTGGTGGTGTGTGGTGGTGCGTGGCCGGGCGCACGGTGGTGTGACCGTGCGCCCGTACTGGCTGGGACGCCGGGGGCGTGCGGGTGGTTGCGCGCCCCCGGCCCGCATGCCCCCGCGACGGGCGCGTCAGGCGCGTCAGGCGTCCATGGTCGGGGTGGCGAGGCCGAGGGCGTTGCGCTGGATCGCTTCGAGGTCGGCGCAGCCGCCGGCGGCCAGGTCGAGGAGGGCGTTGAGCTCCTTGCGGTCGAAGGGTTCGCCTTCGGCGGTGCCCTGGACCTCGACGAAGCGGCCGTCGCCGGTGCAGACGACGTTCATGTCGGTCTCGGCGCGCACGTCTTCCTCGTAGCAGAGGTCGAGGAGGGGTACGCCGTCGACGATGCCGACGCTGACGGCGGCGACGGTGCCGGTGAGGGGCTTGCGGCCGGCCTTGATCAGCTTCTTGGACTGGCCCCAGGAGACGGCGTCGGCGAGGGCGACGTAGGCGCCGGTGATGGCGGCGGTGCGGGTGCCGCCGTCGGCCTGGAGGACGTCGCAGTCGAGGACGATGGTGTTCTCGCCGAGGGCCTTGTAGTCGATGACCGCGCGGAGGGAGCGGCCGATGAGGCGGGAGATCTCGTGGGTGCGGCCGCCGATCTTGCCGCGGACGGATTCGCGGTCGCCGCGGGTGTTGGTGGAGCGGGGCAGCATGGAGTATTCGCTGGTGACCCAGCCTTCGCCGGTGCCCTTGCGCCAGCGGGGGACGCCTTCGGTGAAGGAGGCCGTGCAGAAGACCTTGGTGTCGCCGAAGGAGATGAGGACGGAGCCCTCTGCGTGCTTGCTCCATCCCCGTTCGATGGTGACCGGGCGGAGCTGTTCGGGCGTGCGGCCGTCAATGCGAGACATGGCTCCGAGCCTAGCCGGTGGGCGGGACGCGTAGACCCCGTCCGGTGGGGTCCGGGACGGGGTCCGTCGTGGTGTGTGGTGAGCCGGGGGCTCAGGTCACATCATGTCCTCGATCTCGCCGGCGATCGGGTCGGCGTCGGTGCCGATGACGACCTGGACGGCGGTGCCCATCTTGACGACGCCGTGGGCGCCGGCGGCCTTGAGCGCGGCCTCGTCGACGAGGCTGGGGTCGTTCACCTCGGTGCGCAGGCGGGTGATGCAGCCCTCGACCTCTTCGATGTTGTCGATGCCGCCGAGTCCGGCGACGATCTTCTCAGCCTTCGTGGCCATGTGTTCTCCCTGAGTGCCTGAGTGCGGGGTCCGCATGCTGGTCCGCTTCGCCACGGTAACCCACGGTTGGCCCAGCTTCGCGAGCGCGCGTCCGCCTTCTACCGAATGATAACGATCAAGGGCTGCCTGCCCGCCGGGCGGGTGATCCGCGACCGCATCACGACTGGTCTACACCAGTGTGGGGCAACCGCCAAAACGGGCCGGTCAGGAGGACCTGGGATGAGCGCGAGCAGCGCCGCGGCTGTGCCGGAGCAGAAGTGGTGGAACGGACTGTTCCAAGGGCTGCAGAAGATGGGGCGCAGTCTGCAGCTGCCGATCGCCGTGCTGCCGGCCGCGGGGATCCTCAACCGGCTGGGGCAGCCTGACGTCTTCGGCAAGGACGGCCTCGACTGGTCGGCCGTGGCGAGGGTGATGGCGGGGGCGGGCGGAGCGCTGCTGGACCCGGACCTGGGCCTTCCGCTGCTGTTCTGCGTCGGCGTGGCGATCGGCATGGCGAAGAAGTCGGACGGCTCGACGGCGCTGGCGGCGGTCGCGGGGTTCCTGGTGTACCGGGGGGTGCTGCACGCCTTCCCCAAGGAGTGTCCGCCGGGGACGAAGGAGGTGGCGGGTGGCTGCCTGACGCCGACGGACACGTTCCAGGGGTTCTCCTACCAGAATCCCGGGGTCTTCGGCGGCATCGTCATGGGGCTGCTGGCGGCGTGGTTCTGGCAGCGCTACCACCGCGTGAAGCTGGTGGACTGGCTGGGGTTCTTCAACGGCCGCCGGCTGGTGCCGATCATCATGTCGTTCGTGGCGATCGGCTTCGCGGCGCTGTGCCTGTGGATCTGGCCGCCGGTCGGCAGTGCGCTGGAGGGTTTCTCGGACTGGCTGGTGGGGCTGGGTTCCTGGGGTGCGGGGATCTTCGGGGTGGCGAACCGGGCGCTGCTGGTGATCGGTCTGCACCAGTTCCTGAACGTGCCCATCTGGTTCCAGTTCGGCTCGTACACGACGCCCGACGGCAGGACGGTGCACGGCGACATCAACATGTTCCTGAACGGGGACCCGGACGCGGGGATGTTCCTGTCGGGGTTCTTCCCGATCATGATGTTCGCGCTGCCGGCGGCGGCTCTGGCGATCACGCACTGCGCGAAGCCCCAGCGCCGCAAGGAGGTGGGCGGGCTGATGCTGTCGGTGGCCCTGACGTCCTTCGTCACGGGCATCACCGAGCCGCTGGAGTACTCGTTCCTGTTCGTGGCGCCGGCGCTGTACGCGCTCCACGCGCTGCTGACGGGCGTGTCGATGGCGGTGACCTGGGGGCTGGGGGTGCACGACGGCTTCAGCTTCTCGGCGGGCCTGATCGACTACGTCATCAACTGGGGGCTGGCGACGAAACCGTGGCTGATCGTTCCGATCGGCCTTGGTTTCGCGGTCGTCTACTACGTGGTGTTCCGCTTCGCGATCACGAGGTTCGAC
The DNA here is from genome assembly GCF_042900645.1 of Streptomyces sp. NPDC012888. Classification (NCBI taxonomy): domain Bacteria; kingdom Bacillati; phylum Actinomycetota; class Actinomycetes; order Kitasatosporales; family Streptomycetaceae; genus Streptomyces; species Streptomyces sp. NPDC012888. The sequence goes on along the minus strand of NZ_JBIBBM010000003.1, from coordinate 106,720 downwards.
ATCCCGACGCCGGGGCGGGAGTCGGACGAGGAGATCGAGGCGATGCGGGGGGAGACGACGAAGGCGTAGGCGCCGCGGCTCCGGGCCGCCGGCTCCGGGTCGGTGAGGGCCCCCGGACGCGCCGTCCGGGGGCCTTTCGGCGCGTCGGGGAGATGTGGTCCAGACCACAGGAAAACGAAGGTTCCTTATCTAACCCCGACCGTGCTACAACTGGTCTACACCACCAAATGGTGTAGACCATGAGGCCTGCTCAGCAGCCCTGGTCCCCCCTTTTTCGAAGACGCCGCCGTCCCCTTCCTTCCCCTGGCGGCGCCTTGCCCCATGGAGGAAGTTGTGACCACGGCTGCCGCTCCCGCGGCCGAGAAGAAGAAGGGCGCCGGCGCGATGGCTGTCATGCAGCGCATCGGCCGGAGCCTCATGCTCCCCGTCGCGGTGCTGCCCGCCGCCGCGCTGCTCGTGCGCCTCGGCGACAAGGACATGCTGGGCGACCCCTCGCTGCCCACCTTCCTGACCAAGATCGCCGGCTACATGTCGGCGGGCGGCGGAGCGATCCTCGACAACATGGCGCTGCTGTTCGCCGTGGGCATCGCGATCGGCTACGCGAAGAAGTCCGACGGGTCTACCGCGCTCGCCGCGGTGACCGGCTACCTGGTCTTCAAGAACGTGCTCGGCACCTTCACCGACAGCAGCCTGCCGAAGAAGGCGGCCATCGCCGACGGCAAGATCGTGATGGTCGAGCAGGCGGTCGACGCCAAGGTGCTCGGCGGCGTCGTCATGGGTCTCGTGGTCGCTCTCATCTACCAGCGCTTCTACCGGACGAAGCTGCCGGACTGGGCGGGCTTCTTCGGCGGCCGCCGTCTCGTCCCGATCCTCTCCGCCTTCGCGGGTCTGGTCATCGGCATCCTCTTCGGCCTGATCTGGCCGGTCCTCGGCAAGGGTCTGCACGGCTTCGGCGAGTGGCTGGTCGGCTCCGGCGCCGTCGGCGCGGGCATCTTCGGTGTCGCCAACCGTGGTCTGATCCCGGTCGGCATGCACCACCTGCTCAACTCCTTCCCGTGGCTGCAGGCCGGTGAGTACAACGGCAAGAGCGGTGACATCGCCCGCTTCCTGGCCGGTGACCCGACCGCCGGACAGTTCATGACCGGCTTCTTCCCGATCATGATGTTCGCCCTTCCCGCGGCCTGTCTCGCGATCGTGCACTGTGCCCGCCCCGAGCGCCGCAAGGTCGTCGGCGGCATGATGTTCTCCCTCGCGCTGACCTCCTTCGTCACGGGCGTCACCGAGCCGATCGAGTTCACCTTCATGTTCATCGCGCCGGTCCTGTACGCGGTCCACGCGGTGCTGACCGGCGTCTCCATGGCGCTGACCTGGTCCCTGGGAATGAAGGACGGCTTCGGCTTCTCCGCCGGTGCCATCGACTACCTGCTGAACTTCGGCAAGGCCACCAACCCGCTGGGCCTCGCGCTGGTCGGCCTCTGCTTCGCCGCCCTGTACTACGTGGTGTTCCGCTTCGCGATCACCAAGTTCAACCTCCCGACGCCGGGCCGCGAGTCCGACGAGGAGCTGGCCGAGCTGCAGAAGGCCGAGGCCAAGTAAGCCCGGATCGCCTGCGCAGGAAGCCCCGTCCTCCCTTCCGGGAGGGCGGGGCTTCGCCGTTGCCGTTCGTGCGCGGGGCGGGGCTGGGCGGGGCTGGGCTGGGCTCAGACCTCGTAGACCGCGCCGGGGTGGGCCAGCTCCACCGGGCCGGTGTACGCGGCGCGGGCGTCGGCGAGGTTGCGGGCCGCGTCCGTCCACGGCGGGATGTGGGTGAGGACCAGCCGGCCGACCTGGCCGCGCTGCGCGAACTCCCCGGCCTCGCGGCCGTTGAGGTGCAGGTCCGGGATGTCCTCCTTGCCGTGCGTGAAGGAGGCCTCGCAGAGGAACAGGTCGGTGCCCTCGGCCAGCCGGCCGAGCTCGGCGCACACGCCGGTGTCGCCGGAGTAGGTCAGCGACCGGCCGCCGTGCTCGACCCGGATCCCGTACGCCTCCACGGGGTGGCTGACCCGCTCGGTGCGCACCTGGAAGGGGCCGATGTCGAAGCTGCCGGGCTTGAGGGTGCGGAAGTCGAAGACCTCGCTCATCGAGCGCTCGTCGGGCACGTCCTCGTAGGCCGTGGTGAGGCGCTTCTCGGTGCCCTCGGGGCCGAAGACGGGGATGGTGCCGCAGCGGCCGCCCTCGTGGCGGTAGTAGCGGGCCACGAAGTAGGCGCACATGTCGATGCAGTGGTCGGCGTGCAGGTGGCTCAGGAAGATCGCGTCGAGGTCGTAGAGGCCGATGTGGCGCTGCAGCTCGCCGAGGGCGCCGTTGCCCATGTCGAGGAGCAGCCGGAAGCCGTCGGCTTCGACGAGGTAGCTCGAACAGGCCGATTCCGCGGACGGGAACGACCCCGAGCAGCCGACGACGGTGAGCTTCATGGAGCAGGAACCTCCGTGGGGATGCGGCGGAGCCGTGCGTGGGTCGAGCGTAAGGCGCGAAGTGTCAGGTCGCTCCTCCGCGGCGGGCCGTTGTGGGGGAACTCACCTGTGCTGTCACCCGGGGGAGCGACGGCTCGGCCGGGCGGCCGGACGCCGGTCGCGTCGCTGCCGTGACGGGCGGGCCGGGCAGGGCTACGGTCGTCCCATGGACACGTCCTGGTGGCCGGCGGTCGTCGCGGTGGTGGCCGTGGCCCTGGTCGTGCTGGTCGCGGGGCGGCGCCCGGCTCCGCCGCCCCCCGCGAGGGTGCGGCACGGCCCCGGTCCGGAGCCGCGGCCGGTGGCGGGCGAGATCTGGCGGCTGGAGGGCGACCTGCCCTGCCTGGTGCTGTCGGTACGGGCGCACCGGGCACGGATCGCGCGGATCACCACGAAGTACCACGACGACCGGCCGGGGGTGATCCCGCTGCCGCCGGGCGCGGAGGGCGATGTGCACGGGCGGCCGGGGTTCCTGGAGGCGGACCGGCCGATCGAGGTGTCGGTGTGGGAGTTCCGGCGGCGCGTGGGGCAGCTGGATCCGACGTTGTGGGACGAGGTCAAGGGACTGGGAGGCGGAGGGTGATCCGGCTGCGGAGGGTGTACGAGGCGGCGGACCCGGCGGCCGACGGCGTGCGGGTGCTGGTGGACCGGCTGTGGCCGCGGGGCCTGGCGAAGGCGGAGGCGGCGGTGGACGAGTGGCCGAAGGCGGTGACGCCGTCGGCGGAGCTCCGCAAGGAGTACCACGCCGGGGAGCTGCCGGAGGAGGAGTTCCGCCGCCGGTACGAGGCGGAGCTCGGCGGGGAGGAGGCGCAGGCCGAGGTGGCCCGGCTGCGGGCGCTGGCGGCGGCGGGGACGGTGACGTTGCTGACGGCGGTCAAGGAGCCGGAGGCCAGCCACGCGGCGGTGCTGGCGGAGTACCTGGCGGCGGTGGGCTGACGGGCGGGCGCGCGGGCGCCCCGGGCGGGCCGGTGTGCCCACCCGGGACGGGGTCCCGCGGCGGGGGGTCAGAAGGCGGGTTCGCTGCGGTCCGTGCAGAGCGCCCAGATGATGAAGACGCCGATGGCGATGGCGATCAGCGACCAGAAGGGCTGGTAGGGCAGCCACAGGAAGTGGAAGATGATCATCAGGCCGGTCAGGGCGATACCGAGGGCGCGGCCCCATGTGGTGCCCTTGAGGATGGCGATGCCGACGACGAGCACCAGGATGCCCAGGATCAGGTGGATCCAGCCCCAGGTGGTGAGGTCGAACTGGAAGGTGTAGCCGCGGACCCGGAAGACGACGTCGTCCTCGGCGAGGGCGGCGATGCCTTCGAAGATCTGGAAGATGCCGGTGATGATCATCAGGACGGCGGCGAACATCGTGCCGCCCGCCGCCCAGGGCGAGGGGTTGCCTGAGGTGGCCTGACGGCCGGGGCCGCCGGGGGTCGCGGGATTCGGGGCGGTGGTCATGGCGCCGTCTGCCTCTCTGTGGCGGTCGGTCGGGCAGCTTCAGCGTCGACCGTTCCGGCCGTTCCGGCGACCCATGAGGGCCGTTCGGGTGAACCGCGCGGAGGGGGTGCGGGAGGCTTGGGGGAAACGGTGCGGCCCGCCTTCCCGGGCGGCGGGGAAGGCGGGCCGTGTCGGCTGGGTGCTCGGGGTCTACGGGGTCTACGCCCAGAGCTGGCCGTGGAGGACCTCGATGGCCTCTTCGGTGGTGGCGGCGGTGTAGACGCCCGTCGAGAGGTACTTCCAGCCGCCGTCGGCGACGACGAACACGATGTCGGCGGACTCGCCCGCCTTGACCGCCTTCTTGCCGACGCCGATCGCGGCGTGCAGTGCCGCACCGGTGGAGACGCCGGCGAAGATGCCCTCCTGCTGGAGGAGTTCCCGGGTGCGGGTGACCGCGTCGGCGGAGCCCACGGAGAAGCGGGTGGTGAGCACGGAGGCGTCGTACAGCTCGGGGACGAAGCCCTCGTCGAGGTTGCGCAGGCCGTAGACCAGGTCGTCGTAGCGCGGTTCGGCGGCCACGATCTTCACGTCCGGCTTGTGCTCGCGCAGGTAGCGGCCGACGCCCATCAGCGTGCCGGTGGTGCCGAGGCCCGCGACGAAGTGGGTGACGGAGGGGAGGTCGGCGAGGATCTCCGGGCCGGTCGTCGCGTAGTGGGCGCCCGCGTTGTCCGGGTTGCCGTACTGGTAGAGCATCACCCAGGACGGGTTCTGCTCGGCGAGTTCCTTCGCCACGCGGACGGCGGTGTTGGAGCCGCCCGCCGCCGGCGAGGAGATGATCTCGGCTCCCCACATGGCCAGGAGGTCACGGCGCTCCTGCGACGTGTTCTCCGGCATCACGCACACGATGCGGTAGCCCTTGAGCCTGGCCGCCATCGCCAGCGAGATGCCCGTGTTGCCCGAGGTGGGTTCCAGGATGGTGCACCCGGGGTACAGGCGTCCGTCCTTCTCCGCCTGCTCGACCATGTGGAGCGCCGGGCGGTCCTTGATCGAGCCGGTGGGGTTGCGGTCCTCCAGCTTGGCCCAGATGCGGACGTCGTCCGAGGGCGAGAGCCGGGGCAGGCGCACCAGCGGGGTGTTGCCGACCGCGGCCAGCGGGGAGTCGTAGCGCATTACTTCGAGCCGCCGGCCACGGCCGGGAGGATGGTCACGTTGTCGCCGTCGGCGAGCTTGGTGGAGATGCCGTCGAGGAAGCGGACGTCCTCGTCGTTGAGGTAGACGTTGACGAAGCGGCGGAGCTGGCCGCCGTCGACGATGCGCTCCTCGATGCCCTTGTGACGGGTCTCCAGATCGGCGAAGAGCTCCGCCAGCGTGGCGCCCTCGCCGGTCACGGCCTTCTCGCCGTCGGTGTAGGTGCGGAGGATGGTGGGGATGCGGACCTCGATGGCCATGGCAGGCTCCTGAATCACGTAGGGGCGGGCGCGCGGCTGTCGGCCCCCGCGCGGGAGGGGCTGTGGTGCTGGGTGGTGCGGCGGTTCAGGCAGCGGGACAGATCGCGCTGGCGAGGCGGCACAGGTCGACGTGCAGCCGCGCCACGAGCAGCAGCTGCCTGCCGGGCGCCTCGATGCTCACGTCGTGGGAAACCATGCGGGCATCGTAACGATTCCCGGTCACCCGAATGGAGTGTCGTCTTGGATCCTGGACCAAAACCGCTCACATGGTGAGCAGCGTGGGTTCAGTACGCGTCCACGACCTGCACTTCTTCCTCGGTGACGACCCCGTCCACGATCCGGTACGAGCGGAACTGGAACTCGCCGAGGCCGTCGGTGTCCGCCGTGGAGACCAGCACGTAGTGGGCGCCGGGCTCGTTCGCGTACGTCAGGTCGGTGCGGGAGGGGTACGCCTCGGTCGCGGTGTGCGAGTGGTAGACGATCACGGGCTCCTCGTCCCGGTCGTCCATCTCGCGGTAGAGCTTGAGCAGGTCCTTGGAGTCGAACTCGTAGAACGTGGGCGAACGGGCGGCGTTCAGCATCGGGATGAACCGCTCCGGGCGGCCGGTGCCCGCCGGGCCGGCCACGACGCCGCACGCCTCGTCCGGGTGGTCCTTGCGGGCGTGCTCGACGATCTGGTCGTACAGGGCCTGGGTGAGGGTCAGCATGTGCGACAGGATAAGCAGACGGGCCCTCCCGTACCGAGGTGTGGTACGGGAGGGCCCGCATGGTGGACAGGGCCCGTGGGATCAGGCCTCGGCGCCGGTCACGGCCTTCGCCGGGGCACCGTCGGAGTCCTGACCGCGGCGCTTGATCCCCAGGTAGGCCAGGCCCAGCAGCAGGCCCCACAGCGGGGCGCAGTACAGCGAGACCCGGGCGTCGGCGTCGGCGCCCATCATCACGATGACCATGCCGATGAAGGCGAGGGCGAACCAGCTGGTCCACGGGGCGCCGGGGGCGCGGAAGGCGGAGGCGGGCAGCTCGCCGCGGTCGGCCCTGGCGCGGTAGCGGATCTGGCAGACCAGGATCATGATCCAGGCCCACATGCCGGAGATGGTGGCGAAGGAGACGACGTAGTCGAAGGCCTTGCCGGGGGCCACGTAGTTGATCCAGACGCCCACCAGCATCAGCGAGGCCGAGAAGGTGGTGCCGACGAGCGGGGTGCCGTTCTTCGTCAGGCGGGTGAAGAGCTTCGGGCCCTGGCCGTTGAGCGCGAGGTCGCGCAGCATGCGGCCGGTGGAGTACATGCCGGAGTTGCAGGAGGACAGCGCGGCGGTCAGGACGACGAAGTTGACGATGGCCGCGCCGACGCCGAGGCCCATCCGCTCGAAGGCGGCGACGAACGGCGAGACGCCGGGCTGGAAGTGGGTCCACGGCACGACCGACAGGATCATGATGAGCGCGCCGACGTAGAAGACGGCGATCCGCCACGGCACGGTGTTGATGGCCTTGGGCAGGGTCCTGGCCGGGTCCTTGGACTCGCCGGCGGTGACGCCGACCAGCTCGACGGCGAGGAACGCGAACATCACGATCTGCAGGGTCATCAGCGTGCCGCCGATGCCCTTGGGGAAGAAGCCGCCGTCGTTCCACAGGTTGGCGACGGAGGCGGTCTCCGCCGCGTCCGAGAAGCCGATGGTGAGGATGCCGGCGCAGATGAGGATCATGCCGATGATGGCGGTGACCTTCACCATGGAGAACCAGAACTCCAGCTCGCCGAAGAGCTTCACGGAGATCAGGTTGGCGCCGTACAGGATGACGGTGAAGATCAGCGCGTAGGCCCACTGGGGGAAGCTGCTCCCCGTCCAGTACGTCATGTACTGCGCGGCCGCGGTCACTTCGGTGATGCCGGTGACCACCCAGAAGAGCCAGTACGTCCAGCCGGTGACGAATCCGGCGAACGGGCCGACGAACTCCCGCGCGTAGTCCGAGAAGGACCCGGCGACGGGGCGGTACATGAGCAGCTCGCCCAGGGCCCGCATGATGAAGAAGATGACCAGGCCCGCGAGGGCGTAGGCCAGGATCAGGCTCGGGCCGGCCTTGGAGATGGCCTTGCCCGCGCCCAGGAAGAGGCCGGTGCCGATGGCTCCGCCGATCGCGATCATCTGGATCTGGCGGGCGCCGAGCGTGCGGTGGTATCCCTCGCCCGCCGCGTTCTCGCCGGCGGGGCTGTCGTTCGTCTCGACCTGCACGGAGGTCATGTCTTTGGTGCGCCTTTCTCCACGCCGACCCGCGCCAGTGGAACTGGCCGCGGATCGGGTCCTCGATCCCCCCGGATACGGATGGAGTCGCACACCGGCGGTCAGCCGGATCAAGCGGTGCCGCCGCGGACAGGGGTGGCGTCCTTGGGCGGTCGAGAAGATCTATCACGGGCCGGCGGGCGGCCGCCGGGGCGGAGTGTGACGCGGGACACGGGAAAGAGGGGGCATACCTCCGGAAACGGGTCGGATCACCGCCAGCGGGTCGCAATGCGGTGATCCGATCGTTATGCGGATTTGAGCGTCCGCTGAGCGAACACGTCGGGGCGGCGGGACCGCCAGGGCGCCCCCACGGCGGCCCGTGAGCCGCCGTCAGAGGGTGTCGATGAGCGTCTCCTGGAGCCCGCCGAGCCACAGGTAGGCCATCACCATCGGCTTGCGCGGGTCGTCGTCGGGCAGCCGGAACAGCTGCGCGCCGTCGTCGTCCTCGGTGATCTCCAGCCGGGCCGCTATGGTCAGCCGCAGGTCGTTGAGGGCCCCCAGCCAGCGCAGCGGCAGCTCCCCGGTGAGCTCCAGCACGGCCCCGCCGTCGCCGGCCGGGGTGAGCGAGTCCAGGCTGCGGACCACGGCCAGCGCGTCCTCACGCTTGCGGGCCCGCAGGTCGTTCTCGGTGAACCGGCGGAACTCCGCCGACCGCGCCTTCAGCTCGGCCGGGTCGCCCTGCGGCTCGCCCTCGGCGGCCGGGCCGCCGTACGCGTCCGGGAACAGCCGGGCCAGCGCCGGGTCGGACGGCGGCTCGGTGGGTCCCTCCGCGAAGAGGGCGGCCAGCGGGTCGGCGTCCTCGTCCGGCTCGGGCGCGCCGGGGCCGATCAGTTCCAGCAGCTGCACGGCCAGGGAGCGCAGGATCGAGATCTCGATCTCGTCCAGCGCGACGGCCGCGCCGCCGCCCTTGAGCGGTACGAACGTACCGGGAGGGCGGCCCATCAGTTGCGGTCCTGCGACAGGGTTGCCCACAGGCCGTAGCCGTGCATGGCCTGCACGTCGCGCTCCATTTCCTCGCGGGTACCGCTGGAGACCACGGCCCGCCCCTTGTGGTGGACGTCGAGCATCAGCTTGTGAGCCACGTCCTTGGAATAACCGAAGTACGCCTGGAAGACGTAGGTGACGTAGCTCATGAGGTTGACCGGGTCGTTGTGCACCAGGGTCACCCACGGGACGTCGGGCTCGGGGACCGCCTCGGTCTCCTCCGCCGATTCGGTGCGTTCGATCTCAATGGGAGCAACACTCACCCGTCCCATGCTGCCACTTCGGGAGCGCCACCGCTTGGACGGGTCCGCCGCGTGACGCATCCGCGGCACATCTCGTCAGTTTGACGAAATGTGCGCTAGCATTCCCGGCATGAACCCTGCGGACCTGGGCCTGCCGGTGGACGTGCCGTCGACAGCGCTCTTCACGGACCATTACGAGCTCACGATGCTGCAGGCCGCCCTGGCGAACGGCACCGCCGACCGCCGCTCGGTCTTCGAGGTGTTCACCCGGCGGCTGCCCGAGGGGCGGCGGTACGGCGTGGTGGCGGGCACCGGGCGGGTGCTGGACGCGGTGGAGAACTTCCGCTTCGACAGCGCCGTGCTCGAGTTCCTGCGGGAACGCGCCGTCGTGGACATGCGCACCCTGGACTGGCTGGCCGGCTACCGCTTCTCCGGCGACATCTGGGGGTACCCGGAGGGCGAGGTCTACTTCCCCGGCTCTCCCGTCCTGCGGGTCGAGGGCAGCTTCGCGGAGTGCGTGCTGCTGGAGACCGTGATCCTGTCGATCCTCAACCACGACTCGGCGATCGCCGCGGCGGCCTCCCGGATGGCCTCGGCCGCCGGGGACCGGCCGCTGATCGAGATGGGCGCGCGGCGCACGCACGAGCTGGCGGCGGTGGCCGCCGCGCGGGCGGCGTACGTCGGCGGCTTCACCTCCACGTCGGACCTGGCGGCCGGCTTCCGGTACGGCATCCCGACGGTGGGCACGTCGGCGCACGCCTTCACCCTGCTGCACGACAGCGAGCGGGACGCCTTCCAGGCGCAGGTCGCGTCGCTGGGCGGCGGCACCACGCTCCTGGTCGACACCTACGACGTGGCCGAGGCCGTCCGTACGGCGGTGGAGGTCGCCGGGACCGGCCTGGGCGCGGTCCGCATCGACTCGGGGGACCTGCTGCTGGTCGCGCACCGGGTGCGGCAGCAGCTGGACGAGCTGGGCGCGACCGGGACGCGGATCGTGGTCACCTCCGACCTGGACGAGTACGCGATCGCCTCGCTGGCGGCGGCGCCGGTGGACGCCTACGGGGTGGGCACGCAGCTGGTGACCGGCAGCGGTCACCCGACCTGCTCGATGGTCTACAAGCTGGTGGCGCGGGCCGAGTCGGCCGACCCGAAGGCGCCGCTGGTACCGGTGGCGAAGAAGTCCTCGGGCGGGAAGACCTCGATCGGCGGCCGCAAGTGGGCGGCGCGGCGGCGGGACGCGGACGGCGTCGCGGAGGCGGAGGTCGTCGGCACCGGGCCGGTGCCGCAGGCGCTGGCGGGCGCGCAGCTGCTGGTGCAGCTGGTGAAGGGGGGCGAGGTGGTGGCCCGGGAGCCGCTGGAGGCGCCGCGTGAGCGGCATCTCGCGGCGCGGGCGGGGTTGCCGCTGTCCGCGACGCAGCTCAGTCGCGGCGAGCCGGTCATCCCCACCGAGTACGCCTGACCCCGCCCCGCGCCCCGAACGCCGGCGGGGCTGGAGTTCCGGGCCGGCCCGCCGGGCCGCGCCCCCGGCGGGCCCCACCGAGCCCGGCGGCTCGCCGGGGCTTCGGCCGGGGTACGGGCCTCGGGGTGGGGGGAATGAGCCCCGCAGCACATCCGTCACTTCGACCCCTAAGGACCGCGTCATGCACCGCGCACTGATCGTCGTCGACGTACAGAACGACTTCTGCGAGGGCGGCAGCCTCGCGGTCGCCGGTGGCGCCGACGTCGCCGCCGCCATCACCGAGCTGATCGGCCAGGCCGGCGGCAGCCCCGGCTACCGGCACGTCGTGGCCACCCGGGACCACCACGTCGACCCGGGTGCGCACTTCGCCCGGCCGCCGGCCGAGCCGGACTACGAGACGTCCTGGCCGGTGCACTGCGTGGCCGGCACCGAGGGCGTCGGGTTCCACCCGAACTTCGCTCCCGCCGTCGCCTCCGGCTCCGTCGCCGCCGTCTTCGACAAGGGCGCCCACGCCGCCGCGTACAGCGGCTTCGAGGGCGCCGACGAGAACGGCACCGCCCTCGCCGACTGGCTGCGGGAACGGCACGTCACCGAGGTCGACGTGGTCGGCATCGCCACCGACCACTGCGTGCGGGCCACCGCCCTGGACGCCGCCCGCGCCGGCTTCCGCACCCACGTGCTGCTCGACCTGACCGCCGGGGTGGCCGCGCACACCACCCGCAGGGCCCTGGAGGAGCTGCGGGAGGCCGGTGTGGCGCTCTCGGGCGCCCCCGTGGTGCGGGGGGCCGGCGACTAGGCGCCCCGCAGGAGGGCGCGTATGGGGTGCCACAGCTCCTCAGCGTCCTGCGGCGCGCCCCGCCAGAGCAGGCCGTCGGGGTGGTGCAGCACGGCCGTGACCTCGTCCGGGGTCGGCGGGTGGGAGTTCCCCCGCAGGTATACGGCGCGCAGGCCGAGGTTCCGCAGCCTGGTCAGGGCGCGGGCCCGGTTCGCGGCGTGGACCAGGACGCGGACGGGGCCGCCCGCGCCGCCCGGTCGCGGCAGGACCAGGGCGACCACCACGCTCCCGTTCGGTAGCTTGACGAAGCCTCCACCCGGCATGTGCGTCTCCCCCGTGAGATGGAAGTGTCAATAAGGACGGTCATCAGACGCATCTAAACGCGATCGGCCGCCGCCCGCTAGAGGGCGACGGCCGATCATGCTCTGACCTGCGGTTCTATCGGCTACTGCACCGAGGGACCGACCTCGATCGTCATCTGGAGGCCGTCGTAGGTCTCCTTCTTGATCTTGATCTTGGTGTTGGTGTCAGTGACCTTGACGGAACCGGTCGGGTTCTCGTCGTAGTAGTACTTGCCCTTGTGGTCGTCGAAGACCATGTTGGCGGCCTTCGGTTTGATGAAGAGCGGCACGCCGTTCTTGTGCAGGGTGAACGCGTCCGTCGAGTACGCGCTGAAGGTGGCGTCGTACGGCTGGATCTTGTTCCGCAGCAGGGTGCCGTCCGACCACTTCATCGGCTTGGCGTTGGCGTCGACCGGCAGGATCAGGCCCTGGCCGGGGTGGACGCTGGTGTTGTTGTCCTTCTGGGAGGTGTCCCACAGCCAGATCAGCAGGCCGTCCTGGTACGGGTAGTGCTCGACCCAGTCGGGACGGGTGCCGGCGAAGCCGAAGTTGTACGGGCCCACCTTGAGGGTGGAGTCGTACGAGACGTAGCGGCGGTTCTCCGCGAGGTAGTACTGCGCGTACTCCTTGGTGAAGCCCGCGCCGATCCGGGAGAAGCCCTTGCCGGTCCAGCCGTTGTCGCCGTTCTCCGCACCGTCGGTGAAGAGCGCGGCGCCGTCGGCGGTCAGGGTGATGGCGTCGGCGGTGAAGCCCTTGCCGCCCGCGCCGCCGTCCGTCTGGTAGCGGAAGCGGAGGTCGAACTTCTTGCCGGCGTAGGCGTCCAGCGGGAAGTTCAGGTCCTGCCAGCCGCCGGAGACGTCGGTGAGGGACGGGGACCCCGCGGCGTCGACCGGGATGGCCTTGCCGTTCGCGGTGCCGGCCAGGGCGGTCCAGGTGGCGCCGCCGTCGGTGGACACCTCGGTGTAGAGGTAGTCGTAGTCCTTCTCGATGTCCCACCAGCCCTTGAGGGACAGGGCCGCGGACTTCTTGCCGGTCAGGTCGACCGAGCGGGTCAGGGTGTTCTTGAGGTCGTCACCCATGTTGCTCCACCACTGCGAGGAGCCCTGGGCGGGAGCGACGACGTCGGTGCGGACCTGCTTCTTCGGCAGCTCGACGACGAGCGCCTGCTTGTCCTTGGTGTTGTACGCGGAGACGCCCAGCTTGTGGGTGGACTTCGTCGCGGCCTTGGCCGTGTCGTAGTTCAGCCAGCCCAGCTGCAGCTTGTCCCAGGCGGTCATGTCGCCCGGGAGGTCGCCTATGGACTCCTTGCCCTCGCCGAGCCAGGAGCCGGCCGACATCAGGGACCAGAAGCCGACGCTGTTCTCGCCGCCGCCGGTGGTGTCGTACAGGTCCGGCAGGCCCAGGTCGTGGCCGTACTCGTGGGCGAAGACGCCGAGGCCGCCGTTCTCGGGCTGCACGGTGTAGTCGCCGACCCAGATGCCGGTGGTGCCGATCTGGGTGCCGCCGGCCTTGTTGTTCTCCGGGCCGGTCTTGCCGACGCTGGTGCCGTAGGCGTACCAGCGGTGCGCCCACAGCGCGTTCGGGCCCTCGGCGCCGCCACCGGCCGACTCGTCCTCGCCCGCGTGGACGATCTGGAAGTGGTCGATGTAGCCGTCGGACTCGTTGAAGTTGCCGTCGCCGTCGAAGTCGTAGCGGTCCCAGAGGTCGTACTGGGCGAGCTTCGCCTTGATCTCGGCGTCGGTCTTGCCGGCCTTCTTCTGCTGCTCGACCCAGGCGGTCACGCCGTCACGGACGGTGTCCCAGACGTTGGAGCAGTTGGACTGGCCGCAGAAGTTCGAGCCGTAACGGGCCTCGTTGTACGGGACCTTCACCCAGTCGGTGACCTCGCCCTCGACCGAGTAGCGGCCGGAGGAGGCCTTCTCGTAGTAGGTCTTGAGCGAGTGCTTGCCGGTGGCGAAGTACAGGTCCTGGAAGTACTTCTGGTTGAAGTCCTTGCGCCAGGCGGTGCTGTTGTCCTTCGCGCGGTCCGGCTGCGGGATCTTGTTGTGCAGCGGGCCGGGCGTGCCGCCGTACTTGACGACCGGGGGCTTGGGACCCTCCGGGCCGTCCGGGTCGAACATGGTCTCGTTGTCGACCTTGTCGCCGAACTCGACCAGGATGGTGAAGATCTTGTCCGTCTTCTCGCGGGCGAGTTCGACGTACTTGGCCTTGTCGAGCTTGACGACCTTGGAGGCGCCGCGCTGCTCGGCCTTCTTCTTGCCGGACAGCACCTGCTCCAGGGCGGCCTTGCGGGCCTGCTCCTGCTGCTTGCTGAACGGGCCCTGGAGGTCGTGGTCGACGTGGGCCTTCGACGGGGCGGCCGGGTCCTGGTGGTCCACGGCCGGCGCGGCACCGTGGCCGGGGTCCGCCTGCGCGGAGGCGGACAGGACGATGCCGGAGGCCGCCGTGGCGGCCAGGGTGACGGCTACAGCTGTCGCACGCAGCGTTCGCCTTCTCGCGGAAATGCTGGTCACTTGATGCGTTCCCCTCCCGCGGCCGCGACTGAACGGTCGGAACTTCGCCATAGGAGTGGGGGGTTCCGCGCGGCGCGCGTCTCAAGTGACGCTATTTGACCGGAGTCACGCGAGAAAAGACAGACCTTGACTTGCTCCGGTCAATTGCACTATGCGGTCAGTCAGTCCCGGTATTCGGACACGAAGGGGTCGTTACCGGTCATCGGGGGCGTACCGTGCCACCCGTGCGCCCCCCGTGCTCCGGCACCGTACGTCAGGTCGTGCTTACCGGAGGTTCCGCTCGGGCATCGGTGTCGTAGAGCCCTCCGCCTTGAGGACGGATACCGCCATGCCGCGTCCGACTGCCGCACAGCTCGCCTACGGGTCCGCCACCGTGATCGTGTCCACGGTCGCCATGCTGCTGCTCTCGCAGACCAGTTCGGGGCCCGGGGTGGCCGTCATCGCCGCCGCCGCGCTCGCCCTCGGTCTGCTGGTGGCGCTCACCGTACCCATGCCGAAGCGCCGCCGGAAGTCCGCCGCCCGGTCCGCAGCGCGGGGCACGGCCGCCGCGCAGGCGCCGGCGGACACGACCGCGGCCGCCCGGGTGCCTGAACCCCGGGCGGCCGCTGCCGAATCCGCCGTGCGCCGCTGAGCGGCCTTCAGGTCGCGGTCACGACCACCGTCTTCGCCACCTTGTCGTGCAGGCCCTGACGGTAGGGCTTGTCGACGAGCATGGAGATGGCGAGCGCGATCGGCCACAGGCAGAAGCAGCACAGCAGGGTGGGGATCCACAGCACGGCGGCCCGGCCCAGCGCAGGCCCGGACGGCGGCACGCTGCCGTCGTTGAGCATGGCCACCCGCAGGCCCAGGGCCTTCTTCCCCGGGGTCCGGCCGTTCCGCTGGGTGAAGAACCAGTCGTAGCCCACGTACGCGATGATCCCGATCAGGGTCCAGATCAGCCCGCTGCCGTTGTAGGAGCGGGTGATGATCTGGGTGACGTCCTCGCCCTCGTTGGTCTCCACCACGTACCGGTTGCTGTTGAAGGGCAGCTGGATGAGGAAGAGCGGGACGGTGACGATGAGCGCGTCGATGACGCGTGCGGCCAGCCGCTTGCCGAAGTCGGCGAGCGGCGGCATGCCGGCGAGCGGGTCGGGCGTGCCGTAGCCGCCGCCGTAGGGATCACCGCCGTACGGCGGAGGCGGGTATCCGCCCCCGCCCGGCGGAGGGGGCGGGGGCGGGAAGCCGCCACCGCCGCCCGGGGGCGGGGGCGGCGGAGTCCCGCCGGGGGGCGGCGTCCCGCCGTACGGGGAGCCGCCCGACGGAGGCGTCGGTTCCTGCGGTCTCTTGACGAACGGGTCCTCCGGCGGCTCGCCCGGCGGCGGCTGATCGGTACTCATGGCCCGAGTCGAACGCGCACCCGCGGGCCCCGCAACGGAACCGCGTCCGTCCGGGCGACCCGCTCGTACTACCGGATGACGAACGTGCCGGCCGCCTTGTCGTGCCAGGCCTGCCGGCGCTTCCGGTCGACCAGGCACCACAGGGAACCGGGCAGCCCGAGGAGGGCGTACACCAGCCAGCGGCGCAGCGCCGCCCCGGAGCCGGGCGGGCGGCCGGTGGCCACGGCCACGACCCGCACCCCGAACAGCTTCTTGCCCGGGGTCCGGCCCCAGCGTGCCGTGGGCAGCACCTCGTAGAACAGGCCGAAGACGAACACCGCGCCCAGTACGAGGGCCAGGTGGCCGGCGGTGGTGCCGTCGAGCAGCCACACCGTCACCGTCTCGCCCCGCCCGGCCAGGGCGGCCGCGTCCACCTTCGCCCGCAGGTGCTCGGACACCGCCGGTACGGAGGACCAGGCGACGGCCGCCCCGGCCGCGGCCGGCGGTACCGCGTCGACGAGCCGGGCGAACAGCCGCCGCCACAGCCCGGCGGGCCGCTGGGCGCGCTCCGCCATCCGCTCGAAGACGGCCCGGTCGGTGGCGGGGGCGGGGGCCGGGGCCGGGGCGGGCGCCTCGCTCCGGGTGCCGGGCCGGGCCCCGGACTCCGCCGGGGCGGCGGGCGCGCGGTCCTCCTGGCGGCGGGGCGCGGGCGCGGAGGCGACGGGAGTGGGGGCCGGGGCGGGGGCCGGGGCCGGCGCGGGGGTCGGGGTGGCCTGCCGGACGGCCGCGGGCTCGGCGGCCGGGGCCGGGGCCGGCGCGGGGGCCGCCGCCGGGGACCGGGCCGACAGGATCCCCGGGGTACCGCCGGGACGCGGCTCCGTCCGCGGGGTGGCGCTGCCGCCCTGGCGCGGGGCGGCGGGCGCGGAGGCGGCGGGCGCGGTGCCGCCGCCGGAGGGCTCGGCCCCGGCCGCAGGGCGGCCGAGCCTGACCCCGGCGGGGGCCGGGACGGCGGCCCCGCCCGCGGAGTCCTCCGTACGGCGCTCCCCCGGCACCGTCCCGGACACCGGCTCGGAGCGCTCGGCCGGGGCGGGGGCGGTGCTCGCCGGGCGGCCGAGCCTCACCCCGGAAGCGGGCCGAACGGCAGCCCCACCCGCGGAGTCCTCCGTACGACGCTCCCCCGGCACCGCCCCGGACACCGGCCGAGGGCGCTCCGCAGGGTCGGGCGCCTCGGCCGGGGCCCTGTCGGCGCCCCAGGAGACGCGGCGGTCGCGGGGGCCGCCGAAGCCCGCCTGGTGGGCCGGGTCGGCCTGCCAGGCCGGTGCGGGGACCGGGGCCGGCGTACCGGCGGCCGCGCCGGCCCGGGACTCGGGGAGGGCTCCGGTCTCGTCCAGGAACACCGGCCCCGTCTCGTCCGCCCGGACCGCCGCCGGGCGGGCTCCCCCGGCCGGGGCGGGCACGGGCGCGGGGGCGGGCACGCGAACCGGCGCCGGGGCGGGCACGGGCGCCGGGGCGGCCTGCGCGGCGGCGGCCCCGGCTTGGGCGGCCCTGGCTTCGGCGGCCCTGGCCGCGGCCGCGGCGAACGCCCGCTCGTCCTCCTCCGTGGCGCGCCGGCTGGTGCCCGGGACCCAGGCCGCCCCGTTCCAGTACCGGACGAACCCGGGCACGGACGGATCGGGGTAGTAGCCCTCGCGGGCCGCGTGCTCGCCGTCACCTGGGGAGGCCGTCATGTCCCCAACTCCGATCGTGGCTTGAGGCTTGTGCAGGGGAGGACCATAGCCAAGAACCCCCGTCCGGCAGGTCCGGTAACGGGAGAATGCAAGCCATCGGGGGAACCCGCAGCCGTACGCCCCGGACGGACGAATTCCGGCCAATGGGAGGTTTCAGGCCAACTTGTGGTCCGTTCCGCGAACCCGCGTCATAGCGGCCCGCCCGCCCGCTCTCATCCCGTAGCAGGGCCGGACGTCCGGCCCGCCGCGAGAAGAGAGGCAGTACCGCCATGCACTACCCCGTCGTCGAGCGCGAGCTGGACATGAAGCTGGTCCTGTCCCCCGAGCGCAGCGTCGCCGTGCCCGCCCGGCTCGTGTACCGCTCGGTCGACCCCTTCGCCGTGCACATCACCTTCCACGCGGGCACCAGCGCCCCGGTGAACTGGACCTTCGCCCGGGAGCTGCTGGTGGAGGGGGTGTTCCGGCCCTGCGGGCACGGCGACGTCCGGGTCTGGCCCACCCAGGTCGACGGCCGGTCGGTGCTGTGCATGGCGCTCAGTTCCCCGGACGGCGACGCCCTGCTGGAGGCGCCCGCGGTCCCGGTGTCGGCCTGGCTGGAGCGCACCCTGCGGGTGGTGCCGCCGGGCGGCGAGGCGGAGCGGCTCGGCCTGGACGAGGCCCTGGCCGAGCTGCTCGCGCCGACCCCGGCGGACGACGCGTGGCTGCGCGACCCGTGGCCGTCGGACGAGTCCGGGGACTCCGACCTGTGAACGCCGTCCTGTGAACTCCGGGCGGGCTCAGAACACCTTGCCGGGGTTGAGCAGACCGAGCGGGTCGAAGGCGCGTTTGACCGCCTGCTGCATCTCCAGGGCCACCGGGCCGAGTTCGCGGGCCAGCCACTCCTTCTTCAGCACGCCGACCCCGTGTTCGCCGGTGATGGTGCCGCCGAGTTCCAGCCCCAGCGCCATGATCGCGTCGAAGGACTCGCGGGCCCGCCGGGTCTCGTCCTCGTCGGCCGGGTCGAAGCAGACCACGGGGTGGGTGTTCCCGTCGCCGGCGTGGGCGCAGACGCCGACGGTCAGCCCGTACCGCTCGGCGATCGCCGCGGTTCCGTCCAGCATCTCCGCCAGCCTGGACCGGGGCACGCACACGTCGTCGATCATCGTGGCCGGCCGCAGCGCGTCGAGGGCGGTGAGGGCGGTCCGGCGGGCCTGGAGCAGGAGTTCGGACTCCGTCTCGTCCTCGGCGGGCACCACCGCGCTCGCCCCGGCGGCCGTGCACAGTTTCCCGACGAGCTCCAGCTCTGGGGCGGGGTCGGGGCTGTCGAAGGCGGCCAGCAGCAGGGCCTCGGTGGTCTCCGGAAGCCCCATCCTCCCCAAGGCGTTGACCGCGCGTACGGTCGTACGGTCCATCAGCTCCAGCAGCGACGGGGTGAGCCCGGCCTCCATGACCGCGCAGACGGCGGCGCAGGCGGCCGCGGTGGAGGGGAACTCGGCGGCCAGGGCCAGCTGCCGGGGCGGGGCGGGCCGCAGGGCGAGGACCGCGCGGACGACCACGCCGAGGCTGCCCTCGGAGCCGACGAACAGCCGGGTGAGGTCGTACCCGGCGACGCCCTTGGCGGTGCGGCGGCCGGTGCGGAGCAGGCGGCCGTCGGCGAGCACCACGTCCAGTCCGAGCACGTACTCGGCGGTGACCCCGTACTTGACGCAGCACAGACCGCCGGAGGCGGTGCCGATGTTGCCGCCGATGGTGCACTGCTCCCAGCTGGACGGGTCGGGCGGGTAGTACAGGCCGTGACGGGCGACGGCGCGGGAGAGCACCGCGTTGACGACGCCGGGTTCCACGACGGCGATCCGGTCGACGGTGTCGATCTCCAGGATGCGGTCCATCTTCAGCAGGGAGAGGACGATGCAGCCGTCGGAGGCGTTGGCGGCACCGGACAGGCCGGTGCGGGCGCCCTGCGGGACGACGGGCACCCGGAGCTCGGTGGCCGTGCGCATGACGTGCTGGACCTGTTCGACCGTGCGGGGCAGGACCACGGCGGCGGGGCGGCCGGCCGCGCAGAAGCCCGCCATGTCGGTGGCGTAGGAGGCGGTGACGTCGGGATCGGTGAGCAGGGCTTCGGGCGGGAGGCCTGCGGCGAGCCGTGCGATGAGGTCCATGGGTTCAGCGTGGCACTGGGGGCCATCGGTGTGAACCCGGCTGCGATCCTCTTCGGACACCGCCGCATGCTCTTCATATTGACGCACAGTGAGCGGGTGGAACACGAAGAGAGCGTGACCTTCACCGGCCGCAGGACCCTCGTGCCGGCGGCGATCGCCGTGGTCCTGATCGCGGCCGCGCTGCTGATCCGCCCCGCGTCGGTGGACGACGACCCCCGCCCGCCCCGGCCCAGCGAGCGGGCCCTGTCGGCGGTCGGCAACGGGGCGCCGGCGGCCTCCGTGGACCTGGCGGCGCTGATCACCGACCGGGAGGCCTGGCTGCGCGGGCACGCCGACGACCACGGGTCGTGGGCGGTGCTCGGGTCGGCGTACCTGGAGCAGGCGCGGCGGGGCGCCGATCCGGCCCTCTACCCGAAGGCGGAGCGGGCGCTGAAACGGTCGCTGGAGCTGAAGTCCGCGGAGAAGGGCAACTTCGACGCGATGACGGGCATGGGCGCGCTGGCCAACGCCCGGGGGGACTTCGGGACCGGGAAGAAGTGGGGGGAGCTGGTCCGGGCGCAGTCGGCGCGGCGCTGGACGGCGTACCCGGTGCTGGTGGACGCGTACACCGGCCTGGGCGAGTACAAGTCGGCCGAGGGGGCGCTGGAGAAGCTGCTGGAGCTGCGGCCGGGCCTGGCGGCGTACGTCCGGGCCTCGCAGGTGTACCGGGACCGCGGCTGGCGGGAGGACGCGGTCGTGGCGCTGGAGAACGCGGCGGGGGCGGCCAAGGGGCCGGCGGAGAAGGCGTACGTGCTGTACCTGCTGGGCGAGCTGGCGTGGGAACGGGGCGAGGCGGCGGAGGCGCTGCGGCTGTACGAGGGGGCGTTGCGGACGGACCCGGCGCAGGGGCAGGCGCTGGGCGGCCGGGCGCGGGCGCTGGCGGCGCTGGGCCGGGAGGGCGAGGCGGTGCGGGACTACCGGCTGGCGCTGGGCCGGGCGCCGGCGCCGCGGCTGGCGCTGGAGCTCGGGGAGCTGCTGGAGTCGCTGGGCCGCGAGGACGAGGCCCGGGCGGCGGACGGGCCGTACGCGCTGCTGGCGGCGCTCGCGGCGCGGGGTACCGGGCAGGGGGTGAACGAGGCGGTGGTGCTGGGCCTGTACGAGGCGGACCACGGCGACCCGGCGGCGGCGGTGCGGCGGCTGTCGGCGGAATGGGAGCGGCACCCGAGCATGCCGGTGGCGGACGCCCTGGGGTGGGCGCTGCACCGGGCGGGGGACGACGAGGAGGCGCTGGAGTACGCGCTGAAGGCGACGGAACCGGGGCGGCGGAGCGCGGACTTCGCGTACCACCGGGCGCAGATCGAGCGGGCGCTGGGCGACACGGCGTCGGCCCGGCGGCACCTCCAGGAGGCGCTGCGGACGAACCCGGCGTTCTCGCCGGTACGGGCGCCGCTGGCGCGGGAGGGGCTGGAGTCGATCGGCCAGCCGGCGGGGGGCGGGCCGCGGAACGTACGGCCGAAGGGGCGGTGGGTGGCGCCGGACATGAGCCAGTACATCGTGCCGTCGCAGCCCAAGCCGAAGCGGTAGCCCCCTCACGGCACCCGAAGCCCCTGCCCGACCGCACCCGGCCCGGGGCCGCCGGGCGGAGCCCCCGCCGGGCCATCCGGCCCGGCCGGCACGTCCAGCCCCGCCGGCGCTTGAGGCACGGGGTGTGGGGCGGCGCCCCACGTGGCCGGGCGGAGCCCCCGCCGGGCCCGCTCAAACGCCGCTCGGGCTTGATAGGACCCGCCGGGACCGGGCTGCGCGGCCAAGGCCTGGGTCAGGCCATTCCAGCCCCGCCGGCGATTGAGGCGCGGGGTGTGGGGCGGCGCCCCACGAGCCCGGGCGGGGCCCCCGCCGGGCCCGCTCGAGCGCCGCTCGGGCTGGAAGGCCGCCCGGGCCCGGTCGCGGGGCCCGGGCGGCCCCGGGGCGGTCAGAGGTTGCCGCGCTTCTCCTGCTCCCGCTCGATCGCCTCGAACAGCGCCTTGAAGTTCCCCTTGCCGAAGCCCATCGACCCGTGCCGCTCGATGATCTCGAAGAACACCGTCGGCCGGTCCTGCACCGGCTTGGTGAAGATCTGCAGCAGGTAGCCGTCCTCGTCCCGGTCCGCGAGGATCTTCAGCTCGCGCAGCTCGTCGATCGGCACCCGGGTGTCGCCCACCCACTCGCCGAGCGTGTCGTAGTACGTGTCCGGGACGGACAGGAACTGCACACCCGCGGCGCGCATGGTCCGCACTGTGGCGACGATGTCGTTCGTGGCGAGGGCGATGTGCTGGACGCCCGGCCCGTTGTAGAACTCCAGGTACTCGTCGATCTGCGACTTCTTCTTCGCGATCGCCGGCTCGTTGATCGGGAACTTCACCTTCTTGGTGCCGTCCGCGACCACCTTCGACATCAGCGCCGAGTACTCGGTCGCGATGTCGTCGCCCACGAACTCCTTCATGTTCGTGAAGCCCATGACCTTGTTGTAGAAGCCGACCCACTCGTTCATGCGGCCGAGCTCGACGTTGCCGACGCAGTGGTCGATCGCCTGGAAGGTCCGCTTGGCCGGCGGCGCCACCAGGGGGTCCACGGCGACGAAGCCCGGCAGGTAGGGGCCGGAGTAGCGGGAGCGGTCGACCAGCGTGTGGCGGGTCTGGCCGTACGTGGCGATGGCCGCCAGCACCACCGTGCCGTGCTCGTCGCTGACCTCGTACGGCTCGTCCAGGCCGCGGGCGCCCTGCTCGACCGCGTACTTGTACGCGGCGCGTGCGTCCGGGACCTCGATGGCGAGGTCGACGACGCCGTCGCCGTGCTCGGCCACGTGCTCGGCGATGAAGCGGCCGTGGTCGGTGGTCGCCTTGATGACGGAGGTCAGGACGAATCGGGCCGAGCCGTTGGTCAGGACGTAGCTGGCCGTCTCGCGGCTGCCGTTCTCCGGTCCGGAGTACGCCACGAGCTTCATGCCGAAGGCGGTGGAGTAGTAGTGGGCGGCCTGCTTGGCGTTGCCCACCGCGAAGACCACCGCGTCCATGCCCTTCACCGGGAAGGGGTCTGCCTCGCGCGCGGTCTCGGGCGTGTGATCCAGGGTCTCAGTCATGTCCGCAGATTCCCGCCGATCCACAAGCTGCGCAATAGTTTGTTGGTCTGCTGTACAGACTGCTCAGCCCAGCGCGAGTATGGCTGGGGAATCTGTGCATGATGACCAACGAAGGGGAGCCCATGGGCATCGACGCCCTCGACGGCAGGCTCATCGTCCTGCTGGCCCGCGAACCCCGGATCGGGATCCTCGAGGCGTCACGCCGGCTCGGCGTGGCGCGCGGCACGGTGCAGGCGCGGCTGGACCGGCTCCAGGCGAACGGGGTGATCCGCGGGTTCGGCCCGCAGGTGGACCCGGCGGCCCTGGGCTACCCGGTGACCGCCTTCGCCACGCTGGAGATCAAGCAGGGCCAGGGGGACGACGTACGGGCCCACCTGGCGACCGTCCCGGAGGTGCTGGAACTGCACACCACCACGGGTCACGGGGACATGCTCTGCCGGCTGGTGGCCCGCTCCAACGCCGATCTCCAGCGGGTGATCGACCTCGTCGTCCGCTTCGACGGGATCGTCCGGGCCTCGACGGCGATCGTGATGGAGAACCCCGTGCCGCTGCGGATCATCCCGCTCGTGCAGCAGGCGGCCGAGGACCACTGAGAGCGAGTTGCAAAGAAGTCTCTGCAAAAAACCCCTTGCATAGGTTTCTTTGCAACTCTACGGTTGGGTCATGCCTGAGAACGTGGACGAGAACGAGCACGAGCACGACGACGGGGTCGGCGAACCGGGCGGCGGCGCGGCCGAGCGGTCCGTCCGCGTCCTCGACGCCCGCTCCCTGCGCGGCCTGGCCCACCCGCTGCGCGTGCGCCTGCTGTCCGAGCTGCGCCGCAACGGCCCCGCGACCGCCTCCAAGCTGGCCGCGAAGCTCGGCGAGTCCAGCGGCGCCACCAGCTACCACCTGCGCCAGCTGGCTGCCCACGGGTTCGTCGAGGACGCCCCGCAGCACGGCAAGGGCCGCGAACGCTGGTGGCGCTCCTGTCACGACGGGACGGCCCTCGACGACTCGCTGATCAACAGCCCCGACCCGGAGGTCCGCGGCGCGGCCGGCTTCTTCCTCCACGAGGTCGCCACCATCCACACCCAGGAGCTGAACACCTTCCTGGGCACCTCCCACGAGTGGAGCGAGGAGTGGCGCCGCAGCTCGGACGTCAGCGACTTCACCCTGCGGCTGACCCCCGAGGACACCCGCGAGCTGGTCGAGAAGCTGCACGCCCTCATCGACGGCTACGCCGACCGGCCGCGGACCGACCGGACCGAGACCGTGCGCTTCCACGTCCACGGCTTCCCGCGCCTGGACGACGCCGGCTGATCGTGCCGGTCCGTCCGCTCATACCGACACCCTTACCGCACGAAGGAGTTCCTGCCATGTACGCCTTCACGCACGCCCGCCTCCACGCCGCCCGCACGGCCGAACTCGCCGCCGAAGCCGCCGCCTGGCGGCTCGCCGAGCAGGGCCGGCCCACCACCGTCGCCGCCCCCGCGCCCGCCGCGGCCGGCGGCCTCCGCGTCCGGCTCGGCCTCGTCCTGATCCATGCCGGCACCCGCCTGGCCCACCCCGCGTGAGCGGCGGACACGGCCCCCGCCGCCTCCCCTTCGCCGCCGTTCTGGCCGCCAACACCGTGTCCATAGCCGGTAGTTCACTGACCCTGATCGGCGTGCCGTGGTTCGTGCTGGAGACCACCGGCAGCGCCGGCCGGGCCGGTGTCGTCGCCTTCTGCGCCACGCTCCCCGTGGTGGTGGCCGCGCTCGTCGGCGGACCCGTCATCGACCGGATCGGCCGCCGCCGGGTCTCCGTCGCCTCCGACCTGGTCTGCGGCCTGGCGGTCGCCGCGATCCCGTTGCTGCACTGGGCCGGGCTGCTGGAGTTCTGGATGCTGTGCGCGCTGATGGCCGTCGGCGGGCTCGTCCACACACCGGGGCTGACCGCCCGTTACGTCCTGCTGCCCAGCCTCGCCGAACACGCCGGGACCAGCCTGTCCCGGGCGGCCAGCCTGTACGACGCGGTGTCGCGCGGCGCCCGGATGCTGGGCGCGGCGCTGGCCGGTCTGCTGATCGCGGTGGCCGGGGCGGAGACCGTACTGCTCCTGGACGCGGCCACCTTCGGGGTGTCGGCGCTGCTGGTCGCCCTGCTGCTGCGCGGGGTGCGGGCGGCCGAGCCGCGGCCCTCCGCCACCGCCCCGGCGGTGTCCTTCGCCTCGTACCGGGCCGAACTGCGCGAGGGCTGGGCCTTCCTGCTGCGTTCCCGGCTGCTGCTGGGCATCACGATGATGGTGATGCTCACCAACGGGATGGACCAGGCCTGGAGTTCGGTGCTGCTGCCGGTGCACGGCCGCGACGAGCTGGGCGGTGCGGCCTCGGTGGGCCTGCTGGTCGCCCTGTTCGGCGGGTTCGCCCTGCTCGGCGCGCTGCTCTACGGGGCCTGGGGGGAACGCTTCCCGCGCCGGGCGGTGTTCGCCGCGGCCTTCCTGGTCTCCGGCGCTCCCCGGTACGTCATGGCGGCGCTGACCGGCACCACCCTGCCGATGGCGGTGACGATGGCGCTGGCCGGCCTGGGTGCGGGCGCGCTGAACCCGATCCTCACCACCGCGATGTACGAGCAGGTGCCGGAGGAGCTGCGCAGCCGTGTGGCCGGCGTGACCACCGCGGGCTGCGAGCTCACCATGCCGCTGGGCGGGCTGGCCGGCGGGCTGCTGGTCGAGGCCTACGGGCTCGGCCGGACGCTGCTGCTGTTCGGCGGCTGCTACCTGCTGACCACGCTGTCCCCGGTGGTGTTCCCCGCCTGGCGCGGGCTGGACGCCGCCCCGGTCAGCAGGACGGAACCGGTCCGCCCCGGTTCAGCGCCCGGAGGGAGGACACCGCATCGGTCAGCGAGGTGACGGGGATCAGCCGCATCCCCTCGGGCAGCTCGGCCTGGGCGTCCCCGCACTCGGCCTTCGGGACGAGGAAGACGGAGGCGCCGTCGCGCTTGGCAGCCTGGGTCTTCAGTGACACCCCGCCGACGGCGCCGACCTCGCCGTCGGCGTCGATGGTGCCGGTGCCGGCGACGGAGCGGCCGCCCGTGAGGTCACCGCCGCTGCCGTCGCCCCGCAGCTTGTCGACGATGCCGAGGGAGAACAGCAGCCCGGCGCTCGGGCCGCCGACGTCGGCCAGGTTCAGCGCCACCTTCACCTTGGCCGGGTCCTCGTGGAGATATCCGAGGGCGGCCTGGGTGGCGGTCGACTGCGACTTGGCCATTTCCTCCAGGTTGTGGCGTTCGATCTCCTTGTCGCTGCCGCCGGTCGGGTAGACCAGCTCGCGGGGCATGACGGCGCGGTCGGAGCGGAACCAGTTGTCGACCAGGGTGGGCAGGCCCACGCTCTCGGAGGGGCCGGTGGCGACGATCGTGGTCATCCGCAGCTGGCCGCTGGTCGGGCGGGTCGGGGCGCCGGTGATGCTGATCACGCTCTTGCCGTCGCGGCTGCCGAGCACGTCGGCCGTCAGGCCCGGCTGGGCCAGTACGAACGGCAGCGGCGCGAGGACGGCGGTGAGCAGCAGCGCCAGGACGGGCGCGGCGCAGACGGCCAGGGCGGCGGGGCGCGGCAGACGCATGAGACGTGTGAGCACCCGGCCAATCTAGCGGCCCGCCACGGGGTGACCGGGCCCGGCGGACGGGCCCGGTCCCCCGGCGGAGCGGGGTACGGCCGGAGCGGCGGCTCAGCGCAGGGCGTCGGCGACCTCGCGGGCCGCGTCGACCACGCGCGGGCCGACCCGCTCGGGCACGGCGTCGGCGAGCATGACGACGCCGACACTGCCCTCCAGGCCGGTGACGCCGACCAGTGGTGCGGCGGCCCCGCTGGCCCCCGCTTCGAGCTCTCCGTGGGTGAGGGTGTAACCGGGCTCGGTGAGCGCACCCTGCCTGGCGGCCAGGATGGCTCGGCCCGCGGCTCCGCGGTCGAGGGGATGGCGGAACCCGGCCCGGTAGGCGACGTGGTAGTCGGTCCAGGTGGGTTCCACCACGGCCACGGCGAGTGCCTCGGTTCCGTCGACGAGGGTCAGGTGCGCGGTGGCCCCGATGTCCTCGGCGAGGGAGCGCAGCACGGGCAGGGCCGCTTCGCGTACGAGCGGGTGCACCTGCCGGCCCAGCCGCAGCACGCCGAGGCCCACGCGGGCCCGGCCGCCGAGGTCGCGCCTGACCAGGGCGTGCTGTTCCAGGGTGGCGAGCAGTCGGTAGACGACGGTCCGGTTGACCCCGAGCCGGTTGGAGAGCTCGGTGACGGTCAGACCGTGATCGGTATCGGCGAGCAGTTTGAGAACTCTCAGTCCTCTGTCGAGAGTCTGGGAGGTTTCCGCGGTCACGACGCCTCTCCCTCTTGGTGAGCGGCGGTGAACTCTCATGGCAAAGGCGACGCCGGTCCCATCGGCGACGCATGGAGAGGCCGCCGGATAGGCCATGGCACCGGCTGCGCTCCCGTGGCGGCGCTGCCACGGGGCGTTTCGATGCGGGGACAGTAGCGAGCGGGTCCGCTCAGCGGAAGGGCTCGTCCAGAATCCGGGCGGCGAATCCCCGTATGTGCGGTTTGGGAGGGCGCGGAAGTGGGGGTTCCGGGGCTCACCCGCCCCAGAACCTCCACACCGTCACTCCCGTGACGGCTGGTGGGAAAGGACGACGGAGGGGGGCCGGGGAGGGGTCGTGGAAACGGCGGTGGGCCGTGCGAAGCTCCGCCCGGCCCACCGCTGACGTGTCGGAGGAACTCACCGCATGCGGGTGGCCCACTCCTGCACCTTCTTGATGCGCTCGCGGAGCTGCCCGGCCGTCGCCTCGGCGCTCGGCGGGCCGCCGCAGACCCGGCGGAGCTCGGTGTGGATCACCCCGTGCGGCTTGCCGCTCTGGTGGACGTACGCGCCGACCATGGTGTTCAGGGACTTCCGCAGCTCCAGCAGCTCCTTGTGGGAGACCACGGGGCGGCGCTCAGCGGGCAGCTCCAGCAGGTCGGCCTCGGCGTCGGGCTTCCTGCGGCTGTGCGCGATCTGGCGGGCCTGCCGCTTCTGCAGCAGCAGCTGGACCTGGTCGGGTTCGAGCAGGCCGGGGATGCCCAGGTAGTCCTGCTCCTCCTCGCTGCCGGGGTGGGCCTGCATGCCGAACTCGGCGCCGTCGAAGAGCACCCGGTCGAAGACGGCGTCGGACTCCAGCGCCTCGAAGGGCAGCATGTCCTGTTCGCCGGTGTCCTCGTCCTGCTGCTTGTTCGCCTCGTCCATCTCCTTCTCGGACTCGGCGTAGGGGTCCTCGTCCTCGCCGCCCTTCTTGGGCCGGTCGAGGACGTGGTCGCGTTCGACCTCCATCTCGTTCGCGAAGCCGAGGAGGTAGGGGATGGTCGGAAGGAACACGGAGGCGGTCTCGCCGCGTCGGCGGGAACGCACGAAACGGCCGACGGCCTGGGCGAAGAACAGCGGGGTGGAGATGGTCGTCGCGTACACGCCGACGGCGAGCCGGGGGACGTCGACGCCCTCGGACACCATGCGGACGGCGACCATCCACCGCTCGTCGTTCCCGCTGAACTCGTCGATCTTCTTGGAGGCGCCGGCGTCGTCGGAGAGCACGACGGTCGCCCTGGAGCCGGTGATCTCGCGGATCAGCTTGGCGTAGGCGCGGGCCGAGTCCTGGTCGGAGGCGATGACCAGGCCGCCCGCGTCGGGGATGCCCTTGCGTACTTCGGTGAGCCGCTGGTCGGCCGCGCGCAGCACGTTCGGCATCCAGTCGCCGCGCGGGTCGAGGGCGGTGCGCCAGGCCTGGGAGATGGCGTCCTTGGTCATCGGCTCGCCCAGCTTGGCGGCGATCTCGTCGCCGGCCTTGGTGCGCCAGCGCATGTTGCCGCTGTAGGAGAGGAAGATGACCGGGCGGACGACGCCGTCGCCGAGGGCGTTGCCGTAGCCGTAGGTGTAGTCGGCGGAGGACCGCCGGATGCCGTCGTTCCCCTCCTCGTAGGTGACGAAGGGGATGGGGTTGGTGTCGGACCGGAACGGGGTTCCGGTCAGGGCCAGGCGCCGGGTCGCCGGGTCGAAGGCCTCCAGGCAGGCCTCGCCCCAGGACTTGCTGTCGCCGGCGTGGTGGATCTCGTCGAGGATGACCAGGGTCTTGCGCTGCTCGCACCGGTTGCGGTGCAGCATCGGGCGGACGCCGACGCCGGCGTAGGTGACGGCGACCCCGTGGTACTCCTTGCTCAGCGGGCCCGCCGAGTACTCGGGGTCCAGCCGGATGCCTATGCGGCCGGCGGCCTCGGCCCACTGCTTCTTCAGGTGCTCGGTCGGTGCGACCACGGTCACCTGCTGCACGACGTGGTGGTGCAGCAGCCACGAGGCGAGGGTCAGCGCGAAGGTGGTCTTGCCGGCGCCGGGCGTCGCCACCGCGAGGAAGTCGCGCGGCTGGGTCTGGATGTACTTGTCCAGCGCCCCCTGCTGCCAGGCACGCAGCTTGCTGGCCGTGCCCCAGGGGGCGCGGCCGGGAAACGCGGGTGAGAGGTGGTGGGAGGCGGTAGTAGTCACGGTCTCCGGTTCGGGGCTCTCGGGGAAGTCGTACGTAGGACAACCGGGCCACCCTACCGGGGCGTGCCCGCCCCTCGCGGAGGGACAGGCCCGTGACCTCGGGACGTGCGGCGAGCGTCACACCACCCTGGCCGCAACCCCGTTACCGCGCGAAGCGCGGCAGTTGCGTCGCGATCTTGGGCACGTCGAGGGCGCCCTGGCAGACGTCCAGCACGAAGCGTTCCGCTTCGTCCACGTCGAAGTCCGCCGCCAGCGGATGCCCGTTCATGTGCAGGAACACCCAGGTCGCATACCAGGCGATGCGCTTGTTGCCGTCGACGAGCGCACGGTTGCGGGCGAGCGACTCCATCAGAGCCGCGGCCTTCTGCCACACGTCGGGGTAAGCGTCCTGCCCGAACACGCTCGACTGGGGACGCGCCAGCGCCGAGTCGAGCAGACCGTAGTCACGCACGTCACTGGTACCGAGCCGCTCTGCGAGGTTCAGCAGCTCGGGCAGCGTGAGGTACTGCGTCACGCGAGCCTCCGGTTCAGCTCCTCACTGACCTTCAGCACGTGCTCGGCCGCCTCGTTGAAGAGGCGCGAGTGTTCGTTTATGGCCCGGATCACCGCGTCATGCGCGAACGACTGCATGCTCCGCCCCTCAGCCTCGGCACGCTCGCGCAGGGAATCCAGCTCTTCTTCGGTGAACCGCACGTTGAGACCAGCCATGCCATCACGGTACCGCGCGGTACCAGCCGGTGTCAGCCGGTTTCACCCACCGGGCGGACCGGTTTCGTGTGCAGACGGGTGGCCACCCACGCGCCGACCATGGCCACGCAGGCCATGGGGAGGAAGACCACCACGAAGGCACCGGGGTGGGAGGCCGCACCCGCGGCGGCCCCGGAGGCGTGGTGGGCCGCGCCGACCGTGCCGCCGCCGAGCGCGGCGAAGGCCGCGCCGCCCGCCGCGAGGAGGACCACGTTCGCCAGGGCGTCCGAGATCTGCAGGGCGGCGGAGTTGGCGCCCGCCTCCGAGGGGGCGGACAGCTTCAGCAGCAGCACGCTGGTGGAGCCGATCACCAGGCCCATGCCCAGGCACCCCACCGCCCAGGCCAGCGCCAGGCTCCACACCGGCACCCAGGTGACCAGCACCGCCGGGGCGGCGGCGATGGCGAAGGCCACCATGACCATGCCCGCGACCATCAGCCGCTCCCGGTACGGCTCCGCCCGACCCTGGGACTGGATCCACGAGCCGCCCGCCCAGGTCAGACCGCCCAGCGCCAGGGAGAACCCGGCCAGGGTGGGGCTGAGCCCGCGCTGGGTGACCAGCATCAGCGGGACGAAACTCTCCGCGGCGATGAACGAGCCCGCCGCGAGCCCGCGCAGCAGCACCACCGACGGCAGCCCCCGCCGGGCCCGGTAGGTGCCGCGCGGCAGCAGCCCGAGCACGGCGGGCACCAGCAGCACCGCACCCAGCACGCCCGGCAGCAGCGACAGCCACCGGAGGTCCTGGGCGGCGTACTGGAGCAGCCCGGCGCCCAGCGAGATCCCGAGGGCGAGCCGGATCCGGCGCCGGTCGAAGGGGGCGGGCGGCCCGTCCCGGTCCACCGGGCCGGAGGCCGCCCGGCGGATGGCGGGCAGCGCGACCAGCAGGGGCACCACGACGAGGGCCGGGATGCCGAGGAAGACCCAGCGCCAGCCGAGGTGCTCGGTGACGGTGCCGGAGACCAGCGGCCCCACGATGGACGGCACCACCCAGGCCGCCGCGAAGGCCGCCATGATCGCGGGCCGCAGCCGCTCGTCGTAGGCGCGGCTGACGACCACGTACAGCGCGACGATGACCAGCCCGCCGCCCAGGCCCTGCACGGCCCGGCCGATCACGAACAGCCACATGGCGGTGGCGGAACCGGACAGCACCAGCCCGCCGGCGAAGGCGGCGATACCGGCGCCCAGTGGGAACAGCGGCCCCGCCCGGTCGGACCACTGCCCGGAGGCCACCATGCCGAACAGGCTGGTGGTGAAGTACGCCGAGAACCCGAAGGCGTAGAGGCCGATGCCGTCCAGCTCGCGGGCGGCGACCGGCATGGCGGTGCCGACGGCGATCGCCTCGAACGCGATCAGGAACACCACGGAGACGATGCCGATGCTGAGCGTCCGGTGCGCCGGGCCGAGGATCCCGCCGCCCGCGCCCGGGTGGGCTCCG
Organism: Streptomyces sp. NPDC012888; assembly: GCF_042900645.1. Classification (NCBI taxonomy): domain Bacteria; kingdom Bacillati; phylum Actinomycetota; class Actinomycetes; order Kitasatosporales; family Streptomycetaceae; genus Streptomyces; species Streptomyces sp. NPDC012888. The sequence continues at coordinate 75,756 of NZ_JBIBBM010000003.1, read as the reverse complement.
GCGGCGGGCGGTGCGGGGTCGGCCGACTCTTCGGCTCTGGGTTCGAGGGCGCTCATCGCACCAGCGTAAGGGCCGTTCCCGTATTTCGTCCCTGTCCTTTCGGCGGATCGGGGCTCCTCCGGCAGCCCTGGGACCGGCGTGTGTGAACGGGGTGTGGCAGTCCCGTTGCGGGGCCCGGGTTCCCCTTCCTCCCGCCGCCACGGCCGCCGTACGGTCTTGTCCAGCAGCAAGCACACGGCCGTGTGCCCGAGTGGCCCAGGGACTCGCCTGCAAAGCGGGGTACACCGGTTCGAATCCGGTCACGGCCTCCATGACGGACATGGCGGAGGGGCCCCCCGGCGAGGCTGGCCCGGGGGGGGCGCCCCTGGGGGGCCCGTGGCCGCCCCGGGCCCGGAACCCCCACAACGACCCAGACGACCGCGGCCCCCCCGCCC
>NZ_JBIBBM010000003.1:0-75312 GCF_042900645.1 Streptomyces sp. NPDC012888 | reverse complement strand
CGCCGGGGGGCCCGCGGGCCGGCCCTCTCCGGGGGTACACGGGTTTTTCCCCGCGGGGGGGGCCCCCGGGGCCGGTGGGGGGGGGGGGCCGGGGGCCCGCGGGGGCCGGGGGGCCCCTCCGCCATGTCCTGCCGTACGTCCTGCCGTACGTCCTACCCCTACGTCCTGCCGACTCTCAGCGGCCCCTGCCCCGCAGAGCCAGGGCGGTGACACCGCCGCCGAGGAGCACGGCCGCGCCGATGCCGAGCGCGATCCACGGCAGGCTGCTGCCCTCTGCCTCCGGGGCCGCGGCCTGGGACGGCGCGGGGGCGGCCGGGGACTGCGCCGAGCCGGAGCCGCCCGGCGCGGGCGAGCCGGACGGGGCCGCGGCGGCCAGGTCGGGCAGCGGCCACTCGGCGGCGGGCCCGGGGTCGCCGGGGTTGCTCAGCGCGATCCGCGGCCGGACCACGCCGTAGCCGATGTGGTTGTTGCGCTCGACACCGTCACGGGGCTTGCCGGAGGTGTTGAGGAGCACCCGCAGGACCTGGTTGTTGGTCCAGTCGGGGTGTGCCGACCAGAGCAGGGCGGCGGAGGCGGAGGCGAGGGCGGTGGCGTCACTGGTGCCGTGGTTCTTGCACACGCCCGTCTTGCCGCCGCAGGCGGTGACGATGTCGGTGCCGGGCGCGGACAGGTCGACCTGGGGGCCCTTCTGGGACTCGGCGGTGGCGTTGGCCTTCTGGTCGACGGCGCCGACACCGACCACACCGGGGGTGGCCGCCGGGTACTGCACCCGGTTCAGGCCGTCCCCCGAGTTGCCGACGGAGGCGAAGATCAGCTTGCCCTTGGCCAGGGCGTACTTCACTGCCTCTGCGCGGGCGGGATCCTCCTCGGACGTACCCATCGAGATGTTGATGACCTTGGCGTCCGAGTCGGCCGCGTAGCGGATGGCCTGGACCCATGAGGCGCGCTTGCCCGGCTGGTCGGAGACCCGGATCGGCAGGATCTTGGCGCCCGGCGCCAGTCCCATCGCCCCGTCGCCGGAGGGGTGTTTCCCGGTGGCCGCGATGATCGCGGCCATCGTGGTGCCGTGGTTGCTGTGGTCCTTGCGTTCGTCCCCGCCGGCGTCCGGGACGAAGTCCTTGCCGGGGAGGACCTGCCCCTCCAGTTCGGGGACGCGGCCGACACCGGAGTCGATCACCGCGACGGTGACCCCCTTGCCGGTGCTGGTCTTCCACATCTCGTCGGCCTTCATCGTGTCGAGATGCCATTGCTGGGCCCGGATGGTCTCCGCGTGGGCCGGAGTCGCGAGGACCCCGGCCAGCAGCAGACCCGTCAGGACCGTCGTGGCTTTCCGCATGCGCATCTCGTACACAGTCCGTTCGTTCAGTCGATGACCGGCGGGGCGACGCGTCGGCCGCTCTGCCAGGTCGCCTCGTCCTCGGTCAGGTAGTCGGGCCGCTCGCCGCCGTCCGTCTCCTCCCGGCGCGCACCCTGGGCCGGAGCCGCGCCACCGACGACACCGCCGCGGACCAGGCCGGAACCACCCTGGGTGAACGGCCGGGCGCCGACCACGCCACCGGGTGCGCCGACCGGCCGACCGCCGACGATGCCGCCGGGCTGGGTCGCGAGCCGGCGACCTGCCGCAGGACCGCCCTGGGCCCCGACGGGCCCGGCGCCCATGCCGGCGCCGAAGCCGCCGGCCATTCCCGGGCGGCCGGCCGGTGCACGACCGGGCTCGTTGCCGACGACGGTGCCCCGCGGGATCGCCGAGGTCGGCCCCTGGGTGTTGACCGCGCGTCCGCCGTGGATGCCCGGGTCGCGCGGCGGGGCGCCCATGGGGCCGGGCACCTTGCCGAGGGGTCCGGGACCACCCGGACCGGGCATGCCCGGCGGCCGCAGCGATGGGGCCATGGGCGGGGCGACCGGCTTGGCCTGGCCGGTGGGCGGCGTGCCGGTCCTCGGCAGGCCCGTGGTCGGCGGAAGCGTGATCGGGGGCGGGGTGACGTGCGGAGCCGGGCCCGGGCCGGGGCCGGGCGGCGGCGTCACGACCGGCGGCGCCGTCGTGGGCGGCGGCAGCGTACCGACGGTGTCCAGGTCGGTGTCGATGTCCCGGTCCGGCGGCGCGGGGACCACGGGAGCCGGGCCCGGGCCGGGAACGTCCGGGCCGGGGTTCGTCGGCGGCTGTCCGGGAACGAACTCGGGCGCGGGCGCGGGACCGCGCGGGTCGAGGCCGCCGCCCGGTCCGCTCGGGCCACGGGCCGCACCGCCGGCCGGATCTCCGCCACCGCCCGCGCGGCTGATGTCCGATCCGCTGTCCAGTCCGGCCGGGACGAACGTGCTCGGCGCCGGCGGGAACGTCGGGATCGGGGCCGCGTTGATCTGCGTGTAGGACTGCTCGTAGGACTCCGCGACCTTCTTCAGGGCGCGGGCCGCCTCCAGGCGGTCGGCGTTCAGCTTGGCCGTCGACTCCTGGCTGATCTTGGCCGAGTCCGGGTCGTTGTGGTGCTTCTTCGCCGCCGCGAGGTTGTCCGCCGCGGTCTGGTCGTACGCCGGCAGCTCGTGCGCCTTGACCTGGGAGACGGTGTCCGCGGCGCGGACCATCCACTCGCCGCCGGTCTTGCTGTACTCGCCGAGGCGCAGCGTGGCGTTGCCGAGGCTGTTGACCCAGTTCTGGAAGGAGTCGGCGGCCTCGCCCTCCCAGTCCTCGACCTTGTGGTTCTTGAGGTCGTTGCCGATTTTGGTGATCTCGACCTCGGCGTCCTTCAGGAGCTGGCCGCGCGAGCGGATCTTGCCGGCGTCCACGGACGCCAGCATGGCCACCAGGTCCTGGTGCGAGTAACCCTCGAAGTTCGTCGCCATCAGTGGCCACCTCCCGACGTGCTGCCGTCGCCGTTGTCGGGCTGCGGCTGCTGGCCCGTCTGCGTCTCGTTCTTGTGGTTCGCCTTGGCGCCCGGGTCGCGGTCGGGCACGTAGGCCGCTTCCGCGCGCTTCTGGATGGCGCGCATGCGGGCCTTCACGTCCTCGTCCATGTTGTCGTAACCGACTCGGGAGGCCTCGATCGCGATCGACAGCGCCTCGATCTGGTCGGCCAGCACCTTCGAGAGGTTCTCCATCTCGGCGCGGACCTTGTTGTAGGCGGTGTGGAGGTCCTCCGCCTCACTGAAGCCCTTGCCGAGCGCTCCGGAGCCGAGCGTCCCCTCGGCGAACCGGCCGTGGTCCGCGTCGGAGCCCTTCAGCTGGTCGAGGAGCTTGTCGACCCGCTTGCGGTACTCCACCATCGACTGCTTCTCGACGTAGAGGGCCTTGCCCTGCGACGCGATCAGGCCGTTGTTCACGAACGCGCGCATGCTGCCGCCCGGAATCCACGGCTCGCTGCCCACATTCCCGTCCGCTGCCACGCTGGCCTCCCCGTTTCCCGTCCCCGTTCGCATGCGTGCGTGCGTACGACAACTCTATCGAGCGGTCCCGACAGTCCCAACTCCGGGTTGCACGTGCAATGTGGGTCACAGGGTCAGGAGTTGGACACTCCCACGGCCGCGGAGGGCCTGATCGGGAGGCGGTTGACCGGTCGTCCGGTGGCCGCGCGGACCGCGGAGGCGACCGCCGCGGGTGCCGTGACGACCGGCACGGCGCTGGCCGCCTTGGCGCCGAACGGGGCGACCACGTCCCGCTCTTCGACGAGCTTGACGATCCGGACCGCCGGGGCGTCCAGGGCGGTGGGGAGGGCGTATCCGGTGAGGTCCGGGTGGCGCACGAGGCCGGACGCGGTGCGGAGGTTCTCGGTGAGGGCGGCGCCGACGCCCTGGGTGACGCCCGCCTCGATGCGCGCCCGCAGCTGACGGGGGTTCAGTACGCGGCCGACGTCCTGGGCCACGGTGAGTTCGACGACGCGCACCGAACCGAGTTCCACGTCTACGTCGACCACCGCGCGGATCGCGCAGAAGGCCAGCCCCACGAAGGCGTCGCCCTGGCCGTTCGCGTCGAGGGGTTCGGTGGGGTGCGGGCGGCACTGGGCGGTGGCCCAGAGTTCCTTGCCCTCCAGGGCCTCCGCCACGGTGGTCGAGAAGGCCCCGTCGTACGAGGTGATCCGTCCGTCCGCGATCTGCAGCAGCTCGGTGGACATGCCGAACTTGGCGGCCAGCGGCTGGAGCAGCTGCGTGCGGACCATCTTGGCGGCCCGTTCCACCGCCCCGCCGGAGACCCAGGTGTGCCGGCCGTGCGTGGCCGGGCCGGCCGGCGGCTGGTCGGTGTCGGCCGGGGCGACCGTCACCTCGTCCACGCCGAGGACCTCCTGGACGATCTGGCGCGCCAGGGTGGTGAAGCCCTGCCCGGTCTCGACGGCCGCGCAGATGACGGTGGCCTCGCCGCCGTACACCTTGACGGTGGCGGTGGACACCTCGTCGGTGCCCTCCGCCCCCAGCATGTGGACCATGCCGAGGCCGTAGCCGACGCCGCGGCGGACGGCCCCCGGTTCGCCGGCGCCCTCGGGGCCGCCCGGCAGCAGCCACTCCTCCTCCGGGGTGTCCTTGGGGAGGGCCGGGAGCTCGGAGTCGCGGACCGCGCGCAGCAGTTCGGCGACCGGGGCGGGGCAGGTGACGGCCTGCCCGGTGGGCAGCGAGTCGCCGGTGGCGAGGACGTTGCGCAGGCGCAGTTCGGCGCCGTCGATGCCGAGCTGCGCGGCGAGCTTGTCCATCTGGCCCTCGTACGCGGCGCACACCTGCATGGCGCCTTCGCCGCGGACGTGGCCGGAGGGCGGGTTGTTGGTGCGTACGGCCCAGCCTTCGACGAAGGCGTTCGGGACGACGTACGGGCCGCAGGCGAACGCGACGGCGGCGGCCAGGGATTCGGAGGAGGAGTCGGCGTAGGCGCCGGCGTCCATCAGGATCTGCGCCTCGACCTTGACCAGCCGGCCCTCGGCGTCCGCGTGGTGCCGGTAGCGGAGCAGGGTGGGGTGGCGGTGGGAGTGGCCGAGGAAGGACTCCTCGCGGGTGGCGGCGAGCTTCACCGGGCAGCCGGTGCGCAGGGCCAGCAGCCCCAGCGGCAGCTGGAAGCCGGAGTCCTCGCGGTCGCCGGTGGCGCCGGGCACTCCGGTGACGACGACCTTGACCCGCTCGGGTTCCAGGCCGAGGCAGGCCGCGGCGAGGTCGCGGTCGGAGTGGGGGTCGGTGGAGGCCGTGTAGATCTCCACGCCGCCGTCGGGGCGGGGCACGGCGAGGCCGGCCTCGGCGCCGATCGGCGCGGGGTCCTGGCGGCCGATCCGGTAGAGGCCCTCGACGACGACCTCTCCGGTGGCCTCGGGGTCGCCGTAGCTGAGGGGGATGTGCCGGATCAGGTTGCCGTCGGGGTGCAGCGGCGGGGCCCCGAAGGCCTGTTCGGGGTCGGTGACGGGGTCGAGGAGTTCGTACTCGACGGTGATCGCGGCGGCGGCCAGGCGGGCGGCGTCGGGGTGGTCGGCGGCGACGGCGGCGATCGGTTCGCCGTGGTGGCGGACCACGTCGTGGGCGAAGACGGGGCGGTCGGCGATCCGGCGGCCGTGGGTGGCGGCGCCGGGGACGTCGGCCTGCGTGACGACGGCCCGTACGCCGGGCATCCGCGCGGCGGCGCTGGTGTCGATGGAGCGGATCCGGGCGTGGGCGTGCGGGGAGCGCAGCACGGCGGCCCAGAGCAGGCCCTCGGCCCACAGGTCGGCGGCGTAGGGGAAGGTCCCCTCGGTCTTGGCGCGGGCGTCGGCCGGGGGGACGGAGGCGCCGATCCCGCGTTCGGGGGTGGTGCCGTCGGAGTCGGGCGCGGCGGAGTCGGCGGTGACCTTCGGGGTGACGATGGCCGTCGCCGCGTCGCTGGCGCTCACGCCATGCCTCCGTGGTGGTCGTGGTGGTTCGGGTAGTGGGGGCCGGGCTGGTGGACGCCGCCCCCGCCCGGCGGGGCCTGGTGCGGGATCCGGGCTTCGGGGCCCTGGCCGGGCGCGCCGTCCGGGCCGGTGCGTCCGGTGTGGCCGGTGTGGCCGGTGTGGCCGGCGGCGGCCTCCGCGGCTGCCTCGGCCGCGGCGCCGCGCTCGGCGACGACCTCGCGGACCGCGTCCAGCACGCCCTGGTAGCCGGAGCAGCGGCAGAGGTTGCCGCAGAGGGCCTGGCGGGTCTCCAGCTCGCTGGGGGCGTGGTTGCCCTCCAGCAGGTCGTGGATGGTCATGGCCATGCCCGGTACGCAGAACCCGCACTGCACGGCCCCGGACCGGCAGAGCGCCTGCTGGACGTCGGAGAGCTCGCCTTCGGTGGCGAGGCCCTCGACGGTACGGACCTCGGCGCCGGCGGCGGTCGCGGCCGGGACGAGGCAGGAGGCGACGAGCCGTCCGTCCACCTTCACCGCGCACGCCCCGCACTCGCCCTGCGAGCAGCCGTCCTTGGCGCCGGCGAGGCCGAGGCGCTCGCGCAGCACGTAGAGCAGCGACTCGCCGATCCAGGCGCCGGTGACCGGGCGGTCGGCGCCGTTGACGCGCAGGACGTAGGAGGCCAGGGGGTGTTCGCCGGGGCCGGTGTCAGCGGTCGGGAGCAGGTCGGCGGCCGCGGGCTCCGGGACCGGCACCCCCTCGGCGGGGGTGTGCTCCGGGTAGGCGGGCACCGGCTCGGGCCCGGCGGGGCCGTGGTGCGGGGCGTGCGACCGGACGCCGTGGTCCGGGGTCTGGTCCGGGGTGTGCTCCGGGCCGTGTTCCGTCCCCGGGTACGGGTCGCCCGCCGCGGACGGGGGCACCGCGACGCCCTCGGCCGGGGTGTGGCCCGGGTGACCGGGCTCGGGCTCGGCCGTGCCGTGCCCGGGGGTGTGCTCCGGGACGCCGTACGGGTCGGCCGAGGCGTACGCGGGCACCGGGACGCCCTCGGCGGGGGTGTGGCCGGGCCCGGCTTCCGACGCGCCGGGCGGGGGGAACGCGCCGGGCACCGGGTGCGGCCGCTCGGCCGTGGCCACGGCCGGCGCCGCCGCGTGGCTGGCCTCGATGTCGGGGGCCGCGTGGACCGCGTCGCCCTCGGGGAGGCTGCCCACGCCGGGGCCGCCCAGCACGCGTCCGCGTACCGCTGCGGCGTGCGGGGGCACGGCCGCGGGCACGCCGTGCAGCGGTCCGGAGCCGAGGTCCAGCGGGTCGTACGGGTCGACGGTGCCGGGGGCGGCTTCGGGCGCGGCCCCCGGAGCGTCCGCGACGGCGACCGCGGCGGGGTCCGGGGCGCCCGGTCCCGGCTCGGCCGGGCCGGCGGTCCCGACCGCTTCGGGTGCGTAGGCGCGTACGCCGTCGAACTCGGCCTGGCCCGCCCAGGGGGCGGCCGCGCCGCCCGGCAGGGTCGCCGGGGCCTGGGTCCAGTCGGCGACCGGGGCCGGCCACTGCGCGGTGTCGGCAGTCGGGTCCTGGGCCGTGGCGTCCACCGCCTCGGTGAAGTTCCACTCCGCCGTGGCGCCCGGGTCGTGGTACCCGTCGTGGCCGGCCGCCTCGGCGTCGGGGCCCTGCCCGGGCTCCGACGCGGTGCCGGGCTCCGGCCACTGGACGGGGATGCTCCAGGTGCCGGTGGCGGTCGGGTCGGTGCCCACCGCGCCGGCCAGCGGGACGCCCGCCGGGGAGCCCAGCGCGGCCTGCGCCTGCTGTGCGGCCTGCGCCTGCTGCGCGATGGCGGGCGGCACGATCACCGGCGGGACGATGACCGGCGGCACGTAGCCGTGCCCCGGGGCGGCCAGCGGCTCGCCGACTCCGGCCGCGCCGAGCATCTCCTCGGGCAGCTTCACGAAGGCGGTGGCGTCGGAGTCGTACTCGCCGCCCTGCGGTACCGGCTCCCAGCCCCAGGCCGGTGCGCCGCTCCCGTCGCCGTTCGGGCTCCCCTGACCGTGCCCCTGCCCCTGCCCCTGACTCACGTTCCCGTTCCCGTTCGCGTTGCCGTTCCCGCTCATGAGCTCAGTGCCCTCCCGAGGGCCCTCCGTGCCAGCACGGCCACCGTCCGCCGCAGGTGGAGGACGCCGGCCGGAACCGGGTCGCCCTGGTCCGGTACGCACGCGGCCGCGACGTACTCGCCGAAGGCCTCCAGGGCCTCGGGCGCCAGCCGCCGGTCCGCGTCCCAGTCGATCAGCGAGGCCACCCACTGCTCGGCCTCCAGCGGCCGCAGGGGCATCGGCGCGACCGCGCCCACGGCGATCCGCACGCCCCGCCGGGCCGGGTCCAGGACCAGGCCCACGGAGGCCACGGCCCGTCCCGGTCCGGTGCGGCCGGTCGCCTTGAGGAACACCTGCGGCGCGTGCAGCAGCGGCACGCGGACGAAGCCGATCAGCTCGCCGGGCCGGAGCATCTCCCGTCCCGCGAGCAGGTGGGAGACGGGGATCTCGCGCCGGGCCCCGCCCGGACCGGCCACGATCAGCACGGCCTCCAGGGCTGCCAGCACGGGCAGCGCGTCTCCCGTGGGGGCGGCGGTGGCGATGTTGCCGCCGAGCGTGCCCGCGTTGCGGATCTGCGGCGGTCCGGCGGCGCGGGCGGCCGCGGCCAGCGCCGGGATGAGGGCGGCGAAGTCGGGCCGGCCCATCCGCGCGTGGGTGAGGCCGGCGCCGAGCAGCGCGTGCCCGTCCTGGTACTGCCAGCCGCGGATCTCGCTGATCCGGCTGAGGCCGACGAGTCCGGCGGGCCGCAGCAGGCCGGCGTTCACGGCCGCCATGAGGTCGGTGCCGCCCGCGACGGGAACGGCGGCGGGCATGGCGGCGAGCGCCGCCACCGCCTCGTCGAGCGTGACGGGCAGTGTGACGGACTGCGTCGCCTGCGGTGCGTGCGTGGTCAACCCGGCTGCCCCTTCCCGATGTCCCGGCGCTCACGCCTGTCCGCCGTACGGTACGTGCTGACGACCGGGACGTGGCAACTCTGGCACATCTTCCGAACCACACCGGCGCGAGGGTGGCCCGGGCGCCCCCCGTTGGCGGCTCCCCCTCCGCCCTTCCCGGGAGGCCCCGCCGCACGCGGGAAGAAAGGTCCCTTTTCTTCCCCCGCAACCCACTTGGGCGGAGAGTGCCGATTGACGGCGTCACGCCTTCGGGGGTGCCCCCTCGACCGGACGTCCGGGCACCCCTGGCCGCCGCTGCCGGGGCAGCGGCCCCTCCGGCCGGCGGTAGTCGACCCCCAGCGCGTCCAGCCGCGGGTAGTGCGCCCCCATCCGCTCCTCGAACCGCGCGAAGTCCCGCCGCTCCGGCGCCGGCAGCGCCGACCACACCACCTCGGCGAACGCCGCCAGCCGCGGGAACACCTGGTAGTCCACCCGGCCCTGGTCCTGCGTCACCTCGGTCCACATGTTGGCCTGCGCGCCCAGTACGTGGCGGGCCGCCTCCGCGGACAGCTCAGGCGGTACCGGCTCGAACCGGTACACGTCCTCCAGGGAGCGCACGTACCCGATCGGCATCGGCTCGTCCGCGCCGCCGTCCTGACGGTGGTCCAGGTACACGTGCTGCTCCGGGCACATCACCACGTCGTGCCCGGCGCGGGCGGCGGCCGTCCCGCCCGCGTACCCGCGCCAGGACGACACCGCCGCCCCCTCCGCCAGGCCGCCCTCGAGGATCTCGTCCCAGCCGATCAGGCGCCGCCCGCGGGCCGCCAGCCAGTGGTCGAAGTGCCGGACGAACCAGGACTGCAGGCCGTCCTCGCCGTCCACGCCCAGCTCGCGGATGCGTTCCTGCGCCGTCCTCGACTTCCGCCACTGCTCCTTGGGGCACTCGTCGCCGCCGACGTGCACGAACGGCGACACCTCGGCCGGGAACAGCTCCAGCAGCTCCTCGAAGACGCCCTCGTAGAAGCGCAGTACGGCCTCCGTCGGCGCCAGGACGTTCGGGTTGATGCCCCAGTCCTCCCACACGCCCAGCGCGGCCGTGTCCACCACATCCGTGTTGCCGAGCTCCGGATAGGCGGCGATGGCCGCCTGCGAGTGCCCCGGGAGGTCGATCTCGGGCACGATCCTGACGTGCCGTTCGGCGGCGTAGGCGACGATCTCGCGGATGTCGTCCTGGGTGTAGAAGCCGCCGTGCGGGGTGTCGTTCCAGAGGTCCGAGGTGCCGTGGCCCCACTTGCTGCGCGCCCGCCAGGCGCCGACCTCGGTGAGCCTCGGGTGACGCCTGATCTCGATCCGCCAGCCCTGGTCGTCCGTCAGGTGCAGGTGCAGCACGTTGAGCTTGTGGGCGGCCAGCAGGTCGATCCAGCGCAGCACCCCCTCCTTCGGCGTGAAGTGGCGGGCCACGTCCAGCATCATGCCGCGCCAGCCGAACCGGGGCGCGTCCTCCACCGTCCCGTACGGCAGGCTCCAGACCCGTCCCGGCAGCGGCGCCCTGCGGTACGCGTCGGGGCCCAGCAGCTGACGCAGCGTCTGGGCGGCCCAGAACAGGCCCGCGGCCGTGGCCCCGGTCAGCCGCACACCGTCCGCGCCCACGGCGAGCCGGTACGCCTCGGGGCCGGACCGCTCGGCCAGCTCCGTGTCCAGGGCCAGCCGTACGCCGGCGGGCGCGCCGGGGCGGGGGCCCTCCGCGGCGGGCGGCAGCGTCCATCCGGTGGCCGCGCCCAGCTCGCGGCGCAGCCAGCGGGCGACCCCCTCGGTGCCGGGAGCGGCGGTGAGGACCGGCTCGGGCGGGAGGGTGAGGCGCTGCGCCCCGGGGCGCAGCTCGACGGCCGAGGGCAGGGGGATCAGGCCCGGGGGCGTGTGGTCCATGCGGAAACCCTTCGCAGCAGCGCGTTGCGCCCTGCGCAACAGCCGTTCCGCACAGCGCTCGTCCCCGCCGACCCTAGTACGCGAAAGGCCCCCGGGGGGCGCCGTTCGCGCACCCCGGGGGCCTTGGTCCTGCGGGAACGGGCCGTTCCGCCCGGCCGCGCCGGCCGTACTACTTGTCCTTGCCGCCCTTGTCCTTGTCGCCACCCGCGCCCATGGACTCGTAGATCTCCTTGCACATGGGGCAGACGGGGTACTTCTTCGGGTCGCGGCCCGGTACCCAGACCTTGCCGCAGAGCGCCACGACGGGGGTCCCGTCGAGGGCGCTCGCCATGATCTTGTCCTTCTGGACGTAGTGGGCGAAGCGCTCGTGGTCGCCGTCGCCGTGGGAAACCTGCGGCGTCGGCTCTACGAGGGTTCCCGTGCCAGTCCCGCGGTCGGGCTCAAGAGTGCTCATGAAAACAAGGGTACTGAACCGGGCGGGGCTCAGTTGAGCGACGGGTCGTCGGGGTAGGTGGCCACCATCGCGAGCTCGCTGCGCTGCCTCCGGAGCACCGCCCGCCAGAGCTGTTCCGGTGCCGGGAAGGAGATGTCGCCCGGCTCGGACTCCACCACGTACCAGGCGCCGTCGCCCAGCTCGTCCTCCAGCTGGCCGGGGCCCCAGCCCGAGTAGCCGGCGAAGATCCGCAGCGAGCCGAGGGCCCCGCTGAGCAGTTCCGGCGGCGCCTCCAGGTCGACCAGGCCGATCGCGCCGTACACCCGGCGCCAGCCGACCGGACCCTCCTCCCCGGGGATCACCGCGATGCCGAGGGCGGAGTCGAGGGCGACCGGGCCGCCCTGGAAGACCACTCCCGGGTCGCCGGCCAGCGCCGCCCAGGGCAGCAGGATGTCACCGACGCCCACCGGGGTGGGCCGGTTGAGGACCACGCCGAGGGACCCCTGCTCGTCGTGGTCGAGCAGGAGGACCACCGCGCGGTCGAAGTTGGGGTCCGCAAGGGCGGGTGTGGCCACGAGCAGCCGTCCGGTGAGGGAGGACACCTCGGTCATGCCGCAATGATCCCGCACATTCGCCGTCCGGGGGGAGCGGACGGAGCAGTACGCGGCACGCACGGACCGGGGCGCACTGCTGCAGAGGAGGCGCGCGCGCCGTGGCGTTCGGGTGGTTCCTCACGAGCCCGCGGAACGCAACCCTCCGCCATTTCCCGGGCACTCAGGGTGTTGTGGCGAATTCATGACAGTCCCGCGGCCGCGTCGGCCTTACGAACAGGGGGTCGGCGACCCTTACCCTTTTCCCTGGCCCCTGCCCACGCCCCCTGGCTCCCGGGGGGACCCCCGACTCGGAACGCGAGATACATGACCGGCACAGACGATGTCCTGCTTGTCCACGGCGGCACCCCGCTGGAGGGCGAGATCCGAGTCCGAGGCGCGAAGAACCTCGTGCCGAAGGCCATGGTCGCCGCTCTGCTCGGAAGCGAACCCAGCCGCCTGCGCAACGTCCCCGACATCCGTGACGTCCGGGTGGTCCGCGGCCTGCTCCAGCTGCACGGCGTGACGGTGCGCCCGGGTGACGAGCCCGGCGAGCTGGTGATGGACCCGACCCACGTGGAGAGCGCGAACGTCGCCGACATCGACGCGCACGCGGGCTCCTCCCGGATCCCGATCCTGTTCTGCGGCCCGCTGCTGCACCGCCTCGGCCACGCCTTCATCCCGGGCCTGGGCGGCTGCGACATCGGCGGCCGGCCGATCGACTTCCACTTCGACGTGCTGCGCCAGTTCGGCGCGACCATCGAGAAGCGCGAGGGCGGCCAGTACCTGGAGGCCCCGCAGCGGCTGCGCGGCTGCAAGATCCGCCTCCCCTACCCCTCGGTCGGCTCGACCGAGCAGGTGCTGCTGACGGCCGTACTGGCCGAGGGCGTCACCGAGCTGTCCAACGCGGCCGTGGAGCCGGAGATCGAGGACCTCATCTGCGTGCTGCAGAAGATGGGCGCCATCATCTCCATGGACACCGACCGCACCATCCGGATCACCGGTGTGGAGCGGCTGCGCGGCTACAACCACAAGGCGCTCCCGGACCGCCTGGAGGCCGCCTCCTGGGCGTCCGCGGCGCTGGCCACCGGCGGCAACATCTACGTGCGCGGCGCCCAGCAGCGCTCGATGATGACCTTCCTCAACACCTACCGCAAGGTCGGCGGCGCCTTCGAGATCGACGACCACGGCATCCGGTTCTGGCACCCGGGCGGCCCGCTGAACGCCATCGCGCTGGAGACCGACGTGCACCCCGGTTTCCAGACCGACTGGCAGCAGCCGCTGGTGGTCGCCCTGACCCAGGCCGCCGGCCTGTCCATCGTCCACGAGACGGTGTACGAGTCCCGGCTGGGCTTCACCTCGGCGCTCAACCAGATGGGCGCCCACATCCAGCTGTACCGGGAGTGCCTGGGCGGCTCGGCCTGCCGCTTCGGCCAGCGCAACTTCCTGCACTCGGCGGTCGTCTCCGGCCCGACCAAGCTGCAGGGCGCCGACCTGGTCATCCCGGACCTGCGCGGCGGCTTCTCGTACCTGATCGCGGCCCTGGCCGCGGAGGGCACCTCGCGGGTGCACGGCATCGACCTGATCAACCGGGGCTACGAGAACTTCATGGAGAAGCTCGTGGAGCTCGGCGCCAAGGTCGAACTGCCGGGCGGCGACGTGGTCTGACGGGCCCGCCGTCCGGGCCCGTACGGCCGAAGGGCGGCCACCCCCTCGCGGGGGTGGCCGCCCTTCGGCTTCGTGCCGCGCCGTGCGGCCCGGCCGGGCCCCGGGCGGGGCCCGGGGCGGGAGCCGTCACGGCAGGGGCCTCACTTGCCCTTGGCGGCTTCCTTGAGCTTGGAGCCCGCGGAGACCTTCACGCTGTAGCCGGCCGGGATCTGGATGGGGTCGCCGGTCTGCGGGTTGCGCGCGGTGCGAGCGGCACGGTGGGTGCGCTCGAAGGTCAGGAAGCCGGGGATGGTGACCTTCTCGTCGCCCTTGGCGACGACCTCGCCGATGGTCTCGGCGAGCGCGGCCAGAACGGCGTCGGCGTCCTTGCGGGTCACCTCGGCGCGCTCGGACAGAGCGGCCACCAGCTCACTGCGGTTCATGTTGTACTCCCGTGTTCAACTTGCCAATGAGGCGTGCCACGCGGCAGAGCCGCATGTTTGGCACCAGCGAAGCCGATGCTGCCAGGGCCCTCGGACAGTCCCCGGACCCGGGTCTGCCGTCAGACCCTCGCGCCACAGTCACGCATCCTGCCCCCACCTGCGGCGGGAAAGCCAATCCGGCACCCGCCAGGGTCACACGAAAAGCGCCACGGTCACGCCGCGGTAACGCTCCGTCCGCACCAGTGGGGAGGCTCGGGGATGCGGAACCGCGGACCTCGCGGGCATCCCCGCAACCCTAGAGGCGGTCCGGCGGCCCCGCATCCCGCGACGCGCCGGTTCAGGCGGACGCGGGCGGCGCCACAGCGGCGGTGGCGGCCTTGCGGACGGCGCCCGCGACGGCGCCGGCGACCTTGTCGTTGAAGACCGAAGGGATGATGTAGTTCGCGTTCAGCTCGTCCTCGCCGACCACGTCGGCGAGGGCGCTCGCGGCGGCCAGCATCATGTCGGTGTTCACGGTCCGCGACTGGGCGTCGAGCAGGCCGCGGAAGACGCCCGGGAAGACCAGCACGTTGTTGATCTGGTTCGGGAAGTCCGACCGGCCGGTGGCCACGACGGCGGCCGTCTGGCGGGCGATCGCGGGGTCCACCTCGGGGTCCGGGTTCGCGAGCGCGAACACGATGGCGCCCTCGGCCATGGCCGCGACGTCCTCCCCGCCGAGCACGTTCGGGGCGGAGACGCCGATGAAGACGTCGGCCCCGACCACGGCCTCCTTGAGGGTGCCGGTGTAGCCCTCGGGGTTGGTGTTGTCGGCGATCCAGCGCAGCGGGGAGTCGGCGTCGGCGTCCACCAGGTCGGGGCGGCCGGCGTGGACGACGCCGTGCACGTCGGCGACGACGGCGTTCTTCACGCCGGCCGACAGCAGCAGCTTCAGGATGGCCGTACCGGCCGCGCCGGCACCGGACATGACCACCTTGACGTCGCCGATGGCCTTGCCCACCACGCGCAGGGCGTTGGTGAGGGCGGCGAGGACCACGATCGCGGTGCCGTGCTGGTCGTCGTGGAAGACGGGGATGTCGAGGGCCTCGCGGAGCCGGGCCTCGATCTCGAAGCAGCGCGGCGCGGAGATGTCCTCCAGGTTGATGCCGGCGAACCCGGGGGCGATCGCCTTGACGATCGCGACGATCTCGTCGCTGTCCTGGGTGTCCAGGCAGATCGGCCAGGCGTCGATCCCCGCGAACCGCTTGAAGAGGGCCGCCTTGCCCTCCATGACGGGCAGCGCGGCCTTCGGGCCGATGTTGCCGAGGCCGAGGACGGCGGAGCCGTCCGTCACGACTGCGACGGAGTTGCGCTTGATGGTGAGGCGCCGGGCGTCCTCGGGGTTCTCGGCGATCGCCATGCACACGCGGGCCACGCCCGGGGTGTAGATCATCGAGAGGTCGTCACGGTTGCGGATGGGGTGCTTGGCCGCCATCTCGATCTTGCCGCCGAGGTGCATCAGGAAGGTGCGGTCGGAGACCTTGCCGAGGGAGACGCCCTCGATGCCGCGCAGCTTCTCGACGATCTCGTCCGCGTGCGCCGTGGAGGTCGCGGCGATGGTGACGTCGATACGGAGCTTCTCGTGGCCGGAGGCGGTCACGTCGAGGCCGGTCACGGAGCCGCCGGAGGACTCCACCGCGGTGGTGAGCTGGGAGACCGCGGTTCCGCTCGCGGGCACCTCCAGGCGGACCGTCATCGAGTACGAGACGCTGGGCGCCGTTGCCATGGCCGGTTTCCTCTGCTTTCCCTGTGTTCGCTGTACACGGGCCCGCGCACGGCAGGTGCGGCAGGACCTGTTGTCCGATCGTCCCACCTACCGGCTGGTAAAAGGTAACCAGCTACAAATTTCGGAAAGACTCTTCCACCATACGAGATAGTCGGGGGCGGTGGAAGGGTGGGCCCGCACGAAAAGGTCCGCGCCCCTCACTCGGTGAGGGGCGCGGACCTGTATGAACGCCTATGACACCGACCCGCCATGCTCGCCTCGCGGCAAGTGGTCGCTCTAGGCGACGAAGGTTGGGCCCGGGGGCTTGGATCGAGCCGGTGTCGTATCCAGGCTAACAAAGGATCGCCGGAACCGGGCCCCCCACGGCGGTCCGCCGCCCGCCCACCACGCGGCCGGGCGCCGACCGTCCGGCGTACGGTCAGTCCCGCAGCAGTTCCGGAACTCCGTCCGCGTCCGGGGCGTCGGCCGCCGCCGAGACCACCGTCAGCTGCTGGGTCGCCCGGGTGAGCGCCACGTACAGCACCCGCAGACCGGCCGGGGACTCCGCGGCGATCTCCGCCGGGGAGACCACCACCGTGGCGTCGTACTCCAGGCCCTTGGCCTCCAGGCTGCCCAGGGCGACGGCGCGCGGCCCGAGGTCGGCGAGCCACTCGGCCGCCTGCCTGCGCCGGTCCATCGCCACGACCACGCCGACGGTGCCGTCGACCTGCTCCAGCAGCCGGCGGGCCTCCTCGCGGACGGTGTCGCGCAACTCCCCGTCCACCGTCGTGAAGCGCGGGCGCAGGCCGGTGGAGCGGACCGCGGACGGCGGTTCCATGCCCGGCATGGCCAGCCGCAGCACCTTGGCGGCCAGCTCGGCGATCTCGGCCGGGTTGCGGTAGTTCACGGTCAGGGTGAAGCGGCGGCGCGGGCGGCTGCCCAGCGCCTCGTCACGTGCCGCGGCCGCCTCCTGCGGGTCCGGCCACGAGGACTGCGCCGGGTCGCCCACCACCGTCCAGGTGCCGTGACGGCCGCGTCGGCCGACCATCCGCCACTGCATGGGGGTCAGGTCCTGGGCCTCGTCCACGATGACGTGCGCGTAGTCGACCCGTTCGGCCGCCAGCCGCTCCGCGCGCTCCCGCTGCGTCTCCTCACGCTGCGGCATCAGCTCCTCCAGCCCGGTGAGCGCGTCCAGCGGGTCGAGCTCCCGCTTCCGCTTGGGCCGCGCGGGGGCGCCGAGCAGCGTCTGGAGCTCGTCCAGCAGGGCGACGTCGTGCACCGACAGCTCCTCGCGGCGCAGCGAGCGGGCCAGCCGGCGGGTCTCGCCCGGGTTCAGCACCCGCCGCGACCAGCGGCCCAGCCGCCGCTCGTCGCGCATGGCGGCGAGCACCCCGCGCGGGGTCAGCTCCGGCCACCAGGCGTTCAGGAAGTCGGTGAACACGTCCTCGGTGGAGACGTCCTCGTCGAAGGCGGAGCGCAGCTCGGCCGCGAGCTCCGGGTCCGAGTGGCGGTTCGCGCCGCCGGACTTCGCCCAGAGCGCGTCCAGCAGCAACCGGCGGGCCCGGGGGCGCAGCAGGTTGACCGGCGCGGTACCGCCGAGGACGGTCTGCCGGATCCGGTCGAGCTCCTCCGCCTCCAGCTCATGGCGCCGGCCGAAGGCCACGACCCGCAGGCGTTCCGGGGCGTCGCCCAGCTCCAGGGCCCCCCGTACGGCCTTGCGGAGCACCTTCAGCATCCGTGCCGAGCCCTTGATCCGCGCCACGGCGGGCTCGTCGTACGTGGTGGCCTCGGCGCCGTCGACCAGCGAGCCGAGCGCGCGGATGGCGACCTGGCCCTCCTCGCCGAGCGAGGGCAGCACGCCCTCGGTGTAGGCGACGAGCAGCGGGGTCGGGGAGACGATCAGGATGCCGCCCGCGTAGCGCCGCCGGTCCTGGTACAGCAGGTACGCGGCGCGGTGCAGGGCGACGGCGGTCTTGCCGGTGCCGGGGCCGCCGGAGACCTCGGCGACGGAGGCGGCGGGCGCCCGGATGACGAGGTCCTGCTCGGCCTGGATGGAGGAGACGATGTCCCGCATGGTGTGGGTGCGGGCGCGGCCGAGCGCGGCCATCAGGGCGCCGTCGCCGATGGCGGGCAGCTCCCGGCCGTCGAGGAAGGCCGTCACCTCGGGCCGCATCAGGTCGTCCTCGACGCCGAGGACGCGGCGCCCCTTGGACCGGATGACGCGGCGGCGCACGACCCGGCCGGGCTCCTTGGGGGTGGACCGGTAGAAGGGCGCGGCGGCGGGCGCGCGCCAGTCGATGACCAGCGGGGAGTAGTCGGCGTCGAGCACGCCGATGCGGCCGATGTGCAGGGTCTCGGCGATGTCCGCCGTGAGGTCCTCGCGGATCGCGTCCTCGGCCGGCTCGACGGAGGTGTAGGCGCCGTCCGGCCCGCGCTCGCCGTCCTTGCCCAGCACGAGGTCGATCCGCCCGAAGAGGAAGTCCTCGAACTCGTTGTTGAGCCGGTTGAGGTGGATGCCGGCCCGGTAGACCTGCGCGTCGCGCTCGGCGAGCGCCCCCGGGGTGCCGACCTGGCCCCGCTTGGCCGCGTCGTTCATCAGGAACTCCGCCTCGTCGATCTTCTCTTCGAGGCGGCGGTACACCTGGTCCAGGTGAGTCTGCTCCACCGCGATCTCCCGATCGCGGACGGAGTCCGCCGTGCTGTCGACTGCGTCTACAGCGGCATCCTGCGCGGCCACCAAGGCCCCCTTCTGACGTGCGTGGGCGACCGTCAACCGTACGCGAACCGACCGGCCGTCCGCACGCCCGTCCCGCGCACCCCCTTACGGGCTGCGTGCCGCCCCGGCGCGCCGGCGGTGCCGGGCGACCCGCTCGCGGTTGCCGCACAGCTCGCTGGAGCACCAGCGGCGGCGCCGCCCGCGCGAGGTGTCCAGATAGATCCGCGTGCAGCCGTCGCCCTCGCAGGCCCGGAGCAGGGCGAGGTCGGCGGGGGCGGTGAGCAGCTCCACGGCGTCCCGCGCGACCGCGGCGAGCAGCGCGGCGCGGTCCACGCGGCCGCTCAACTCCCTTACGAGCCGCCCCTCTTGTCCGCGTACGGCACACAGTCCGGGGGGTGGCCCGGCCGCCGCCGCGTTGACCCGCTCCAGGGCCGGTTCCTCGGGCCGGCTGCCGCCGAGCTCCGCGCGCACCAGGGTCCGGAGGTCGGCGCGAAGGTCCCGGAACGCGGCCGGCCAGTCGGCGCCGAGACCGCCGAGGGGGGTGCCGTACGGGACGAGCCCGGCACCGGTCAGCCACAGGCGCAGCGCGGCGCCGTCCCGGAGGCCCTCGGGGGGCCCGGCGGTGGCCACCAGGTCGAGGCAGACCCGCCCGGAGTCGAACCACATGCCCGTCACCCGCCCAGAGTGCCCCCGGCGGGGGCCGGGCGGAAGACCCCCTACACGGGCGGGGGGTCGTCGTGCAGCAGGCGCTGGAAGAGGTGGTGGTCGCGCCAGGCGCCGGCGACGTGGAGGTAGCGCGGGGCAGTGCCGTACCGCTCGAACCCCGCCTTGGCGAGGACGCGCTGGGAGGCCAGGTTGTCGACGAGCGTGCCCGCCTCCACGCGGTGCAGGCCGACCTCGTCGCGGGCGATCCGGAGGACCTCCTCCAGGCCCGCGTGGGCCAGGCCGCGGCCACGCCGGGCGTGGTCGACCCAGTAGCCGACGCCGCCGCTGCACAGCGGGCCCAGCGTGATGCTCCCCAGATTGATCGCGCCGACGACGCGGCCGGTGGCGGCCTCGACGAACAGGAACGGCCGCAGCCGGCCGTCGTCCTGCTCGGCGAGCATCCCCTCGATCCGGGCGGCCTGCCCGGCCTCGGTGTAGTAGGAGTCGGGCCGGTCCGGCTCGACGCCCCGCATGTTCTCCCGGTTCCGCACCAGCGCCTCGGCCAGCCCGGCCGCGTCCCCGGCCCGCAGCCCCCGCATCTCCACCCCGTCAAAGATCACCCCCGCACGCTACGCCGCCCCCCGCCCAGGCCGGTACCCCTGCCGCCCCTCACCCCCGCCCCCGCGGGGCGGCCACCCCGGGCCCCGCCCAGCCGACCGGCGCCGCCGACGATTGAGGCGCGGGGCACGGGGCAGCGCCCCGCCCGGCCGGGTCACGCCGTGTCGTACTTCGCCGCCGTCGACGGGTCCAGCGACAGCCGGTACCCCCGCTTGACCACCGTCTGGATCATCTTCGGCGCCCCCAGCGCCCCCCGCAGCCGCGCCATCGCCGTCTCCACCGCGTGCTCGTCCCGCCCCGCCCCCGGCAGCGCCCGCAGCAGCTCCGCCCGGGGCACCACCCAGCCCGGCCGGCGGGACAGTGCCCGCAGCAGTGACATGCCGGCCGGCGGCACCGCCCGGAGCTCGCCGTCGACCAGTACGGCGTGGCCGCGGATCTCCAGCCGCCGGCCGGCCACCGGCAGGGTCCTGGCCCGCGCCGGCAGCTCCTGGCACAGCAGCTGCACCAGGGGCCCCAGCCGGAACCGGTCCGGCTGCACCGTGGGCACGTCCCGCGCCTGCAGCGGCAGCGCGGTGACCGGCCCCACGCAGGCCGCCAGCACCCCGCCCCGCAGCGCGCCCAGCACCAGCTCCCCCATGTCCCGCTCCTCCGCCCGGGAGATCAGCGAGGCCGCGGCCGGGGCCGAGGTGAAGCTGACCGCGTCCACACCGCCCGCGGCCACCGCGTCCAGCAGCCGGTCCAGCGGTCCGAGGTCCTCGGGCGCCATCCACCGGTACACCGGTACGACGACCACGTCCGCGCCGGCCGCCCGGAGCGCCTCCACGAACCCGGGCAGCGGCTCCCCGTGGAGTTGCAGGGCGACCCGCCGCCCGGCCACCCCGGCGGCCAGCATCCGTTCCAGCACCTCCGCCAGCGACTCCGACTCCGGGGACCACTCCTCCACGAGCCCGGCGGCCCGGATCGCCCCCTTCACCTTCGGCCCGCGGGCCAGGAGTTCGGCCCCGCGGAGCCGCGCCAGGAGTTCCTCCCCGATCCCCCAGCCGTCCGCCGCCTCGATCCAGCCGCGGAACCCGATCGCGGTGGTGGCGACGACGACGTCCGGCGCGCAGCCGATGAGTTCCTTGGTCGCGGCGAGCAGTTCGCTGTCGTCGGCCAGCGGCACGATCCGCAGGGCCGGCGCGTGCAGTACCGCCGCTCCGCGCCTGCGGAGCAGCGCGATGAGTTCGTCGGCCCGCCGGGCCGCGGTGACCCCGACGGTGAATCCGGCGAGCGGCCCGGGTCCGGCGGTGTGGGCGTCGATCATCGTGACCTGCCTAGTGGCGCAAATGTGGTGGCGGCTGCGGCGAGAACGAGCCTGCCAAGGTGGCATGTCAGGCTCGGTTCACGCGTATTTCGCCCCGGTTACACGCTGGCCCGCCCGCTCACACCGTCGTGAGCTGCGGCTCGGCCCTTTCTCCGGCCGAGGGGGCCGGCCCTGGCCCGACCGGCCGGCGAAGGTATACCGCCCAGGTGACCAGGCAGCACGCGGCGTAGAAGGCGAGGAAGGCGGTGAACGCCGCCGTCCCGGAGCCGGACGTCGCGAACGCCTCCCGGAACGCCAGGTTGATGCCCAGCCCGCCGACCGCCCCGACCGCCCCGATGAGCCCCATCGCGGCCCCGGAAAGCCGCCGCCCGTACGCCGCGGCCTCCTCCCCGGCCATCCCGCGGGCCAGCGCCTTCGCCTGGAAGATGCCCGGGATCATCTTGTACGTGGAGCCGTTGCCCAGCCCGCTCAGCAAGAACAGCGCCATGAACCCGCCGAGGAACACGGGCAGCGACTCCCGCAGCGAGGCCGCGATGACCACCCCCGTGGCGGCGGCCATCGCCACGAACGTGGCCAGGGTGATCCGGGCCCCGCCGAAGCGGTCCGCGAGGGCGCCGCCGACCGGCCGGATCAGCGAGCCCAGCAGTGGTCCGGTGAAGGTGAGCGAGGCGGCCTGGAGCGGGGTCCGCCCGAACTGCGTCTGCAGCACCAGCCCGAAGGCGAAGCCGTACCCGATGAAGGAACCGAAGGTCCCGGTGTAGAGGAAGGCCATGATCCAGGTGTGGCGGTCGCGCAGTGCCTCGCGGACCGCGCCGGTGTCGTTGCGCACCGGCGCCAGGTTGTCCATACGCAGCCAGGCCAGCGCGGCCGCCACCACGATCAGCGGGACGTACGCGGCGAGCAGCAACCGCGGGTGGCCGGCCCCGGCCGTGCCGATGACCAGCAGGCCGGCCAGCTGGATGACGGGCACGCCGATGTTGCCGCCGCCCGCGTTGAGGCCGAGCGCCCAGCCCTTCCGGCGGAGCGGGAAGAAGGCGTTGATGTTGGTCATGGAGGAGGCGAAGTTGCCGCCGCCGACGCCGGTGAGCGCGGCCACCAGCAGGAAGGTGCCGTACGAGGTGCCCGGTTCCATCACCACCAGCGCGGCGACGGTCGGGGCGAGCAGCATCAGCGCGCTGCAGACGGTCCAGTTGCGGCCGCCGAAGCGGGCGACGGCGAAGGTGTACGGCACCCGCACCAGGGCCCCGACGAAGGTGGCGGTGGCGATCAGGAAGAACTTCCCGGCCGGGTCGACCCCGTACTCCGGGCCCATGAAGAGGACCATCACGGACCACAGGGACCAGACGGAGAACCCGATGTGCTCGGAGAACACCGAGTAGACCAGGTTCCGCCGGGCGGTCCGCTCCCCGGTCTCCTTCCAGAACACCTCGTCCTCGGGGTCCCACCGCTCGATCCAGCGTCCCCCGGTGCGGGCCGGCTTTCCGGTCATCACGCCTCCACAGCTGTCGCGTCCGTAGAGCCAGACCGTAGGGTCGGCGCGTTTCGCGCCCGGTCCCCGGACGGTGACCGCCGGGAAACCTTGCTCTCACCCCCGGCCGGTGCCGGATGTGAGCGGTTCCGGCCGCCAGCTGCCGGCCGGTACGTCGAGCCAGCCGTGCGCGGCGGCGAGCTCCGCGGCGGCGGTGCGCAGCGCGTCGATGCCGGGGTGGTGGACGCCCCTGCGCCACACCATGGACAGCGGGGACAGCGGGACCGGGTCTACCAGGGGCCGGTTGACGCTGCCCGGCATGCGGACGAAGTCGACGGTCGCCAGGACCGGGTTGCGGGTCTTGGCCATGACCCTGCGGAACTCCTCCTTGCCGACGGCCACCGGCGCGGGCGGGGCGATCTTGATGTCCCGGCCTTCGAACAGGGCCTCGGCGAGGTCGGTCCACTCCAGGGTGCGCGGGTTGCCGGCGCCCGCGTAGACGGACTCCCCGGTCAGTGCGGCCAGCGGTACGGTCTCCAGCCCGGCCAGCGGGTGGTCGTCGGGCAGCAGCACGGCCAGCGGCTCGTACCGTACGGGGTGCCGGTCGAGCCGGGCCCGCACTCCGGCGGGCAGGCCGCCGGCCCGGCCGAAGGACACGTCGAGCCGGCCCGCGAGGATCTCGGCGGCCGCGTGGGTCAGACCGCTCTCGAAGCGGGCCATCAGCTCGACGCCGGGGGCGAGTTCGCGGGCGCGTTCCAGGACGGTGCGGGCGGTGCTGGGCCCGTCGGTGTTCAGGTCGACCAGCAGCGGCCGCGCGTGGCCGGCCGGGCCGGCGAAGGCGGCGGCGAGCTCCTCGTGGGCGCGCAGCACCCGTCGGGCGTGGGGGACCAGCCGTTGTCCGTCGGGGGTCAGTTCGACGTGGCGGGTGCTCCGCACGAACAGCTCGGCGCCCAGTTCCCGCTCCAGCCGGCGCACGTCGCGGCTCAGCGCCTGCTGGGCGACGTACAGGCGGGCGGCGGCGCGGGTGAAGTGCAGCTCTTCGGCGACGGCGAGGAAGCCGCGCAGCAGCCGGGGTTCGAGATCGGGGATCGGCACCGCAGGAGATTAACAACACGGGCGCGTGAACGGAGCCCGGACAGGTGTTGGACCGCCCGGCCCGGGCCCGGCGAAGGTGGGGGCATGACCGTTTCGGCCCCCACCCGCTCCCCCGCCCCGTCCACCCGTCCGCCCGTACGCCCCGCCGCGGGGCGGCCGTTGATGACGGCCACCGGCCAGACGCTGGTGCTGGTCGCCCCCGGGCCGGGCCCGGGAGGCGGGCCGCGGCGCGCGCCCCGGACGCCCCGTGGCCGCGGCCCGGTCGCCCCCTACCGGGAGCTGTTCCGGCTGCCCGGGACCCGCGGGTTCACCGCCGGCAACCTGATCGCGCGGCTGCCGATGGGCATGTTCGGGGTCAGCGCGGTGATGATGATCGCCGGTGAGCGCGGCTCGTACGCCCTGGCCGGGGCCGTCACCGCCACCGGTCTCGCGGCCACCGCGCTGGTCGCGCCGTGGACCGCCCGGCTCGTCGACCGCCACGGTCAGGCCCGGGTCGCCCTTCCGGCCACCGTGCTCGCCGTACTGGGCAGCCTGGCCCTCGTGCTCTGCGTCCGTACCGGGGCGCCCGACTGGACCTTGTTCGCCTGCTACGCGGCCACCGCGACCACCCCCAACATCGGCGGCATGTCCCGGGCGCGCTGGACGCACCTGCTGCGCGGCGACAGCCGGGCCCACCACACCGCGATGTCCTTCGAACAGGCCGCCGACGAGGCCTGTTTCATGCTGGGGCCGGTGGTGGCGGCCGCCCTGTGCAGCGGGCTGTTCCCGGAGGCGGGGACGCTGGCCGGGGCGGTCCTGCTGCTCGCCGGCATGCTGCTGTTCCTCTCCCGGCGGGCCACCGAACCGCCGGTCGCTGCCGCGGCCGCCGGCACGCGCTCGCGCTCTCCGCTGCGGACCCCGGGCATGCGGCCGCTGCTCGTGCTGTTCCTCGCCCTCGGCACGGTGTTCGGTTCGATGGAGATCGCCTCCATCGCCCATCTCGACGAGCGCGGACTGGGCGCCGCCGCCGGGCCGGTGCTCGCCCTGCAGGCAGCCGGTTCCTGCGCGGCCGGCCTGCTGTACGGCACGCTGCGCCCGCGCGGGCTGGGCACCTGTCTGGTCGCGCTGGCCTGCGCGATGTGCCTGCCGGCGGTCGCGGCGGCGGCGGGTCCGCTGCCGGTGCTGGCCGCGGCCCTGCTGGTGGCGGGCATGGCGACGGCGCCGACCATGGTCACCGCCATGTCGCGGGTCCACCGGCTCACGCCGCCGGAGCGGCTGAACGAGGGCATGACCCTGGCCGTGACGGCGATCCTGGCCGGGATCGCGGGCGGGGCGGCGGCGGGCGGCTGGGCGGTGGAGCACCTCGGCCCGGTGACGGCGTACGCGGTGCCCGCCGCGGCGGCCCTGATCGCCCTGGTGACCGGCTCGGCCCAACGCGGCTCCGGCGTCCGGGTGACCCGGGTCGCGCGTTGACGGAGGCGGTGTCATCATCCGCTCTCTACTGGGGGGACCTTCACCCACCGGCCCGGTCGCGCCCCCTCGGGGCCCGGTCCCGGGCCCGTGCCGTTCCCTTGCGGAGGAACCCCCTTGCCTGCTTCCCGCTGCCTTCCCGCGGCCATGGTCGTCGCGGCCGTCACCGCGACCTGTCTGGTGCCGGCCGCCCCGGCCCTGGCCGACTCGTCGAGCATCCGCTTCGCGCAGCCGTACCTGCCCTCGATCGCTCCCGGCCGGACCGGACGGATCGTGATCGTGGCGTCCAACGGCGCCGACGCGGCGACGAGTTCCGCGTTCCGGATCACCGCGCCGGAGCGCACCACGTTCCCGGAGGCCCGCTTCTACTGGAACGACCAGCGGGCCGCAGTACCGTGCACCCGGTCCGCGGACGCGCGCCGGCTGACCTGCCAGGCGGGCAGCCGGGCCGGGTTCCTGTTCCCGGCGAACACGCGGACGCGGCTGGGCGTGGTGCTGAAGGTGGACGCGAACGCGCCCGAGGGCACCACCCTGGACGGCGGCGAGTGGGCGACGGGCACCGACGAGCCGGTGCTGTTCGGGGTGGCCACGCCGGTCACCGGCCCGCGCGGGGAGAAGGGCGACCGCGGCGACGACGGCCGCCCCGGCCACGACGGCCGTCCCGGTCACGACGGGAAGCCGGGCCGCCCGGGTCACGACGGCGAGCCGGGCCGCCCCGGCCCCAAGGGCGAGAAGGGCGACAAGGGGGACAAGGGAGACCGGGGCGAGCGCGGCCCGCAGGGCGAGCCCGGCGACCGCGGCCCGCGCGGCGACGAGGGCCCCCGCGGCCACGAGGGCCCGACCGGCCCCCGGGGCCCCGCCGGACCTCAGGGCCCCGCCGGACCTCAGGGCCCGACCGGACCTCAGGGCCCTGCCGGCCCCGCCGGAGGCCCCGCCGGGCCGCAGGGTCCCGCCGGCCCCCAGGGACCGCAGGGCCCGGCCGGCCCCCAGGGCCCCAGGGGCGAGCAGGGCCCCAAGGGCGAGAAGGGACACCCGGGCCGCAAGGGCGAGAAGGGCGAGAGGGGCGACCAGGGCAAGCCGGGACGCCCGGGCCCCAAGGGCGACCAGGGCAAGCGCGGCCCCGTCGGCCCCCAGGGCCCCCAGGGCCCGCAAGGCCCCGCCGGCCCCGGAGGCGGACCCCAGGGCCCGGCCGGCCCGCAGGGACCCCAGGGCCCGGCCGGCCCCCGCGGCCCCAAGGGCGACGACGGCAAGCCGGGCGACTGCAAGTGCGGCAAGCACGACGACGGCAAGGGCGGGCACAGGGTCAGGAACAAGGCCCGTGTCGTCTCGTCCGCCCACAAGCTGACGGTCCGCTCCGGCCCCGGCACGACCTACCGCCTGACCGGCACCGTCAAGAACGGCTCGGTCGTCCCGGTCCAGTGCAAGGTCAAGGGGCAGACCGTCGACGGCAACGCGATCTGGTACAAGCTCGCCGACGGCCGCGGCTGGATCCCCGCCCGCCACGCCCTCAACCTGAACAAGATCCCCTACTGCTGACCCTGTCGTCGGACATGACGAAGGCCCCGCGACCGACCGGTCGCGGGGCCTTCGCGGGCCGCGACCCCCTGGCGAGTGACTGCAAGATGACTGCACTGACGATAAAATGCAGTCATGACTGCATTCACGATCCGGGAAGTCCCCGACGACATCGCCCGCCGGATAAAGGTCCGCGCCGCTGAGGCCGGACAGTCCCTCCAGAGTTACCTGCTCGCCCTCGTCACCCGAGACGCGACCCAGCCCACGCTCGGCGAGATGGCCGACCGTGCCGAGCGCTACGCCACCGAGGACATCGACATCCAGGACGTTCTCGACGCCATCGACGCAGGACGAGCGGCCCGTTGATCGTCGTGGACGCCTCCGCCCTCGTCCTGTTCCTCACGGACAGGGGCTCCCGTGGCGCCGCAGCCCGCCGGCGCATCGGCGAGGAAGACGCTCTCGCCGCTCCCTACCTCCTGGACACGGAGGTCGCATCCGCACTGCTGGGCTTGGCCCGCGGCGCCAGAATCGACCCCCTGAGCCTCGACGACCACTTCAGGACCTACGAGGGGCTGCGCGTACAGCGGCACGAGACAAGCTCGCTACTCCCCCGGATCCGGAAGCTGTACGCCAACCTGTCCGCCTACGACGCCACGTACGTCGCCCTCGCCGAGGCACTGGGCGTCCCCCTGCTGACGGCGGACGCTCGCATCAAGCGGGGCGTCCGGAACCCGCGTTGCGAGATCGAGGTCATCACCGCCAACGGCGACCAGCCCCCGCACCCGGGATGACGAAGGCCCCGCGACCGACCGGTCGCGGGGCCTTCGCCCACATGGGATGAGTGGAGATGGCGGGAATCGAACCCGCGTCCAACGGTGCAGAACCAGGGCTTCTCCGTGTGCAGTCCGCTGCGCTTTTCTCGGCCCCGGAGATCACGCGGACAAGTCTCCGACGGGCCCAGTCACTGTTTGGTTTCCCTCCAACCCCCGTGACCGGGGCTAGAGGTTTAGTTCCCTAGCTGATGCCAGGATCCGGGTCGGGAACAGCCCCGGGCTGACACTTCGCGAGTCGCTACTTAGGCAGCGAGGGCGAAGGAATCGCGCTTGGTGTTGGCGATTATTGGTTTCGGCGCGTGGTTTACGAGATCATTGCCGCTTCCTCGACACGCTTCCCCTGCTTCGACATCCGCTGTCGAAACCGATCATCCCCATGTTGATTTATCAAGGTGTGCACCCGCTGTGGGGTGCGGGGCCCATCGTACGTGACCAACACGTACGGTCGCCAGCCTATTCCGCGTGGGTCAGCCGAGCTGGGCCGCGCGCTGCCGGCGGCGGGCCGCCGCGATGGCCCGGCTCGCCTCGCGCGTGTCCTGCTTCTCGCGCAGCGTCTGGCGCTTGTCGAACTCCTTCTTGCCCTTGGCCAGCGCGATCTCGCACTTCACCCGGCCGGACAGGAAGTACAGCGAGAGGGGCACGATCGTGTGACCCGTCTCGGAGGACTTCTGCTCCAGCTTGTCGATCTCCTCGCGGTGCAGCAGCAGCTTCCGCTTCCGCTTCGCGTGGTGGTTGGTCCAGCTGCCCTGGAGGTACTCGGGGACGTGGATGTTGTGCAGCCACGCCTCGCCGCCGTCGATCTGCACGAAGCCGTCCACCAGCGAGGCCCGGCCCATCCGCAGCGACTTCACCTCGGTGCCCATCAGGACCACGCCGCACTCGTACGTGTCGAGGATGTGGTAGTCGTGCCGCGCCTTCTTGTTCTGCGCGATGAGCTTGCGCTCCGGCCCCTTGTCCGGGGTCTTCTTCTTGGCAGGCTTGCCCTGCACGTTCACGAGTCCCTTTGCCATAGTGCGGTCATTTTCGCACTACGAGCCCCCTCTGAGGCCACTCAATACCGTCCGGGCCCGCTCCTCGGCCCGGGCCCCGCCCGCCGCCAGGTCCGGGGTGATCCCGCACGCGTCCAGGCTGCGGCCGCCCGGGGTGCGGTACGTGCCCACCGTGAGCTCGGCCACCGAGCCGTCCGGCAGCTCGGTCGGCATCTGGACGGAACCCTTGCCGAAGGTGCGGCTGCCCACCGTGACGGCCCTGCCGCGGTCCTGGAGGGCGCCGGTGACCAGCTCCGCCGCGCTCATCGTGCCCCCGTCGACGAGGGCGACCAGGGGGCGGGCGGTGTCCCCGCCGGGCTCGGCGTACAGGGCGCGCTGGGAGCCCCGTACGTCGTAGGTGGCGACCAGGCCGCCGTCCAGGAAGGCGGACGCGGCCTGCACGGCCTCGGTGACCAGGCCTCCGGGGTTTCCGCGCAGGTCCAGCAGCACACCGGCGCCCGGCGGCGCGGCCCGTACCGCCTCGCGGACCAGGGCGCCCGAGCCCCGGGTGAAGGCGGCGACCTTGATCAGGGTGATGCCGCCGGGCAGCGGGCGGACGGTCACCGGGTCCGCGCGGAGTTCCTCGCGGAGCAGGGTCCGGGTGGACTCGCGGCCGTCGCGGGTGAAGCCGATCACCACCGGGGTGCCGGCGGATCCGCGGAGCAGGGCGACCACCTCGGCGGCCGGCATGCCGGTGACCCGGTGGCCGTCGACGGTGAGGAGCCGGTCCCCGGCCCGCAGGCCGGCCCGGGCGGCGGGGCCGCCGGGCTGCACCCGGTCGATCTCGACGCGGCCGTCGTCGCGGCGGCCGGCCCACAGACCGACGCCGGTCCAGCGACCGTCCAGGTCCTCGGCGAAGGCGGCGTACTCGGTGCGGTCGTAGACCACGCCCCAGCGGTCACCGCTGCGGCTGACCACCTCCTGGGCGGCCTTCTTGCCGGACTTGCCGTCGGCCGCGGCCTCGGCGGCGGCCCGGGCCACCGCCTCGCGGTCGGCGGTACCGGGGCGCGGGGCCGGTACGGCGGGGGCGGCGGGGGCGGCTGACGCCGCGTACGCGCCGCCCGCCTGGGCGAAGTCGGTCGTACGGTCCTGGCGGGCGCCTAAGCAGCCGGTGCTGGCCGCCGTGCCGAGGGCACCGAGCAGAGCCAGCGTGAGAACGGCCCCGCGACGCAGGTCACGGGGCCGGGGACAGAAGGCTGGGGGACCCGGCATGGCGCCGAGTCTAGGACAAGCCCCGTGACGGCACGCCCGGTTGGCCGTCCCCCTCACGGGGCGCTCGTCACACCTTCAGGTACTTGCGCAACGCGATGAACGCGGCCAACGAGGGCATCAGCACCCCGATGACCAGCACCAGCGGCAGCTTGGTGAGCACCGAGTCCCAGCCGATGAAGTTGATCAGCTCCATCTTGTCGCGCAGGGCGGCACCGTGGTCGATCACGAAGTACTGGCCGGCCCCGAGCATGCCGCAGGCCAGTACGGCGCCGATCAGACCGGCGAAGGCGGCCTCCATGATGAACGGCACCTGGATGTAGAAGCTGGAGGCGCCCACCAGGCGCATGATCCCGGTCTCCCGCCGACGGCTGAACGCCGAGACCCGCACCGTGTTGACGATCAGCAGCAGCGCCACGACCAGCATGATCAGCATGATGCCGAGGGCGGCGTAGTTGAGGTAGTTCAGCATCCGGAACAGGTTGTCCAGGTAGGAACGCTGGTCCTGCACCGAGTGCACGCCCGCCCGGCCGGCGAAGGCACTGGTGATGACCTTGTACTGCTCGGGGTCCTTGAGCTTGACCCGGAACGACTCCTGCATCTGGTCCGGGGTGATGGTCGAGGCCAGCGCGGTGTGCCCGTACTGCTCCTTGTAGTGCTTGTACGCCTCGTCCGCCGACTCGTACCGCACCGACTCGACGATCTGGAGCTTCTTCAGCTCGCCCTCGATCTGCTGTTTCTGCTCCCCGGTCACCGCGCCCCTGGAGCAGACCCCCGCGCCGGTTCCGGCCGCCCCGGAGGCCTCGGAGCCCGCCGCGGCCCTGCCGCTGTCCTCGGCGTCGTTCTTGTTGCAGAGGTAGATGGTGACGTTGACCTTGTCGTACCAGTAGCCCTTCATCTTGCTCACCTGGTCGCGCATGAGCAGGGAGCCACCGAAAAGGGCCAGCGAGAGGGCGACGGAAATGATGACGGCGAAGGTCATCGTCAGGTTGCGGCGGAGACCGACGCCGATCTCCGACATGACGAACTGGGCGCGCATGGCGTCTCTACGGCCTTCCGGGGTTCTGGTCTTTCAGTGCTGGTAGCCGTAGACGCCGCGCGACTGGTCGCGGACGAGACGGCCCTGTTCGAGCTCGATGACGCGCTTGCGCATCTGGTCGACGATCTGCTGGTCGTGCGTCGCCATGATGACGGTGGTGCCCGTGCGGTTGATGCGGTCCAGCAGCTTCATGATCCCGACGGAGGTCTGGGGGTCCAGGTTTCCGGTGGGCTCGTCCGCGATCAGCAGGGCCGGCCGGTTGACGAAGGCCCGGGCGATGGCCACGCGCTGCTGCTCGCCGCCGGACAGCTCGCCGGGCATGCGGTTCTCCTTGCCGCCCAGGCCGACCAGCTCCAGGACCTGCGGGACGGCCTTGCGGATCTCGCCGCGCGGCTTGCCGATGACCTCCTGCGCGAAGGCCACGTTCTCGGCGACGGTCTTGTTGGGGAGCAGCCGGAAGTCCTGGAACACGGTGCCCAGCTGGCGCCGCATGTGCGGGACCTTCCAGTTGGAGAGCCTGGCCAGGTCCTTGCCGAGGACGTGGACCTGGCCGTGGCTGGCCCGCTCCTCGCGGAGGATCAGTCTGAGGAAGGTGGACTTCCCGGACCCGGAGGAACCGACCAGGAAGACGAACTCACCCTTGGTGATCTCCAGGGACACGTCCCTGAGTGCGGGGCGATTCTGCTTCGGATAGGACTTGGAGACGCTGTCGAATCGGATCACGGTGCACCACGGTCGCCGGGAGTAGGTGTGCGAGACCATACGCGAACCGGCGCGGGGCCGGGACCCGGCGTCACGAGTTGCCCGATATATCCCCGGGATGTCCTGACGGGCCGCGCCCGATCCCTCGGGAGCTGGCACAGTGGTAGGGGGAACGCTTGGGTTCCCCCCACCGTTGTACGAGGGGACGAGAGGAGGAGAGCGCATGACGTATGACCGGCTCGTGTGCGCGAACTGCGCGGCGCCCGTCAGTCAAGGCCGCTGCCCGGTGTGCCGGGCGAACCGGGAGCGCCTCCAGCAGGAGGGCCCCTTCGCCGGCCTGAACCCCATGGCGCTCGTCGCGCTCATGGTGGTGCTGGTGGCGGCTCTGGCCCTGGTGGCGCACCAGGCGGCGTAGCAGCCGCCCGGGTGGCTCTCCGCCGCGTCCCGATCATGCATACCGGAAGGGCCCGGACGTCCTAGGACGTCCGGGCCCTTCTCGGATCACTCGTGGGATCACTCGTGGGATCCCCACCACGCTCACGCGTCGGCGGTCTCCTGCTGCTTGCGCCAGCGGATGCCGGCCTCCAGGAAGCCGTCGATCTCGCCGTCCAGCACGGACTGCGGGTTGCCGACCTCGAACTCGGTCCGCAGGTCCTTGACCATCTGGTACGGGTGCAGCACGTAGGAGCGCATCTGGTTGCCCCAGGAGTTGCCGCCGTCACCCTTGAGGGCGTCCATCTTGGCCTGCTCCTCCTGGCGGCGCCGCTCCAGCAGCTTGGCCTGGAGGACGTTCATGGCGCTGGCCTTGTTCTGGATCTGCGAGCGCTCGTTCTGGCAGGACACCACGATGCCGGTCGGGATGTGCGTGATGCGCACCGCCGAGTCGGTGGTGTTGACGCCCTGGCCACCGGGGCCGGAGGCCCGGTAGACGTCGATGCGCAGCTCGGTCTCGTCGATCTCGACGTGGTCGGACTGCTCGACGACGGGCAGCACCTCGACGCCGGCGAAGGAGGTCTGGCGGCGGCCCTGGTTGTCGAAGGGCGAGATGCGCACCAGGCGGTGGGTGCCCTGCTCGACGGAGAGGGTGCCGTAGGCGTACGGCGCCTTGACCACGAAGGTGGTGGACTTGATGCCGGCCTCCTCCGCGTACGAGGTCTCGTAGACCTCGGTGGAGTAGCCGTGGCGCTCGGCCCAGCGCAGGTACATGCGCTGGAGGCGCTCGGCGAAGTCGGAGGCGTCGACGCCGCCGGCCTCGGCCCGGATGTTGACCAGGGCCTCCCGCTCGTCGTACTCGCCGGAGAGGAGGGTACGGACCTCCATCTCGTCCAGCGCCTTGCGGACGGAGACCAGCTCGGTCTCGGCCTCGGCGCGGGTCTCCGCGTCGTCCATCTCCTCGGCCAGCTCGAACATGACCGCGAGGTCGTCGATGCGGCTGCGCAGCGCCTCGGTCTTGCGGACCTCGGCCTGGAGGTGGGAAAGACGGCTCGTGATCTTCTGGGCAGCCTCGGGGTCGTCCCACAGGGACGGGGCCGCGGCCTGCTCCTCGAGCACGGCGATGTCTGCCCTCAGCTTGTCGAGGTCCAGGACGGCCTCGATCGACCCCATGGTCGAGGAGAGGGACTTCAGCTCTTCGGATACGTCGACGACTGCCACGGGTCCAGCGTAGCCGGTCCTCAGACGGGGCCGGTCGGCGTACCCTCAGGGCTATGCCCCTTCTCCTCGTGAAGCGACGCCATGTGGATCTCATGCGTGTCACCACCACGAGCTGTCCGCCGCCGGGCCAGAACCAGCATTGAGCCTGATTCGTCTTGGTCCTGTGAGCGGCTCCCGCGGCCCGGCGCCCACCCCGCGCGCGCGGCCCCACCCACCCGCTCCTCCCACCACCCCTGGGAGTCAGGACCCCGTGACATCCGAAACGGAGCTGTCATGCCGTCCGCGCACACGTCCCTCACTTCCCGTTCCTCCTCTTCCTCCCTGCCCGTGCTCGACCTCTCGCTGGCGGACGATCCCGCCCGGCGGGACGCCTTCCGCGAGGAGCTGCACGCGGCCGCCCGGGACACCGGGTTCCTGCACCTGACCGGGCATGGCGTCACCGACGCCGAGATGGCCCGCATCCTCGAGCTGACCAGGGCCTTCTTCGCGCTCCCGGAGGCCGACCGGCTGTCCGTGAGCAATCTGGACTCGCCGCACTTCCGCGGCTACACCCGCATAGGGCACGAGCTGACCGGCGGCGCCTCGGACTGGCGCGACCAGCTGGACGTGGGCGCGGAACGACCGGCCCCCGTGGTGGGCCCGGACGACCCGCCGTACCTGTGGCTGGAAGGGCCGAACCAGTGGCCGGCGGCGCTGCCGGAGCTGCGGGACGTGGTCCTGGGCTGGCAGGAACGGCTGGCGGCGGTGGCGCACCGGCTGCTGCGGGAGCTGCTGGCGTCCATCGGGGCGCCGGAAGGTTTCTTCGACGAGGCCTTCGCGGACCGGCCGCACCTGCACACGAAGCTGGTCCGCTATCCGGGGTCGGCGCCGTCGGGTGCGGACCAGGGCGTGGGCGCGCACAAGGACTACGGCTTCCTGACGCTGCTGCTCCAGGACGCGGTGGGCGGGCTCCAGGTGGTCAAGGACGGCGGGTTCCTGGACGTGCCGCCGATGCCGGGGGCGTTCGTGGTGAACCTGGGCGAGCTGCTGGAGATCGCGACGGAGGGCTACCTGAAGGCGACCGACCACCGGGTGGTGAGCCCGCCGGGGTCGGTGGAGCGGTACTCGGTGCCGTTCTTCTACAACCCGCGGCTGGACACGGTGGTGGAGACGGTGCCGGGGGACTACCTGAAGAAGGCGCCGGGACTGTCGGCTGACGAGGCGAATCCGCTGTACCGGGAGTTCGGGCGGAACGAGCTGAAGGGCTACGTCCGCGCCCACCCGGCGGTGGCCCGCCGCTGGCACCCGGACCTCCTCGCCTAGCCCCCGCCGGGTGCTCCGCCCGGGCCCGCGCATCAAGCCCGACCGGCGCCTGAGCGGGCCCGACCGGGGCACCGCCCGGGCGCGTGGAGCGGCGCCCCGCAGCGCCGGTCCTGAGCGCCGAGCAGGCTAAGGGCCGGGCAGGGGGGCCGTCGGGGTCGAGGTGGGGTTGGGGCGCGGGGGCGGGGCGTCGTCGGTGGTGGCGAGCCAGCCGCCCAGGCCCACCGCCGCGGCCAGCGCGGCGGCCGCGCCGCCGAGGACCAGGCGCCGCCGGCGCACCGTGTCGGCGCGGTGCCGCGCCGAGCCGGGCCGGTGGCCGCCGGCCGGGCGCGGCACCCGGGCGGTGCCCAGCGCGCCGCCCGCCAGCTCGTCCGGCCCCGGCACGCGCATGGAGGTGTGGGTGTCCCGGTTGGAGTCCGTCGCGGAGCCCGGCACCAGCGGCACCACACCCCGCCGCCGCACCGGTTCGGCCGCCGCCGGCTCCTCCGCCGCGACCGGCTCGGCCGTCTCCAGGTCGTCCGGCTCGTCCACGTCCAGCGGCGGCATCCCGGCCAGCAGCGGCTGGAGCTCGCGCAGCCGCGCGGAGAGCTCGGAGGCCCGCAGCCGCGAGGCCGGCCCCTTGGCCAGGCACTGGACGATCAGCTGCCACAGCTCGTCCGGGATGCCGGGCAGGGGTACGACCGTCTCCGTGACGTGGCGGCGCAGCACCGCGCCGGGGTGCCCGCCACCGAACGGCGTGAAGCCGGCCAGCAGCTCGTACAGGACCGTGGCCAGCGCGTATATGTCCACCGCGGCGCGCGGCGGCAGGCCTTCGACGATCTCGGGGGCGAGGTAGTCGGGCGTGCCGATGATGCGGGTGCGGTTGGCGGTGGCCGGCGCCCCGCCCCGCCCCGGCGCGTCGATCAGCTTGGCGACGCCGAAGTCGGTGAGGAGGGCCGGGTGGGCGCCGCCGGGCCCGAGCGGGCCCTGCATGTCGAGCAGGACGTTCTCGGGCTTGACGTCGCGGTGCACGACCCCGGCCGCGTGCGCCGCGGCCAGCGCGTCCGCGACGTCGGCGACGATCGCCACGGCCGCCTCGGGGGCCAGCCTGCGTTCGCGGTCGAGCCGGGTCCGCAGGTCGGTGCCGCGGACCAGGTCCATGACGAGGGCGAGGTCGTTGCCGTCCACGACCAGGTCGCGGACGGAGACCACGTGCGGATGTTCCAGGCCGAGCAGCGCGCTGCGCTCCTGGACGAAACGTCCCACCAGTTCCTGGTCGGACGCGAGGTCCTCGCGGAGGAGCTTGACGGCGACGGGTCCGTCCGGGCCCTCCCCGAGCCACACCGTGCCGGCACTGCCGCGTCCCAGGATCTGGTGGGCGGTGTACCGGCTGCCGATCTTCCGTGCCACGACTGCTCCCTCAGCGGCTGGCGTACGTGCCAAAACTACGCGGCCGAGCGGGTGTCGGGCGCCACCAGGGCGCTCGATTCGTGGTGACCTTCACTTCTGCGGGCGAAATCACGCCCCGGATGTCGACAAATCCACGAACTGGGCGCTACTGGGCGCCGGAACCAGTCCCTCCGGTGCCTCCGCCGCCGCCCGTGCCGCTGCCGAGCTCGCCGATCCAGTCCACGATCCCGGAGCCCCAGGACCACAGCTGGTCCCACCAGCCGCGGCCGGTGCCCACCCACTCCTGGAGCGGGGTCAGCTCCCAGACCAGCCAGCCCGCGACCACGAAGATCACGATCATGAACAGGCAGCCCTTGAGGCAGCCGAGCCCCGGGATGTGCATCGGGTTGGCGCTGCGGCGGCGCGGCTCGCGCGGCTCGCGGGGCGCCGGCGCGGGCCGCTGCGGGGGCGGGGCCTGCGGGGGCTGGTACTGCTGCCGGGGCGGCTGGGGGTGCTGGGGCTGGGGGTGCTGCGGCGGGTGCGCCACCGACGGCTGCGGCTGGTAGGCCTGCGGCGGCGGGTAGCCGTAACCCTGCGGAGGCTGCTGCTGCGGGTAGCCGTAACCCTGCGGAGGCTGCTGCGGGTACGGCTGGGGCTGCCGCGGGGGCTGCGGCTGCGGGCGGGGCCTGCGGGCGCCGGGCTCCTGGTACGGCGGGGCCGGCGGCGGCGTCTGGCGCTGCGGGCGGCGGCGCAGCGGGTCCTCGCTGGGGTCGAGGTACTGGATCTGCGTCTGCTCGTTGCGGTCCCGCGCGGCCCGCATCTGCGTCTGCCACGGGTGCGGCGCGTCCGGCCGCTGTACGGGCGGCATGACGGAGGTCGCGTCGGCGGCCCCCGGCGCCCCGGTGGCGGGCAGTACGGAGGTGGCGTCCTCGGATCCGGGCGCGCCGACCGGCGGGAGCACGCTGGTCGCGGCGTTCGGGTCGTACGCGCCGGCCGGCGCGGGCGAGGCACTGCCGGCGGGCAGCACCTGGGTGGCGTCGGCGGTGCTCGGCGTCTCGGGGACGGGGGCCGGCGACGGGTCGGGGGCCAGCAGCGCGCCGACCCCGAGGGCGGCCTCGATGTCGGCGGGGGCGGAGTGCACGCCGATGCCTGCGGCGACCACGCGCAGGCCGCGGGCCAGGGACTGGGCGCTGGGGCGCTCGTCCGGCTCCTTGCGCAGGCAGCGCTCGATCACGGTCCACAGCGGCTCGGGCACGCTCGACGGGCGGCGCGGCTCCTCGCTGAGGTGGCGGTGCAGGACCTCCAGGGCGGTGCCGCCGGCGAACGGCGGGCGGCCGGTGACCAGCTCGTAGAGCAGGATGCCGGCGCCGTAGATGTCCACGGCGGAGGTCTGCGGGCGGCCCTCGGCCGATTCGGGGGCGACGTAGGCGGGGGTGCCGACGAACTCGTGGGTGCGGGTCAGACCCGGGGAGTCGGCGAGCCGGGCGATGCCGAAGTCGGTGAGCATCGGCCGCATCTGCCCGCCGCTCTCGTCGAGCAGGACGTTGGCGGGCTTGAGGTCCCGGTGGACCACGCCGTCGGCGTGGCTGGCGGCGAGGGCGTCCGCGATCTGGGCGGTCAGCAGGCTCGCGGCGACCGGGGTGAACGGGCCGTTCTCCCGGATGTACCGGTGCAGGTCGGGGCCGTCGACCAGGTCCATCACCAGGGCGAGGAGGTCTCCCTCGACGACGAGGTCGCGGGTGCGGACGATGTTGGGGTGGGTGAGGCGCAGGAGTACCGACCGCTCGCGCAGGAAGCGCATCACGATGTCGGCGTCGTTGGCCAGCTCCTCCTTGAGGACCTTGATGGCGACGACCTCGCCGGGCCCGCCGGGCTGGCCGGCGTCCTGCTGGCGCGCACGCCAGACGGTGCCCGTGGCGCCGCGTCCGAGCGGCTCCTCGAGCAGGTACTTGCTGCCGACTGGCCGCACGTCTCGCGCTCCCCTGCTGTCGTTTGTTGCTGTCGGCCCACTCTAGGGGGTGTCCCCGGGATAGACGCGGGGTACCGGGCGTTGGTTGCCGTACACATGTGCGAAGGGTGACGTCCCCGGTGTATGCCGGAGGCGGTTTACGTCCGTACTTGCACGACGGGGCGATCGATCAAGATCATTTGTTGCCGGGTGCCGGGCGTGTTGCGCGCGACAGGTGCGAGGATGCACCCAGTACGACGGAACGAGGGGACGGGAGCCCCGAGTTCCGCCAGACCTGACCGGACGGAGGCGTCCGCGCCGGGTGGGGGGCGGACCGGGCGGCGCAGCCGGCCGTCCGGGACCCCGCCGGGCGTCGCACGCACCGCGCAGAAGGGACCGCGACGGCGATGCAGATCCGGCTGACCGTCATCGGGCCGCGCCACGGCCACCAGACCGCGCCGGCTGCCTGTGACGTGCTCGTCACCGCGCCGGCCGGCACCCCGCTCTCCGCGGTCGCCTCGGGCCTCGCCGCGACCGTCGGCGGCCCCGAGACGCCCGCCGCGGGCGCGGCCGGGTCCCCGCGCGGCGGCACGGTCGTCCTCTACGCGGGTGCGGAGCGCCTCGACGCGCAGCGCCGGATACTCGGCGAGCCCCCGCTGGTGGACGGTGCCGTGCTCGGCCTGCACGCGCCGGTGCCGGACGACGCGTACGACGCCTACGCCGCGCAGCCCGGCCCGCCGGCCCAGCTCCAGGTGGTGGCCGGCCCCGACGCGGGCGGGGTGCACCTGCTCCACCCCGGCCGGATCCGCGTCGGCCGGTCCGCCGGGGCCGACGTACCGCTGGACGATCCCGACGTGTCGCGGCTGCACTGCGAGGTGCTGGTCGGCGAGGACGGGCGGGTCGGCGTGGCCGACCTCGGCTCCACCAACGGCACCGCGGTGGACGGCGTGCCGGTGGGCGCCGACCCCGTGCTGCTGCCCCCCGGCGCGCTGCTCCGGGTGGGCGAGTCCACCCTGCGGCTGTGCGCGGCGGCGGCGCGGGCGCTGCCGCTGACCCCGGACCTGGAGGGGCACCTGATCCTCCCGGGCCGGGCGCCGGCCGCGGGCGGGAACGACGGCCCGGGCGACTCGGCTGCGGGCGGCGCGGGTGCGGCCGCCCCGGGCGCGGGCTCGGGCGGCGCGGCCCCGGGCGGACCGGGCGCGGCGGGCCCGGCCCCGGGCGGACCGGGCGCGGTGGCGGTGCCGTCCGTCGCGGCCGGCCACTTGCGGGTCCCGGCGGCCGTGGAGCCGGAGGGCCGCCCCCTCCCCCACCCGCCCCTCGCCGGGGAATCCCCCGGCCGGGCCGCCGCCCCCGGGCCCGTCCCGGGCCACCTCCCCGGGGCCCCCGGCCCCGCCCATCACCCCGCCCATGGCCTCGCCCATGACCCCGCCCATGGCCTCGCCCATGACCCCGTCCAGGACCCGGCCCGCGACCCCGCCCGCGGTGGCGCGAAGCCCGAGGGCGGCCGCCGGCGCGGGATCGGGGCCTGGGCACGGAAGTGGGTCGGCCGGGAGACCGCCGCCGAGGAGGAGCCGGTCGCCGGTGGAACTCCGGCCGCGCACCTGCCCGGTCCCGACAACCCCGCCGCTCTGCTGCTCGCGGCACTGGGCCCGACCGGCCGACTGTGGCCGGGCGTCCACGACCACGGCGGGGCCCCCGGCCCGGCCGGACCCGCAGGCCCGGCCCCCGCCGCCGGGCACGCCGCCGGCCCGGCACAGGGCCCGCACCCCGCCGGCCCGGCACAGGGCCCTCGCCCCGGCGGACCGGAGCAGGGCGCCCCGGGGGCGTCCGGGCTCTCCTCCGTGACGCTCGGGGTCGGTTGCCGGGTGTCGCTGCGCGCGACGGCCTCCCTCGCGCTGGGCGGCCCCCGGCCGCGGGTCGTCGGCCTGGCCCGCGCCGTCCTGGCCCAGCTCGCCGCCGCCCACGCCCCCGGCGAGCTGGAGATCGTCCTGCTGGCCTGCGACCGGGCCCGGACCCCGCAGGAGCGGCTGGGTGACTGGGGCTGGCTCGGCTGGCTGCCGCACACCCGCCCCGCGCACGGCCAGGACTGCCGGCTGCTGCTCGCCTACGACCGCGAGCAGGCGGCCGCCCGTACCGCCGAACTGTCCCGGCGGCTCGACGACGGCCCGCTCGGCCCCGGCTGGGCCGCCGCCGACGCCGGAGCGGTCCGGCGGGCCGCCGCCGGGTACCGCGGCCCGGCCACCGTCGTCCTGCTCGACGGCGACCCCGGGCCCGGGCCGCTGCGCGACCTGACCGGCCGGCTGGCCTCGCACGGGCCCGCCGCCGGCATCCACCTGGTCGTACTGGCCGAGACCGCGGCCGCCTCCCCCGCCTCGCCGGTCACCGACACCTTCGAGGCGGCCTGCGCCGCGGCCCCCGCCTTCCGGGACTGCGGGACCGCCGCCCTGCTGAGCGGGGACGTGGCCACCGCCGTCCGCTGCTTCACGGTGGCCGGCGGACGGCTCCAGGGCCCCGGCCCGGCCGCCACCGCCGACGCGGTCTCCGCCGCCTGGGCCGAACGGTTCGCCCGGGCCCTCGCCCCGCTTCGGCCCGCCGCGGGCGGCGCCGAACGGGCCCGACCGGCAGCCGCCGAACTGCCGCAGAGCGCCCGGCTGCTGGACGAACTGGGTCTGGCACGGGCCACCCCGGCCTCCCTGATGGCACGCTGGGCCGCCGCCACCGACCAGGGTCAGGCCGTCGGCGGGCACGCCGAGGTCGTGCTCGGCAGCGGGCGGCGCGGCCCGGTCGGCGCCGAACTCGTCGCCGAGGGGCCGCACCTGCTGATCGAAGGGCCGCCCGGCAGCGGCCGCACCGAGCTGCTGCGCTCCGTCGCCGCCTCCCTGTCCTCGGCCGCCCGTCCCGACCGGCTCGGGCTGGTCCTGCTCGACGGGGCCGGCGGGGAACGCGGCGAGGGCCTGGGCCCCTGCACCGACCTGCCGCACGTCTCCGCCCACCTGGTCGCCTCCGACCCGCTGCGGATGCGCGAGTTCGCGCAGGCCCTCGGGGCCGAGCTGAAGCGGCGCGCCGAGCTGCTGGCCGCCGACGGCGGGCTGACGTTCGGCGAGTGGCACGCCCGCCGCGAGGTCGGCGAGCGGCTCGTCCCCCCGCGCCAGCCCAGCGCCGGCGAGCTGCGCGGCGACCTCGACCCGCCGCGCTCGGGCACCCTGCGGCTGCGGGCCGGCACCCGCACCGAGCAGGCCGCCGGCCCCAGCCCGCTGCCCCGGCTGGTGGTGCTGGTCGACGACTTCGACGCGCTGGTCGCCCCCGGCCTCGGGAGCGCCGGCCGCCCGGCCGCCGGCTCGGTCGTACGGGCCCTGGAGGCGGTGGCCCGCGAGGGCGGCCGCCTCGGGGTGCACCTGGTGGCCGCCAGCGCCCGCCCGGAACGCACCGCCGCCACCGAGCTGGCCCGGCTCACCACGCTCCGCGCGGAGCTGGGCGCCCCGGACGAGCCGGGCCCGGGCCGGGGCGTACTGCGGTACGCGGACGGCCGGAGCGTGCCCTTCCAGGCCGGCCGGGTGACCGGCCGGATCCCCCGTACGGCGACCCAGCGGCCCACCGTGGTGCCGTTGGAGTGGGACCGGATGGGCGACCCGCCCGCCCGCCGCCCGGTGCGCGAGCTGGGCAACGGTCCGACCGACCTCGCGTTGCTGGCCAGCGCCCTGGAACGGGCGTCCCACCTGGTGTCGGCGGTGCCGGTGCTGTTCCCGCCGGCGCCGTGACGGGAGCCGCCGGCAGGGGCACGCGGTATTGCGGGGGGCGGGCGGACCGGCGTATGCCTTGTGGCACGGAACACATCACCGGCATCGGGGGCCAACCATGCGCAGCCGCGGACGGAGCCGTACGACCAAGCACGCCTGGGTGGCGCTCGCCGCCACCGGGGCACTCGCGCTGAGTGCCTGCGGCGGCGGGGGGACGAAGGACGGGACCTCGCCGGGCGGGACGCCCGGCCCGGCCGCCCCCGGGGTGTCCTTACCCTCGCTGTCCGGCGAGAAGGTCGAGGTCGCGGCGGTGTGGACGGGCCCGGAGCAGGAGAACTTCGGCAAGGTCCTGAAGGAGTTCGAGAAGCGCACGGGGGCCACGGTCAGCTTCGTGCCGGCCCAGGACCCGATCGTCAACTTCCTCGGCACGAAGGTGGCGGGCGGGCAGCCGCCGGACGTGGCGCTGCTGCCGCAGGTCGGGGCGCTGGTGTCGGCGGTGCAGAACAAGTGGGCGCAGCCGGTCGGCCCGGAGGCGCGGGCGCAGCTCGACAAGCACTACTCCAAGGGCTGGAAGGAGCTCGGCGCGGTCGGCGGCACCCAGTACGGGGTGTACTACAAGGCCGCCAACAAGTCCCTGGTCTGGTACAACGCGAAGGCGTTCGAGGCGGCGGGCGCGAAGGTGCCCAAGACGTGGGCGGAGTTCCTCGCGACGGCGGACACCCTGTCCGCCTCCGGTGTGCCGGCCGTGTCGGTGGCGGGCGCCGACGGCTGGACCCTGACCGACTGGTTCGAGAACGTCTACCTGTCCCAGAGCGG
Source organism: Streptomyces sp. NPDC012888 (assembly GCF_042900645.1). Lineage (NCBI taxonomy): Bacteria > Bacillati > Actinomycetota > Actinomycetes > Kitasatosporales > Streptomycetaceae > Streptomyces > Streptomyces sp. NPDC012888. The sequence goes on along the minus strand of NZ_JBIBBM010000003.1, from coordinate 33,338 downwards.
CCCGGACATGTACGACAAGCTGGCCAAGCACGAGATCAAGTGGACCGATCCCAGTGTCGGCGAGGCGCTGCGGACCCTCGCCTCGCTCTTCGGCCGGAAGGACTTCCTGGCGGGCGGTCAGACGGGGGCCCTGGCGACGGAGTTCCCCAAGTCGGTGACCCAGACCTTCACGGGCGGGGACCGGCCCGCCGCGGCCATGGTGTTCGAGGGCGACTTCGTGGCGGTGAACATCGGCCAGACCGACGCGAAGATCGGTGAGGACGCGCTGGTGTTCCCGTTCCCGGCGGTCGGCGCCAAGGCGCCGGTGGTGTCGGGCGGTGACGTGGCGGTGGCGCTGAAGCCGTCGAAGGGCGCGCAGGCGCTGCTGACGTTCCTGGCGTCACCGGACGCGGCGGAGATCCAGGCCCGTGAGGGCGGCTTCGTGTCGCCGAACAAGTCGGTGCGGCCGGAGGCGTACCCGAACGACATCCAGCGGGAGATCGCCGGGGCTCTGATCGCGGCGGGCGACGACTTCCGGTTCGACATGTCCGACCAGGCTCCGGCGGCGTTCGGCGGGACGCCCGGCTCGGGCGAGTGGAAGGCGCTGCAGGACTTCCTGAAGAACCCGTCCGACGTGTCGGGGACGCAGGCCAGGCTGGAGGCCGACGCGGCCAAGGCGTTCGGGCGCTGATCTCCGGTGTCGGGACGCATGGCGGCGCCCGTCCGGCCGGGCCGCCGGGGCCGGGATCAGGATCGGGGCGGGGATCAGGGCCGGCGCCGGGGTCAGGGCCGGGCCCGGGGTCAGGGGCGGCGGCAGCGGCTGGTGGCGGCGGCGTTCCTGCTGCCGGCGCTGGTGCTGCTGGGCGCCCTGGTGGTGCAGCCCATCGGCTTCTCCGTCTACCGCAGCCTGTTCGACACCTCCGGCACGGAGTTCGTGGGGCTGGGCAACTACGCGGAGCTGCTGCGTGACGAGGCCACCCGTACCGCCCTGGGCAACACGGCGGTGTGGGTGGTGCTCGCACCGGTGACGGCGACCGCGCTGGGACTGGTCTTCGCGGTGCTGACGGAACGGGTGCGCTGGGGCACGGCGTTCAAGCTGCTGGTGTTCATGCCGATGGCGGTCTCGATGCTGGCGGCGGGGATCATCTTCCGGCTGGTGTACGAGCAGGACCCGGACCGGGGCGTCGCCAACGCGGTGTGGGTCGGGGTCCACGACACCTTCGCGGAGGCCTCGGCGTTCCCGAAGGCCCGGCCGGGGCGGGACTCGCCGCTGGTGCCGGCCGGCGGGGGCGCCTACGTGACCCGGGATCCGGTGCGGGCCGGTGCGCCGGTACTGCTGCCGCTGGTCGGTGTGGCCCCGGACGCGCTGCCGGCGGGCACGCGGCCCGCCCGCTCGGCGGAGGCCGAGCCGGGACGGGTGACCGGGACGGCCTGGCAGGACTTCACCCGTGGTGGCGGCGGGCGGACCAACGCGGTGGACCCGTCGGAGTCGGGGTACGCGGGGATGCGGATCGAGGCGGTGAAGGACGGGAAGGTGGTGGACTCCGCCCGGGCGCGGGCGGACGGCACGTTCACGATGTCGGCCGACGCCGACGGGGCGCGGCTGCGGCTGCCGGCCGACAACTTCCGCGAGGCCTACGCGGGGGTGGACTGGCTGGGGCCGGCGCTGGTGACCCCGGCGGTGATCGGGGCGTACGTCTGGATGTGGGCCGGGTTCGCGATGGTGCTGATCGGGGCCGGGCTGGCCGCGGTGCCGCGGGAGCTGCTGGAGGCGGCCCGGGTGGACGGGGCGAACGAGTGGCAGGTGTTCCGGCGGATCACCGTGCCGGTGCTGGCACCGGTGCTGGTGGTGGTGCTGGTGACCCTGGTGATCAACGTGATGAAGGTGTTCGACCTGGTCTTCGTGATCGCTCCGGGGTCGGTGCAGGACGACGCGAACGTGCTGGCGCTCCAGCTGTACCGGACGGCGTTCGGCACGGACGCCGACCAGGGGCTGGGCAGCGCGATCGCGGTGGTGCTGCTGGTGCTGGTGGTGCCCGTGATGCTGGTCAACATCCGCAGGCTGCGCAGGGAGGGGAAGCGGTGAGCGTCCGCGCACAGCAGTCCTGGGCGGCCCGGCTGGCCGGACGGGCCGCCGGCGGGGCGGTCCGCGTCTTCCTGGTCCTGGCCGCCCTGTTCTGGCTGCTGCCCACGCTGGGGCTGCTGGCCTCCTCGTTCCTGGCGCCGACCGACCTGAACCGGGAGGGCTGGTGGCAGGTGCTGGGCGCGCCGGCCCGGCTGACCGTCGAGAACTACCGGAACCTGCTGGCCGACGACACGGTGACGGGGGCCCTGCTGAGCACGGTCGCCATCACCGTGCCGGCGACCGTGCTGGTGGTGGTGCTGGGCGCGTTCGCCGGATACGCCTTCGCCTGGCTGGAGTTCCCCGGCCGGGACTGGCTGTTCCTGCTGGTGGTGGGCCTGTTGGTGGTCCCGGTGCAGGTCGCGCTGATCCCGGTGTCCGAACTCTTCGGGGCGGTCGGACTGTTCGAGACCACGGCGGGGGTGGTGCTGTTCCACACGGCTTTCGGCCTGCCGTTCGCGGTGTTCCTGCTGCGGAACTTCTTCGCCGAGATCCCGCGTGAGCTGCTGGAGGCGGCCCGGCTCGACGGCGCGGGTGAACTGCGGCTGTTCACCCGGGTGGTGCTGCCGCTGGGCGGGCCGGCGATCGCCTCGCTGGGCATCTTCCAGTTCCTGTGGGTGTGGAACGACATGCTGGTCGCGCTGGTCTTCGCGGACTCCGCGAACCCGCCGATCACGGTCGCCCTGCAGCAGCAGGTGAGGCAGTTCGGCAACAACATCGACGTGCTCGCGCCCGGCGCGTTCCTGTCGATGGTGATCCCGCTCGTCGTGTTCTTCGCGTTCCAGCGGCAGTTCGTGACGGGGGTGATGGCGGGGGCGGTGAAGTAGGCCCCTCGGCGCCGGGACGCCACGATGTTGACGCTCCGTAACCCGATTGCCACGTCCCGCGTAACCCGGTGATCTCCAGGACGGTTCCCGGGCAATATGCCCGCGCCGACCAACCCTGGATGTGCCGTGCCCCGGTTCAGCGTCATCGTGCCCGCGTACAAGGTCCAGGCGTACCTGCAGGAGTGCCTGGACTCGGTCCTGTCCCAGTCGTACCCGGACCTGGAACTGATCGCGGTGGACGACGCCTCCCCGGACGCCTGCGGTGAGATCGTCGACGAGTACGCGGCGCGGGACCCGCGGGTCACGGCCGTCCACCTGGCGCACAACCTGGGCCTCGGTCCGGCCCGCAACGCCGGCGTGGCCCGGGCCACCGGGGACTACCTGCTCTTCCTGGACGGCGACGACACCCTGACGCCCGGGGCCCTGACGGCCATCGCGGACCGGCTGAAGGCCACCGGCTCCCCGGACGTGCTGGTGTACGACTACGCCCGCACGTACTGGACCGGGGAGACCGTCCGCAACCAGCTGGCCCACCGGCTCGGCGAGGAGGGTCCGGCCAGCTTCCGGCTGTCCGACCGGCCCGCGCTGCTCGGCATGCTGATGGTGGTGTGGAACAAGGCGTACCGGCGGGAGTTCGTGGAGCGCGAGGCCCTCCGCTTCCCGAGCGGGCTGTACGAGGACACCCCCTGGACCTATCCGGCGCTGCTGGCGGCGGAGTCGGTGGCCGTCCTGGACCGGGTGTGCGTGCACTACCGCCAGCGGCGGACGGGCTCCATCCTCACCACCACCAGCGCCAGGCACCTGGAGATCTTCGACCAGTACGACCGGGTGTTCGCCTTCCTCGACGGCCGGCCCGAACTGGCCCGCTGGCGGCCGGTGGTGCACCGGCGGATGGCCGAGCACTACTGCGCGCTGTTCGCCGACCGGGTGCGGCTGCCGCGGGCTTCGCGGGCCGAGTTCTTCCGGCGTGCGGCGGAGCAGCTGCGGCGGCACCGGCCGCCGGGGCGCGGGGGCGCGCCTGCCACGGCCGGGCGGGCGGACCGGCTGCGGCACCTGCTGATGCGGCTGGGTGCCCGGCGTACGTACCGGACGCTGTCCCGGCTGCGGAAGGCCGGCCTGGCGGCGGGCGGCTGGGCGGCGTCGGGCCGGCGGGGGCTGCGGGAGACCCTGGGCCGGCTGCACTACCGGACGCAGCGGCTGCTGCCGCTCCGCTCGGACCTGGCGGTGTTCAGCGCGTACTGGCACGGCGGGTACGCCTGCAACCCGGCGGCGATCGAGGCGAAGCTGCGGGAGCTGGCGCCGGGGATGCGGACTGCGTGGATCTGCGGGCCCGGGCACGCCTCCTCCCTCCCCGCGGCGACGACCGCGCTGACTCCGGGGTCCTTCGCGTACTGGACGGCGCTGGCCCGGGCCCGCTACCTGGTCACCAACGTCAACTTCGACCGCTCCCTGGTGAAGCGGCGGGGCCAGGTCATGGTGCAGACCCAGCACGGGACCCCGCTGAAGCGGGTCGGGCTGGACCTCCAGGACCGGCCGGCGGCGACGCCCACGGGCGACTTCGCGGGCCTGCTGCGCAGCGCGGACCAGTGGGACTACCTGCTGTCCGCGAACCGGCACTCGACCCTGGTGTGGGAGAAGGCGCTCCCGGCCTCGTACACCACGCTCGAGTACGGCTATCCGCGCAACGACGTGTTCCACCGTGCCACCGCCGAGGAAGTGGCGGAGCTGCGGGACCGCCTCGGTGTGCCGGCCGGCTCCACGGTCGTCCTGTACGCGCCGACCCACCGCGACTACCGGCGCAGCCGGCCGGAGCACCTGGACTTCGAGCGGGTGCTCCGGGGTCTGGGGCCGCGCTTCACCATTCTGGCCCGCGCGCACCTCACGTACGGGGACGTGCCGCTGTCGGCGGACCCGCACCCGCGGCTGATCGACGTGTCCGGGTACCCGTCGGTGGAGGAGCTGTGCCTGGCGTCCGACGCGCTGGTCACCGACTACTCCTCGCTGATGTTCGACTACGCGGTGCTGGACCGGCCCGTGGTGATCCACGCGGACGACTGGGAGGCCTACGAGGCGGCGCGCGGCACGTACTTCGACCTCCGGGCGTTCCCGCCGGGCGCGATCGCCCGGACCGAGGACGAACTGGTGGACATCTTCACCACCGGGCACTGGCAGGGGTCGCGCTCGGCGCAGCTGCGGGCGGCGTTCCGGGCGAGGTTCTGTGCGCTGGACGACGGGTACGCGGCGGAGCGGGTGGTGCGGCGGGTCTTCCTGGGCCAGACCGCCGACCTCCCGCCGGTCGTCCCCCTGCACGCCCGCCGCCCCTGCCCCCTCCCGCCCCCACCCCTCCCCGCCCTCACCCCCACGCTCTGGCCCTGACCCCACCGCCGCGTCCGGCCCGAGCAGCGCTCGAACGGCCCCGGCGGAAGCTCTGCCCCGAACCCCCAGCGCCCCGAACGCCGGCGAGACCGGAATCGCCGGGCCACAGCACGAAGCAGGGCCGCACCTCGAGCCCGAGCGGCGATCGAGCGGGCCGGTCCGGAAATAGAGACGGCCTAGGCGCGAAGGCCCGCCACGACCGCGGCGGCCAGGTCGTCGAGGTAGCGGGGGGACACCGCGTCCCGGACCACGGTCTGGCGCCAGTACAGCGGCCCGATCGCCAGGTCGAGCGCGTGGTCCGGGTCGGTGCCCGGCGCCAGCTCACCCCTGGCGACGGCTTCGGCCACGATGCCCTCGGCCATCCGCCGCTGCCCCTCCAGCAGCGCCCCCCGCACCGCCTCCGCGATCTCCGGGTTCCGCGCCGCCTCGACCAGCAGGTCGGGGATGACCGCCGAGGCGACCGGGTGCCGCAGCACCTGGGACATGACCTCCAGCAGGGCACGTACGTCCCCGTGCAGCGACCCCGTCGCCGGTACCGGCAGCCCCTCCTCCGCGAACGCGCCGATCAGGTCCAGCACCAGGTGCAGCTTCGACTTCCAGCGGCGGTACACCGCCGTCTTGCCCACGCCGGCCCGCCGGGCGATCGCCTCGACCGACATGCGGGAGAAACCGACCGCCGCCAGCTCCGCCAGCACCGCCGCCCTGATCGCCTCGGTGACGTCCTCGCGGAGGACGGCGGCGCCCGCCGGAGCCCGACGGGGCTGCGGACTGGCGGCGGCAGACGGCGGCGACGGCTGGTTGGTCATGGACAGAGCATAGCCGCGTACGACGCCACCCTACCGTCACGACGATACGGTTGCGTTCCGTCGCACCCGGCCCTAGTCTCGCCGTAGCGACGATACGGACCCGTTCCATCCCGTTCCCTCATCGGCGAAAGCGACCCACCCGTGCCCACCACGACCCCGCTCCGCTCCTCCGGGCAGCTCGCGGAACTCGCGGCCGCCCACGGCCTGACCGTCAGCGGCGCCCGCCCCACCCTCCCTGCGTACGTCCGGGAGCTGTGGGGCCGCCGCCAGTTCGTCACCGCGTTCGCGACGGCGCGCATGACCTCGCAGTACAGCACCGCCAGACTCGGCCGGCTCTGGCACCTGGTCACCCCGAAGCTCAACGCCCTCGTCTACTACTTCGTCTTCGGCGTGGTCCTGCACGCGAGCAAGGGCGTCCCCGACTACGTCCCCTTCCTCCTCACCGGCGTCTTCGTGTGGGACTTCATCAGCAGTTCCGTCAGCGCCGGCACCCGCGCCGTCCACGCCAACCTCGGCCTGGTCCGCGCGCTGCACTTCCCCCGCGCCGGCCTCCCCCTCGCCGTCGTGCTGCAGCACTTCCAGCAGCTGCTGGTCACCATGCTCACGCTGGTCGTCGTCCTGATCGGTTTCGGGCAGACGCCCGGCCCCGCCTGGCTGCTGGCCGTGCCCGCCCTGCTCCTGATGGCCGTCTTCTGCGCGGGCTGCGCCCTGGTCACGGCGCGGATCGGCAGCAGGATCCCGGACGTCAGCCAGCTGATGCCGTTCGTCCTGCGCACCTGGATGTACGCCTCGGGGGTGATGTGGTCCATCGACCGGTTCCTGCGGCACGACGACCTGCCCCGCTGGGTCTCGACGGCGCTCGAGTGCAACCCGGCGGCGGTCTACATCGACCTCGTCCGCTTCGCCCTGATCGGCAGTTTCGGCGCGCAGGACCTCCCGCCGCACGTCTGGCCGCTCGCCGCCGGCTGGGCCCTCCTCGCGGGCGCCGGCGGATTCGTCTACTTCTGGAGGGCGGAGGAGGACTACGGCCGTGGCTAGCCCGACGACGGCCCCGGCGGCCACCCGCGTCCCCACCGTTCCCACCGTCATCGCCGACGACGTCCACGTCGTCTACCGGGTCCACGGCGGCGGTGCCCGCGGCGGCGCCACCGCCGCGCTCGGCCGGATCCTCGGCCGCCGCCGGCGCGCCGAGCACGCCGTCCGCGAGGTGCACGCCGTGCGCGGGGTCAGCTTCACCGCGTACCGGGGCGAGGCCATCGGCCTGGTCGGCACCAACGGCTCCGGGAAGTCCACCCTGCTCAAGGCGATCGCGGGCCTCCAGCCCGTCACCGCGGGGCGGGTCTACTCCCATGGCCGGCCCTCGCTGCTCGGCGTCAACGCCGCCCTGATGAACGACCTCACCGGGGAACGCAACGTCATCCTCGGCGGCCTGGCCATGGGCATGACCCGGCGGCAGATCGACGAGCGCTACCAGGGCATCGTCGACTTCTCCGGGATCAACGAGAAGGACGACTTCGTCTCCCTGCCCATGCGCACGTACTCCTCCGGCATGGCCGCCCGGCTGCGGTTCTCCATCGCCGCCGCGAAGGACCACGACGTACTGATGATCGACGAGGCCCTGGCCACGGGCGACGCGGCGTTCCAGCGCCGCAGCCGGAAGCGCATCGAGGAGCTCCGCGCCACGGCCGGCACCGTCTTCCTGGTCAGCCACGGCCTCGGCACGGTCCGCGAGACCTGTGACCGGGCGATCTGGCTGGAACGGGGCGTCGTGCGCATGGACGGTCCGTCGGCGGAGGTCTGCGACGCGTACGAGGCCTTCACTCGCCGCTAGGCAAACCCGCGCAAGCGGAAGGCCCCGCCCCACCCGGTCACGGGGGAGGCGGGGCCTTCGCGGCCGGGACAGGTCAGGCGTGGGCGCGGAGCAGGGAGCGCATCGTCCGCATGGCCACCGACAGGTTGGCCAGGTCGAAGTCGTCCGAGCCCTGGATCTCGTCCAGCGTGGTCCGGGCACGGCCGATGATCGCCGAGTTCCGCTCCTCCCAGGACTTGAACCGCTGCTCGGGCGTCGAGTCGCCGTCGCCCACCGCCAGCACGTCCGACGTCAGGGCGGCGTGCGCGGCGAACAGGTCCTCGCGGATGGCGGCGCGGGCCATGGACTGCCAGCGGTCGGCCCGCGGCAGCTCGATGATCCGGTCCATCAGCTCGGTGATGTCCAGCCGGTCGGCCAGGTCGTAGTACACCTCGGCGACGTCCAGCGGGGCCTTGCCGGTGCGGTCCGCGATCGCGACCACGTCGAGCGTCGGGAAGGCGGAGGAGAACCCAGCCACCTTGGCCGCCAGCTCCTCGGGCACGCCCGCGTCCGTCAGCTCGTCCATCACCTGCTGGTACCACTCCTGGTCCGCGCCGCGCAGCAGCTTGGGCAGCTCGGCCCAGACCTGCGCCACCCGGTCACCGAAGAACTCGATCGTCTCGGTGATCTGGAGCGGCTGCGGCCGGTTGTTGAGCAGCCAGCGGGTGCCGCGCTCGACCAGGCGGCGGGAGTGCAGCCGGATCCGGGTCTGGACGTCGGCCGCGACGTGCGTGTCGAGGGCCTCCACCGCGTCCCACACCTCGGCCAGGCCGAAGATCTCACGGGCCGACAGCTGGGCCCGGACGATCTCCTCCAGGGAGGCGCCCGTCTCCTCGCGGAGGCGGTGCAGGAAGGTCGAACCACCGGTGTTGACGGTGTCGTTGACCAGCAGGGTGGTGATGATCTCGCGGCGCAGCGCGTGCGCGTCGATCTGCTCGGCGAACCGGTCCCGCAGCGCGGCCGGGAAGTAGGCGTGCAGCAGGCGGCGCAGGTAGGGGTCGTCCGGCAGCCCGGTGTGGATCAGCTCGTCCGCCACCGTGATCTTGGTGTAGGCGAACAGGACGGCCAGCTCGGGCTGGCTCAGGCCCTTGCCCGAGTTGAGCAGCTCCCGGATCTGCCGGTCGTTGGGCAGGAACTCCAGGGCGCGGTCGAGCTTGCCGTCCCGGCCCAGGCGGCGCATGAAGCGCTGCTGGGCGTGGAGCAGGCTGGGCGCCTGGGCGGCGCCGTTGGCCAGGGCGGTGTTCTGCGCGTAGTTGTTGCGCAGCACCAGCCGGCCGACCTCGTCGGTCATCTCGGCGAGCAGCTTGTTGCGCTGCTTGACGGTCATGTCGCCCTCGGTGACGAGCGAGTTGAGCAGGATCTTGATGTTCACCTCGTGGTCGGAGGTGTCCACGCCCGCGCTGTTGTCGATGGCGTCGGTGTTGACCTTGCCGCCCTCGCCGCCGGCGCCGGAGCGGGCGAACTCGATCCGGCCCAGCTGGGTCAGGCCGAGGTTGCCGCCCTCGCCGACGACCTTCACGCGCAGGTCGGCGCCGTTGACGCGGATGGCGTCGTTGGCCTTGTCGCCGACGTCCGCGTGGGATTCGCCGGACGCCTTGACGTACGTGCCGATGCCGCCGTTCCACAGCAGGTCGACCGGGGCCTTCAGGACGGCCTGCATCAGCTCGGCCGGGGTCATCTTGGTGACGCCGTCCTCGATGCCGAGGGCCTCGCGCACGTGGGCGTTGACCGGGATGGACTTGGCCGAGCGGGGGTGGATCCCGCCGCCGGCCGACAGCAGCTCGGTGTCGTAGTCGGCCCAGGAGGAGCGGGGCAGGTCGAACAGGCGGCGGCGCTCGGCGTACGAGGTGGCCGCGTCCGGGTTCGGGTCGATGAAGATGTGCCGGTGGTCGAAGGCGGCGACCAGGCGGATGTGCTCGGAGAGCAGCATGCCGTTGCCGAAGACGTCGCCCGACATGTCGCCGACGCCGACGACGGTGAAGTCCTGCGTCTGGGTGTCGTGGCCGAGCTCGCGGAAGTGCCGCTTCACGGACTCCCAGGCGCCGCGGGCGGTGATGCCCATGCCCTTGTGGTCGTAGCCGGCGGAGCCGCCGGAGGCGAACGCGTCGCCGAGCCAGAAGCCGTACGCCTCCGCAACGCCGTTGGCGATGTCGGAGAAGGTGGCGGTGCCCTTGTCGGCGGCGACGACGAGGTAGGTGTCGTCCTCGTCGTGGCGGACGACGTCGCGCGGCGGCACGACCTCGCCGCCGACCATGTTGTCGGTGATGTCCAGCAGCGCCGAGATGAAGATCTTGTACGAGGCGATGCCCTCGGCCAGCCACGCGTCACGGTCCACCGACGGGTCCGGCAGGTTCTTCGCGACGAAGCCGCCCTTGGCGCCGACCGGCACGATGACGGTGTTCTTCACCATCTGCGCCTTGACCAGGCCGAGGATCTCCGTACGGAAGTCCTCGCGGCGGTCGGACCAGCGCAGGCCGCCCCGGGCTACCTTGCCGAAGCGCAGGTGGACGCCCTCGACGCGCGGCGAGTACACCCAGATCTCGAACGCCGGGCGCGGGGCCGGCAGGTCCGGGATGGCCTGCGGGTCGAACTTCATCGACACGTAGGGGTGCGGCTCGCCGGCCGCGTCGTTCTGGAAGAAGTTGGTGCGGAGGGTGGCCTTGATGAGGGTGAGGAAGGAGCGCAGGATGCGGTCCTCGTCCAGCGAGGCGACCTGCTCCAGGGCCCCGTCCAGCTCCTCCAGCATGGCGTCGATCAGCTCGGTGCCGGCGGCCTGGCGGCCGGGCGACATCCGGGCCTCGAAGAGCGAGATCAGCAGCCGCGTGGTGTGGACGTTGTTGCGGAGGGTGTCCTCCATGTAGTCCTGGGAGAACGTGGAGCCCGCCTGGCGCAGGTACTTGGCGTACGCGCGCAGGACGACGGCCTGCCGCCAGGTCAGGCCGGCGCGCAGCACCAGGGTGTTGAAGTTGTCGTTCTCCGCCTCGCCCCGCCATACCGCGGCGAAGGCCTCCTGGAAGCGCTCGCGGGCGTCGTCGCCGAGGTAGTTGTCGCCGTTGCCGGCGGGCGCGGGCAGTCGCAGGCCGAAGTCGTAGATCCAGGCGTTGGTGCGGTCCGATCGGCGCAGCTCGTACGGGCGCTCGTCGGTGACCTCGACGCCCAGGCGCTGGAGGACCGGCAGGACGGCGGAGAGGGAGACCTGCTCACCGGTGCGGTAGATCTTGAACCGGCGCTCGCCGGGGCCGGCGCCGACCGGCTCGTACAGGGAGAGCGCGAAGTCGCTGTCGGAGGCGGCCAGCCGCTCCAGGTGCATCAGGTCGGCGACGGCCGCGCGCGGGGAGTGGTCGGCCTTGTAGCCCTCGGAGAAGGCGGAGCCGTAGCGGCGCAGCAGCTCGGCGGCGCGCTCCTCGCCGCACTCGGCGATCAGCGCCTCCTGGAAGCCGTCGGCCCAGGAGCGGGCGGCCTCGACGAGGCGGCCCTCGATCCGCTCGACGTCGCTGTCGGTCAGGACGGGCAGCTCGGTGCCCTGCGGGACGCGGACGACGAAGTGGATCCGGGACAGGATCGACTCGGTGTTCCAGGCGGTGAAGTCGACGCTGGTGCCGCCCAGGTCCTCCTTGAGGATGTCCATCAGGCGGAGGCGGACGCCGGTGGTGAAGCGGTCCCGGGGCAGGTAGACGAGCGCCGAGTAGTAGCGGCCGTACTCGTCCTGGCGCAGGTACAGCCGCAGCCGGCGGCGTTCCTGGAGGTACAGCACCGAGGTGACGATGGACTGGAGCTGGTCGACGGGCGTCTGGAACAGCTCGTCGCGCGGGTAGGTCTCCAGGATCTGGAGGAGGTCGCGGCCGTCGTGGCTGGCGGGCGAGAAGCCGGCCCGCTCCAGGACCTCGGCGACCTTGCGGCGGATCACCGGGACGCGGCGCACCGACTCGGTGTACGCGGCGGAGGAGAACAGGCCGAGGAAGCGGCGCTCGCCGACCACGTTGCCTTCGGCGTCGAACTTCTTGACGCCCACGTAGTCGAGGTAGCTCGGGCGGTGCACGGTGGCGCGGCTGTTGGCCTTGGTCAGCACCAGCAGCCGGTGCTCGCGGGCCTTGGCGCGGGCGTCGGCGGGCAGCCGGTTGAACGACGGCGAGACCGGGTGGGAGTCCTCCTGGCCGCTGTGGTGCGGGTCGGAACGCAGGATGCCGAGGCCGGTGCCGGGGACTGCCGTGAGGGCGTCGCCGTCGACCAGGTCGTACTCGCGGTAGCCGAGGAAGGTGAAGTTGTCGTCGGCGAGCCAGTACAGCAGCTCGCAGGCCTCTTCCAGCTCGTGCTCGCTCAGGTCGCCGGCGGTGGGCTCCTCGACCAGGTCCGCGGCGATGCGGCGGGCCTTCTCCCGCATCTTCTCCCAGTCCTCGACGGCCTCGCGGACGTCGGACAGGACGCGGAGCAGGTCGGCGGTGATCTGCTTGAGGTCGGCGCGGTCGGTCTCGCGGTCGATCTCGACGTGGATCCAGGACTCGACGAGGGAGTCGTGCGGCCGCGCGGTCCGGGGGCCGTGGGCGTCGCAGTCCGGGCCGAGGATCTCGATCAGCCTGCCGGTGACGTCGCGGCGGACGACGACCTGCGGGTGGATCACCAGATGGATGCCGCGGCCCTGGCGGGACAGCTCGTTGGTCACGGAGTCGACCAGGAAGGGCATGTCGTCGGTGACGACCTCCACCACGGAGTGGCTGGAGGTCCAGCCGTTCTCCTCGACGGTGGGGGTGTGGACGCGTACGTTCGCGGTGCCCTGAGGGCGGTTCTCGGCGAGCCGGTAGTGCGACAGGGCGGCCCCGAAGACGTCGACCGGGTCCCGGTCGGTGAGGTCCTCGGGCGCGGTGTGCAGGTAGTAGCGCTGGAGATAGGCGAGCACCGTGTCCTGGTCGGGGCGCTCGGCCTGGTCGGACCCAGTCGGAAGTAGCCCCCCGGCCGGGCTGTTCTCAGCTACCCGGGCCGCCCGTGCGAGCAGCTCGGCCTTTGCTTCGTCCAGCTTGGTCTGCATGTCCTCATGGCTCCTGTCGCGCGCCGTTGCGTGACGTAGGTGAAGGAAGGAATCGCGAGAATCGCGGCATCTCCGTCGACGCTATGTCGTCGACGGCCGCTACCGGAACGGAATCGGCCAAGATCGTCAAGTCGATCGGCGGGCGGTTCCGGAAACGGGGATCAGCGAAGACCCGGGCACCGGGGTGCGCCGGGCGCAGGCCGGGGGCCACAGTGCCCCCGAGGACTATCGCGCTGATCACGGGTACAAGGCTATCTCGCCCCACCCCCGGGCCGTCATGAGCTGTATGTGTACAAAACCGGGGGTGGAACTTTGACACTCTGGACAGCGACGTGCGCGCCGACCCGTGCGAGTGACTATCCGGCCAGGTCGCGGGCGGTGCGGACGGCTTCCTCCAGGGTGTCCACGACCGGCACGCCGGCCGCTTCCAGGCTGGTCCGGCTGTGCGACCCGCCGGTGTAGAGCACGGCCCGGGCACCCACGTGGGCGGCGGCCGCCGCGTCGTCCAGGGCGTCTCCGATGAGGACCGTACGTGCGGCGGTCACACCCGTCGGCGCCAGGGCCTCCAGATGGCGTACCAGGTGTCCGGCCTTGGTGGTGTGCGAGGGGCCGGTGCGGCCGTCGACGCGGAGGAAGCGGCCCTCGATGCCGAAGGTCCGCACGAGCGGGACCAGCCGGTCGTGGGGCGCGAGGGAGAGCAGGGACTGGCTCAGCCCCTGCCGCTGCCAGTCCCCGAGCAGCCGGTCCACCCCGTCGGCGAGGCCGGCGTCGGCCGCGGCGGCCCAGTAGTGCCGGTGGAAGGTCTCGTCCATGACCTCCCACTCCTCCTCGGTGGGGAGCCGGCCCATGATCCGCTCGTAGAAGCGGGGGACGGGCACGACGTAGAGGTCGCGGTAGCGCTCCAGGGTGAGCGGCTCGAAGCCGAACTCGGCGAAGGAGGCGTTGGTGGCGGTGATGACGGCGTCGATGTCGTGCAGCAGGGTGCCGTTCCAGTCCCACACGATGTGCGTCATCGGAGCAGCCCCGGGATCTCCTGCACGCCGAACCACAGCAGGTCGTGGTCCTCGGCGCCGTCCACGGCGGCCAGCGCGTCCGCGTCGCCGGCGTCGGCGGCCGCCAGCGCCGACACGGCGGCCGTCACGTCCGCCTCCGCGTCGGGCGCGTCGACGTGCACGGCGGCGGCGACGGCGAGCCGCACGGGGCCGTCCAGCCCGACGCGGCCGACCGCGTCCTCATCCGTCTGCGGACCGGTCACGGCCGACACCACCCGGTCGTTCACGTCCACGGCGACGACCACGCGCTTGCGGGGCGCGCCCGGGTCCCCGGCGAGCATCCGCAGGGAGGCGGCGGCGGCCCGGCCGAGGGCGGCGTACTCCAGCTCCTCGACGTCGTCCGAGCCGTACCACTCGCGCAGGGCCGGGGTGACGGCGTAGGCGGGCAGCGGGGCGGGGCCCAGTTCGCCCGCCTTGTGCGCCTCGGCGAGCCCGGGCAGGGTCAGGGGGACGTACACGCGCATGGCCGGCTGCTTTCCGTAGTCGGGGACGCCCTCAGGATACGGCCGTTCCGCCGTCCGGGGAGGCTCGCGGTCCCCCTTCGTGCAGCTCCGGCCCCTCCCCGGCCCGTCCACCCGACGCCCCGCGGAACCGCCGGCGGCGGGCCGTGGCCTGGGCCCGCTCACCCGGATAGGTGAACCGCGACCCCCCTCCCCGCGCTCCTCCCCCGCCATTGCGGCACGTTCCGCCCACCGCCTAAACCATCCCCACCCACCCGAGACGACGGACCAGGGAACGACGCGATGGACACGATCACCAGCACCCACGGCGGCGGGGGCACCGCCCGGCGGCGTACGGCGGGTACCCGCCCGCGGGGCCGCCGCGACACCCGGCGCCCGGGCGGACCGGGCCGCCCGCCCGCCGAACCCCAGACGTGGTTCGCGCACGCGCTGCTGGCGGTGCTGAGCGGGCAGCGCCCGGTGCACTTCCTGCTGGGCCACACCATCGGCCCCGCGTACGAGCAGCTGATCGACCTCACCAGCACCCCGCCCGACCGGGCGGCACTGCGGCCGGTGCTGCGGCACTGCGGCCGGTTCCGGCCGGGGCCGGGGGTCATCGAGGCGTTCGCGCGGGTGGCGGTCGGCGACCGTGTCACGGCGATGGCCTTCCGCCTGGAACGCGGCCAGGACCTCCGCTGGCGCTGCGCCGCGATCGAAGTGGGCCCCCGCCCATGACCCCTGCCCACCCCCGCCGACACCCGCGGGCCCAGGGCGCGCGACAGACCCCCGTGAGTCCCGTGAGCCCCGGCCGAGCCCATCGGCAACGCACCGGCTCCGCCCGGCCCCGCTCGAACGCCGCTCGGGCCGGACGGCCCCGCCGGGGCCGGAAACGGCGCGGCCGGGGCCGGAAACGGCGCGGCCGGGGCCGGGCCCCTGGGAGGAGGGACCGGCCCCGGCCGGAAGCGCCGAGGGGGGTTACTTCTTGCGGCGGCGGCCACCCGCGGCCTTCGCCGCCTTCCGCCGCTCCGCCCGCGTGAGCCCGTCACCCGAGGCGGGCAGCCCGTCCGCGTCGTAGTCGCTCTCGATCGTGCCCCCCTCCCCGTCCACCGTCGGCGCGGAGAAGTGCAGCCGGTCCGGACGCTGCGGCGCCTCCAGCCCCTTCGCCTTGATCTCGGTGCGCGGCGCCGGCGGCGCGTCCTGCACGGGGACCTCCTCGACCTGCTGCTCGACCTGGACCTCCAGGTTGAACAGGTAGCCGACGGACTCCTCCTTGATGCCCTCCATCATGGCGTTGAACATGTCGAAGCCCTCGCGCTGGTACTCGACCAGCGGGTCCTTCTGGGCCATCGCCCGCAGGCCGATGCCCTCCTGCAGGTAGTCCATCTCGTACAGGTGCTCGCGCCACTTGCGGTCCAGCACCGACAGCACGACCCGCCGCTCCAGCTCGCGCATCACCTCGGAGCCCAGCTGCTTCTCGCGCGCCTCGTACTGCTCGTGGATGTCGTCCTTGACGGACTCCGCGATGAACTCGGCGGTGATCCCGGCCCGGTCGCCGGCCGCGTCCTCCAGCTCTTCCACGGTCACCTTGACCGGGTACAGCTGCTTGAACGCGCCCCACAGCCGGTCCAGGTCCCAGTCCTCGGCGAAGCCCTCGACCGTCTCCGCCGCGATGTACGCGTCGATGGTGTCGTCCATGAAGTGGCGCACCTGCTCGTGCAGGTCCTCGCCCTCCAGCACGCGGCGCCGCTCGCCGTAGATGACCTCGCGCTGCTTGTTCAGCACCTCGTCGTACTTCAGGACGTTCTTGCGGGTCTCGAAGTTCTGCGTCTCGACCTGCGACTGCGCCGACGCGATCGCCCGCGTCACCATCTTGTTCTCGATCGGGACGTCGTCCGGGACGTTGGCCATCGCCATGACCCGCTCGACCATCTGCGCCTTGAACAGCCGCATCAGGTCGTCGCCGAGCGACAGGTAGAAGCGGGACTCGCCCGGGTCGCCCTGACGGCCGGAGCGGCCGCGCAGCTGGTTGTCGATGCGCCGCGACTCGTGGCGCTCGGTGCCCAGCACGTACAGCCCGCCGAGCTCCTTGACCTCCTCGAACTCGGCCTTCACGGCCGCCTCCGCCCGGGAGAGCGCGTCGGGCAGGGCGTGCGCCCACTCCTCGATGTGCTCCTCGGGGTCGAGGCCGCGCTGGCGCAGCTCCGCCTCGGCGAGGTCGTCGGGGTTGCCGCCGAGCTTGATGTCGGTACCGCGGCCGGCCATGTTCGTGGCGACGGTGACCGCGCCGCGGCGGCCGGCCTGGGCGACGATCTGCGCCTCGCGCTCGTGGTGCTTGGCGTTCAGCACCTCGTGCGGGATGCCGCGCTTGCTGAGCTGCTGCGAGAGGTACTCGGACTTCTCGACCGAGGTGGTGCCGACGAGGATCGGCTGGCCCTTCTCGTGCTTCTCGGCGATGTCGTCGACGACGGCGGCGAACTTGGCGACCTCGGTCCGGTAGATGAGGTCCGGCTGGTCCTTGCGCTGCATGGGCCGGTTCGTCGGGATCGGGACGACGCCCAGCTTGTAGATCTGGTGGAACTCGGCGGCCTCGGTCATGGCCGTACCGGTCATGCCCGACAGCTTCGAGTACAGGCGGAAGAAGTTCTGCAGGGTGATCGTGGCGAGGGTCTGGTTCTCGTCCTTGATGTCCACCCCTTCCTTCGCCTCGATCGCCTGGTGCATGCCCTCGTTGTAGCGGCGGCCGGCGAGGATACGGCCGGTGTGCTCGTCGACGATCATGACTTCGCCGTCGATGACGACGTAGTCCTTGTCCTTCTTGAACAGTTCCTTCGCCTTGATGGCGTTGTTCAGGTAGCCGACGAGCGGGGTGTTCACCGACTCGTAGAGGTTGTCGATGCCGAGCCAGTCCTCGACCTTGGCGACACCGGCCTCGTGGATGCCGACGGTGCGCTTCTTCTCGTCGACCTCGTAGTCGCCGGTCTCCTCGATGCCCTTCAGCGGCTGACCGGGCTCGCCCTTGGTCAGGCGGGTGACCAGCTTGGCGAAGTCGCCGTACCACTTGGTGGCCTGGTCGGCCGGGCCGGAGATGATCAGCGGGGTGCGGGCCTCGTCGACGAGGATGGAGTCGACCTCGTCGACCACGGCGAAGTTGTGGCCGCGCTGCACCAGCTCGTCCTTCGACCACGCCATGTTGTCGCGCAGGTAGTCGAAGCCGAACTCGTTGTTCGTGCCGTAGGTGATGTCGCAGGCGTACTGCTCGCGGCGCTGCGCCGGCGTCATGTTCGCCAGGATGCAGCCGACGGACAGGCCCAGGAACTTGTGGACCCGGCCCATCATCTCGGAGTCGCGCTCCGCGAGGTAGTCGTTCACCGTGATCAGGTGGACGCCCTTGCCGGACAGCGCGTTCAGGTAGGCGGGGAGGGTGCCGACGAGGGTCTTGCCCTCACCGGTCTTCATCTCGGCCACGTAGCCGAGGTGCAGCGCCGCGCCGCCCATCAGCTGGACGTCGTAGTGCCGCTGGCCGAGGACGCGCTTGGCGGACTCGCGGACGGTGGCGAACGCCTCCGGGAGCAGGTCGTCCAGGCTCTCGCCGTCCTGGTAGCGCTGCTTGTACTCGTCCGTGAGCGCCCGCAACTCGGCGTCGGAGAGGTTGACGAAGTCCTCTTCGATGGAGTTGACCTGGTCCGCGATGCGGTGCAGTTTGCGCAGGATCTTGCCTTCGCCTGCACGCATGAGCTTGTTGAAGACGGACACCGAGGTTTGTCTCCTTGCCGGTCGGGCCTGGCACTGGTTCGTGACGGGCACGGCAGGTGGACCCCACCGCAACGGTCATCGTAAGCGAGGACGCCGCCGCGCCGGGAGGTCTGCCGTCGCCGCCGGGCGGCACATCGCCCGGAATGAGAACGTACGGGGGACACGGAAGGTGCCGCCCGGCCAGAAAAGTGTTCGCCCGGGACCCTCCGCGGCCGCAGAATGCCCGCATGGAGCCCGTGACCCTCACCACCGACCGCCTCGTGCTGCGGCCCTTCGGACCGGACGATGCCGGCGAGGTGCACGCCGCCTGCCAGGACCCCGACATCCACCGCTGGACCGCCGTGCCCTCCCCCTACGGCCGGGAGCAGGCCGAGGGCTGGGTGACCGAGGTGATGCCGCGCGCCTGGGCCGAGGACACCGAGTACGGCTTCGCCGTCCGCCCGCGCGGGGGCGGGCCGCTGCTCGCCTCGGTCGGCGTCCACGTATCCGGCGTGCCCGGCGCCCGCGCGTACGAGATCGGCTACTGGGCCACCCGCGAGCACCGCGGCCGCGGTTACGTGAGCGAGGCCGTGACGGGCGTGGCCCGCTGGCTGTTCACGGACGTCGGCGCGGCCCGGCTGCAGTGGCGGGCGGAGGTCGGCAACACGGCCTCGCGGGCCGCCGCCGAGAAGGCCGGGTTCCGCTTCGAGGGCACCCTGCGCGCGGCCCTGGACGTCCGGGGGACCCGGCGCGACGCCTGGGTGGGCGGCCTGCTACCGGCCGACCTGGGGCTGCCCGCTCCGGTCCCGTACCTGCCCGCTGTCAGTGCCGGGGCCTAGGCTGCGGCCATGACCGTCCTCTCGCTGTCCGCCGACGAAGCACGACGCATCGCCCTGCGCGCCCAGGGGTTCCTCGGGGCCCCCGACCGGCGCGGCGGGGTCCGGGGGGTGCTGCGGCACCTGGGCGCCGTGCAGCTGGACACGATCTCGGTGCTGGCGCGCTCGCACGAGCTGGTCCCGTACGCCCGGCTGGGCGCGGTGGGCCGTGCCGAGGTCGAGCGCGCGTACTGGAGCGACGGTCACGCCTTCGAGTACTGGTCCCACGCGGCCTGCATCCTGCCCATCGAGGAATGGCCACATTTCGCCTTCCGACGGCGGGCCCGCCGGGAGCACGGCTACCGCTGGCACCGGATGAAGGACCGCGAGGCCTCCTGCGCGCTCGTACTGGACCGGCTCAAGGCCGAGGGCCCGCTGACCTCGACCGAGCTGGGCGGTGCCAAGAACGGCGGCCCGTGGTGGGACTGGTCCGAGACCAAGATCGCGGTGGAGTGGCTGCTGGACGCCGGTGACGTGGTCTGCACCCAGCGGCGGAGCTGGAAGCGGGTCTACGACCTGGCCGAGCGGGCCGTGCCGGACGCGCTGCTGCACGACGACCTGGACGACGCCGAGTGCCTGCGCCGCCTCGTCGCGCTGGCCGGCCGGTCCCTGGGCGTGGGCACCCGCGCGGACATCGCCGACTACCACCGCATCAAGGGCGAGCAGTTCGACGCGGTGATCGCCGACTCCGGGCTGGTTCCGGTGCGGGTCGAGGGCTGGGACAAGCCGGCCTGGGCCGACCCGGAGGCGCTGGCGGCTCCCGTGCGCGGCCGGCACCGGACGACCCTGCTCTCCCCGTTCGACTCCCTGGTCTGGGAGCGCCCGCGGACCGAGCGGATCTTCGGCTTCAGCCACAAGCTGGAGGCGTACGTCCCCAAGCCGCAGCGGATACACGGCTACTTCGCGATGCCGCTGCTGAGCGGCGGCCGGCTCCAGGGGCGGGTCGACCCGGCCCGCGAGGGCCGCACGCTGGTGGCCCGGCAGCTCTCGCTCACCTCGCCGAAGGCCGCGCCCGCCATGGCGGCGGCCCTGCGGGAGGCGGCGGAGTGGGTGGGATGCGACGCGGTGCGGGTGGAACGCGCCCAGACCCCCGCGGAGGCGGCGGCGGTCACCGCCGAGCTGGCCGTCCTCGGCGCCTAGCGGGGAGCGACCGGACGCTAGCGGATCTCCAGGATCTTCTCCCGCATCGCGTACACCACGGCTTCCATCCGGGAATGCAGCTGCAGTTTCTCCAGGATGTTCCGGACGTGGTTCTTGACCGTGTTCTCGGAGATGAACAACTCCTTGGCGATGTCCCGGTTGTTCATCCCCGTGGCCACCAGTTTGAGGACCTCCAGCTCGCGGTCGGTCAGCCTCGGCGCCGGGAGCAGCCGCTTCTCGTCGGTGCGCTGGATCATCGACTTGAACTCGGTCAGCAGTTTCGACGCCATCGAAGGGCTGATCTGCGACTGTCCGTCCGCCACGGCGCGGATGGCGGTCGCCACCTCGTCCGTCGAGATCTCCTTGAGCAGGTAGCCCGTGGCCCCCGCCTTGATCGCGTCGTAGAGGTCCGCCTCCTCGTCGCTGATCGTCAGCATGATGATCTTCGCGGAGGGTGCGACTTCCTTGATCGAGGTGCACGCCTCGATCCCGCCCCGCCGCGGCATCCGCACGTCCATCAGCACGATGTCCGGAAGCAGGTCGGCGGCCTTGTCGACGGCCTCCGCCCCGTCCCCGGCCTCGCCGACGACCTGGATGTCCTCCTCCTGTGCGAGGACGATTTCCAGGCCGCGCCGGAACAGCGCGTGGTCGTCCACCACGAGCACCCGGATCGGCTCACCGCCGGCCGCCTCTCGCACCGGTGCGAAGGTGTCCGCCATCGTTCCTCCCCCTGAAGCCCTGTGCCGGGCCAACCGGGCAGGTCCGGCCGCCGGTTGACTGCCCGCCATGATTCCACGTCCGGGCGCCCCGGAATCGCCTCATTCGGCCCGCTTGGCTCATACGGGTGCCCCCGCGGGGGCGCCGGAGCGTCCCGCAGGGGCACCGATGGGCGTGGACGTCAGCCGCCGAGCGCGCCGCCCGCGCCGCCGGCCTCGAAGCTGCCGGAGGTCGCGGCGTCGGGGCTCAGGTGGATGACGCCGTAGTCGTAGGCGTGGCGCCGGTAGACGACGCTGGGCTGCTTGGTGTCCGAGTCGACGAACAGGTAGAAGTCGTGGCCGACCAGCTCCATCTCGTACAGGGCCTGGTCCAGCGACATGGGCGCGGCCGCGTGCGTCTTCTCGCGGACGATCAGCGGGCCCTCGCCCTGCACTTCGAGCGATCCGATCCGGGTCGTCGGGATCGCGTCCAGCTGCTCTTCGGAGACCACCTCTCCGTTTCCGTTCAACGTCGCGGCGTCCGGGACGTGGTCGGCGACCTCGGCCGCCGAGAGCCGCCCGGTACCGCGGCGGGTGTGGCGCTTGTCGTGCTGCTTGCGCAGCCGGGCTTCGAGCTTGTCCTGGGCCAGGTCCAGTGCCGCGTACGGATCGGCGGCGGAGGCCTCGGCACGGATCACCGGGCCCCGCGAACGAAGGGTGATCTCGACGCGGTCGGAACGGTCGGCCTGGCGCGGGTTGTGCTCCTTGGACACCTCGACGTCCAGGCTGATCACCTTGGCGTCGAGCTTCTGGATCCGCTCCGGATTCAGCTTCTCGGCCACGTGCTTGCGGAACCGCTCGGGCACTTCGGTCTTGCGGCCCTTGACGACGATGTCCACGCAGAACTCCGTTCCCGGATTGCCCCGCCCTTCGCCGGGCGAAGCGTCTCCCTCTTGCACCAGACTCCGGTGGGCACCGGAGTCTCGGACTTGGCGACTTTCACCTCCTCCTCCCCCATCGGCAAGATCACCACCCCACCGACTCGGGAGTCGAGGGACACGCACACCTGCATACGTATCCCGACTGCGTCGGTACCCAAGGATCGCCAGTTCCTTACAACCGAACATATCTCTGATGGCCGGTTGTCGGCACCCGCTACCGGGACGTACCTCCCGTCACGTGTTCGTTCCCTCGTACTACCTGCAACGATGCGCGTTCCCCGGCAGTTCCGAATCCATTCACGGATTTTCCTGCTCCGTACGGTGCCCGGCTTCCTCCCCGCGCTTCCGGAACGCTCCCGCCGGTGCCGCCACGACCGCCGCCGAGGCCACCGCGACACCCGCCTCGCGCAGCGCCCGCGCCGCCTCGGCGAGCGTCGCCCCCGTCGTCACCACGTCGTCCACGAGCACGACCGGAAGCCCGGCCACCGCGCCCGGCACCCGCCCGCGCACCCGCAGCGCACCCGCGAGGTTCTCCCGGCGCTCCCGCGCCCGCAGCCCCGCCTGGTCCGCCACCGCCCGCCCGAGGGCCAGTACGGGCACCACCCGGGCCCGCGCCCCGCCACTCCGGAGCTCCGCCGCGGCCGCCGCGGCGATCCGCCGCACCGGGTCGTGGCCCCGCGCCCGGACCTGCCGCCCCGCCGACGGCACGGGCACCAGCACCGGCCCCGGCCCGCACGGCGGCCCAGCCGTCGGCCCGGCGCGGCCACCGCCCCGCACCGCAGCCGCCAGCGCCCCGCCCAGCGCCCCGGCCAGCGGCAGCGCCCCGCGCTCCTTGTGGGCCAGCACGACGGCCCGTACGACCCCCTCGTACGCGGCGGCCGCCCACACCCCCGGCAGCCCGGCCGGCGCCGCCCGCGGCCGCACCGGCCCGCCCCCCGGCCCGGCCAGGGCCTCCCGGCACCGCGTGCACAGCACGCTGCCGCCCCGCCCGCAGCCGGCGCACTCCGCCGGCAGGACGAGCCCCGTCATCTCCTGCCACCATCCCCGCACGGCTCCCACTCTGGCCGCCGGGGCACCCGCCCGCGACCCCTGTGGAAAACCGCGGGAGCGGAACCGGGACCGGGACCGGGACTGTCCCGCCCCGCCACGCTCAGCCCGGGTAGACCGGGGCGCTGCCGCTCGCCGACACGGTGCGCCACTGGGCGCCCGGCGGCAGCCACACGATGTTGTCGTCCGCCGAGTAGGCGACCACCGGCTGCCGCTCGTCCTCCGACGCGGCGATCTGCAGCAGCCCCGTCGCGCCCGGCAGGCTGCCCGCAGCCATCGAGCCGTCGGCCTGGATGTAGCGGGCCTGCATGACCCCGCCGCTCTCCCGGCCGACCACCAGCAGCCGCCCGCGCGGCGCCCAGCTCATCGCCGTCACGTCCGCCATCGTCGGGGCGCCCGGCCGCAGCCCGCGCACCGTGACCCGGCCCGCGTCCGCCGGGTCCCCGGACCGCTCGACCCGCCCGATCAGCAGTTCCTTGCGGGCCCCGTCCTTCGACACCAGCAGCGCCAGCCGGACCCCGTCGGAGGAGATCCGCAGCGACTCGATCCGCCCGCCGAGCCCGGTCACCTCCACCTTCTGCGGGGCGCCGACACCGGACGGGATCCGCCACAGCGCCGGCTGCTGCTCGTCCCGGTCGGCGACCCACAGGTCGCCGTGGCCGTCCCAGGTGGGCGCCGACAGCCCGCCCCGGACCCGGCTGGTCAGGGCCGGCCCCGGCAGCGGACCCGCCGTGGTCAGCGAGACCACGTACAGGTGGTGGCCGTCCTCGCTGACCACCGCCGCCCGCTTCTCCTCGTGCGCGACCGCGGCCGTGCCCACCTTCAGCTGGGCCGCGGTGGACAGCGGGCCGCTCACCGGCACCGCGACCGGGCTGGACTGCTG
The DNA here is from genome assembly GCF_042900645.1 of Streptomyces sp. NPDC012888. Lineage (NCBI taxonomy): Bacteria > Bacillati > Actinomycetota > Actinomycetes > Kitasatosporales > Streptomycetaceae > Streptomyces > Streptomyces sp. NPDC012888. The sequence continues at coordinate 9,551 of NZ_JBIBBM010000003.1, read as the reverse complement.
CTCGGGATCGCGGGGCAGGGTGATCCGCATCAGCTTGTGGCCGTCGACGAAGTACTGGTGGTCGGGGATCGGGACCCGGTTGGCGATGGTGGCGGCCACCCCCTCGTCCAGCCCGCACAGCGTCTTGCCGTCCTCGCCGACCAGCTCGACCCGGCCGACCCTGGACGAGGTCAGGTCGTGCACGGTGTACATGACCTGCGTGGCCATGCGCTGGCACTGCGGCTCGGCGACGTCGTCGGCCTTGTCGTTCAGCGGCACCCGCAGCGTGTTCTGCCCGTCGTACGCGAGGGACGTGGTGCCCTCCCGCAGGGCCGTCCCGGCCGGGAAGCCCGACGTGACCACCGGATCCAGCCAGGCCGAGGGGCCGGCGAGCAGCGAGGTCAGGGTCTGCGTCATCCGGTCCATGCGCGAGTCCGGGTCGGTGCGCTGCCGGACGTAGACCGGGTCGGCGACGAGCGTCCCCGAAGCGAAGTAGTACTTGTTGACCGGCATGAAGATCCGCTGGAAGTCGGACTCGCCGAGGACGAGGCCGTCCGGCAGCGACGCGATGCGCCACTGGTTTTCCTTGTTCTTCACCAGCTGGAGGTACTTCTCGTAGGGCACGCCGCCGGTGTCCGGGTGGTAGGCGTTCCGCTCGTCGACGGTGGCGACCTTCTTGCCGGACAGCTTGAACCGGGGCGCCTCGTCGTCCTTGTCCTTCTCCCGCTTGTCGGGGGTGAGGTCGCGGCCGGAGGCGAGCACGGTGATGCCCGAGCTCGGCTTCCAGGCCTTCGCCGCCTCGTCCGTCAGGTACTGGCGGGCCGTGGACAGCCGCGGGTCGTCCGAGGTCATCGCCTCCAGGAACCCGCCGACGATCTCGGCGGGGCCCGCGTTGGGGGCCGGCGGCACCCCGAACACCCGGACCTGCGAGTCCACGCCCTGGGTGGCCGAAACCTTGCGGACCTCTCCCCGGTCGGGCATGGAAGCGCAGCCGGCCAGCAGCAGCCCGGCACCGCCCAGGGCGAGGCCGCCCCGCACCCGTCGCCGCCGCCTAGCGTCCACGTGCTTCGTCCTCTCGGTCGCTGCTGTCGCCCGCGCCGCCGGTCCGCGGCACCACACGCGCCCCGCTGCCCGGAAGGGCGGTCGGATCGGCCGGTACCGGCACCGCGGTGGTCACGGCCGGCCGCGGCGGTATCGGCGACCGGTCGGCGCCGGGATCGACGGCCGGCCGGGCCGGTACGTCGGCCTCCGCGGCCGCCCGGGCCCGGTTCGCCCGGGAGTCCTCGGGCTCCAGCGGGATCGGCGAGCCGCGCAGCGGCTCGTCCGCGGTGCGCGGCAGCGTCAGCCGGAACTGCGAGCCGCCGCCCGGCTCGCCCCAGGCCTGGAGCCAGCCGCCGTGCAGCCGTGCGTCCTCGACGGCGATGGACAGGCCGAGGCCGGTGCCGCCGGTGGTACGGGCGCGGGCCGGGTCGGCCCGCCAGAACCGGTTGAAGACCCGGGTGGCCTCACCGGGCTTCAGCCCCACGCCGTAGTCGCGGACGGCGACCGCGACGGCCCCGCCCGCGGAGGCCAGGCGTACGACGACGTCCCGGCCCTCACCGTGCTCGACGGCGTTGACGACCAGGTTGCGCAGCACCCGCTCGACCCGCCGGGCGTCGGCCTCGGCCACCACCGGCTGGCTGTCGCCGAGCACCCGGATCCGGGTGCCCTTGGCCTCGGCCAGCGGCTCCGCGCCGTCGATGACCCGGCGTACGACGTCCCGCAGGTCTATCGGCTCGGCCTCCAGGGCAGCGGCGCCCGCGTCGAACCGGCTGATCTCCAGCAGGTCGGCGAGCAGCGACTCGAACCGGTCCAGCTGGCCCGCCAGCAGCTCGGCGGAGCGGGCGGTGACCGGGTCGAAGTCGGCCCGGGCCTCGTGGATGACGTCGGCCGCCATCCGGACCGTGGTCAGCGGGGTGCGCAGCTCGTGCGAGACGTCCGAGACGAACCGGCGCTGCATCCGGGACAGGTCCTCCAGCTGCTGGATCTTGGTCTGGAGGTTCTGGGCCATCTTGTTGAAGGCCTCGCCGAGCCGGGCGATGTCGTCCTCGCCGGTGACCTTCATCCGCTCCTGCAGCTTGCCCGCGGAGAGCCGCTCGGCGACCCCGGCGGCCATCCGCACCGGCGTGACGACCTGCCGCACCACCAGCCAGGCGATCGCGCCGAGCAGCACCACCACGAACAGGCCCGCGGTGGCGATGGTGCCCCTGACCAGGTTGAGGGACTGCTCCTCGTGGGTCAGCGGGAACAGGTAGTACAGGTGGTACGGGTCGCCGTTGATGTCGGTCAGCCGCTTGCCGATGACCAGCGCGGGCTCCGACGCCGCCTTCGGCGTGCTGTACCGGATCCGCGAGAAGGTCTGGTAGGGGCCCGACCGGTTGTCCACGGCGGTGCGCAGCGAGGCCGGGATGCTGGTGGCGGGGTCGACGTCGCCGGAGGCACGGGCACCGCGGACGCCCTCACCGGGGTCGTCGGTACCGGCGCCCAGCGCGACCACCTCGAAGGCCGTCTGGCCCCCACTGGCGAGCTGCTTGACCAGGCCGTTCATCCAGGTACTGGCGTCGCGGCCGACCTTGACGTCCACCGCCGCCGGATCCTGGCCGTCGGCCGCCGACGGCACGTTGGCGCGTTCCTGGGCGACCGCGAACCCACCCGCGGCCTGGCTCTGCGCGGCCTTCTGCTTGGCGTCGAGGAGGCCGGCGCTGACCTGCCCGATGACCACGAACCCGAGCAGCAGGACCACGCCCAGCGACATCAGCAGGGTGGCTGCGACCACCCGGAGCTGGATGTTGCGCCGCCACAGCCGGACCGCCGGCAGCAGCGGCCTGCGCACCAGTCGTACGAGGAGTCGCAGTACGGGGCCGCCGGGCGCCCCGTCCTGGAGCAGCCGACCGGCCCGCCGGGACCTGCCGGAGGCCATGGTCAGCTCGGCCCGGCCTTGTAGCCGACGCCACGGACCGTCACGACGATCTCGGGACGCTCCGGGTCCCGCTCGACCTTGGAGCGCAGCCGCTGCACGTGCACGTTCACCAGGCGGGTGTCCGCGGCGTGCCGGTAACCCCACACCTGCTCCAGCAGCACCTCGCGGGTGAACACCTGCCAGGGCTTCCGGGCGAGCGCGACCAGCAGGTCGAACTCCAGCGGGGTCAGCGCGATGGACACGCCGTCCCGCTTCACGGAGTGACCGGCCACGTCGATGACCAGGTCACCGATGGTCAGCTGCTCCGGCGCGGGCTCCTCGGAGCGCCGCAGCCGGGCCCGGATCCGGGCCACCAGCTCCTTCGGCTTGAACGGCTTGACGATGTAGTCGTCGGCCCCGGACTCCAGGCCCACGACGACGTCGACGGTGTCGCTCTTCGCGGTCAGCATGACGATCGGCACGCCGGACTCGGCGCGGATCAGCCGGCAGACCTCTATGCCGTCCCGTCCGGGCAGCATGAGATCCAGCAGCACCAGGTCTGGCTTGGCCTCTCGAAAGGCAGCCAGGGCCTTGTCGCCGTCCGCTACGAACGACGGCTCGAAACCTTCTCCACGCAGCACAATGCCGAGCATCTCGGCCAGCGCGGTGTCGTCGTCGACGACAAGGACGCGTCCCTTCATGGTTGACATCATCCCATTAGCCAATCGTTACCCGGCGTGAGGTGGCACACAGCGGTGCCCCTGTGATCCAGTCGACCAGTCTGCCCGCTCGGCAGGTGACAATTGAAGCCGTGAGCAGGGCCGGGATACGGGGGAGGGCCGGTCCGCCCGGGAGATCACGTGGCACGATGACAGCCGACCACGCCCCCTGAAGGAGCGACGATGAACGACTCTCCGGGCTGGGCCTCGCCCGGGTCCGATCCGTCCGACGGCGACCGGCCTGCCGCACGACCCGAGCAGCCCGCCCAGCCGGCTCCGCAACCCCAGCAGCCCCAGCAGCCGCAGAAGTGGGCCGCCGAGCAGCCCCCGCCGGGCACCGGCGCCCCCCAGGAGGGCGTCTGGGGCTCGCCGAACGCGAACGCCACCGGCACCGGCACCGGCCCGGGCACCGCCCCCGGCCCGGGCACCCCGCCCCCCGCCCCGCCGCACCCCCGCACAGGCTGGAACGCCGGCACCACCCCCGGCACCGGCTGGGGCGCCCCCCAGTACCCCGGGCACGCCCCCGGCGGCTGGGGCAAGCCGCCCGCGGCCAAGCCCGGCGTGATCCCGCTGCGCCCCCTGGGCCTCGGCGAGATCCTCGACGGCGCGTTCTCCACCCTGCGCAGCCACTGGCGGTCCGTGCTGCCCATCAGCTTCGGCGTGGCCGTGGTCGCCGTCCTGGCGATCACCCTCGTCCAGGGCCTGATGCTCGACCGGATGGAAGCCCTGGACTCCGAGTCCGCCGACGTGGACGACCTCGTCAGCTTCCTGTCCGGCACCCTGCTGGCCGGCGCAGGCGCCCTCGTCATCACCTTCCTCGGCACGATCGTGGCCACCGCCATGCTCACGATGATCTACAGCCGTGCCGTCCTGGGCCGCCCGTCCTCCGTCGGCGAGGCCTGGCGCGAGTGCCGCCCGCAGCTGCTGCGACTGGCCGGCCTGACCGCCCTGGTCGCCATCGGTGGCGGCGTCATCGTCGCCCTCGGCTTCCTGCCGGCCGTCATAGCGGCCGCCGCCGGCATGGGCGGCGCGGGCGTCGCCGTCCTCGCCGTCCTCGGCGGACTGGCCGGCCTCGTCGTCTGGGTGTGGCTCTACATCCGGGTCAGCCTCGCCCCGTCCGCGCTGATGCTGGAACGCAGCGGCGTCTTCAAGAGCCTCGCCCGCTCCGACAAGCTGGTCCGCGGCGCCTGGTGGCGCATCCTCGGCATCTCGCTGCTCGCCTCCGTCATCGCCGGCGCCGTCGAGTTCATCATCGGCATCCCGTTCTCGGTCGTGGCGCTGATCTCCGAGGGCGTCAGCAACCCCGAAGGCATGGACGGCCTTGCCACGAGCTGGACCTACCTGGTCATCATCGGCATCGGCTCGGTCATCGCCATGACCATCACCCTGCCCTTCAAGGCCGGCGTCTCCGTCCTGCTCTACATCGACCAGCGCATCCGCCGCGAGGCCCTGGACCTGGAACTCGCCCGCGCCGCGGGCGTCCAGGACTACGGCACCACCCCCGGCGGCGGCACCCCGCCCCCGGCCGGGAGCTGATGCGATGACCGGCCCGGGGGGACTGCCCGTCAGCGAGACACCACCGGTGACGACACCGCGCGAAGCGGCCCGTGAGGCCGCCGAACGCGAGCTGTCCAAACCGATGTACCACGAGAACGACCCCAGCCTGCTCGACCGCGCCCTGCGCCGGGTCCTCGCCTGGGTCGACGACCTGTTCGCCGCCGCCGCCGGGGCCGCCCCCGGCGGCACCCTGGGCATCGTCGTGGTCGTCGTACTGATCGTGCTCGCCGTCGCCCTGCTGTGGTGGCGCCTCGGCACCCCCCGCCCGGTCGCCGCCCCCACCGGCGGCCTGCTGGGCGAACGGGCCCGCACCGCCGCCGACTACCGGTCCTCCGCCCAGGCCCACGCCGCCGCCGGCCACTGGACCGAAGCCGTCCAGGACCGCATGCGCGCCCTCGTCCGCTCCCTGGAGGAACGCGTCCTGCTGGAGCCCCGCCCCGGCCGCACCGCCGACGAGGCCGCCGCCGAAGCAGCCGTGCCCCTCCCGGCACACTCCGCGGAACTCCGCGCGGCCGCCCGCCTCTTCGACGACGTCACCTACGGCGGCCGCACCGCCGACCAGGCCATGTACGCCCGCCTCACCGCCCTCGACACCGCCGTCGAACGCACCAGGCCGGCCCTCTCCGGCACCGGGGCCGCCCAGTGACCACCACCCGGACCCCCGGCACCGCCGACCCCCGCCGCACCTCCACCGCGCCCGACGCCACCACCGTCTGGCGGCGCGCCCGCGGCTTCCTCCTCGCCCTCGCCGTGCTCATCGCCACCGGCGTGGCCATAGCCGCCTTCAACTCCGGCAAGAACCACGCCGCCCTCGACCCCCGCTCCACCGACGCCGCCGGCAGCCGCGCCCTCGCCGAACTCCTGGGGGAACGCGGCGTCACCACCCGTGTGGTCACCAGCACCCGGGAAGCCGCCCGGGCCGCCGGCCCGGACACCACCCTCCTGGTCACCTCGCCCGAACTCCTCTCCCCCGACCGGCTCTCCACCCTCAAGGCCGCCACCGACCGCTCCGGCGGCCGCACCGTCCTCGTGGAACCCGACAGCAGCAGCCTCGCCACCCTCGCCCCCGGCGTACGCACCCGGCCCGCCCGGTCCGACGAGGTCCGCGCCCCCGCCTGCACCCTCCCCGCCGCCGTCACCGCCGGCCCCGCCGCGACCGGCGGCGGCAACCGCTACACCACCGACACCCCCGGGGTCACCGCCTGTTACCCCGACGGCGACGAAGCCACCCTGCTCCTGCTCCCCGCCCCCTCGGGCGGCGACACCGTGCTCCTCGGCTCCGCCGGCATCCTGCTGAACGAGACCCTCGCCGAGGAAGGCAACGCCTCCCTCGCCCTGCACACCGTCGGCACCCGGCCCCAACTCGTCTGGTACCTCCCCTCCCTGGCCGAGGCCGCCGAGTCCGGCCGGCCCGACGAGGACAAGAGCCTCTTCCAGCTCATCCCGGCCGGCTGGGGCTGGGCCGTCTTCCAACTCGCCCTGGCCGCCGCCGTCGCCGCCCTCTGGCGCGGCCGTCGCCTCGGCCCCCTGGTCACCGAACGCCTGCCCGTCGTCGTCCGCGCCTCCGAGGCCACCGAGGGCCGCGCCCGCCTCTACCGCAAGGCGGGCGCCCGTGACCGCGCCGCCACCGTGCTGCGCGCCGCCACCCGCGAACGCCTCGCCGCGCTCCTCGGCGTACCGGCCGCCCAGACCCACGACCCGGCAGTCCTGCTGCCCGCCGTGTCGGCCAAACTCCCCGGTCCCGCACCGGAACTGACCACCCTTCTCTTCGGCGGCACCCCCGCCGACGACGCGGCGCTCGTCGCGCTCGCCGACCACCTCGACGCCCTCGAAAGAGAGGTCCGCACCTCATGACGTCCCCGACCACCGAGTCCGCCGCCGCCGACAGCGCCCGCGCCTCCCTGGAGGCGCTCCGCACCGAGATCGGCAAGGCCGTGGTCGGCCAGGACTCCACCGTCACCGGTCTGGTCGTAGCCCTCCTCTGCCGCGGCCACGTCCTCCTCGAAGGCGTCCCCGGAGTCGCGAAGACCCTCCTCGTGCGGGCCCTCGCCGCCTCCCTCGAACTCGACACCAAGCGCGTCCAGTTCACCCCCGACCTGATGCCCTCCGACGTCACCGGCTCCCTCGTCTACGACGCCCGGACCGCCGAGTTCTCCTTCCAGAACGGCCCGGTCTTCACCAACCTGCTGCTCGCCGACGAGATCAACCGCACCCCGCCCAAGACCCAGTCCTCCCTCCTGGAGGCGATGGAGGAACGCCAGGTCACCGTCGACGGCGTCCCCCGGCCCCTGCCGGAACCCTTCCTGGTCGCCGCCACCCAGAACCCCGTCGAGTACGAGGGCACCTATCCCCTCCCAGAGGCCCAACTCGACCGCTTCCTGCTCAAACTGACGGTCCCTCTTCCCTCGCGCGCCGACGAGATCGACGTCCTGACCCGGCACGCCGCCGGCTTCGACCCGCGCGACCTGAAGGCCGCCGGCGTCCGCCCGGTCGCCGGACCCGCCGACCTGGAAGCGGCCCGTCAGGCCGTCGCCCGCGTCTCCGTCTCCCCCGAGATCGCCGGCTACGTCGTCGACGTCTGCCGTGCCACCCGCGAATCGCCCTCCCTCACCCTGGGCGTCTCCCCCCGCGGCGCCACCGCCCTGCTCGCCACCTCGCGCGCCTGGGCCTGGCTCACCGGACGCGACTACGTCACCCCCGACGACGTGAAGGCCCTCGCCCTGCCCACCCTGCGGCACCGCATCCAGCTCCGCCCCGAGGCCGAGATGGAAGGGGTCACGGCCGACGCCGTCCTCACCGCGATCCTCTCCCACGTCCCCGTCCCCCGCTGATGGGTTTCACCGGACGCGCCGCCCTGATCGCGGCCCTCGGCAGCATCCCGGTCGGCATCCTCGAACCGAGCTGGACGGGGATCCTCGCGGTCAACGGACCCCTGGCCCTGGCCTGCGCGGCGGACGCCGCGCTGGCCGCCCCCGTCCGCTCGCTCGCGCTGGCCCGCTCCGGCGACACCTCCGTCCGCCTCGGCGAGACCGCCGACGTCCACCTCACCCTCACCAACCCGGGCACCCGCCCGCTCCGGGCCCTCCTGCGCGACGCCTGGCCGCCGAGCAGCTGGCTCCCGGGCACCGAGACCGACGCGTCCCGGCACCGCCTGACCGTCCCTGCCGGCGAACGCCGTCTCCTCACCACCCGGCTCCGCCCGACCCGCCGCGGCGACCACGAGGCGGACCGGATCACCGTCCGTTCGTACGGTCCGCTCGGCCTCTGGGCCCGCCAGGGCGCCCACGTCGCCCCCTGGACCGTCCGCGTACTGCCCCCCTTCGCCAGCCGCAAGCACCTGCCGTCCCGCCTGGCCCGGCTACGCGAACTCGACGGCCGCACCAGCGTGCTGACCCGCGGCGAGGGCACCGAGTTCGACAGCCTCCGCGACTACGTCCCCGGCGACGACACCCGTTCCATCGACTGGCGCGCCACGGCCCGCCAGCAGAGGGTCGCCGTCCGCACCTGGCGCCCGGAACGCGACCGCCACATCCTGATCTGCCTGGACACCGGCCGCACCTCGGCCGGCCGGGTCGGCGACGCCCCCCGCCTGGACGCCGCCATGGACGCGGCCCTGCTCCTCACCGCCCTGGCCACCCGCGCCGGTGACCGCGTGGACCTCCTGGCCCACGACCGCCGCACCCGCGCCCTCGTCCAGGGCCGCTCCGCCGCGGACACCCTGCCGGCGTTCGTGAACGCGATGGCCCCGCTGGAACCGGAGCTCGTCGAGACGGACTCCCGCAGCCTGGTCTCCACCATCCTGCGCAGCGCTCCGCGCCGCTCCCTGGTGGTCCTCCTGACCAGCCTGGACGCCGCCCCGATCGAGGAGGGCCTGCTGCCGCTCCTCACCCGCCTCACCCAGCGCCACACGGTGCTGCTGGCGTCGGTGGCCGACCCCCACGTCGAGGAGATGGCCACGTCCCGCGGTTCGGTCGACGAGGTGTACGAGGCGGCAGCCGCGACCCAGACCCGGTCCCAGCGCCGCCGTACCGCGGACCAGCTCTCCCGCCATGGCGTCCACGTCGTCGACGCCACCCCGGACACCCTGGCCCCCGCCTTGGCCGACGCGTACCTCTCCCTCAAAGCCGCCGGCCGCCTTTAGCCCGCAACCATGCCCCCGCCCGCTTTCGGCGGGGGCACCAGCAACGTCAGCCGGTCGCGTGCCCCAAACGCAGAAAAGCCCCGTACCAGATCACTCGATCGGTACGGGGCTTCCCGCAATGATTGTTCGGCGGCGTCCTACTCTCCCACAGGGTCCCCCCTGCAGTACCATCGGCGCTGAAAGGCTTAGCTTCCGGGTTCGGAATGTAACCGGGCGT